>NZ_JAGPWC010000029.1 GCF_018119405.1 Massilia sp. ST3 | reverse complement strand
TTTTTAAAACCCCCCCCCCAAACCCCCCCCCCCCCCCCCGGGGGGGGCGCACGGATCAAAGGCTGGGGGCTGACGGAGGATGTAGCGGTGCGCGGGCATCCAGCGCGTATCGGTATCCTGAACCGAACGCACCAAGGAGCTCCCCATGCCCGACGACCCCATCCGCATCATCCAGGAAACCACCCTCTCCAACCACCACTTCCCCCTCAAGCAGCTCACCTACGAGCAGCGCCGCCGCGACGGCAGCTGGCAGCGCGAGACGCGCGAGGTCTATCACAACGCCTCGGGCGTGGCCGTGCTGCTCTACGACCCGGATCGCCGCACCGTGCTGCTGACGCGCCAGTTCCGTCCGGGCGTGCGCATGGCGGGCGAGGGCGGCTTCCTGGTCGAAGTCCCGGCCGGCATGCTCGACGACGCCGATCCCGAGGCGCGCATCCGTGCCGAGCTGATGGAGGAAACGGGCTTCGAGGCGCGCAAGCTACGCAAGATCATGAGCCTGTACGCCAGCCCCGGCTCGCTGACCGAGCGGGTCCACTACTTCCTGGGGGAATACGGCAAGGCCGACAGGAAGGAAGAAGGCGGCGGCGAGAAGGACGAAGGCGAGGACATCGAGGTCCTCGAGATGGATGTCGACGAGGCCCTGCGGCAGGTCGGCACGGGCGGCATCCGCGATGCCAAGACCGTGATCCTGCTGCAGGCTCTGCGCGAGGAACTCAGGACGCCTCGGTAAACGCCAGGTAGAGCTCGCGCGCGCGGCGCGCCACCGGGCCCGCTTCCAGGGTGCGGCCCTCGTAGCGGGTGCACGGCGTCACCTTGCCGTAGTTGCCGGTGCTGAAGATCTCGCGTGCGGTCTCCAGTTCCTGCGGCGTCACGATGCGCTCTTCCACCGCCACGCCTTCCTGCGCCAGCAAGGCGATCACGCGGGCGCGGGTGATACCCGCCAGGAAAGTGCCGTTCAGCGCAGGCGTCACGACCTTGCCGTCCTCGGTCACGATGAACAGGTTGGAGGACGCGAACTCGGCCACGTTGCCGGCCGCGTCCAGCATGATCGCCTGGTCGAAGCCGCGTTCCTTGGCTTCGCGCATGGCGCGGGTCGAGTTGGCGTACAGGGCCGAGGCCTTGGCGTCGGTCGGCGCCATGGTCGGCTGCGGGCGGTGCAGGGTCGACAGGCAGGCTGAGAAACCGGCGAAAGGCGGCAGCGGCGCGTCGAACAGGGTCAAGGCGAACTGGCTCTTCTCCGCCACCGGAATCAGGAAGCCTTCGGAGCCGAAGACCAGCGGGCGGATGTAGAGTTCGGCATCGGCCGGGAACCTGGCCACGCCTTCGCGCACCAGCGCTTCCATCTCGTCCACGCCCAGCGGGCAGCGCAAGCCCAGCTTCTCCGCCGAGGCAATGACCCGCTCCAGGTGCGGGCGCAGGTCCGGCAGCTTGCCGCGGATGGCGCGCGCGCCGTCGAAGACCGAGGAGCCCAGCCACAGGCTGTGGTCCATCGCGCCGTACAGGGGAGTATTGCCTTCGGCCCATTGGCCGTTGAAGTAAGTGAGGTACATCGTGCTTCCCGCTAGGTAACTAAATCAGCCAAGTATATCGGCTTCGCGGCCTTGGCGCCGGCCGGCGCCGCCGAGTTGGCTTACTGTTCGTTCCCGAACCATGTCGACCGCCGCGCTCGCGTACACTGAGGCTTTCCAACAATGTTGTCTTCCATGCTAGCCATTCTCGAACGGATCGATCCCGACAGCGGAGACATCGGCCTGCTGGTCCAGCTGGTCGAGCGCCTGCGGCCGCGCCAGCGCTGGCTGTGGCAGCCGCCGGACGATCCCGCCCAGAACGTCCGTACCCTGACCCAGCTGCTGAAGGGCAATCCGACCCAGGCCTGGGCCCTGCGGCGCTACATCACGACCCTGCTCGAGCAAAGACGGCATACCAGCCTGTACAGCGACATCGGCATCCTGTCGAACGACGGCTTCGTCACCGAGCTCAAGCGCCGCGTGACCTACCGCTTCCTGCCGCCCGCGCTCGACGACCTCTACCTGTCGGACGCGCTCGACCAGGTGCTGTACCGCGAGGACGACTACGAATGGATCCGCGCGGTGCCCACCGCCGACTGGCTGGAACTGTTCGACGTGGTGGCCGACGCTCCGCCGCCGCAAGACGCAACGCCCGACCGCGCGCGCCAGGTCACCCTGATGGGCCTGCTCGACGCGATCCGCACCCTGTCCTGCCGCATCTGCGCCCTGGGCCTGGAACCGCGCCTGGTGCACAGCTACAGCCAGATCGAGGATTTCGACTCGCCCTTCCTGATGCAGAACATCGAGGTCAACCGCTACCTCGACGAATACGGCCGCTACCTCGAAGGCCACATCGGCCAGCCCGAGGACGCGCGCCACCTGCTGGTGATGCTCGACCAGTGCGAGGAGGTGGTGCTCAAGATCCGCCGCGGCGCCCTGTCGTCCGGCACCAGCGTCGCCCTCACCTACCTGCTGGTGGCGCTCCAGCAGAGCCTGGACCGCCTGCACAAGCTGCTCTACCTGGTCGACCTCAGCGGCGAGCTGCCCTCGGCCTCCACCATCGACCTCGACGCCCTCGCCACCAGTGCAGCGCGTCCGGCGGAACCGGTCGTGAGCGACCGCCGCCTGGCCGCGGTCGACCTGGCCCAGGAACTGATCGAGGCCCACAACACCAAGTACCGCATCCGCGGCCTCCTGCGCGACAACGTCGACCTGCTGGCGCGCAACGTGACCGAGAACGCCAGCCGCACCGGCGAACACTACATCGCCGAGAACCGCCGCGAACTGCGGCAGATGTTCAACGCGGCGGCCGGCGCCGGTTTCATCATCGCCACCATGGCGATGATCAAGATCCTGCTGGGCGGCCTGCACAGCCCGCCGCTGGTCCAGGCCTTCCTGTTCAGCATGAACTATTCGCTCGGCTTCGTGCTGGTGCACATCCTCCACCTGACCATCGCCACCAAGCAGCCGGCCATGACGGCTCAGCGCATCGCCGCCTCGCTGCACCGGGCCGAGAACGGGCGCGGGGTCGACGTCGACCGCCTGGCCGAGCTCGTCAACAAGGTGTTCCGCACCCAGGTGGTGGCGGTGATCGGCAACGTGATCGTGGTGTTCCCGATGGCCCTGGCGATCGCCGAAGCCTGGGTTTACCTGACCGGCCAGCACCTGGTCGACCCGGCCAAGGCCGGCTTCATGCTGCACGAGGTCGATCCGATCCACAGTCCGGCCGTGTTCTACGCGGCGATTGCCGGCGTGTGGCTGTTCGTGGCCGGCCTGATCTCGGGCTACTACGATAACAAGGCCTTGTACACCCGCATGGGCCAGCGCGTACGCCAGCTGCGCGGCCTGCGCCGGGTGCTGGGCGCCGAGCGCCAGGCGCGCTTTGCCCAGTACGTCGAGGACAACCTCGGCGGCCTGATGGGTAACTTCTTCTTCGGCATCCTGCTCGGCACCACCGGCACCGTCGGCTTCCTGCTCGGCCTGCCGCTCGACATCCGCCACATCACCTTTTCCACCGCCAACGTGGGCACCGCCCTGGTGGGCCTGGGCTACGACCTGACGCCTGCCCAGCTGGGCAATGCGGCCCTGGGCATCCTCTTGATCGGCAGCGCCAACCTCCTGGTGAGCTTCGGCCTGGCCCTATGGGTGGCGCTCAGGGCCCGCAAGATCCGCTTCAAGCGCGGCATCCTGCTGCTGCAGGCCCTGGGCCGGCGCTTCGCCTATTCACCGGTCGAATTCTTCATCGGCCCCAAGTTCCAGTCGCTGCCGCCACCCGATCCGCTGACCCTGAGGGGACCGAAATGAACACCACCCGTTTTTCCGCATTGTTCGCCTGCCTGGCCCTCGTGGGCGTCATCGCCTCCTGCAAGAGCCTGCCGGACGCCGAGCGCCTGCCCGAGCAGCCCCGCAAGTCGACCCCGACCGTGGCCACGCCGCGCGGCACGCTCGACAAGAACAAGGCCGCGGCCCTGCTGGCGCGGCGCTGGGCCAACGCCACCCCCGACCTCAAGCAGCTGGCCGTGCTCGAGGAACAGGCGACCGGCGTGCCCCTCATCGCCGGCAACAAGGTCGACCTGCTGTTCGACGGCCCGGCCACCATCCGCGCCATGATGGACGCGGCGCGCGCGGCCACCAGCTCGATCAACCTGGAAACCTATATCTTCGACCAGGACCCGGTGGGACTGGAATTCGCCGACCTCCTGATCGAGAAGCGGCGCCAGGGCGTGGTGGTGAACATCATCGCCGACGGCGTCGGCACCCTGGCCACGCCCAGCGCATTCTGGGACAAGCTGCGCGCGGGCGGGCTCAACGTGCTGATCTTCAATCCGGTGAATCCGGCCCAGCGCCCCGGCAAATGGCAGCTGAACAACCGCGACCACCGCAAGATCATGGTGGTGGACGGCAAGGTGGCCTTCACGGGCGGCATCAACATCAGCGAGACCTATGCCAACAGCTCGCTGTTCCGCTCGCGCATGAAGGCGAGCAACGCCAATCCCGACAAGGTGGGCTGGCGCGACACGCATATCCGCATCGAGGGCCCGGCGGTGGCGGCCCTGCAGTACGCCTTCATCGACAACTGGGTCAGCCAGGAAGCGGGCGAGCTGCCCCAGGTCGACTACTTCCCTCACCTGGCGCCGGCCGGTCCCAAGGTGGTGCGGGTGCTGGCCACCACGCCGGAACGCGATTCCGAGATCTACAAGGCCCTGCTGCTGGCGATCAACGAGGCGAAGAAGTCGGTCCACATCACGGCCGCCTACTTCGTGCCGGACCAGCAGACCGTGGACGCCCTGACCAGCGCCGCCAGGCGCGGCGTGGACGTGAAGCTGGTGCTGCCCGGCGTGTCGGACCACGACTTCATCAAGTACGCCGGCCAGTCCTTCTACGACCAGCTGCTCAAGGGCGGCGTCCACATCTACCAGCTGCAGGTGGCGGTGCTGCACGCCAAGACGGCCGTGATCGACGGGGTGTGGTCGACCATCGGCTCGGCCAACATCGACCGGCGCAGCTTCATCCACAACTACGAAATCAACGTGGTCGTGCTCGACCCGGCCTTCGGGCGCGACATGGAAGCGGCCTTCAACGAAGACCTGCGCGATTCCAAGGAAATCACGCTCGAGCAGTGGCGACGCCGGCCATGGACCGACCGCATCCGCGAAATGCTGTCGCGGCTGACGGAATACTGGATCTAGTCTCACTTCAGTCTTTTAGAGCGCTTAACAGAACCTTCAGGGCAAGGCGCGGAGTCGAAGACAGTACGACTGTGCGGCGAGACGACGCAACGCAGCCATGGAGGTTTTGTTACGCGCTCTCAGCGCGGATAGACGAAACCGGTGCGGATATCGGTGGGCAGCAGGCGCTGGCCATCGCGCACCATCAGGCGCTGGGGCGGTTCCTCGCCGGCCAGCGCACGCCATATGACGGGGAGTCCTTCGCCCTTGCGCACCAGCTCGTCGCTCCGCTCGAAGACGTTGGCGCAGCCCGTCGCCGCCAGCAGCGCCTGCACGATGCTGACCTTCCACAGGTCGACGCCGGCGGCATTGAACTGGCACACCAGGTAGCCGGCGGTCCCGCCGTAGCTGTGCACCAGCAGGCCGGGCAGGCCGTCCTTGTCGCCATCGATCACCGGGACCAGGGCCTGCGGGTCGGCATTGCGCACCGTGGGGGCACGGCGCGCGACCGCGGCCTGCACGCGCCGCTTCATCATCGCGTGGTCGACCGGCTCGTCCTCGCGCAGGGTCCAGACGCGCGCCGCGATCTGCGACCTGGCGTTATACGCCGCGCGCGCCAGGAACTGGCGCGACGAGGACTGCACGAGCGCGGTGGCGCCGGGCTTGTTGCGCTCCTGCGGCCGGCCGTCGATCCTGTCGATGGCGGAGAGATAGACCAGGGGATCGCCGGACAGCAGGCTCTTTTCCTTGCCTTGTTTAATGGTGATGATGAGCATATGCGGGCTCCGTTTTCGGGAGCTGCATGATACAGCACGGGTTTGCCATCTAAGCGCCGTCCGGCCGCGTTCAGAGTCCCGCGGCCAGCATGCCGTCGATGTGCGGCGTCCAGACGCTCCCGTTGCGCATGAACTTCTCGGTGTTCACCACGTGGAAGTCCTTGTGCACGACGTCCCAGCCGTAACGGTCGATCTCGACTTTCTGCGATTCGACCCGGATCACGTTAAACGAGTTCACTTCGCCGCGTCCGCGGGTCGAGGTCGCCGTGCCGGCCTGGACCACCAGGGCCGCGTATTCGCTGATCTGGTAGCGCTCGGCCGTGCTGCCGGCGTGGCTGGCGTGCATGTGCCCGGCCAGCAGGATGTCCACGCCGGACTCCGCGAACACTTTCATCGCCATCGGCGCGCGGTCGACCAGGTCGCGCTCCTCGAAGTGATCGGGCAAATCGAAAGGATGGTGGGTCACGACGATGCGCGTGATGCCAGGGTCCAGCCCCGACAGGCATTTGCGGATGCCCTCGACCTGCTGGCGGCTCACCCGCCCGTCCTTGATGGTCAGGGAGCGCGCCGTGTTCACGCCCAGCACCGCGATCTCGTCGTCGATGAAGACCGGGTCGAGGTCGTCGGTGATGTAGCGCTTGTAGCGCGCCAGCGGCAGCACGAAGCGGCGGAACACGTTGTACAGCGAAATGTCGTGGTTGCCCGGCACGATGATCTGCGGTCCCGGCAAGGTGTCGAGGAAGGCGCGCGCCTCCTCGAACTGCTCGGGGCGGGCGCGCTGGGTCAGGTCGCCGGACACCACCAGCACATCCGGGGCGATGCGCTCGACCAGCTCGCGCAGCGGCGCCAGCAGCTCGTGGTCGACACGGCCGAAATGCAGGTCGGACAGGTGGACGAGGGTGCGCATCGGATCTCCTTGTTCAAATCTCCTGGGGCGGCGCGGCGCCTTCCCGGCGCTTCTTGCGCGCCGCGCCGCGCCGGTTGAAGGTGGCCGCGGCGCTGATGCAGATCGCCAGCCAGCCGCATCCTTCGGCCGCGGCCGCCAGCACGTCGGACAGGTAGTGCGCGCCCAGGTACATGCGCGAAAACGCCACCGTGAAGATCATCGCCGCGGCCAGCAGGAAAGGCAGCACCCTGCCCGGCCAGCCGCGCGCATGGCGCGCCGCGTAGCAGGCCAGCAGCCCATACAAACAGGTAGCCGCCATCGCATGGCCGCTGGGGAAGCTGTAGGTGCTCAGGGTGAGGATGGGCTCGGCGAAATGCGGCCGGGCGCGCTCGAAGGTGTGCTTCAGCGCCACGTTGAGCAGCATGCCGCCGGGGACCGCCGCCACCAGGGCCACGATCCAGTAGCGGTGGCCGCGCCGGTACAGCCAGCATCCCGTGAGCGCCGCGAGCGCCAGCATGCCGGGCGTGCTGTGCAGGTGGGTGACCAGCATCAGGGCGTCGCGCAGCAAGCCGCCCTGGCGCGCGTGCGCGTGCAGCCAGTTGGCGACCTCCAGGTCGAGCTGGGTAATCGGCGCGCCGGCGACCACCGCCCCGGCCAGGCGGGCAAAGACGGCCATCGCGGCCAGCAGCATGGCGACCCCGACGGTGAGATGGAGGCCGAACTCGCCTTCTGGCGAAAAGCGCGCGGCGGCGAAACGGTGCAGGCGGGGTGCGATGTTGTTCAGCATGCTGCGCGATATGGGGCCTATTGGCTAAAAAACCACAAAAATATTTTTTTACTGTATGCCCGCACAGTACTGTGGACATATACAGTACTTGTTGCTATTCTTCACTCATCAACAACACGCAATAAAAAGGAAAAACGCCATGACCACTCTGAACAGCTCCTTCGGCCTGGAATACGCACCCGTCCCTTTTATGGTCCGCCTCGGCCGCCGCGAGATCCTCGTCACCCGTGACTTCCGCAAGCGCTTCTACGCGGTGAACCCGATCATCGAATGCGATACCGGCATCGAAGCCGGCCACGTCGAGATCCTGCTGTTCCGCCGCTGGCTGCTGATCCTGTCGAAGGCGCACTAAGCAGGCAAGCACGTGGCGCCTGACGGCGCCCACCAGGCGGCGCGTTTAAAAAACGCATATTGTTAGGCGAAACTATTCGTTCTCTTCAGGCAGGCCGGGACTCTACTCTAGCGTTTCCGAACCCACCGAAAGACAGAACATGTTTCGCAAAACGATGATCCGCTCGCTGGCAGTGCTGACGCTGCTGGCCCAGTCGGCAGCCTTCGCGGCCGATGTTACCCTGCTCAACGTGTCGTACGACCCGACGCGCGAACTCTACCAGGACTTCGACAGCGCCTTCGCCCGCCATTGGAAGTCGAAGACAGGCGACAACGTGACGGTCAAGCAGTCGCACGGCGGCTCGGGCAAGCAGGCGCGCGCCGTGATCGACGGCCTGCAGGCCGATGTCGTCACCTTGGCGCTGGCCTATGACATCGATGCTATCAGCGAACGTGGGCTGGTCGCGCCCGGTTGGGAAAAGCGCCTCGCCTACCGCAGCGCGCCTTACACCTCGACCATCGTATTCCTGGTCCGCAAGGGCAACCCGAAACAGATCCGCGACTGGGGCGACCTGGTCAAGCCGGGCGTATCGGTGATCACCCCGAACCCGAAGACCTCGGGCGGCGCGCGCTGGAACCACCTGGCGGCCTACGGCTACGCACTGCGCCAGCCGGGCGGCTCGCCGCAGACGGCGCGCGACTACCTGGCCAAGCTCTACAAGAATGTGCCGGTGCTCGACTCGGGCGCCCGCGGCGCCACCACCACCTTCGTCGAGCGCGGCATCGGCGACGTGCTGCTGGCCTGGGAAAACGAAGCCCTGCTGGCCCTGCGCGAGCTGGGTCCGGACAAGTTCGAGATCGTCGCCCCGTCGATCAGCATCCTGGCCGAACCGCCGGTGGCCGTGGTCGACAAGAACGTCGACAAGAAAGGCACCCGCAAGGTCGCCCAGGCCTACCTGGAATACCTGTATAGCGACGAAGGCCAGGAAATCATCGCCAAGAACTACTACCGCCCGGCGGTGGACCGCTTCGCCAAGAAATACGCTACCCAGTTCCCGAACATCAAGCTGTTCCAGATCGCCGAGCTCGGTGGCTGGACGCAGGCGCAGAAGGCGCACTTCGCGGATGGCGGGGTGTTTGACCAGATTTATCAGCCGGGGCGCTGATTTTTGAAGTGGTACTGCGATCTCGCGTACACAGCCTTAAGCCAGGCTCGCAGCCTCGAGACCGTCGTTCCGGCGAAGGCCGGAACGACGTTTTGAAGGAGCGGGCCATTGTGCCGGCACGCCTGCAACTCATCTGCTGGAAACGTGCACCCGCTCGCACGATCAAATTAAACCTTGAAATCCCCCCATCGGCCACGAAGTGATTAGTTCGTCAACTCGTGGCCTGCCCCGCCTTCGGCGCCGCGGCAGTCCTTCCACCACGCAAGGAAAGGATTCCGTCATGTCAGTCAAACTCCGCAAGCTCAACGAACAGGTCATGGTGATCACCGGCGCCACCAGCGGCATCGGCCTGACCACGGCCCGCATGGCCGCCAGCCAGGGCGCCCGGCTGGTGCTGGCGGCGCGCGCCGCCGATGCCCTCGACGAACTGGCGAGCGAGCTGCGCGCGCGTGGCAGCGAAGTCGTCACCGTGGCCGCCGACGTCGGCAGCCCGGGCGACGTCGAACGCATCGGCCAGGCCGCGATGGACCGCTTCGGGCGCATCGACACCTGGGTCAACAACGCCGGCATCTCGGTCTTCGGCCGCCTCGAGGAGGTCGCGCCCGAAGACCATCACCGCCTGTTCCAGACCAATTTCTGGGGCGTCGTGAACGGCTCGCTGGAAGCGGTCAAGCGCATGAAGACGCGCGGGGGCGGCGCCATCATCAACGTGGGCAGCGAAGTGTCCGACCGCGCGATCCCGATGCAAGGCATGTACTCGGCCTCCAAGCATGCGGTGAAGGGCTTCACCGAGTCGCTGCGCATGGAGCTGGAAAAGGAAAACGCGCCGCTGTCGGTCACCCTGATCAAGCCGGCGGCGATCGACACCATGTTCGCGGTGCATGCGCGGAACTACATGGACAAGGAGCCCGCCCTGCCGCCGCCGATCTACGCGCCGGAAGTCGTGGCCGAAGCGATCCTGCATGCGGCCCAGCATCCGAAGCGCGACGTGTTCGCGGGCGGCGCCTCGGCGATGATCTCGGCCGGTTCGCGCGCCATGCCGCGCCTGTTCGACCGCTACCTGCGCGCGACCATGTTCAAGCAGCAGAAGTCGAGCGTCCCGACCCAGCCGGGCCGGCGCGACTCCCTGTATTCCCCGAACCCGGCGCACGAGCTGCGCCAGCGCCAGGGCATGCCGGGCCACGTCCATGAACGCAGCCTCTACACCTCCGCCAGCCTGGCCAGGAAGCCGCTGCTCACCGCCCTGGTGGGCGGTGGCGCGCTGTTTGCCGCCTGGTCACTCTCGCGGCGGCTGGCTCGATAGGAAGTCGGTGTCCTCCTCGGTCAGCGGCAGGTCGGGGATGGACTCGATGTGGTCGGTGTCGATGTCGGCGCCGTCCTTGACCACCGTGTCGCGGCCGGCCGCGGCGCGCTCGCCGGTGCCGCCCACGTCGCTGTCGCCCGAGAAGTTGGCGTCGCCGACGTCAGGACCGGCGGTGTCGCCGGCATGGCTCGCTTCCATGTCGGAGGTCGTGCCGCCGTCGAAGTCGAGGATCTGTTCGGGGTCGAGATTGCTTGCGAAGCCGGGGCCGCCCACCACGTCGCTGCCGGTGTCGGAAATGTCGCTCGGTCCGAGCGCGTCGATGCCATGGCCCTTGCCCAGGCTGCGGTCCGGGCGTTCCGGGAAGTTGTCCGGATCAAGTGTGCTAGTACCAGTCATGATGCCTCCAGTAGATGATCGTTGAACCATGGAGACAGCGTACTGAAATTCGCACTACAGCGGCGCAGCGCAGGCAAGGGCCGCGCAATTGATGCCCAAGTGAAACGAAGGCCTCAGAACGCGCGCCGCATGCCGACGTTGACGGCCATCCCGCTGCCCGCGCGCAAGCCCGGCGCCGGCCCGTTCAGGTGCTGGATGCGCGAACAGGCGGCATAGAAATCCATGCGGCGCGACACCGCATAGCTGGCCCCGACGGCGATCTGGCGCGCGTCGTTGTTGGCCAGGTCGCGGTCGTTCTTGCGAATATAGGAAGCCAGCAAGGTGGTGGCATGGCCGATCGGCACGGCCACGCCCGCCAGCACGTCGCGGCTGTTGGTCGAGGGCGTGGTGGCGATGCCGGCGCCGTAGGGATTGTCGGGGTTGAACAGGGGCGAGCTGCCCCAGCCGCGGCTGGCGCTGTAGGCGGCATAGGCCGTGCCCCAGCCGAAGCGCATGTTGGCGGCGGCGATGGAATTCTTGGCGGCCATGCTGATGCCAACCTGGTCATAGCGCGTGACCTTGGCCACGTTGCGGTTCTGGTGGGCGGCGCGGATGGTCAGCGGACCGGCGCTGAAACCCAGCGACATGCCCCAGGCCCGGCCCGAGGGCGAACCGTCGATGTCGCCCTTGCCCCAGGACGAGCCGGTCGACAGGCCGGCGAAGCGGCCCTGGTAGCTCACGCTGTCGTCGGCATGCTGGCCGGCGGGAATGGCGGCAGCGCCGGACAGCCCCCCATGGAAGGGATCGCCCACGTCGCTGAGCGTCGTGAAGTCGATGCGGTACTGGCGGCCCACGCTGAGCGCCCCGCCCTCGTCCTTGCGCGCCTCCTTGCGCTCATCCGCGGTCTCGACCGTGAAGATCGCGGGCGCGTCCTGGGCCGCTCGCGCATCAAGACGCGTGCCTTCCCTGCACTTGTCCGTGCAGACATATTCCTTGACTGCCTTGGCGCCGGCGCTTCCTGGCGGAATCGCATCGCTTTGCGCCGCGGCGCATGCCGCACTCCCTCCGAGTACGGCACATGCGACGATTGACATTTTCATGGCGTCATCCCTCTCTGACGCTACTTTCCGACTGTTTGGCGGGCCGATCTGTCTAATACCTCACATAAAACACAGATTACGCCTAATCCTCTGGAGTGGCCAGTTGTCGCGCCAAACTATCAAGCCCGAACTCCGTTCGTCACCGTACAATGAGCTCGCTCAACCCAACACAACAAGGACATTCCAATGCGCCACGCCGCCCGCCCGCTTGCCCTCCTCGCCCTGTCCCTTGCCGCTGCACTGGCGCCGCCCCTTGCATTGGCAGGTGCCTCGGCCCAGCAGACGGGCAGCCCGGCCGCGGCCGGGCATGTGGCCTGGTCGCGCAATGCGAACATCTACGAGGTCAACATCCGCCAGTACACGCAGGAAGGGACCTTCAATGCTTTCGCGGCCCACCTGCCGCGCCTGCGCAAGATGGGCGTCGACATCCTGTGGCTGATGCCGGTGCATCCGATCGGCGAGAAGAACCGCAAGGGCCCGCTCGGCAGCTATTACGCGGTGCGCGACTACAAGGGCATCAATCCGGACTACGGCAGCATGGACGACTTCAAGCGCCTGGTGAAGCAGGCCCACGGCCTGGGCATGCGCGTGATCATCGACTGGGTCGCCAACCACACGGCCTTCGACAACCCCTGGACCACCGAGCACAGCGACTGGTACCTCAAGAACGAAAAAGGCGAGATCTATCCGGTCACCTACCTGGAAGGCGCCGAACCGGAATACTGGACCGACGTGACCGGCCTCGACTGGAAGCAGCCGGGACTATGGAAAGGCATGGCGGACGCGATGGCCTTCTGGGTGCGCGAGGCCGGCATCGACGGCTTCCGCGCCGACGTCTCGGCCAAGGTCCCGCTGGCCTTCTGGGTGCAGGCGCGCGCCGAGCTGGAGAAGATCAAGCCGGTATTCATGCTGGCCGAAGCCTGGCAACCGGACCAGCACCTGGCATTCGACATGACCTACGGCTGGGATACGCTAGGCCTGTTCAAGGACATTGCCAAGGGCAAGGCCGACGCCCGTGCGCTCAAGGATTTCCTGGCCCAGCCGAAGGTGGCCTATCCCGCGCACGCCTATCGCATGCGCTTCACCAGCAACCATGACGAGAATTCCTGGCATGGCAGCGATACCGAGCACTACGGGCCGGCCTTCAAGGCCATGGCCGTGCTGGCGGCGACCTTGCCGGGCATGCCTCTAATCTATGGCGGCCAGGAAGGGGGACTCGACAAGCGGCTGAAGTTCTTCGAGAAGGATCCGATCGACTGGAAGAATTATCCGTACGCGGACTTCTATGCCGGGCTTCTCAAGCTCAAGCACGAGAACCGGGCGCTGTGGAACGGGCAGTACGGCGGCGGCGTGAAGGTGCTGGAGACGGGGAACGACAAGGTGTTCGCGTTCCGGCGCGAGAAGGATGGGAATGTGGTGGGGGTGGCGGTCAACCTGAGTGGGGTGAGGCAGCAGTACAGCTTGCCCGGGGCCGCGGCCAAACAGACCTTGGCGGCGTGGGATTACAAGATCGACGCACCGAAGTCGTGGGGGTTGGGGGGGGGGGGGGCCCCCCCCCCCCCCCCCCGCGGGGGGCCGCCCCCCCCGGCCCCCCCCCCCCGGTCCCGCTTTCTTCCTTCCTCCATCGTGCTCCCTTGAATCCGGCATCGCAGTAGACTGGCGCCACGCGATGACGATACGGAGACCAGCATGCTTGGATCGACCAACGGCAGTTCGACTTCGGTGTGGATGGACAGCGCATCGGTGCCCGTCTTTCCTCCCCTGCAGGGTGACATCGACACGCAGGTGTGCGTGATCGGCGCCGGCATCGCCGGCCTGACCACGGCCTACCTGCTGGCGTGCGAAGGGCGCGAGGTGGTGCTGATCGACGCGCTCGGCATCGGCGCGGGCGAGACCGGCCGCACCACCGCCCACCTGTTCCCGCCGGACGAATGGTATGCCTTCATCGAGGACAAGTTCGGCGCCGCCCAGGCGCGCCTGGTGGCCGATAGCCATGCGCGCGCCATCGACCAGGTCGAAGCCATCGTGCGCCAGGAAGGCATCGGCTGCGAGTTCGAGCGCCTGGACGGCTACCTGTACGACTTGCCTGCCAACGGCGGCCATGGCGCCCACGACCTCGGCAAGGAACAGGCCTGCGCGGCGCGCGCCGGCGCCCAGGCCGAGCTGCTGGCGCGGGTGCCGGGCCTGTCCTTCGACACCGGCCCCTGCGTGCGCTTCGCCAACCAGGCCCAGTTCCATCCGCTGAAATACCTCGATGGCCTGGCGCGCGCCTTCGTCGCCAAGGGCGGCCGCATCCACGGCGGCACCCATGCGCACCGCATCCGCGGCGACCACCAGCGCCAGACCGTGTCCACTGACCATGGAGAAATCCACGCCCAGGCCGTGGTGGTGGCCACCCATACCCCCTTCAACGACCGCGTCGTGATGCACACCAAGCAGGCCGGCTACCGCACCTACGTGGTGGGCCTGCGCGTGCCGCGCGGCACGGTGCCGCGCATCCTGTTGTGGGACACGGGCGATCCTTATTATTACGTGCGGCTGGAAACCCCGGACAGCGCACGCGAGCACGACGTGCTGGTCGTCGGCGGCGCCGACCACAAGGTGGGCCAGGACGACCATCCCGAGCACCGCTACGACGAGATCGAGCGCTGGGCGCGCGCGCGCTTCCCGATGGCGCAAGAGACCCTGTACCGCTGGTCGGGCGAGGTCATGGAGCCGGCCGACGGCCTGGCCTACCTGGGCCGCAACCCGATGGACGACGACAACGTCTACGTGATCACCGGCGATTCCGGCAACGGCATGACCCACTGCACCATCGGCGCCATGCTGGTGACCGACCTGATCATGGGCCGCCCGAATCCCTGGACTGCGCTGTACGACCCGGCGCGCAAGCCGGTGCACGGCCTGGGCGATTTCGCTTCCGAACAGGCCAACGTCATGGCCCGCTACGGCGAGTGGCTGACCGGCGGCGACGTCGACTCGGTGCAGGAGATCCCGGCCGGCGAGGGCGCGGTGGTGCGCGACGGCCTGCGCCGCATCGCCGTCTACCGCGATCCGGGCGGCGCCCTGCACGCGGTGTCCGCCAAGTGCACCCACCTGGGCTGCGCGGTGCACTGGAATTCGGCCGAGCGCTCCTGGGACTGTCCTTGCCATGCCTCGCGCTTCGACACCGAAGGCAATGTGCTGCATGGCCCGGCCCCGACCCCGCTCGAGAAGGTCGAACTGGCCCTGGACACCAGCCCGCGCCCCGATGCGCCACGTGGCGGCGTGCGCCGGCCGCTGCGCTGAACCCGAGGCCCGCCTCGCCCCTGTAAACGACAACACCGGATCCAGGGATCCGGTGTCATGATGGCGGCCGCGTGAAGCGGACCGGGGATTACCAGCGCTTGTTGGGGTCGGCCGGTGGCGTGGAGGTGGTACCGGTCGTGCCGGTGGTGCCGGTGGTGCCGGTGGTACCCGTGGTGCCGGTCATGCCGCTGGAACCGCTGGTCGTGCCGGTGGCGCCGCTCGAGCCGCTGGTGCTCATCGAGCTGCTCGACCGGGTCGGCGGTTCGCTCGAATTGCCGGTGGCGGTTCGGCCCGCCTCGACGCCCGAGCTGCTGCCGCTGGTGCCGCTCATGCCGCTGGAACCGCTGGTGCTGCTGCCGCTCATGCCGCTGGAACCGCTGGTGCTGCTGCCGCTGGTTCCGGTGGCGCCGGTGGTGCCACTGGTGTTGCCCATGTCGCTGGCGCCGCTGGTGGTGCCGCTTTCCATCATGCTGCTATTGCTGGTGTTGGAGCCGCTGGTGGCGCCCGAAGTGCCCGAGGTGCCGCTTTGCGAATCGCTCTTCTTGTGCATCTTGTCTTTCTTGTCCTTCTTGTCTTTCTTGTCCTGCGACTGCGAGCTGCCGGTGGCGCTCGCGGACGAGCTGCCGCTGCTCTGGTCGTTCATGCTGCTGCCGCTCTGGGAGCCGGTCGCCGTGGTCTGGCCGGTGGTGGCGGTGGTTTGCGCCTGGACGGCGGTGGCGCCGAACATGGCGGCGGCGACGGAAGCACCCAGCAGGCCTTTCAGAAGCTTGTTCATATTCATGTCGATCTCCTATATTTTCGGGGCTCAAAAAATCTCAGCAATATCAATGAGATAACTTGCTTGTGAGGCCGAGTGTAGTAAGGCCGACTCAAAAGGAGCGCACGGTAGCCGAATGGCAATGCCAATTCGACATCACGGCTGGGCTGACGAGGCCGCCTGGGCCGCCAATGTGCCGAGCTCGGTGTACAGCGGCAGCACGTTGCTCTTGTCGTCCGGATACACGCGGTTCGACAGGAAGACATAGAAAATGCGCGACTGCGGATCGATCCACAGGATACAGCCGGTGAAACCGGTATGGCCGTAGCTGCCGACCGGGAACACGCTGCCGCGCGGGCGCTTGGCGTAGGGCGAATCGATGTCCATACCCAGGCCGCGCAGGGCCGTGATGCCGGGCGGGGTCTGGACCGTCGTCAGCAGGCGCACGCTGTCCGCGGCCAGCACCCGCACGCCATCGAGCTCGCCGCCGTTCAGAAGCATGCGGGCGAAACGCGCGATGTCGCGCGCGGTCGAGAACACGCCGGCCGAGCCAGCCACGCCGCCCATGCGGCGCACGGTCGGGTCGTGCACCACGCCCTGCAACAGCTGGCCTGGCGCCAGGTCGCCGTGCAGGCCTTCGCCTGCCAAGGCGCCCTTCTGGGTCGGCGCGATCGCCGCCGCCGCGACCCGTTGCAGCGGCAGGTAGCCGGTATCGCGCATGCGCAGCGGCCCGTAGATGCGGCGCTGGGCGAACTGGTGCAGCGGCATGCCGGACACGCGCCGCACCAGCTGGCCCAGCAGCACGTAATTGATGTCCGAGTAGCGGAAGAACGTGCCGGGCGCATGGGTGACCTGCTGGCCGCAGGCGAGCGCGTGGGCGTGATCGTCGCCGCGCCAGTCGGGCTTGGCCGGCAGTCCCGAGGCCAGGCCCGAGGTATGGGTCAGCAGGTGGCGCACCGTGATCGTGTCCTTGCCGCCGCCGGCGCACTCGGGGAAGGTGTGGATCAGGGGCGCATCGAGGTCGATGCGGCCTTCCTCGGCCAGCATCAACACCGAAGGCGCGGTGGCGATGACCTTGGTCAGCGAGGCGGCGTCGAAGATGGTGTCCGGCGTGACCGGCACGGCGTCCGCTTCGTAGCTGGTCTTCCCATAAGCGCGCTCGTAGACGGCGCCGTCGCGCTCCAGGTGGAACACGGCGCCCGGCAGCTTGCGCGCCGCCACCGCCTCGTTCACGGCGCGGTCGATGGCGGCCAGGTGCGCGCGGTCGAAACGCCGTTCAGCCATGGCGGACGGGTCCCGGTCCTGGAGATGGCTGCAGCCGGCGACAGCGATCGCCAAGGCGGCGGCAAGGACGGAATGATGCAGGATTCGGCGCATGGCGGGCTCGCGGGCAGGTCCAGGAAAAGCCGGGATTGCCCGGCATCATTACCCGTCCATCATAAGGAGGGACCTGGCGAGGGTCAATCTTTACACCCTGACCATTCCTGCTCACAAAACCGGACCGCTGCGCACGCGAAAACAGGCATCGGCGTATCATCGCCCCATGATTCCTTTCTCGATCCTCGACCTTTCGCCCATCGCCGAAGGCAGCGATGCGGCCACTTCCTTCCACCGTTCGCTCGACCTCGCCCAGCATGGCGAGCGCTGGGGCTACCAGCGCTTCTGGCTGGCCGAGCACCATGGCATGCCGGGCATCGCCAGCGCCGCCACCTCCGTGCTGATCGGCTACGTGGCGGCCGGCACCGAGCGCATCCGGGTCGGTGCGGGCGGCATCATGCTGCCCAACCATTCGCCCCTGGTGATTGCCGAGCAGTTCGGCACCCTCGAGGCGCTGTTCCCGGGCCGTATCGACCTGGGCCTGGGCCGCGCGCCCGGCTCGGACTACGTCACGGCGCGCGCCCTGCGCCGCAACCTCGCCTCGGATGCCGACGAATTCCCGCAGGACGTGGTGGAACTGATGGACTATTTTGCCGGTTCGAACCGCCGTCCGGTGCGCGCGGTGCCTGGCGAGGGCCTGGACGTGCCGCTGTGGATCCTGGGCTCGAGCCTGTTCGGCGCCCAGCTGGCCGCCCAGCTCGGTTTGCCCTACGCCTTTGCCTCGCATTTTGCGCCGCAAATGATGCTGCAGGCGATCGAGCTGTACCGGGCCAATTTCCGTCCCTCGGCCAAGCTGGCCAAGCCGTATGTGATGCTGGGATTCAATGTGTTCGCCGCCGACAGCAATGAGGAGGCCCAGTTGCTCGCGACCTCGATGCAGCAGGCTTTCGTCAACCTCCGCAGCGGCCGTCCAGGCCGGCTCAAGCCGCCGAAGCCCGGCTATCTCGAGAGCCTGGAGCTGCCGGAACGCATGATGCTCGACAGCGTATTGTCCTGCTCGGCCATCGGTTCGCCGGCCGCGGTGAAGAAGCAACTGCAGGCCTTCATCGCCCGCACCCGGCCAGACGAGCTGATGATCACCTCGCAGATCTTCGACCACGCGGCGCGCCTGCGCTCGTTCGAGATCACGGCGGACATCCAACGCGCCGGCTGAGCTTAAGAGCGCCTAACAAAACCTTCAGGGCAAGGCGCGGAGTTCAACCCCTGCTCGCCGGATCTTGCGCGAAAACGGAGCCGGTAACTATCGCCGCGTGGACGGCAAAGCCGTCCACCCTACGCGTCTCCCGTTCCCGCCTGCAGCATGTCGATCAGGGTACGCGTCGAGCGCACCCTTCCCATGCGCGGGAAGATCGTGCGGCAGGCGAAGCCATGGGCGTCGGCATCGAAGCTGCTCATCGCATCCTCGGCGAACACAAGCGCGTAGCCGCGGTCGAAGGCGGCGCGCGCCGTCGATTCCACGCCAAAATTGGTGGCGATGCCGCCCAGCACCAGGGTCTTGATGCCGCGCCGCCGCAGCAACTGGTCGAGCTCGGTGCCGTAGAAAGCGCCCCACTGGCGCTTCGTGATCACGGTGTCCTGGGCGTCGACCCCGGCCGTCGGGGCCAGGCGCGAGGCGTCGGGCGGGGCCGCCGGCGCGCCCGGCGGACGCATCGGGGAGTCGGCCAGCGGCGCCGGCAGTTCGTTGACCAGCACGTGCACGTAGATCACCAGCGCGCCGCGCCCGCGCATTTCCTGGGCCAGCAGCACGCAGTTGCCGACCGTCTGCTCGGCGCTGTAGGGCGCCAGCTGGCGGCTGACGTTGCTGTTCTGCAGGTCGATCAGGACCAGCGCCGTGCGCGCCGGGTCGAGGGATGTGTCGTCCATGAGGTTCCTCCTGGCGGCAGTATTCACGATTCCGGCCCCTCCCGGCGCACGCGCCGTCTTTACGCCGGGCGTCCTACAATGCCACTTCGTCCAACCGACCTGGAGCCATGATGCGTCCCCGTCTGCTTGCCTCCCTGCTGCTCGCCGCCACCCTTGCACTGCTGTCCGGCTGCACCCTGTTCGCGACCGCCACCACCCAGCCCCTGATCGACAGGCAGCTGCCCGCCCACTACAGCGGCGTGGCCGCCGTGCGCAAGGACGCGGCCTCGCCGCTGGTGGTCAGCGCGCGCGGCCAGGCGCTGCGCGAGGAGTCGCAGCCGAACACCAAGGACACGCGCTTCATGATCGGCTCCTCCACCAAGTGGATCACCGCCGTGACGGTGCTGCGCCTGGCCGACATGGGCAAGCTCGACCTGGACGCGCCGATCGCGCGCCACCTGCCGGAACTGCCGGCCCCGAACGGCGCCGTCACCCTGCGCCAGCTGCTGGCGCACCGCAGCGGCATCCCGAACGGCCTGGCCGAGGCGATGCGCAAGGACAGCAAGGTCGAGGCCCTGGAGATCGGTCCCGAGGAAGCTGCGCTGCGCTTCGGCACCGGCGCCCCGGCCTTCGCGCCGGGCGAGCGCTTCGAGTACTCGGGCACCAATTTCATCCTGGCCGCGGCCGTGGTCGAGCGGGTGATGAAGAAGCCGTTCACCGAAGTGGTGGAGGAACTGGTGTTCGCGCCCGCCGGGGTGCGCGACACCAGCTTCGCGGCCACCGGCTACGAGGACGCGGTCGGCATGGCGGTAGGCTACGGCGCCGACGGCAAGCGCAAGTCGCCGCCCGC
Source organism: Massilia sp. ST3 (assembly GCF_018119405.1). Taxonomy (GTDB): domain Bacteria; phylum Pseudomonadota; class Gammaproteobacteria; order Burkholderiales; family Burkholderiaceae_D; genus Telluria. The sequence goes on along the minus strand of NZ_JAGPWC010000029.1, from coordinate 47,716 downwards.
CGCCCCCATGCTGGCCGCCAACGGCACCGTCTACAGCACCGCGCGCGACCTGGTCGACCTGATGGACGCCGTGTACAAGAACAAGCTGCTGTCGGAACGCGCCCTGCGCGAACTGTCGACGGTGCACGACCCGGCCGAGCACTACGCCCTGGGCGGACGCGTGCAGCCGCTCACGACGAACAAAGGCGCCCGTTCCCTGGCCTGGGAAGCGGGCGCCTTCGGCGGCTACAAGAGCCTGATCGCCTACGACCCGGCGGACGGCCGGGCCGTGGTGCTGCTGAATAACGCGGACATGCCGCAGGACGAGCTGGCGGCCATCGTCACCGCGCTGTTCCAGGCCATGGACAAATAATCTGCTTGATGAGGGAAGAAGATATCGTCGCACCAGCGCCGAAATCTGTTGTATTTTTTGCTTACATATTGCTGTTGAGAAGCGGTATGGCAAAATTACAGCCGCTTTCCTTTAGTCAATAAAATACTGCTATGTCCAGAACCGGTTTCAAAGGTTTAAAAAACGTTTTCATCCCGTTCGCTGCGGTGCTTCTCTCCGCGTGTGCGAGCGCACCTCCGCCAAGCCGCTATCTCACGGCGGAAGAGTCGGCGGCGCTCATCTTGCAGAAGGCCGGTTCTACCCGAGCATCCGTTCCTCTCTACACGGCATATGAGACGCTAGAGGAAATGGAGTCCGAAAATCAGCCGTTCGGCTGTAATGCCGAATATAAGTTTCTACGGGTGAGTTACCTGGAACTGCGCCCACTCGCCGGCAACGAGTTCGAAGGCCGCCGGATCGATGTAACCTCCTGCGCTGACAACAACTATACGGAGTCTCCGCTCCGCGGCCGTTTTGACAAAAACCACGTCTATCTATTCTATCCGGCCGCGCAAAATTCACCATTGGTGCAATATTCGTTCGCCGGCCATTCCTTACGCTTCGATGGTGTATACAGAATGAGGAGCGGCGTAGCGGAATTTACACCGTCCAGCGACGGCAAGACCGTCGACGGAACCAGATTCAAGCTAAGCCTCTATGTTCCTGCCGCTCCCCGCCCTGAGCGCTCCTCGGAGCTCAAGGCGATAGCACAGGACTACAGCACGATCGCCTCCGCCCGGGTCGCTGAGCGCGATGCCAGGAGGGCGGAGGAGCGGCGCGAGGAGCAGCGCCAGGCCGCCGCCGTGTTCAATGCATTCGTCGGCACCTTCGCATCCGAAATGGCCAAAACCAATGCCGACATAGAGCGAGGCAACGCCAATCTTGCGCGCGCGAGCGCCGCGCTGAACGAGGAACGCCAACGGCAGGCCCGCCTGGACCGTCTAGAGGAGGAAACACGCAAGCGCATTGCCAGCCAGGGAATCGCCGGCCAGTCCACCGGTAGCGCCGCGCGCCAGGCACGACCTTCCGGACAGCCCTCTGCGACCCTGGCACAGGCGAACACGTCAGCCCAGCAGCGTAACACGGCGGCCGAGCAGGCCGCAGCACAGAAGCAGCGCGACGACGCCGCACGGGAAAGCAAGCGCAAGACCGAGGCCGCCGCTCGCGAACGCGAGGAAGAGCGGCGCCGGCAGGTGGCGGAAGCGGAGGAACAGCGCCGCCGCCAGAAGGCGGAAGCGGACCAACGGGCGCGCGAGCAGGAAGTGGCCAACTACCTGGAGCGCATGCGCGCCGGCATCCGCCTAGCGGCCAAGTCCTGCGGCAAGGACGACATCCGTATCAACGGCAACAGGCCGGGCGGTAAAAAGGTGCTGGAACTCGTCGATGTCCACTACGTGGGCCATTGCCCGGGCCAGGTCCGCTTCACCGGAGAGCTGCGCAATTACATCGGCGACGGCTTGTCCTGCGTGGGTTCGGACATGCGGTCCATCGACCTCCCCTGCAAGCCCGAGGAAGCGCGCTTCGTTGTCGAGCGCGTGACCCGTACGAACTAGAACCGGCGCTGCGCAGGCCGGAGCCTTATTCTCCAGCCTGCACGTCCTCGACGGTAATGCGGGCTTCTTCGGGCCGGCAGGGCAGATCGAGCGGACGCATGTCCGAGTTGGCGCACGATAGGCCGTCGCCGACATAGCCGTGGATGGTGCCCGTGACGCTCGCTTTGCCCGGACAGGCCGCGCGATAGGAAACGTTCACCCGTTCCAGCACGCGGCCATCGGCCGGCAGCGTGCCGCCAATCCGGACATCGTCCTTGCCGCAGGATTTCGCCATCAGGCGCATGGATTTGCGTAACTTGCCCAGGTAAGCGGACGCATCCGGCGCGCCCGGCCGTTTCCTCGCCCCGCCAGGAACGCTCGCCGCCGGGGCGGCCTGGACCGGTGGATGCATCAGGACGGCGCCGGGCGCGACGGGTACGACCGGCGCCGGCAGCGCCTCGGCCATTGCCGGCTCGGCTTCGGCCTCGGACTGGGGCCCCCGGGCGACAGCGGCCTTGGGGGTTTCCCCGCCAACCCAGACCGTCGTAAACATCCCTTTGCGGTAAATGGTGAGCGGGATCCTGATATCCGGTGTGCCAAGTACATCGCTGACGATACGGACTTTTGTCGTGGGCGTACTCGAGACCTTGGTGATCAAGTCGTTGGCAAGCAAGCCAAGACGCGCCGCTTCGCTGCCCGGTACCACCTCGCTGATCAGGACTCCCTCAGCGCAGACGCCGGCATGGCATCCCTTGACCGGTGAAGGATACAGCTTGACGCCGAAGACCGCCTCCGCGCCGGGGGGCTGGAATGCGGCACCGGGAGCGGCGACGGTAGCAAGAATCGATGCGGAAATAGCTGAGAGAAAAATACGGGACATAGGTTTGGAAAAGAAAAGATGATGCAAGCGGCTCATCGCGGCGTGGCGGCCATAAACCGTCGCGGGAAATGCATTTCCCCGGTAGACTGGCAATGCGTTTTTGACAACCCGAGGCGAATGATGACGATACCTCAGGCACGACCGGGAAACCAGAGCTTGTGCAAATTAACAACTTCTGCGCGACACCGCCCTGCTTCTGGCCAGGCTGGATGCGCACCCAGCCGCTTGGCGAACTTCCGTCCTCTCCTCGCCCGGGCTTGCGTGCTTTGGGCCATCATGGGCGCGGCCAGCGCCAACCAGTATCTGGTGTTCTCGACGGGCCACGAGCCGGTACAGGGGCGCGCCTGTCCCGAACGCCGCATCAGCATGACCGAGCATGCGACGGAGGAAGACGCCAGGACAGCGGCGAAACAGCTGCGCGCGCAAACGCAACTGACAGACCTGAACATCGATCTGCTGCCGCCAGGGCGCTACAGCATCGTCTACAGCTATCTTGGCAAATCCGCGATGTACGAGCGCTGCCAGTTCACGAAGTATGCGACCGTGACCGGAGACGACGAGGCCGACGCCAGGCGGCGCCTGGCGGCCCAGGTGGCCGAGTTCCGCAGCGCCTTCCTGGGTGAACCCGAAGTGCTGCGTACCTGGACCGGTGGCTACCTGCGCCGCACGAGCCAGACCGTCGACGGCGTGGAGATCCGGTACCGCATGTCCGGTACGGGCGATGCGGCGACCGTGCATGCCCAGGTTCTCAACCGCCGCACCGACAAGACCGCGCTGGTCGGGTTCCACGTCAATGGCGCGATGCAGCCACGCGTCGTCGATCTCGCGCCGGGACAATCAGCGAACATTCCGCTGGGACGCAATGTCCGCGAGTTCGGCAGCGCCGTGCAGCTGGTCGAGCCGGATACGTCCGCGCCCGGCCCGCGGGAGGTATTGATGAAAATGCTGCGCGACGCCGTGCGCGAGCACGTGGAAGTGAAGCGGATCCCCTCGCCATCCGGCAATGGGACGACGCCCGTATTCGGCGTTCGGGGTTAAGCGCCACCGTCCCGCTCACGGCCGTGCGAGACGGTGGCGTCGGCTCAATTCGCTGCTGCGCCGCTTACGGGATTGCCGTCCACGTCGATCTTGCGCACCTCGCCCAGGTTCAGGGCGCGGATGCCTGACTCGACCTTGCTCATGTCGCCGACCACCACCCACACCAGGCGTTCCGGCGTGAAGCTGCGCGCCGCCAGGGCGTTCGCCTGGGCCGGCGTGAGCGACAGCGCCTTCTCCGTGAAGGTGTTGTAGTAGTCCTCGGGCAGGCCGTACTGCAGGATGGTCGAGTAGGCCCCGGCCAGCTGGCCCGCGGTCTCGAAGCGGCCCGGCAGGCCCAGGGTGTTGTTGTCCAGCGCATCCTTCAGCTCCGCCGGCGCGATCGGCTTGCCGCCGGCGATGTCGCGGTACTCGCGCACCAGTTCCTTGAGCGCGTCCGGGGTCTTGTCGGTCTGCACCGGCGAGACGCTCATGAAGGGACGCTGGCCGATCGCCGCGTACAGCGAGCTGCGCACCCCGTAGGACCAGTGCTTGTCCTCGCGCAGGTTCATGTTGATGCGCGAGCTGAAGGTGCCGCCAAAGACGTCGTTGACCATCTCCAGCGGGACTGACTCGGGGCTGTTGCGCGGCGGGGCCAGCTGCGCGCCGACGATCACGCTCTGCAGCGCGCCCGGACGGTCGACCAGGTAGACCAGGGACTTTTCCGGCGCCGCGACCGGCGCGATCACCTTCTTCGGCACCTCGCCGGCCTTCCAGCCACCGAACTGCTTCTCCAGCAGCGGCTTGATCTCGGCCAGGGTGGTGTCGCCCACCACCAGCAGGGTGGCGTTGTTCGGCTTGAACCAGGTGGCGTGGTACTTCGCCAGGTCGGCGCGGGTCATGCGCTTGACCGCGTCCTCGGTGCCGCTGCCGGTAAAGGGGTGGGCGTAGACGTGGTCCTTGCCGTACAGGAGGCCGGGGAGCACGCGCATCGCGGTCGCCTGCGGGCTGGCCTTCTCGCGCGCGATCGCGGCCAGGCGGTCCTGCTGCAGGCGCGCAAACTCCTTCTGCGGGAAGGCCGGATGCAGGATCAGGTCGGCGTACAGGTCGAGCGCGCGCGGCATGGTGGCCTTGAGCGTGTTCATGGTGACGAACGCGCCGTCCAGGTTGGTGCCGGTGCCGAAGCTGGCGCCCAGTCCTTCGAGTTCCTCGCCGATCTGCAGCGACTGGCGGGTGGGCGTGCCTTCTTCGAGCATGCGCAGCGCCAGGCTGGCCACGCCTGGCATGTCTTTGGCGTCCGAGGCGAAGCCGCTGTCGACCAGCAGCTGCAGGTTGACCACCGGCGCTTCATGGCGCTCGGCCAGCACCACCTTCAGGCCGTTCGACAGGGTGGTCTTCTGCATCGGCGGCAGCTTGAGCGACATCGGCTTGCCCGGCAGCGGTTCCTTGCTGCGGTCCAGGGTCGAGGCGGCGGCGGCCAGGCCGGTCGGGTAAGGGTCGATCTGCAGCACGAAGTCGCCGTCGGTGAGCCATTCGTTCATGGCCTTCCTGACGGACGCCGGGGTGGCGTCCTTGATGCGCTGCAGGTAGACCTTGTAGCAGTCCGGATTGCCGGTGTAGGTCTGGCACGATGCCAGCAGGTCGCTCTTGCCGCCGAAGCCGCCGACGCGCTCGATCATGCGCGTGTAGTTGGCCAGGATCGCGGTCTTGGCCAGGCGCAGTTCGGACTCCGTCGGACCGTTCTTCAGCATGGCGCGCAGTTCCTCGTCGGCTGCTTGCTCCATCTTCTTCACGTCCGCGCCCGGCCTGGCGGTGAGCGTCATGTCGAACTGGCCGCCGATCTCGGACGAGGAATCGCTGGCGGACGCACTGGTGGCCAGCTGGTCCTTGTACACCAGGCGCTTGTACAGGCGCGAGGTCTTGCCGCCGCCCAGGATGTGGGCCGCCAGGTCGAGCTGGACTTCCTCCGGCGTATGCGCGCCCGGCACGTTCCAGGTGCGGTAGATGCGCGTCTGCGGCACCCGGTCCTGGGCCTGGGTGCGATGGGAACCGGTGCGCTTGGCGATCCAGGCCTCGTGCTTGGCCAGCGGCGGTCCCGGCGGGATGGCGCCGTAGTACTGCTCCACCTTGCGCCGCGCTTCCTCGGGCGTGATGTCGCCCGACAGCACCAGCACCGTGTTGTTGGGGCCGTAGTTGGACTTGAACCAGTCGCGCACGTCCGTCATCGAGGCCGCGTCCAGGTCTTCCATCTTGCCGATCACGGTCCAGGAATACGGGTGGCCGACCGGATAGGTATTCGTCACCAGCAGTTCGTAGGCGATGCCGTAGGGCTGGTTCTCGCGCTGGCGCTTCTCGTTCTGCACCACGCCGCGCTGCAGGTCGAGCTTCTTCTGGTCGACCGTTCCCAGCAGGTGACCCATGCGGTCGCTCTCGGCGAACAGTGCATAGTCGAGCATCGAGGTCGGCACGTTCTGGAAATAATTGGTGCGGTCGGTGTTGGTGGTGCCGTTCAGGTCGGTCGCCCCGATGCGCTCCATCGCGTTCAGGTAGGTCTTGTTGAAGTTGTCGCTGCCGCTGAACATCAGGTGCTCGAACAGGTGGGCGAAGCCGGTCTTGCCGGGTTTTTCGTTCTTCGAGCCCACGTGGTACCAGGTGTTGACCGCGACCACCGGGGTCTTGTGATCCTCGTGGACCAGCACCGTCAGCCCGTTCTTGAGCGTGAACTTGGTGTAGGGGATGTGCGGGATCGGGATGTCCGGGGCGGCTGCCGGCTTGGCCGGCGCGGCCTGGGCGCCGCCGAGGGCCAATGCCAGGGCTGCTGCCAGCGGAATACTGCGACGAAGGGTGACTGCCATTGATGCTCCTCCAAAGGGAAGGACAAGGGAAGGATCGCCGGCACGGCGGGTGGCGGCGGCTTCGGCATTCTAGGCAGGTTTTGGATTTGCAAGAAGGAAAAAAGCGTCTCGAGACAGACTCCATGCGCTATGCATCGTAGGGTGGACGGGGTCAACGCCCGTGCGCCGACCCATGCGCGACAACGGAGCCGCCAACCATACCGCGTGGACGGCGGAGCCGTCCACCCTACGAATCAGCGCCGCTTATTGCGGCACGATGCGCAACAGCTTGCCCTTCGCCTCGTCGGTCAAGGCATACAGGTAGCCGTCCAACCCCTGGCGCACGTCGCGCACGCGCTTGCCGATATCGAGCTTTTCCTGCTTCAGTACCTTGCCCTGGGCGTCGAGCGCCACGCGGCGGATGTCCTGGCCGGCCAGGCTGCCGCTGAACAGGCTGCCCTGCCATTGCGGGAAGGCCTTGCCGGTGTAGACCACCAGGCCCGAGGGCGCCGGCGAAGGCACCCACACCACCAGCGGCTGCACCATGCCCGGCACCACCTTCATGCCGACCGGCTCGCGCGTCTTGTAGTCCAGGCCGTAGCTCTGCAGCGGCCAGCCATAGTTCTTGCCGCCCTCGACCAGGTTGATCTCGTCGCCGCCGCGCGGGCCGTGCTCGCTGGCCCAGACCCGGCCCGAGACCGGATCGACCGCCAGGCCCTGGACGTTGCGGTGGCCATAGCTCCAGATTTCCGGCAACGCCCCTTGCTTGCTGGCCAGCGGATTGCCCGGCGCCGGCTTGCCCTCGGCCGTCAGGCGCAGGATCGAACCGTGGTGGCTGCCCAGGTTCTGGGCCTGCTCGCGCGCCAGCATGCTGCCCACGCGCTGGGGCGGATTGCCGCCGTCGCCAATGCTCATCAGGAGCGTGCCGTCCTTCATCCAGGCCAGGCGCGAGCCGAAGTGCTGGCCGCCGCTCTTGCCCGGCGTCACGCTGAACAGGGTGCGCAGGCCATGCACGCGCTTGCCGTCGAAGATGCCCTGCACCAGCACGGTCCGGTTCTCGCTGTCGCTGCCGCTCGCCATTGTCAGGTAAATGCGCGGGTTGGCCTTGTCGGCCGGGTGCACCGAGATGTCGAGCAGGCCACCCTGGCCGCCCGTGAACAGCTGCGGCAGGCCTTCGATCGGGATCGCCTGGCGCGCCTTGCCGCTGACCAGGTGCAGCGTGCCTTCCTTGCCCGTTACCAGGATGCGGCCGTCCGGCAGCCAGGCCATGCTCCAGGGCTGGGGCAGGTCCTCCGCCACGGTTTCCGTCTTCCAGCCCCTGGCGGCGGGAGGCTGGTCGACCGGCGCGACCTCTTGCGCGGCCGCGGCGCCGGCAAAGGCGCCGGCGGTGAGTGCAATGATTGTCAGGCGTTTAATACTCGGCATGAATTTATCTCCCAGGATTGGTCAAATCGTTAACTTAGTCGCCAATTAGCCGCATTTTGCTTCATTTTGTCTGCACGTTCCGCACAACCGGCGTATGATTGACGCTTCAGTGAACACAGCGTAAGGATCTCCGACGATGATGCAACGCCGCGCTTTCCTCAAAAGTTCCCTCCTCCTCGCAGCACCCACCCTCAGCATCCCAGCACTTGCCAAAACCGCATCGGCCATTCCCGGCGAACGAACCCTGCGCCTGTATAACACGCACACCGGCGAAAAGCTGAGCAGCGTGTTCTGGGCCGAAGGCCAATTCATTCCGGATGCGCTGAAGGACATCAACAAGGTCCTGCGCGATCACCGCAACAACCAGGTTGCCGAGATGGACCCGCAGCTGCTGCTGCTGCTCGACCAGGTGAACGACAAGCTCGGCAACGGCAAGGAACTGCACATCATCTCGGGCTACCGCTCGCCGGAGTCGAACGCCAAGCTGCACGCCAACAGCAATGGCGTGGCCAAGCGCAGCATGCACATGGACGGCAAAGCCATCGACATCCGCCTGCCCGGCAAGGACCTGAAGATGCTGCACAAGGCCGCGATGTCGCTCAAGGGCGGCGGCGTCGGCTACTACCCCGACTCGCAGTTCGTGCACATGGACACGGGCCGGGTCCGCTACTGGTAAGCACGATGGCGCGGAACCCGCTCCGCGTCGCTCTCCTGGGGCTGGCCGTCCTGGCCAGTCTCCTGTCTTTCCCTGCTTCCGCGTTCGCGGAACAAGCCCGGCAACACGCCAGCACCGTCACCGTCAGGTCCACCCGCGACCCGGTCGACAAATCCTACCGGAAAATGATACGTGGCATGGAGCGTTTCGAGCGCGAGCGTGCGCTGGCGCCGCAGGCCACCCTGCGCTTCCAGTTGCTGCCGCGCTCGCGTACGGTCGACATGCGCGGCATCACCCTGCGCATCGCCGGCGACAGCCTCAGTGTGCCCGTGCCGGTCGGCGAGGACAATACCTTCGTCCTGCCGCGCATCGACGCCGCCCTGCGCGAAGACGCTGCCGTATTGGCCAACCGCAAGACCACCAGCATGACCTGGCGCGCGCTGATCCAGTCGCCGGGCGTGCCCGCAGGCAAGCGGCGCCTCGGCGACCTGCGTCTCGAGTGCCTGGTCGGCAAGGAAGCGGGACTGGTGTCGAACAGCTCTCCCCTGTTCGGCTGGATCGCCGGCGTCCTCGATACGCCCGAAGGCGTGTGCAACAGCCCGGACGGCAACTATCTGTTCTTCACCGAGCGGCCCGTCTTCGGCGTCACCCTGCGCGCCGGCGAGCGCGTCGAAACCCTGCCCTTCCGCATGCTGTATGCCGGCGGCGAGCAGACGCCGGCCGAGCTCGAATACTGCGATTGCCAGGTGATGCTGGACCGCACGTATTACGTGCCCTTGTGGGACCGGTCCTGGCCCGACGATACCTTGGTCGAATTCGAATACATGACGGCGCCGCCGCAGGAGTCGCCATGAAGGCGCGCCTGTTCGCCTGCGCCCTGTTGCTGACCGGATGCGCCAGCCAGCCGGTTCCGCCCGGAACCCAGGCCCCTCTGGAACGCCTGCAGCAAGGCGTCGTGCCCGGCCGCACCACCAAGGCCGAGCTGATCGCCGCCTTCGGCCCGACCCGCAGCGTGCGCTTCGACAGCGGCTACGAGGCCTGGGTCTACCAGTCGCCCGACGGCGGTGGACGCTATGCCGAGTTCGTCATCCTGCTCGACCCGTCCGGCGTCGTCAGCAAGACCCGCAGCCGCGCGCCCGCCCTACCCTGACTCGCGGCGTTCGTTCGTAGTAAAGTTGCATACTCTCATTCCTGACCAGGAAGCGATATGCACCGCAAGCTCGTCTTTACGCTGGCGCTGGCCGCCGCATGCTCCATGGTTCCGGCACAAGCCGCGGCGCTCACGCCCACCGAACAGCGCATCGTCGCCGAAGTGCGCGCCTGGTCCGGGGACGCCATTGCGCTGCTCGAGCGCAGCGCGCGCATCAACAGCGGCACCATGAACCTGCCCGGCGTGCGCGCGGTGGGTGCCGTGTTCGCCCGGGAATTCGAGGCCCTGGGCTTTCGCACCGCCTGGCTCGACATGCCGCCCGCCATGCGGCGCGCCGGCCACCTGGTGGCGGTGCGCGACGGCAAGCGCGGCAAGCGCCTGCTGCTGCTCGGCCATCTCGACACCGTGTTCGAGGCCGATGCGCCCGGCCCGCTGTGGGAACGCGACGGCGCCGCCGACGACGCGCGCGGCCAGGGCGTAGGCGACATGAAAGGCGGCAACGTGGTCGTGGTCGCGGCCCTGCGCGCCCTGCAGCGTGCCGGCGCGCTCGACGATACGCGCATCACCGTCATGTTCACCGGCGACGAGGAAGACGCGGGCGAGCCGCGCTCGGTCTCGCGCCGCGACATGGTCGAGCTGGCCAAACGCAGCGACATCGCCCTCGGTTTCGAAGGCACGGTCACCGACGGGGGCCAGGCCACCGCCACCGTCGGACGCCGCGCCACCGCTTCCTTCGACCTGGAGGTCAAGGCGCGCCAGGGCCATTCGCAGGGCGTGTTCGGTCCCGGCGGCTACGGCGCCGTCTACGAGGCGGCGCGCATCCTGGACAGCTTCCGGCGCGAGGTGGTCGAACCGGGCCTGAGCTTCAATCCGGGCGTGATCCTGGGCGGCACCATGGTGGCCTACGACGAAGCCAAGGGCGGCGGCACGGCGGCAGGCAAGACCAACGTCATCGCCAACACCGTGACGGTGAAGAGCGACCTGCGCTACCTCGACTATGCGCAGCGCGACCGCGCCCAGGCCAGGATGCGCGCGATCGTGGCCCAGAGCCTGCCGGGCGCCAGCGCCACCATCACTTTCCGCGACTCCTATCCACCGATGGCGGTTACACCGGGCAACCTCAAGCTGCTGGACGTCTACTCCCAGGCCAGCAGCGATGCCGGGCTGGGAACGATCGCGGCCCTGCCCGCCACCGCACGCGGCGCCGGCGACATCCAGTTTGTCGCGCCCTATATCGACAGCCTGGACGGCCTGGGCGCGAGCGGCAGCGGCGCCCACTCGCCGGCCGAGCGGGTCGAACTGGCCTCGATCGAGCGCGCCGCGATCCGCACCGCGCTGCTGATCTACCGACTGACCCGCTGATCGCCCGGCCGGGATTTGGTGCCCGGCTCCGGCTCGACGCGCATCAAACGGCGGCAGGCTGGCAGGCCGCTACACTGACACGCACGGTTCGCTGCTCCAATGGCGAAGCAGCGGTATTCGCTGCACAATGGTGCCAGCGAATTCTTCGGTCACGGAGGCGGACATGCTGCTCGAACGCGCGCGGATGTGGGGACTGCTCTTGATGGCGATGCTGGCTGCCCTGCTGGCCGGCTGCGGCGGGGGCGGCGGCAGCCCCGGCACCACCGGTCCCGTGACCCCGCGGGCGGCCACGACCGGTTCGCTGACGGTGACCGCGACCGGCCTGCCGGCCGCCGTGAACGCCTCGATGCGTGTCACCGGGCCCAACAATTTCCTGCAAGACCTAACCCAAACGCAAACCCTGACCGGCCTGGCGCCGGGCAGCTACAACGTGGCGGCCACGGCGGTCACCAGCGGCGCCACCACCTACACGCCGGCGCCCGCCTCGCAGAGCGCCGTGGTAAGCGCCGGCGCCACCGCCGGCGCCACCGTGGCCTACGGCAGCGCCACGCTCACGCTGGCCTTGAGCACCGTCGCCGCCAACCTCGCCAACCCGACCTGGCTGGCCGCGCCGCCGGGCGACGCGCGCCTGTTCGTGCTCGAGCGCGCGGGACGGGTGCGCATCATCCAGAACGGGGCGGTCCTCGCCACGCCCTTCCTCGATATCAGCGCGCGCGTGCTGACGGCCGGCGAAGGCGGCCTGCTGTCGCTCGCCTTCGATCCCCAGTTCGCGCGCAACGGCTACTTCTACCTGTACTACACCGATCCGCAGCGCAATATCGTGGTCGAACGCTTCACGGCCTCTTCCAATCCCAACCTGGCCGACCCCACCTCCGGCTTGCCCATCATCAGTATTCCGCATCCGAACTTCACCAACCATTTCGGCGGCCAGGTGGCCTTCGGGCCGGACGGCTACCTGTATCTGGGGCCGGGTGACGGCGGCGGCGCCGGCGATCCGGGAGGCAATGCCCAGAACCTGAACTCGCTGCTGGGCAAGCTGCTGCGCATCGACGTTTCAAGCGCCGTTCCCGCCGAGAGCTACGCCATCCCGGCAGGCAATCCGTTCGCCGGCACGAGCGGACGGCGCCCCGAAATCTGGGCCTACGGCCTGCGCAACCCCTGGCGCTTCGCTTTCGACGGCAACCAGCTCTACGTGGCCGACGTGGGCCAGGACCGGCGCGAGGAGGTCAACCTCAGCGACGCCCGCCAGGGCGGGCTCAACTATGGCTGGAACGTCATGGAAGGCACCCTGTGCTACAACGCCGCCAGCTGCAGCCAGGCCGGCCTTATCTTGCCCGCCTTCGAATACGACCACGGCAGCAACGACGCCAACGGCTGCTCGATCACGGGCGGCTTCGTGTACCGCGGCCGCGCCCTGCCCGAGCTGGCCGGGCGCTATTTCTATTCCGACTACTGCAAGGGTTTCCTGAAGAGCTTTTTCGCCAGCGCCAGCGGCATCGTCGAGCAGCGTGAGTGGAGCATCCCGGACATCGGCCAGGTCGTATCCTTCGGCCAGGATGCCGAAGGCGAGCTCTACCTGGTGGCGTCCAGCGGGACCATCTACAAAATTGGACGGAATGGCGCCCCGTAGAGTTAGAATTAAGAAATGGCACGCTTACAACTCAACTTCCCCGAAGACCAGTTTTATTATTCGACGCCGCTGACCGTGAGGGTTACCGACGTCAACGCCGCCAACCACTTGGGCAACGACTCGATGATCTCGATGATCTCCGAGGCGCGGGCCCGCTTCCTGTTCGAATTCGGCGTCGCCGAAACCGAGCGCGACGGCACCGGCATCATCGTCACCGACCTGGCCACTACCTACCGCGCCGAAGCCCATGCCCGTGACGAGCTGCTGTTCGAAGTCGGCGTCATGGACTTCAATAAATACGGCGGCGACATCATCTTCCGCGTCAGCCGTCCGCGCGACCGTACCCTGATCGCCATGGCCAAGTCCGGCTTCGTCTTCTTCAACTACAAGACCAGCCAGGTCATGGCCATGCCGGAGGAATTCCGCGGCAAGTTCGAACGGGTCAACTGGGTCGACTGATACGCCCTGGAGGCATGCGCCGTGCATTGACAGGGCAATCTTGCAGTGTTGCAATAGTGCCTTTACGGCTCTGCAAGGGCAAGCTTCCCGACCATGACACTCCTCCGTACATTGTGCACCGCGGGCCTGGCCTGCCTGCTGGCCGCCAGCGCCCAGGGCGCGGTCCTCACCTACCGCTACACCGCGACCATCGATGCCATCGTCGAAAAGGACATCCAGACCGGGAACTACCTGGCGCCGGCGGAGAGCGCCTACGCCGGTCCCCTGATCCGGGTCGGCGACGTGGTCACCGGCATCCTGCGCTACAACACGGCGGCGCCGCTGGCCGCTTACCAGCCCGATCCGGAGCCCCGCCTGCGCACCACGATCTACGACGGCGCGCAGTATGACTTCATGTCCTTCACCGTCGGCGGCGCCACCTTCAGCTTCGATGCCGGTCCGGAAGCGCCCTGGTCCGGCACCAGCTACGTGAGAAATGCGGACGGACTGCCGGACAATCCCGCGTATGACGTCTTCGAACGCATCATGGTGCGCCAGGATGGGGGCGTCCGCGCTACCGGCCACTTGTCGCTGGGCGACGTGGACGGCACCGCGCTCGAGGACGGCGCGATGCCGGGGCGGCTCGATCCGGCCCTGTTCGAGCTCAAGAGCCTGTTCGCCTCCTTCAGCCGCGCGGCCGACGACGGCTTCATGGTTTTCGACAGCACGATCTCCTCGTTTGAACGCGTCGACGCCCAGGTGCCGGAGCCCGGCGTCCTGCTGCTGCTCGCGGCCGGTGCGGGCGGCCTGTTCGCCGCGCGCCGCCGCCGGTCCGCACCCCAGGCCTGATCTCCACCAGTCCCCGCGCCGGCCGCGCCTGCGGCCGGCCCTCCCGCCTGCCGGCGTCGTCTTTTTTCCCGACTTCCCTTCTTTCTAAAAGAAGTTGGAACTTTTCCGCCCCTACGGCGGAATAAGGGTAAAGATGACCGCCATGACCACGACCTCCGACCCATCCGACACCGAGCTGCTGCGCCAGATGCATGCTGGAACGGCCGCCGCCTTCGCGGCGCTGTACCGGCGGCACCAGGGTCCGCTGTACCGCTTCGCCCTGCTGCGCTGCGGCTCCGGCGACACCGCCGCCGACGTGGTCCAGGAAGCCTTCATGGCGCTGATGACGGGCCGCCTGGCCTTCGATCCGCTGCGCGGCCAGCTGCAGCACTTCCTGTTCGGGGTGGCGCGCAACCTGATCCTCAAGCTCGAGGAGCCGCGCCGGCGCCAGGTGTCGCTGGCCGAGCCGGACGAGGATGGCGAGCTGGAACTCGACGAAGCGAGCGACGCGCAGGAGCCCCTGGGCCGCCTGCTGGAGAACGAAGCGGCCGAACAGGTACGCCGTGCGCTGGCCCTGCTGCCGCCGCACTACCGCGATCCGGTCATCCTGTACGAACTGCACGAGCTGTCCTACCAGGAGATCGCCGTGATCTGCCAGGTCGACCTCGGCACGGTGCGCTCGCGCCTGGCGCGCGGACGCGCGGCGCTCGCCAAGCGCCTGCGGGCGCTGCACCCGGCCGCCCATGCGGCGGCCTGAAAGGAAGGAATACGAACATGATCGACGACAAGGACACCACGCACCCGACGCCGGATCCGCTGCTGGAACAGCATGTGGGCGCCCTGCGCGCCGAACTGGCCGGCATGAACGCCCCGCGCTGCGTCGAGAAGGAACTGATGCAGGCCTTCGCGCGCCAGTTCCCCCGCAAGCGCCGCTGGTACCAGCGGCTGTCCCTGCCCCAGTGGGGAACGGCCGGCGCGCTGTGCTCGCTGACCGCGGTGGCGGCCCTGCTGGCGCTGTCGCCGCACCGCGCCGTCACCGTCGGCACGCCGGTGGTGGGCATCGACAAGGGCGCCGCCTTCATCGCCATCGAGTCGCTCGAACGGATCGAGCAGGAGCCGGATACCCGGGTCGTCGAAGCCGAGCTGCCGCGCACCGCGCTGGCCTCGCTGGGCATGCCGGTCGACGCCGCCAACGCTTCCGACACGGTGCGCGCCGAAATGCTGCTGGCCGCCGACGGCCAGCCCCTGGCGGTGCGCCTGAGCGACAGCGAATGAACATACGTTTCGAACACGCCAATCTACTTACCGAGGAAGTCATGATGACCAAGAAGATCCTGATCGCAGCACTGCTGGCCTGCGCCTTCGCCCCCGCCCTGGCCGAGGAGCTGGAGCAGGCCGAGGAGCGCGCCGAAGGCGTCGAGCGCCGCATCGTCACCCGTCTGGGCGGCATGGAAGAGATGCACATGCTCGATACCCTGCCGATGATGTCCGGCGCCATCCTGCCGCTGCACGGCGGGCGCGTGGTCAAGAACGCTCCCTACAGCGCGCTGTCGGTGTCCGAGCGCATCCAGCATCTGGCCGACGGCAACCAGATCGTCCACAAGAGCAGCGCGATGAACTACCGCGACAGCGCCGGCCGCACCCGCACCGAGGTCCGCGACGACAAGGGCGAGGTACGGGTCGTGACCATCGTCGATCCGGTCGAGGGTGCGCGCTATGTGCTGCGTCCGAAGAACAAGACCGCCACCAAGGTCGGCGCCCCGGGCGACATCGCCCGCGCGGCGGCGGAACAGGCGCGCGCCGCCGCGGACCAGGCGCGCGTGGCCGCCGACCGCGCGCGCGCCTCCGGCGAGCACGCGAGGATGGCGGCCGAACGGGCCCGCGAGCGCATCGAGCAGCTGCGCAAGGAAGGCAAGCTGCCGGAAGGCGGACGCTTCATCGTCAAGGAAGTCGAGCGCAGCGGCGAGCACAAGGACGTGCGCATCCGCATCGCCCAGCCGGCGGTGGACGCCGCGGACGCCACGCGCGCGATGTCGGTGCAGCTCGGACCGATGATCGCGGGCGCGATCGGCGACGCCCGCTGGTCGGCCAAGGCCAGCAGCCGCGACCTGGGCACGCGCGAGTTCTCGGGCGTGAAGGCCCAGGGCCACCAGCGCAGCTACGAGATCCCTGCGGGCGAGATCGGCAACCGCAACCCGATCACGGTCTCGAGCGAGACCTGGACCTCGCCGGACCTGCAGATGCTGGTCTACCACAAGCGCAGCGACCCGCGCAGCGGCGAGATGGTGTACCGCCTGGAAGACCTGAAACGCGAAGAGCCGGCCGCGGCGCTGTTCACGGTGCCGTCCGACTACACGGTGCGCGATGCGATGGCGCCGAGGCGCACGGCGGTCAAGAAAGGCGAATAAGCCTTCCCAACACCCGTAGGGTCGGCAGGTCTCCTGCCGACGCGTTCTAGCGGCTGCAATGAGCCCCATGCGTTTTTTCATGCGACAGTTGAACGCGTCGGCGGCGGAGCCGCCAACCCTACGACGAAAAAACGGCGCCCCGCGGGGCGCCGTTCTCGTTCATGCGCGCAGCCTTCAGCCAGGCCGCTTCTGCACGATGGTCTTGGCGAACCACTCGTCGATCATGCGCTTCTCGTAGCGCAGCGGCTCGCTGTCCCAGTGCCGGTTGATGCGCTGCAGGTAGCTCATGTCGGCAAGCTTGGCGTCGCCGCTCTTGAGCACCTGGCCGTTCTCGGTCAGGGTGTAGCGCAAGGTGATGATCGGCCAGTCCGCCATGCCCTTGAGCACGCGCAGGTCGCGCGCCGCGCGGGAATTCGGGTACTCGCGGCCCGCCAGGTCGATGTCGGTCACCTCGAGGGCCAGGTCCTGCCCCTGTGGCAGGGACTTGCCCAGCTTGGTGAAATAGTCCGTCAGCTCGCGCAGCACGTCCTCGCGTTCCCACGGCGCGAACGGCAGGTCGGAGAATTTGTCAGGCTCGATGTACTTCACGGTGACACCCGCCGATGCGGCGCCCGCGCCCAGCGCGAGCAGCCCTCCCAGGGCCAGGTTGCGTATCAGGGCTTTCATGGTCTTACCTCTCTCGGTTGTCCTCGCTGTTGCCGGTGCTTATACCACTGCTGTCACGATCAAATATACGCCGTTTGCGCGTCCGCGGCTGTCTGGAAGCGTCGAAGTTTTGTATCGAAATGTTAGGCCCCGCACACGGCTTTTCGATGCGCTTGGCGACAATGGACCCAAGGAGGTCAACCGTGCCGGAAGGTCCATCACTCTACTTGCTGAAAGAGCAAACCGCGCGCTTCGTCGGGCAGGACATCGTGCGCGCCGACGGCAACACCTGGGCCATCGACACCGCGCGCCTGGCTGGCCAGCCCATCCTGGCTATCCACACCTGGGGCAAGCACCTCTTGATCGAAACGCCGGCCATGGTCCTGCGCATCCACTTCCTCCTGTTCGGCACCTACCGCATCGACGAAGGGCGGGACAAGCCGCCCCGGCTGTCGCTGGAAATGCAGGATGGCGGCGTGATGAACTTCTACGCCTGCTCGGTCAAGGAGATCGACCGCGACACCTTCGCCGCCTACGATTTCAGCGCCGACGTGATGTCGGCCCAGTGGGATCCCAAGAAGGCGCGCAAGAAGCTGCGCGCCCGCCCCGATCTGCTGGCCTGCGACGCCCTGCTCGACCAGGAGATCTTCTCGGGCGTGGGCAACATCATCAAGAACGAGGTCCTGTTCCGCATCCGCCTCCATCCCCTTTCCACGATGGGCGCCCTGCCGCCGGCCAAGCTGCGCCAGCTCGTCGACGAGGCGCGCCAGTACAGCTTCGACTTCCTGGAATGGAAGCGCCAGTTCGTGCTCAAGCAGCATTGGCAAGCCCATGCCCAGCGCACCTGCCCGCGCTGCCACATCCCCTTCCATAAAGCCAAGCTGGGCCAATCCAACCGGCGCAGCTTCTGGTGTGAACGTTGCCAAAAACGCTACGGCGACGCGGAATAAAACGCCCGTTTATTCGTCCCGCATCTGTATGTGACATCTTTCCCCAACAGTTTTAATATTGCCTGTTGTTAAGGATCATGAGCCATACTACAATCAAGTTGACTATCGCTATTTTCCCTTTTAGCAAGCGCTTTTAACTCGACAACCCGATATCGGAACACGTTTATGTCCTTCCTCTCTTCCGCCGCGCCCAAGCTGGCACCCTGGAAAGTGTTGCTGGTCGACGACGAGCCCGATATCCATGACATCACCAAGCTGACCCTGTCGCGCTTCCGCCTGGACGGCCGTGCGCTGTCCTTCGTGCACGCCTACAGCGGCGCCGAAGCGAAGGAAGTGCTGGCGCGCGAGAAGGACATCGCCCTGGTGTTCCTGGACGTGGTGATGGAGCGCGAGGACAGCGGCCTGGAAGTGGCGCGCTGGATGCGCCAGGAGCTGGATAACCAGTTTACCCGCATCGTGCTGCGCACCGGCCAGCCGGGCCAGGCCCCGGAAGAGCGCGTGATCGTCGACTACGACATCAACGACTACAAGGAAAAGACCGAGCTCGATCGCACCAAGCTGTTCACCACCACCTTCGCCGCCCTGCGCGCCTACCGCGACATCATGAAGGTCGAGGAAGCGCGCCGCGTGCAGCACAGCTATCGCGAAGGCCTGGAGCGCGTGATCGCGGCCTCGAGCCACCTGTTCCGCCAGCGCAGCCTGAAGGACTTCGCCAACGGCCTGCTGCAGCAGGTGGTGGCGCTGCTGCGCCTGGAACAGAGCATGCTGCTGCGCCTGAAGGGCGCCAGCGTGATCACGGGCGAGAGCCAGTACGAAGTGCTGGCCCAGATCGGCGACCTTGGCGGCGAGGAGATCGGCCCGGAACTGGTGGCCCAGCTCGACGACGCGCGCCACAACCGCATCTCGCGCCTGCACGGCGACACCTATGTCGGCTACTTCCCCAACGCCAGCGGCAAGGCCTCGCTGCTGGTGCTCAAGGGTGTGGAAGAGATCTCCGAGATCGACGCCCAGCTGCTGGAAGTCTTCTGCTCGGGCGTGACGATCGCCTTCGACAACATCCTGCTGAACCAGGAAATCACCGATACCCAGGCCGAACTGATCCTGCGCCTCGGCGACGTGGTGGAGTCGCGCTCCAACGAGGCGGGCAACCACGTGCGCCGCATGTCCCAGGTCTGCCACCTGCTGGCGCAAGCCTCCGGCATGCCGGACGAGGAAACCGCGGTGCTGATGCACGCCGCGCCGATGCACGACGTGGGCAAGATCGCGACCCCGGACGCGGTACTGCTCAAGCCGGGCCGCCTGAACGACGAAGAATGGGAAATCATGCGCCAGCACCCGACGGTGGGCCTGCAGATCCTGGACGGCTCCTCGCGTCCGATCCTGAAGGCGGCCGCGGTGATCGCGCATCAGCACCACGAGAAGTTCGACGGCACCGGCTATCCGCAAGGCTTGAAGGGCGAGCACATCCACCCGTATGCGCGCATCGTGGCCGTGGCCGACGTCTTCGACGCCCTGAGCCACAAGCGCTGCTACAAGGACGCCTGGCCGGCCGAAAAGGTCACCGAGCACCTGCGCGAGGTGGCGGGGCATCACCTCGATCCGTATTACGTCGACCTGCTCATCAAGAACATGGACAAGGCGATCGAGATCAACAAGAACTGGCCGGACGCGGACTGAGTCCGTCAGCGTCGCCGCTGCTTCGCCTTTCACCACAAGCTTTAGTACCGTCATCCCGGCGAAGGCCGGGATGACGTTTTGAGGGTGCGGGCTGACGGTTAGGCCGCCACCTTCTCCTTGCGCTGCGACCGCGGGAACTTCAGGTGATACCGCAGCCCCTCCCCCGGCGCGCTCTCCACCCGCACCGTCCCGCCCAGCGCCCCCGTCACCAGGTTGTACAGGATATGCGCCCCCAGCCCGCTGCCGCCGGCGCCGCGCTTGGTGGTGAAGAAGGGATCGAACAGCTTGTCCAGGGTCTCGGCATCCATCCCCCCCCCGTCGTCCGCGTAGTCGAAGCTCACCATGTCGTCTTCCACCACGGCGCGGATCGCGATCGTGCCCGCCTGCTCGCGCTCGAAGCCGTGCACCAGCGAATTGACCACCATGTTGGTGACGATCTGCGACACCGCGCCCGGGAAGCTGTCCAGCACCAGGTCCCTGGGGCAGTCCAGCTCCACCTTCACCGGCCGGCCCTTGAGCTTGGGCTGCAGCGACAGCAGCACCTCGTTCAGGTAATTGTGCAGGTTGAAGCTGCGGATGTCGTCCGAGGACTGGTCCACCGCCACCTGCTTGAAGCTGCGCACCAGGGCTGCCGCACGCTGGGTGTTGGTGGTCATGATGCGCAGCGACTGGTCGACGATGTCGAGGAAGGCGTTCAGGCTGTCCTCGGTCATCTCGCCCGCCGCCAGTTCCTCGCGCGTGAGCTTGAGTTCCTGCACCAGGTGGCTGGTGGCGGTCACGCAGATCCCCAGCGGGGTGTTGATCTCGTGCGCCACGCCGGCTACCAGGCGCCCCAGCGAGGCCAGTTTTTCCTGGCGCACCAGCTCGGTCTGGGCTTCGACCAGGGCCGTGTTCTGCTCCTCCAGGCGTTCCTTGGCCTTGCGCATGGCGCGGTCCGCCTGCATGCGCGCGATCGCCACCGCCACGTGGCTGGCCATGAAGGCCAGCAGGTCGAGGTCGGCCTTGGTGTAGACGATGGCCGGGTCATAGCTCTGCACCACCAGCACCCCATAGGGCTGCTCGTGCACCAGCATCGGCGCGCCCATCCAGCTCGCGATCTCGGTATTGCCCAGGGGCTCCTTGACCAAGCCGCTCGCCACCAGGCGGCGGAAGCTGCCCGCGTCGTGCAGCTGGGCTTGCTTGCTCGACAGCACATAGGAACACATTGCCTTGCCGAAGGGGAAACGCTTGAGCGGCGCCTCGCTGTCCTTCTGGTCAACGAAATAGGGAATGCTGATTTCCTGGGTGTCCGGGTGGAACAGGCCGATCAGGAAGTTCTCGGCCACCATCAGCTCGCCGATGATGCGGTGCAGGCTGGCGCTCAGGACCTCGGTGTCGAGGGCCTGGGCCGACAGGCTGGCGATCTGGTACAGCGCGTGCTGCACCTGCTCGGCGCGGCGCCGTTCGGCCACCTCGACCGCCAGTGCGGCGGTGCGCTCCTGCACCGCGCGTTCCAGCCGGTCCATGCTCTGCAGGCCCTGCAGCGCGTTCGAGACGTGGTTGGCGATCTGGGTGAACAGCGCCTGGTCTTCCTCGCTGTAGGTGACGCCCTTGGTATAGCTCTGGATCACCATGGCGCCCAGCGCCTGCTGGTGCTGGTCCAGCAACGGCGCGCCCATCCAGTGCTCGGCGGCGCTGCCCTGCCCCCACTTGATGCCGTTGCTTTCGGCCATTGCGAAGTCGTCGGCCGTGATGGTCAGGCCCTTGCGGTTCACCAGCACCCAGGCGGTGGGCGATTCGTCCGGCGCGGCCAGGGTGATGTGCTCGAAGGCGTCCGGCGTCTCGTCTTCCTCGTCGACGAAGTAGACGAAGCGCACCGACCCGTCTTCCTGGTCCGACAAGGCCACATAGAAATTAGCCGCATACATGATGCGGCCCAGCGCGCGGTGCACCGCGGCGATGAACTCGACGATGTCGCTGCAACTGGTCGACAGTTGCCCGATCTCGAGCAGCATCGACTGGACCCGTTCCAGCCGGTCAAGACGTTCCATTGCTTCCCCATGTAATTAATGATGCTTAGGGGAAATAGTACCAGTTTGGGCCGCGCCGGAGGAGTCCGGCGGCCCGCGCTGTGGCTTATTGCAGACTGCGCCTCAAGCGCGCGGGGCGCGGAAGCCGCTTTCGATCCAGGCCTCGGCCGACGCCGGCGTCAGCTTGAAGCTGGCCGGCACGCGCACCTTCGCCACTTGCTCGCCCATCTCGTCGGTGGCGGCCAACATGCCGTAGGGGTCGTCGTCGTCCGGCACGATGTCCAGGGTCACCTTGAGCTCGCCCTGTCCGGTCGAGACCACGGTGCTCTTGTGCAAGATCGCGTGCAGGTGCTGCTCGTGGCGGCGGATCACTTCCGATGCCGTCTTGACCAGGGTGTTGAAGGCGTTGACGTCGAGCGGCTTGGGATTCTTCTTGTCGCGGCCCATGGTCCAGGGGCCGACCAGGGCCGGTTCCGGCTCGCCATCCTTGAACATCGCCACGGCCCAGCCTTCGTCGTCCTCGTTCTTGATGACACGCGCCGTCCAGCCGTTACCTTGCCACAGGCGGGCCTCCTGGATGGGGCCGCCATCTTCGGCGTCGTGATCGTGGATGTCGTCGTTCATTTGTCGGTTTCCTTCGGTGGGCCGCAGCCCAAAGCCGAGATCATAGAGGAAACCGGCAAAGCCCGCTGCGCACGGGCGCGCTGCTAGCGGGCGACGCGCGGGCAGCGCCAGTCCGGCCCGCGTGGCGGGCGTACCGGCGGACCGGGCGGCACCGGCCGCGGATCGATGGCCGGGGAAGGTGTGTGCCGATTGAAGGGGTTGATGATGATCGGCGGTATGGTAGGCGGCGCCGATGGCGGGCCTTTGGGGCCGCTGTTGGCCAGTACCGGAAGCGGTTCAGCCAGGTGGTCCCGGATTCCATGAAACACAGCGTGCATAGGATCCCCCTGTCACAGAGCAGGCTGTCAGTATAGGAAACATTCAAGGCATTGCAAGGAAAAATCCGGCCTGCCCAAGGGCAAAACCGCCTGTCGCGTGCGCCGGCCGTTTGGCCCGCAAAAATTGCGTTTTGTCGCATTCCGATGGCCCGTCCCGGCGCACGCGCCTACATTGGCACCATGCAAAGCGATAACGCGATGACCAACAACCTGAAGAGGACCGCCATGAAAAAGTACGCCCCCTACCTGCTGATCGCCCTGTTTGCCCTGCTGCTCTGGGACATGCTTGACGCCGGCATGCACCTGAACATCGATGGCGAGGAATTCGACGGTCCCTTCGGCTCCCTGCTGGGCCTGATGCTGGCGGGCGGCGGCGCCCTGCTGGGCCTGCTCGTCACGCTGGTGGTCGGCGTGGTGCTGGCGGTGGTCTTCGCCGGCGTCGGCGTGATCCTGCTCGGCGCCCTCGGCCTCGGCGCGGTATCGCTGGCGGTGCTGGTCTCGCCGCTGCTGCTGCCCCTGCTGCTGCCGCTGGCCCTGGTCTGGTACCTGGTGAGCCGCTCGCGCAAGGCGCGCCTGGCGAAACCTGTCGTCCCCGCAGCCGCCTGATTCCCGCTTCACTCCTCCTTCATGGCCGGGTTCATCCCGGCCTTTTTCTTGGGTGCAAAAAATGATCCGGCCGCGTGGCCGTGCCCGCATGCAGCAAGGTAGAATCGGGACACTGGTCGACCGACCTCTTGCGCAGACAAGGCATGCAAAAAACGGATCATCCAGCTCCACCGACAACCCGCCCCTATCCGCTTGCCCGGCTGGTGATCATCGCGGCCGGCCTGATCGCCGCCCTGGGCATGGTGACAGCGTCGATGCTCTACGCCAGCTATGACGACACGGTTCGCGAACAAAAGACCAACCTGCGCAACATCGCGGTGATTTTCGCCGCCCAGACCACGAGCGTCGCCCAGGCCGTCGATGGCGCGCTGCAACGCGCTGCCAGCGCCATGCGCCGCGATCCCGCCGCGCTCGCGCGCCTGCTGGCCGAGGAAAGCGCGGGTCCGGCCCACGCCTACCTGCTGCGCATCGCCGCT
The DNA here is from genome assembly GCF_018119405.1 of Massilia sp. ST3. Taxonomy (GTDB): domain Bacteria; phylum Pseudomonadota; class Gammaproteobacteria; order Burkholderiales; family Burkholderiaceae_D; genus Telluria. The sequence continues at coordinate 23,886 of NZ_JAGPWC010000029.1, read as the reverse complement.
TTCGACGCCAACGGCACGCTGCTGGCCGATGCGCGCGCCGACGAGGCCGTCGCCCTGGCCCTGCCGGCGCCGACGGGGGCGCCGGGCGGTCCGAATCCCCAGATCGCCATCGCCACCGTGGAGCGCGGCAACGGGCGCGGCGTGATCACCTTCACGCGCCAGGTCACGGACAAGGCCATGCGGCGCGTCGGCAGCGTCGTGGCGCAGGTGGACTCGGCCCACTTCGACAGGATCTACCAGCTGATCGACCTCGGCCCCGGCGGCTCGGTGACGCTGTTCCACCGCGACGGCACCATGCTGATCCGGGGGCCCTCCTATCCGCAAGGGATCGGCCGCTCCTTCCTCGACACCCCCTTGTTCAGCACCTACCTGCCGCGCGCGCCGCGCGGCACCATCGAAGCCGCCAGCCCGCTCGACGGCATCGCGCGGCTGTACGGCTACGACACGGTGGAAGGCTTTCCGCTGGTGATCATCACGGGCCTGAACCGGGACGCCGCGCTGGACGCCTGGTACGACACGCTGTGGACGGCGCTGGCCTTCTACCTGCTGCTGTCGGCGGTGCTGTCGCTGCTGGCCTGGCGCGTGGGACGCGACTCGCGCCGCCAGTTCCGCCTGATCGAGCTGCTCTCGGCCAGCGAATCGCGGCTGGCGCGGCGCTTCGATTACCTGGCGTCCCTGATCAACGCGGTCGGCGCGCCGATCTGGGTGCTGGACCGCGCACGCCGCATCGTGCTCGCCAACGAGGCCTTCGGCCGCCTGGTCGGCAAGTCACCCGAGGAACTGATGGACCAGGACGAGCGCAGCGTGCTGGGCGAACAGGGCGAGGAACGCGAACGGCGCTACGCCGCCGTGCTGGAAGGGGGCCGCAGCGTGGAAGCGATCGGCGCCATGCGCGACGGCGGCGGCGAGGCGCGCACCGTCATCGAGCTGACCAGCCGCCTGACCGGCGAAGGCGGCGACCCGCAGCTGGTGACGGTCCTGACCGACATCACCGAGCGCGAACGGGCCGAGGCGCGCCTGGCCTACCTGGCGGAATTCGATGCGCTCACCGGCCTGCCGAACCAGAACCAGTTCTGGCGCCTGCTGGAAGCGCGCCTGGCCGGCGCGGCGGCGGGCGAACGCAACCTGGCGGCCATGGTGGTGGTGTTCCAGCGCCTGCACGAAGTCGTCGACCTGCTCGGGCGCGACGCCGCCGACCGCGCCCTGCGCCGCATCGGCGACCAGTTACGCGCGGCCGGCGGCGATGATGCCGGGGGAAGCCCTGGCGTCGTGGCGCGCATCCGCGGCGCCGAATTCGCCTTCCTGCTCGACGCCGCCAACCGCGGCGCGATCGAGCGCTTCGCCATGCAGGTGCACGACATGCTGTCCGGACCGCTCGCCATCGACGGCCGCGACTTCTACCTGGAGCCGGTGCTGGGCGTGGCGATGTTCCCCCAGGACGGACGCAGCGCCGACGAACTGTACCGCGCAGCGCAGAACGCCTGCAGCGGCCACGGGATCGAGGTCGGCGAAGCGGTCCACTTCTTCTCGGCCAGCATGCACACCAGCCTGGACCAGCGCCTGACCGTCGAAGCCCACCTGCGGCGCGCGCTGGAAAGGCGCGAACTGCGCCTGGTGTTCCAGCCCAAGGTCACCATCGACGGCGAACAGGTGGTCGGCTTCGAAGCCCTGATGCGCTGGACCAGCCCCGAGCTGGGCGAGGTCTCGCCGGCACAGTTCATCCCGATCGCCGAGCGCACCGGCCTGATCATCCCGATGGGCGCCTGGGCGCTCGAGGAAACCTGCCGCCTGATGCGCGACTGGCGCGAGCAGCTGGGACGGCCGGTGCGGGTGGCGGTCAACCTGTCGCCGCGCCAGTTCTACCAGAAAGGCCTGCTCGACACCGTGCGCGGCTGCCTGGCGCGCCACGGCATCGGGAGCGGCTGCCTGGAGCTGGAGATCACCGAGACCGCCCTCATGAGCCGCGAAGACGAAGTCGACGCGCTGATGCACGAGATCCGCGCGCTCGGGGTGGAGCTGTCGATCGACGATTTCGGTACCGGCTACTCGAGCCTGGCCTACCTGAAGCGCTTCCCGGTGGCGCGCCTGAAGGTCGACCGCGCCTTCGTGCGCGACCTCGACCGCGACGGCGACAGCGCCGCCATCGCCCTGTCCATCATCAACCTGGCGCGCGGCCTGAAGCTCAAGGTGGTGGCCGAGGGGGTGGAGACGCCGGAGCAGCTGGCGATCCTGCGCGAGATGGACTGCGACGAGTTCCAGGGCTTCCTGTTCAGTCCTCCGGTGGAGCAGGAGGCGGTGCCGGGGCTGGTGCGGAGATATTGCTAGCGCATGCTGTAGGGTGGATGGCTATGCCGTCCACGCGGTGATCGTTTCAGGCTCCGATGACGGTCCGGATGATCTCGCTGCAAACCATCACCGCGTGGACGGGAAACCCGTCCACCCTACGTCACTATCACTACTGCTGATTCGCCCACCGTAGGGTTGGCGGCTTCGCCGCCGACGCGGCGATAGTTAGCGGCCCCGTGTCGCGCACGAACCGGCGAACGTGCGTTGAACGCGTCGGCGGCAGAGCCGCCAACCCTACGAGTGGTTCAAATCCTTTCGATCAGCCGCATCGCGAACACCAGCGGCAATCCCACGGCGATCACCTTGCGCGCCGCCGCGCCGTGGTCGTAGGGCACGCGGTAAAAACACAGCTCGCGCGTGGCGTCGTCGAACAGCGCATAGCAGGCCGCGTTGTCCGCGTCGCGCGGCTGCCCCGCCGCGCCCACGATCGCCAGGTAGCGGTAGCGCGGGTCGAGCACGATGCAGCTGTCCGCCGCCGGTACGTGGCTGCCCATGCGGCCGTCGTCCGCGCGCCGGTACAGCGCGGTCACGTGCACGTGACCCGAGAACACCAGGCGGCTGGCCGTCGCGCCCAGGCTGCGCGCGGCCTGCTCCGGGCCGGTCACGTATTCCCATTTTTCCGGACGCCAGGCGCTGGCATGCACCAGCAGCGCGTCGCCGTACTGCTGCATCAGCGGAAGCCGCGCCAGGAAGGCCTTTTGTTCGGGAGAGAAGCGGGCGCGCGTCCATTCGAGCGCCTGCAGCGCTTCCGGATGCATGCCGGGCCGTTCGGCATGGGTCGCCGCGTAGTCATGGTTGCCCTGCACCGCCAGCGCGCCGCGCGCCACGTGCTCCATCACGGTGTCGACCACCCAGCCGGGATCGGCCCCGTAGCCCACCAGGTCGCCCAGGAAGGCATATTGGTCGGCGCGCTGGCGCCCGGCATGCGCCAGGCAGGCTTCGAGCGCCTCGCGGTTGGCGTGCAGGTCGGTGAGGATGGCCAGGCGCACGAGGGCCTCCGGGGTCAGCCTTCTTTGCTTGCCTTGTACTGGGCGTAGCCGCGCGCGCGCAGGGCGCAGGCCGGGCAGGTGCCGCAGCCGTGGCCCCAGTCGTGGGCGGCGCCGCGCTCGCCCAGGTAGCAGGTGTGGGTGTCGAAGCGGACCAGGTCCACCAGGGCCTCGCCGCCTTCCTGCTCGGCCAGCTCCCAGGTCTGCGCCTTGTCGATCCACATCAGCGGCGTCTCGACCTTCAGGCGCGTGGCCATGCCCAGGTTCAGGGCCACCTGCAACGCCTTCATGGTGTCGTCGCGGCAGTCCGGATAGCCGGAGAAATCGGTTTCGCACATGCCGCCCACCAGCACGTTCAGGCCGCGGCGGTAGGCGACGGTGGCGGCCACCGTCATGAACAGCAGGTTGCGTCCCGGGACGAAGGTATTCGGCAAGCCGTTCTCCTGCATCGCGATCGCCACGTTGCTGGTCAGGGCCGTGTCCGAGATCTTGCCGATCAGGGACAGGTCGATCATGTGGTCCTCGCCCAGGCGCGCATCCCATTCCGGGTCCAGTGCGCGCAGCTTGGCCAGCAGGGTCGGGCGCACTTCGAGCTCGATCGCGTGGCGCTGGCCATAGTCGAAGCCAATCGTCTCGACGCGGGCATAGCGTTGCAGGGCCCAGGCGAGGCAGGTGGTGGAGTCCTGGCCGCCGCTGAACAGGACGAGTGCGGTGTCTTGGGATGGCGTGTTCATGGTCTGGAAAGAGATGGCGCCCGGACGGGCGGGGAAAACCACGGATTCTGGCACAAATCCGGCGCACCGTGTGCCGACGCACGGTCGCCTTCCAGCCCGTACTCTACAGTTAAGCGTTCGACATCGTTTTTGACTATCTATTAAGATGCCGGGAATATTCTTGCTGGAGTCATATGTTTCCTGAAAGATCGATCACCTGTCCCTCCCCAGCGCCGCGCCTCGTCCTAGGCATCGGCGCCCTATTGTTCGCGTCCGCAGCAGCGGCGCAGGGGAATACCCAGGGGATCGACTACACGGTGCGCATCGACGCGCCGCGCCGGCTCGAGGAACTGCTGGAGGATAACCTCGACCTGGTGCGCTGGCGCGGCAACTCCCGCGTCGACCTGGAACAGCTGCAGCGCCTGGTCAAGGAAGCCCCCGAACAGGTCAAGACCCTGGTCGCCACCGAAGGCTATTACTCGCCCACCGTCTCGGCCGGTCTCGACACCAGCGGCAGCCGCCCGGTGGCGCGCGTGATCGTCGATCCGGGCGAGCCGGTGCTGGTCGGCGACGTCGACCTGGTGCTGCGCGGCTTCGTCCCCTTCGACAAGGGCGCCGCGCCTTTCGACGCCAACGCCCTGCGCCAGCGCTGGAGCCTGCCGGTCGGCGCCCGCTTCGTCCAGGGCGACTGGGAAGCCGCCAAGCGCGCCCTGCTGCGCGACGTGGCCCAGACCCGCTTCCCGCGCGCCCAGCTGGTCGAGACCAGCGCCACAGTCGACCCGGACGAACACCGCGCCCTGCTGCGCGTCGTGATCGACAGCGGTCCTGAAATGCGCTTCGGCGAGCTGCGCATCCGCGGCCTCAAGCGCTATCCGCGCAACGTGATCACCAACCTGAACCAGATCAAGCCGGGCGACGAGTACAGCGAAGCCGCGCTCCAGGCCTTCCAGTCGCGCCTGCAGGACACCGGCTATTTCAGCAGCGTCGAAGTGAGCGCCGACATGCGCGCCGTGCTCAATGCCGAGCTGGAAGACCTGAAGGACGGCGACGAGGACGGCGCCTCCAGCCCGCAGACGCCCGTTGGGCCCACCGTGCTGCCGGTGCTGGTGCGCGTGACCGAGAACAAGCGCAAGAACGTCGAGGTCGGCGTCGGCTTCTCGACCGACACCGGCGGCCGCGCCCAGCTCAGCTACGACGACCTGAACGTGCTGGGCAAGCGCATGAAGAGCGACATCCTGTACGAGCAGAAGCGCCAGACCGCGCGCGTCGACTTCTACTGGCCGACCACGCCCAAGGGCTACAACGACAGCGTCGGCGCCGGCATCGAGCGCAACGACGTGCGCGGCGAGATCACCACCCTGGCCACGGTGGCCGCGCGGCGCAGCTGGGGCACGCCGCTGCTGGAACGCAGCCTGACCCTGGAAGCCCTGACCGAGGAACGCGAAGTGCCGCCCGCGCCCTCGACCCGCACGCGCAGCCTGCCGCTCACCTACAGCATCACCCGGCGCAAGCTGGACAGCCTGATCCAGCCGACCAACGGCTATGTGCTGAGCGGCCAGCTGGGCGGCGCCCTGCTGCCGATCCTGACCGACGAAAAATTCCTGCGCCTCTACCTGCGCGGCCAGGCCTTCAAGCCGCTGGGCGAGACCGGCACCCTGGTGCTGCGCGGCGAATTCGGCGCGGTGGCATCCAAGGAAAAGCTGGGCGTGCCTTCCACCTTCCTGTTCCGCGCCGGCGGCGACCAGTCGGTGCGCGGCTACGGCTACCGCGAGCTGGGCGTGCGCGAGGGCGAGGCCATCGTGGGCGGCAAGTACCTGTTGACCGCCAGCGCGGAGTACCAGTACTGGTTCCGTCCGCCCTGGGGCGTAGCCGTGTTCTACGACGCCGGCAACGCCGCCGACAAGGTGGGCGACCTCAAGCCCAAGTCGGGCTATGGCGTCGGCGCGCGCTGGCGCAGCCCGGTCGGGCCGATCAACGTCGACCTGGCCTATGGCCACGCGGTGCGCAAGGCGCGCCTGCACTTCTCACTCGGGTTCACCTTCTGATGGATACCAAGGACACTTCTCCCGGCGGCGCGCCGGGCTCTCCAGGCCCGGCGCCGCGCCAGCGCAAGTGGCCGCGCCGCGTGGCCATCGGCTTTGCCGTCACCGGCGTGCTGGCCGGCGGCGCACTGTGGTACCTGGGACGCGAGACCACCCTGCAGATGATCGCCCAGCGCGCGGCCAAGGCCAGCGGCGGCAAGCTCACGCTCACCGGCGTTTCCGGATCGCTGTACGGCGCCATGCACATCGACCGCATCGTCTGGCGCACCGACGAGCAGCTGGTGGTGGCCGACAAGATCGACCTGCAATGGTCGCCGCGCCAGATCGTCTCCAGCGGCGTCCTGGTCGACAGCCTGCATGCGGCCAGCCTGCGCATGGAGACCCTCAAGGAAAGCGAAGAGCCCACCACCATGCCGGCCTCGCTCGCCCCGCCCTTCCCGATCGCCGTCAACGACGCGCGCCTGGCGCGGGCGACGTTCGTGAGCAAGGGCGCCGAAACCCGCATCGATAACATCCGCCTCAAGCTCAAGGGCGACAAGCAGAGCTGGGTGCTGCGCGACGCCAGCGCCTCCACGCCCTGGGGCCTGGTGGCGGCCAATGCCAGCGTCGGTTCGCAACGGCCCTTCAAGCTCGATGGCGCCGGCAGCTTCACGCAATCGCAAGCCCAGGCGGGGGCGCGCGCCGCCCAGCTCAAGCTGAAAGTCGGCGGCGACCTGAACACCACCCTGGTCGACGCCAGCGGCCAGGCCGGCCGCGCCGCCGGCGAAGGCCGGCTGGAACTGTCGCCCTTCGCCCCCATTCCGCTGCGCGCCGTGCGCATCAACGCGCGCAATATCGACCCGGGCTTCTTCAACCCTTCCCTGCCGACCGCCGACCTGACCCTGGCCGTCAGCGGCAAGCTGGACGACAAGCGCAACATCAGCGGCCGGGTGGACCTCGTCAACGACGGCCCCGCCGGCACCATCGACCAGCAGCGCCTGCCGCTGCGCGCCATGCGGGGGCAACTGGGCGGCAGCCTGGACGCGCTCCAGGTCTCGGATGTGCTGCTCGACTTCGGCGCGGCCGGCCGCTTCACCGGCACCGGCGGCGTCCAGCGCGGCAAGGACGAACAAGGCATCGGCACCGCCCGCTTCACCCTGCATACCGAGCGCTTCGACCTGAAGGGCATCCACGCCAGCATGAAGCCGACCGCGATCCGCGGCGACATCGCGGTGATCAACGAGGCTGCCCGCCAGACACTGCAGGCGAACCTGGCGGACAAGGGCATGCGCCTGGCCGCGCTGGCCACGCTGGAAAACAATGTGGTGACCCTGCGTGAGGCGCGCCTGGCGGCGGGCGCCGGCAGCGTCACCGCCAGCGGCAGCATGAACCTGACCGGCGACAAGGCCTTCAAGGGCGTGGTGAACACCAGCCGCTTCGATCCGTCCGCGCTGGGCGACTATCCTGACGCCGACATCAACGCCAGCGTCAACGCGGCCGGCGCCCTGGCGCCCGCCTGGCGCGTGGACGCCGACTTCGCCGTGCGCCGCAGCCGCCTGCTCGGCCAGGCACTGAGCGGCAGCGGCAAGCTGCATGCCGACGCCAAGCGCATCAGCGGCATCGACGCCGACCTGGCCCTGGGCCGCAACACGGTCGCCCTGGACGGCGCCTTCGGCGGCGCGGGCGACAAGCTGCAATGGCGCGTGGACGGGCGCGACCTGGCCGCCATGCGCGCTGATTTGTACGGCGCGGTGACGGCCAGCGGCGTGGCCACCGGCACCATGGCGGCCCCGCGCACCAGCTTCGAGGTGCATGCCCAGGGGATGGGCTGGGCGCCGAAACAGCGCCGGGACAACGCCGGCAGCCTGCGCGCGAGCGGCGAAGCCTGGCTCGCCGGCCCCGAGGGTGGCAAGGCGGTCGAGTTCAAGGCCAGCGGCACGGCCCAGCGCTTCAACCCGGCCGCCTTCGGATCGCCCCTGGCGGGCGACATCAATGCCAGTTTCGACGCCAGCGGCCGCGCAGGCAAGGACTGGCGCGGCGCGCTCGACCTGCGGGTACAGGACTCGACCCTGTCGAAATCGCCCTTCTGGGGCCATGCCAAACTCATGGCCGACCGGCGCCATGTATCGAATGCCGATGTCGACCTGCACGTGGGCCCCAACATCGTGAACGCACGCGGCAGCTTTGGGGCCGGCAGCGACCGCCTCGACTGGCGCATCGACGCGCCCCAGCTGGCCGCCCTCGGTCCCGACTACGGCGGAGCCCTGCGCGGCGCCGGCGCCCTCTCGGGCACCATGGACACGCCCTCGCTCACGGCCTCGCTGGATGGCCAGAACCTCAAGCTGCTCGGCAAGCACACGGTGCGCGCGCTGCGCGCCAGCGCCAACCTCGGTTCGGGGCGCGGCGCACGCGATCCCTTCGTCACCGATGTCCAGGTCCAGGATTACGCCAGCGGCGAAACGCGCATCGCGGCATTGCGCCTGCAGTCGGAAGGCACGCGCGGCGCCCATACGCTGCGCCTGGCGGCGCGCGGCGACGCCTTCGATGCGAATACCGAAGTGCGCGGCGGCCTGGCCGGCGACACCTGGAACGGCACCCTGGCGCAGCTGCAGAACCGCGGCCGCTACGCCATGAACCTGGCCGCCCCGGTGCCGCTGCGCATCGCCGGTGCGCCGGGTTCGGGCATCCTGGGCCTGGCCAAGCCGGAACGCATCGCCTTCAACGGCGCCGTGATCAAGCTGCCCTCGGGCAGCGTCACCGTCGACACCCTCGCCAAGAACGGCCCGCGCTGGACCAGCCGCGGCCACGCCGACAACGTGCCGCTCACCTGGTTATCCCAGTTCTCGCCGGCGATACGCGACAACGCCCGCGGCGACCTGACCCTGGGCGCGCAGTGGGCGCTCGACCTGCGCGCCCCGGCGGTGGCCGGCGGCGCCCCGGCCCTGGACGGCAACGTGCGCGTGTTCCGCGAGCGCGGCGACGCCATCCTGGGCGGCGATACCCCGGTCGCCCTGGGACTGCGCCAGTTCGAGGCCAGCGCCAACGTGGTCGGCAGCAACCTGCGGGTCCGCCTCGACCTCGACGGCGCCCGCACCGGCCGCGCCAACCTCGAAGCCAATGCACAGCTGCTGCGCGGACGCCTGGACCGCGACAGCCCGCTGCGCATGTCGGCCAATGCCGACATGGCCTCGATCGCCTGGCTGGCGCCGCTGGCGGGCCAGCCGGGGCTGGAGCTCGATGGCGCGCTGCGCCTGGCCCTCACGGGCGGCGGCACCATCGGCACCCCGAGCCTGAACGGCACGGTCAGCGGCGACAGGCTGGCCGTGCGCTGGGCCGAGCAAGGCGTGCGCCTGCAGAACGGCGAGCTGCGCGCCCAGCTGGCGGGCGACCGCCTGGAACTGCAACGCCTGGCCTTCCAGGGCCGCCAGGGCAGCGCCTCGGCCGAGGGCTTCGTGCGCTTCTCGAGCGGGCTGGCGGGCGCCGACCTGCGCCTGACGGCGGACAAGCTGGAAGCCCTGTCGCGTCCGGACCGCACCGTCGTGCTGAGCGGCCAGGCCGCGCTGGTGCGCGACGCCAACCGCTTCGAGCTGGAAGGACGCTTCAAGACCGACCGCGCCCTGATCGAACTGGCGCCGCAGGGCCGCCCGACCATGTCGGACGACGTGATCGTGCTGGGACGCGGCGTCAAGACCGTGCCGTCGAACGAAGAGAAGGAGATGCCCCTGATGGTCGACCTGCGGCTCGACCTGGGCGACGAATTCCGCCTGCGCGGCATGGGTATCGACGCGACCCTGGCCGGCAGCGCCCGGGTGCGCAAGACCGGCGCCCGCCCGCCGCGCGTCAACGGCACCATCCGCGCGACCGAAGGCACCTACGCCGCCTACGGCCAGCGCCTGGCGATCGAGCGCGCCGTGATCACCTTCAGCGGCGCCTACGACAACCCGGCGCTCGACGTCCTGGCGGTCCGCAAGCGCCCGGAGGGCGAGCAGCTATCGGAAACCAATGTGGAAGCCGGGGTGCAGGTGCGCGGCACCGCCCAGGCGCCGCAGGCGCGGCTGGTGTCGACCCCGAACGTGCCGGACAGCGAAAAGCTGTCCTGGCTGGTGCTGGGACATGGCATGGAAGGCACCAGCGGCAACGAGAAGGACGTCCTCGCGGCCGCGGCCGGCGCCCTGCTCGGCGGCAAGGGCGGCAGCGGCGGCATCACCTCGAAGCTGAAGAACTCGCTCAACGTGGACGAGCTGGGCCTGAAGCAGGCCAACGGCCAGGCGACGGGCCTGGAGGGAACGGTGGTCACGGTGGGCAAGCGCATCTCCTCGCGCGCCTACCTGAGCTTCGAGCAGGGCGCGACCACGGCCTCGAGCCTGGTGCGCCTGCGCTACAAGCTGAATCCGCGGATCACGCTGCAGTTCCAGACCGGCACCAATACCGCCCTGGATGTGTTGTACTCCTGGGCCTTCGACTAGTGCAGGATACTGGGCTTGTGATCCGGAATCGGTTCTTCGTTCGCGGGCGTGTGGTGACCCGGCTGGTGGTGCGGATGGGGGGCGTCGAAGGGTTCGGGCGCCGGTTCTTCGATCGGCACCGGGTCGGGTGCGCGGTGGGCTTGCACAGGAAAAACAGTGTACATGGCCGGGTTCTCCTCGGATCTGGCTGGAAGAATACCTTACCACGGCGAGTCGGCGCCCGGCGCTTGCCATGCCGGCCGGGGCTGTCGATTACAATGCCGCTTTCGACCTAAAATCGCTCCATGGAAATCACGATCACCACCCTGGCCCTGCTGGTCCTGACCCCGCTGCTGGTCTGGCGCATCTACCGCCGCATCGCCGCCCAAATGACGCGCCAGCGCTCGATCGTCTCGCGCCACTACACCGCCATCCTGGTGTTCGGCGGCATGATCCTGGTGCCGGCGGCCCAGCTGCTGGACAACCCCTACAACCTGGCGGCCCTGCTGGTGGGAACGGCGGGCGGGATCGGCTACGGCGTGTGGGGGCTGAAGCTGTCGCGCTTCGAGGATACGCCGCAGGGCTACTACTTCACACCGAATGCCCGCCTGGGGATCATCATGGCCATGATCCTGGTGGCGCGCATCCTGTACATCGGTGTCGAGATCTATTCGAACCAGGGCAAGGGCGTGGCGCCGGAGCGGCTGACGGATTCGCCGCTGACCATGCTGTGCGTGGGGTTGACGGCGGGCTACTTCGCTTGCTACTCGGCAGGCTTGCTGCGCTGGCGACGGCGGATGCGGCAAGAGATCGATATGGTGTGAGTTCTCGATACGCATGCAAACTTGGGTCCCCGCCTTCGCGGGGACCCAAGTTCCGCAGCACACCACCAAAGTAAAAAGGGACCCTCACGGGTCCCTTCTCGTTCAAGCAGCCTTCGCCGCCTCTTTCCTCCTCTGCAGCACGAAGATCGGCTGCGCCCACTGCACATCCTTCTTCTTCTTGCTGGTAATGAGCGTCAGCTCCGAAGGATCGTAGACGTCCGTATTGTGCGTCAGCGGCGTGGTCATCAAATACTGGGCGTCGGTGTTCTTCAGGAACTCGCCCACCAGCTGGATGTTGCGGATGTCCAGGTGGGCAAACGGTTCGTCGATGAACACGAAGCCGCCCGAGCCTTCCTCGGACTTCAGCAGGCCGATCAGGAGCACCAGCGACTTCATCACCTGCTGGCCGCCCGAGGCTTCGCCGTCGTTCATGCCGATCTGGTCCTTGCCGTCGAACTTGAAGCGCACGTGCAGGCCGGCCTGGGCCAGCTGGACGTCGTCGTTCTCCAGGCGCACCGGGTCGGCCTGGACGTCGATGCCGGCCAGTTCGCCCAGTTCCTTGATGTTCTTGGTATAGGTCTTGATCGTGTAGCGCAGGCGCTCGATGTAGGCGCCGCGCGCATTGCCGGTGGCCTCGATCGCGCGGTTGTTCTGGTAGCGGCGCTCCTCGGTCTCGCTCTGGCGGTTCTGCAGCTGGTCGTTCAGGCGCTGGTACTGGTCGATCACGGTCGGATCGAGTTCCCAGTCGTCGCGCGCCAGCGCGTGTTCCAGCGACTGCAGGCGCAGGTTGACCTGGTGCGCGTTCTGGTGCTTGGCCACGAGGTCGCCGCGCCAGTTGCCGTTCTTCCAGTTGGCCGGCACGTGGCGCCAGCTGCGGCGCATGTCGAGCAGCGCCTTGGCGTGCTCGGTGCGCTGCTCGAGCTGGCGGCGGTGGTTCAGGCGCATGCCCGCTTCCGCTTCCGACAGCGCCATGCGCGCGTTCTGCCACACTGTGTCGGCGCGGGTGCGCGCCACCGTCGCGTTCTTGCTCAGGGTCTGCAGCTCGCCCAGGCGGGCGCCCACTTCCAGGCGCTCGGTGCGCAGCGGCGCCACCGAACGCGCGGCTTCCTCGAACTCGGCCTGGCGCGCGGCCAGTTCCTTGGCCGCGTCCACGCCCGCCAGGCGCGCCTTCAGGCCGCCCACTTCGGTGGCCAGCTTCGAGATCGTCAGGGTCAGCGCGTCTTCCTGCGCTTCCAGGTCAGGGAGCAGCTTCTGGATCGCTTCCAGGCGCTGGGTCTTGCCGGCCGCGCCGAAACGGTAGCGCGAGGGCTCGACAAACAGCGAGCGGCCGCCGCGGCGTTCGCGGTGGTAGGCGTCCGGCGTGATCCACTCGTCGGCGCGGGTCTTGAAGCCCTCGTCCACCGAATCGACACGCTCGATGCGCGCCAGCTGGTCGATCAGCCAGCCCGGCGCCTTGGACGAGAAACGCACCACCGACAGCAGGCTGTCGTCCTTCACTTCCGGCGCCTCGACGCAGTCCGGGACGATGAAGTGGCGATAGCGTTCCTTCTCCGCCAGGCGGTAGGCCGCCGGGGCATCCTTGGCTTTCTCGAGCAGCACCACCGAGGCGTAGCCGCCCAGCACGCCCTCGACCGCGCCCTGCCACTTCGGATCGGTCACTTCGACGATGTCCGACAGCATGGCGTGGGCGATGCCCTCGTCGCGCAGGGCGCGGCGCATCAGGCGCTGGGCTTCCGGCTCCGGCATCGCGCTCTTGCCCTGCAGCGCGGAGATGGTCGCCATCTCGGCGGCGATCTTGGTGGAGACGGCTTCGCGCTTGCCCTTCTGGCGCGCCAGCTCCGCTTCCTTTTCCTCGAGCTGCTTGGCGACTTCCGCGATGTCGGCGCCGGCGTCCGCCGCCAGCTTCTGCAGGCGGTCGCGCTGTTCCAGCACGCTTTCCAGCGGTTTCAGGCGCGCGTTGACCTGGGTCAGGCGGCTGGCGAGCTCGGTGCCTTCCTGCTCCAGCTGGGTCTCCAGCTTCTGGGCCTCGGTCAGGGCGCGCTGCTGGGCCGCGAGCTGGTTGCGCTTCTCGGTCAGCATGCTGTCGGCCTGCACCAGGGGCTTGCGCGCCTCGCGCAGGTTGCGGCTCATGCTCGCGGCCTTCTCGCGCGCCTCGTGGTATTCGAGCGCCGGCAGCACTTCTTCCTTCAGGTCGCGCTTTTCCTTGTGCAGGTCTTCCCACTGGTGGTAGTTGGCGACGCGCAGGCGCAGGCCCTCGAGGTTGATGCGCGAGGTTTCCAGCTCGGCCTCGAAGCGCTTCAGTTCCGTCTCGGTGTCGCGCTGGTGGCGCTTGGCTTCGTCATAAGCGTCCAGCACTTCCTTGTCGCCGAACACCTGGAACACCAGGTCCAGCAGCTGGCGCGGCGCGTATTCGCACAGCTTGTCGGTCTCGCCCTGCTCCAGGGCCAGCACCTTCGACATCGCGGGCGACAGGCCGGCGGAGGCCAGGCGTTTGCGGTAGTTCTCGACGCCCAGCCAGTCGGTGGCCTCGGTGACTTCCTCGATGTCGACGTTCCCCGGACGCATCAGGTACTGGCGCTTCCAGTCGCCGCCGTTCTTTTGCACCTGGCAGAACAGGGTCACCTCGTCGTCCGAGAAGAAGCCCGAATGGCGGAACGGACGGTTCGACAGCTGGCGACCGACCGGCGCGTTGTCGACCACGGCGCGGATCCAGGCGCTTTGCTGACCCGAGTGGCGCGCATAGTGCTTATAGGTGCGTCCCATCGAGCAGTCCAGGCCGAACAGGGTGCGCAGCGCATCCAGCAGGGTGGTCTTGCCCGAGCCGTTCTGGCCGGCGATGGTGATGATCTTGGCGTCCAGCGGGATGTTCTTGATCCGCTGCCAGTAATCCCAGTGGACCAGTTCGAGTGATTTAATGTGGAACATCGGCTATCTCAATTCGGGGTGTCAGGTACTTCTTCAGGCGCGGCGGCGGCTTCGGCCACCGGGTCGTTCGCGGCTTCGGCGTCGGCCGGTGCGCGGCGCGGGGCGGCGGCCAGCGGGGCGCGCTTGAACACCTCGGCCAGCGCGCCGTTGATGATGCGCTCCTTGAGCACGTCGGTGTCCATCATCAGGTCCAGCAGCGGGCCCTCCAGGATCACGTCGCCGCGGCGCTCGATGAAGCCCAGCTTGGCCAGCACGCCCAGGTTCATGTCCATGCGCGTCTTCTTGCCGAGCTTGTCGCCGAAGTCCGACAGCAGCGCGGTGTACGAGATGCCGATCGAGGTGTCCTCGGCGCGCGGGATCGGCGCATCCTTCTCGAACATGTCGGTCTGGTCGTCGTCCACCGTGACGTGGGTCTCCTGGCGCTCGCGCTTGGGCAGGATGATCTGCGCCCACAGCACCACCAAGAGGGCCACGCCGTCGCGGGTCAGGCCGAAGTTGTTGTTCTGCCAGATGTCCTTGGCGCCGAAGATCTTCGGTTCCACGTTGCGGTGCAGGGCGATGGTCACGTGGTCGGCGTACACGTTGTCGAGCAGCTTGAGGCCCGATTCCAGCAGGCGCTTGTCGACTTCGATGCGGAACTGCTCGTCGGACAGCGCGCGCTTGACCATCTTGTCGTCGCGGCGCAGGGTCTGGTGCGTCAGCAGGCGCGCGATCAGGATTTGTGCATCGTCATTCATTGGGCGTACTGCTTTCGGAAGAATTCAGGGAAAGGGTGGCGATCGACATGGCGGCCACTTCCGGGTCGTCCAGCTGGACCATCTCGTCCACCGGCTCGAAGTTCAGCGGCAGGCGCGCCAGCTCGGCGGTCGGGCCCTGCAGGCTGGCCTCGGCGGCGTCGCCCAGCAGCGGCAGCAGCGAGGCGCGGTAGGAGGCCACGGCGAAGCTGGCCGGCAGCAGCGACTCGTGCAGCTGGACCTTCTTCGGGCCGGTCTCGGAAAACTCGGGGAAGTTGCCCAGGTTGGCGAAGTCGGCCAGCTTGTTGATCCAGTCGTTCAGCTCCAGCTGCCCGGCCGGGTTGTCGTTGATGGTGGTGGGCGCGTCCTGGCCGCTCGGCAGGCCTTTCGGGCCGGTCGAGGTCACGCGCTCGGCCAGCAGCTCGGTCTCGGCCACGTCGATCATCTCGGCCGGGGTGGTGAACAGCGGCACCACCGGGCGGTCGATCGCACCTTCGGCCAGGCTGGCCAGGTCCTCGTGGGCCAGCAGCCAGCGCTTGACGTCGGTGGTCGACAGGCCGGACTGGCCCAGGTGCACGCGCTGGCGCTCGATCTGGTTCAGGGCGCGCGAGAACATGCCCTGCATGTTCAGCAGCGCCGACTGCGCCCGCCCGATGGCCTGGGCGGCTTTATGGGTGGCCGAATCGGCGCGCTCGTCGGTGGTGATGGCGCGCAGGATGGCCGAGCCCTTCTCCACCCAGTCGCAGGCCATGTGCCACTTGGCCTGCGAGGTGCGCAGGCGGAATTCGGAACCCGAGGCGATGGCGTCGCGGAACTCCTCGGTCAGCTCCACCAGGCGGCCCAGCAGGTGCTTCAACTGGTCGACGGTGACCCCGCCCACGGCTTGGGCGCCGGCCACCTGCGACAGCAGGAAGCCCATCTCGGCGTCGTCGTCCTCGGGCTTGCCCAGGGCGAGCAACGTGTCGAGGGCGGACAGCACGTTGCGCGCCAGCGGCGTGATACGGTATACCGAGGCCGGGGCGTCCCAGGCCAGCAGGCCGTGGGTGCGCAGGCGGTTGAGCACCGTCTCCAGGCTTTCCGGGATCAGGTAGGCCAGCTTCTGGTTGATGTCGGCGCGCGAGAAGGCCGAGCTGGCGGTGTCGCCCGCGAGCTCGCGCAGCACCAGCAGGCGCACCAGCACGCCGTCCTGGGTGCCATGGAACAGCGCCGTGAAGGCCGCCAGCATGGGCTGGGCGCGCTTGAGGTGGAACACCTGCTCGATCTCGTCGGGGGCCACGCCTTCATGGAAGTGGGCCTGCAGCGGATCGTCGTCCTGCGCTGTCGTAAAGGAGTCTGCGGCCAGCGCCGCGCCGCCAAGGTGGTCGATCATCGTGGAATACCAGTCTTCTTGCGCGGCCAGGCCTGCTCCGCGGGGGCGTCAGTATAACAGTTAAGACTAGGCAATTTGCAGTTTGGCAGCTCCCAGACCCTGCTTAGGAGCTTGTCAATTGCGGGAAAGACACACGATGAACAGTCGGACAATATTGCATTAAATTTAAGGAATTTACTGCTTGTCGATGGCGCGGATGGTCTGCTCGATGGTTTCCTTGTCGCCGTCGGTGAAGCGCAGTTTGACCGGATACCAGTCGCGCTCCGGCGCCAGCCATACCGACAGGGTCTGGTTGCGGCCGTCCGCCAGCGGCTCGCGCACGAGCAGCACGGTGTCCAGTTCGCCCAGTCCGGTGCGCAGCTTTTCGCGCTTGGCCACCTTGAAGGTCCAGGCCTCGGCGTCGCGCCGGCCGGCCACGAAGAAGCCCAGGCTGGCGCCCGGCTTGAGCTTGTCGCCCGCCGCGCGCGCCACGGCGGCCAGCTGCCAGGTGACCGAGACCCGGTCCTGCTCGCCGCCCTTGAGCGGATAGGTCTGCTCGCTCTCGGAAAAGCGCAGGGTCTTGGCGGCGCGGTCGAAGGTGGTGGTGGTCGGGTCCTTGCGCAGGCGCTTTTCCCAGAATTCCGCCGGCGCCAGGCCATAGGCGTCGATCGCGCCTTCGCTGCGGTCCTCGGTGAGGGTGCCCAGCACCGCGACGCGCGATTCGGCCTTCAGCTGGTACTTCCCGTCGGCGGCGCGCCAGGTGACCAGGGCGTCGCCCTTGAGCGAAAAGCCGCGCTGGCGCGCGCTCAGGTCGTAGCTCAGGTCGGCCGAGGGCGGCAGCGCGAAGGCGCGCCTGGCTGACGGATGCGCGGGCGCGGCGTCCTGGGCGCAGGCGCCGAGGCTCGCCGCCGTCAAGAGGACAGCGCCAGCGCGCCGGATCGTGGTCATGTGCATATCAGGTCCCTGGTCGGTTCAAGACGATATTATTCACCGTTTGCGTCGTGACCGCTCCGTTCGCCTCGGTATTGCGAATCTGTACAGGCACCCAGCCGTGCGCCGGGGCCAGCCACACGTCCAGGCGCGACTTGTACGAACCCGGCTTGGGCGGGCGCGTCAGGTGCAGCGTCTGGAGGCGGCCGAGCCGGGTAACGATCTCTTCCTGCCCCACCACCTGGAAGCGGAACACGCTGGCGTCGCGGTCCTCGCCCACCAGGATATCGATGTCGCCCTTGAGCTGCGCGGGGTCGCCGCGCGCGATCGCCGCCAGCTGCAGCGGCACGCTGGCCTTGTCCTGGGCGCCCGGCGCCAGCGGATAGCTGGCCTCGGAGGCTGAAAAACTGATCTTGTTGCCGTCCCAGTCGAAATGGGTGGCGGTCAGGGCCCGGCCACGCCGCTTCTCCGTCATCTTGACGGGAGCGAAGCCGGCCGCGCCCAGCCTGCCCTCGCTGGTCAGCACCACCAGGTTCACGCGCGCGAACACCACCTTGATGCCGGCCTCGATGCGGATGCGGTAGGCGTCCTGTCCCAGCTGCCACGACAGCAGGGCTTCGCCGGACCAGCGGGTGCCGTCGGCATCGACGCGCGCGACGTCGAGCAGGATGTCGGCCGCGGGCGGCATGTCGACGGTGTAGCGCGGCAGTTCAGGCGCGGGGGCCGGCCCGGGCGCCGGTGGCGGCTCGGCGGCCGGCGCGGGAGGAGCTTGGGCCGCGGCCTGTTGCAGGGGCGCCGGTGGCTGTGCGGGAACCGGGGGCGCGGCTTCCTGGAGCGCCGGCGGCGCCTCCGTGGTGGCGCCGCCCGCTTCCTGGGCGGGGATGCCCAGTTCGGCCGGCAGCGGCGCTATCCGCGGCAGCGGCGGCGGGGCCAGCTTCGGCACCGGCAGCGGGACCGGCGCGGGTGGCGCACCGGCGGGTTTCGGCGCCGGCAGCAGCTGCGCCAGCATCGCGTCCGGGCCGCCTTCACCGGCAAACTGGCGCGGGACGCCCATGTTCGCATCGATCAGGCGCAAGGCCATCCAGTGCAGCAGCACGACCAGCGTGCCGAGCACCAGCGCCCGGCGCCGTTGGCGGAAGAACGAAGCGGAACTCATGCCGCCAGTGTAGCCTGAGCGCCGCCGCTCTGCTTTCCAGCGGCGCGGCGCCGGAGCGGGACGTCCGGGGAATGGCCCGTCAGGCGGCGATCCGGTGCTGACCGCGCCACGCCGCGCCGAAGCGCTCGCGCGCCGCCTTGCGGCGCTGCGCCACCTTGTCCAACAGAGTCTCTATCATTTTCTTCTCAATTCTTATCGCGAATTTTATTAATAAAACTAAATATTAGTTTCCTAACATTAATTCTAATAAATAGGGTTTAAAGAAGAAAGCGACTATCCTTCAAGGGTAAAACTGGCCCTTTGCACGGTTGGTGCGGTGTTAATTCTCTGCTACGCTAATCAAGACCAATCTAGGAGATCACCATGCTCAAGCCTCCCATGCCCAACGCGGCCGGAATGACCGATACGCTGGAATTCGTCAAGCAGCTCTGGGGCGGCATGAACATCCCCGGCATGCCCGGCGTGTCGGGTTTGACGGGCGGCACCCTGTCGACCGACGAGCTGGACAAGAAAATCGCCGACCTCAAGGCCGTCGAGTCCTGGCTGAACCTGAACCTCGGCATGCTGCGCGGAACCATTCAGGCCCTGGAAGTCCAGCGCGGCACCCTCGCCGCCCTCAAGACCATGAGCGAAAGCATGGCCCAGGCCATGGGCAAGGCAGGCGGCGAGGCGCCGATGGCGCCCTTCGCCCCCTTCTTCGGCCAAGCCGCGCCGGCAGCCCAGCCGGGTTCCACGCCACCGTCTCGGCCGGACGCGGGCGCCCCCGATGGCGCCGCCGATACCGGGGCGGGCGCGGGCGCCCCCATGCCGGCCGCGGTCGCCTGGTGGAATCTCCTGCAAGAACAGTTCCGGCAAGCCGTAGCCAGCGCCATGCCGGCGGAGACCAAGGGCGCCGACGACAAGCCGGCAGCGCCGGCAGGCGGGAATTCGGGCGGCGCCGCCCCTGGCGACGCGTCATCCGGCGCTCCCGCCGACGCCTCTCCAGCCGCGAATGGCGCCCCAGGGCGTAATGCACGCACGGCGCGCAGCAAGGCCGACAAAGCCTAGAAGACAAACCAGCCCGGGCCTCTTGCCCGCGCTTCGTTATTACCTGTCGGAATTCTTTACAGGCGTAAATATAGCGTCGGCTTAGTCACGTCCAAGTGTTTGATCAAGTTGAGTCTTCTCTTTCTGGCACGCAATTTGCATTGTAGTTTGATAAACATCAGGCGCGATCCAGACGCCAACCACCATCACCAGGGATTCGACATGATCAAGAAATTTGCAGCCATCGGCGCACTGTGCTGCGCGAGCATTGCCAATGCCGGCAACATCACCACCGGCGCGGTCGCCGACGACTGGTTCGGCAGCAACGACAGCTACACTGCCTTCACCGTGAGCGGCGACCCGGGCGACGGCTTCCTGCGTACCTTCGGCTTCACCGGCCTGAACCGCTCGGCGCTGGAATTCTCGCTGGACGGCCTGCAGCCGAACCACAAGATCACCTCCGCCACCTTCACCATCACCAGCGGCGGCACCACGGTCGGCGGCGCCTCCTTCAATTTCTGGGGCTATGGCGGCGACGGCGCGATCACCGACGAGGATGGTGGCCGTACCGGCACGCTGCTGCTGTCGACGCCTGTCCTGACCGGCAAGCCGACCTACACGGTCGACGCCACCAGCCTGATCCAGTCACTGCTGGACGACGGCGCCAGCCACGCCGGTTTCCTGATCACCCTGTCGTCCCAGGGCGATTTCATCGGCAATGACCTGTGCAGCCGCGAAGGCGCCATGCTCTGCGGCGGCCTCGGCCCCCAGCTGAGCATCGACTTCGAGGAAGCGGCCCAGGCCGACGTGCCGGAGCCTGCTTCGCTCGCCCTGTTCGGCGCGAGTCTCGCCGCCCTGGCCGCCGCACGCCGCCGCAAGGCCAGCAAGTGAGTAAACAGTAAGTCGATCGGCCGGTTCCGATACGCAGCGCCCGTCCATGGACGGGCGTTTGTCGTTAACACAGTGCAATAAAAAGTGCGATGAGTCCGCCTGCGGGTTGACGCAGTCGAGGGCGCCCCTGTACCAGGCGTGCTGAACTGTCCTGGCGGCCGGCGCGCCTGGCCGCTTCAGCCGGAGCGTGCCTCATGAAACCAGCCGACTTTTCCAGCCTCACGCCGGCCCAGGTCGCCGACCTGCGCCGCAAGCTCGAAGCGGCCGCTTGCCGACCGCCCGCCCAGGCCGCCTCGCTTGCCGAGCTGGGCGAGGCCATCGCAAGGCTGCGGCGGCGCCACGGCCTGCCGCCCGGCGACAAGTTCGATGCCGACACCCTGCGCTGTCTCGACGGCTGCGCGGGCGCCGTGTTCGGCCAGGTCTTCGAGGACGAACTCGCCCTGCTCCGCCCCGGCGCCGTCCAGCCCTCTTCCTGTCCCTGCCCGCCCGATCCCGACCAGCTGCTGGGGCGCGCCCACGGCAGCCGGCTGGCCGGCCTGGCCCTGTCCGGCGGCGGGGTGCGCAGCGCCACCTTCGGCCTGGGCGTGCTGCAGGCCCTGGCCGGCCACGGGCTGCTGCGCCGCTTCGACTACCTGTCCACGGTCTCGGGCGGCGGTTTCATCGGCGGCTGGCTGTCCAAGTGCATCCACGCGCATGGCGGCGACGTGGCGGCGGTCGAGGCCATGCTGGCGCCCGCCGCGGGCAGCGCCGAGGCGCCGGCGGTGCGCTTCCTGCGCCAGTACAGCAACTACCTGTCGCCACGCGGGGGCATGTTCAGCGCCGACACCTGGACCCTGATCGGCACCTACGTGCGCAACACGGGCCTGAACCTGGCCATGCTGGTGGCCTGGCTGTGCGCCCTGCTGCTGCTGCCGCGCATCTGCGTATGGGCGGTCAACCGGATCGTCGCCCCCGGTGGTCCCTGGGCCCACCTCGCCGATTTCGCCTGGATCACCGGCGTGCTGCTGTTCCTCGGTGCGGTGTTCTGCATCGCGCTGTCGATCTCCAGCAAGCCGGAAAGCTCGCGCGGCCTGCGCCGCTTTCCGCTGTCGCAGGGCGCGGTCCTGTGGTGCATCAACCTGCCGCTGCTGCTGGCGGGCTTCCTCGGCAGCCTGGGCCTGTGGCCCCATGGGGGTGAACTCCTGGCGTGGGAAGGCATCCTGGTGCCGGCGGCGCTGCACGGCCGCTGGGGATGGCTACTGGCGCCGGGGCTGGTCTACTTCATCGTCTGGGCCTGCGGCTGGTACCTGGCCCACGACCGCGCCAGTCCCTACCGGCGCGCCGGCTACACCCTGTGCCTGGCCGGCGCCTGCGTGGTGGCCCTGGTGCTGCTGGAAGCGGGGCGTGCCTTCGCGCCCGAGGTGCCGCTGTTTGCCGCGTCGGCGCGCGGCGCCCTCGTGCAGGCGCTGTGGGGACTGGTGACCCTGCTGCCGCTGGCCGCGGGCGTACTGGCGCTGGATGCGCGCCTGGGCAGCGAGCGGCCCCTGCGCGACCTCACCCGCGCCGAACTGGGCGAAGGCCTGTCGCACTTCCTGTGCGCGATGGGCGCGCTGACGCTTGGCACCTTCCTCCTGCTGGGCGGCCTGGCGCTGCTGCCCGACCCGGCCACGCATCCGGTGCTGAACAACGCGATCGCCCTGGCCAGCTTCGGCATGCCGCTGATGATGGCCCTGTTCGCCGGTACCACGACCCTCATGATCGGCCTGATCGGCCGCCTGTACAGCGACGCCAGCCGCGAATGGTGGAGCCGCCAGGGCGCCTGGACGGCGATCTTCGCGCTCACCTGGCTGGCCGCCTTCGGCGTGAGCTTCTTCTTCGCGCCGCTGCTGCACTGGGCCTGGCTGACCTACGACCCCTGGTCGAACCTCGGCACCCTGCTCGGCTGGCTGGCGATGACGGCGGTCGGCCTGAAGGCCGGCAGCGGTACTGGAACTGGCACCGGCGCCGGCCCAGGCGCCGGCGGGCGCGGCATGCCGGCGCGGCTGGAACTGGCGGCGCGCCTGGCGCCCTACGTGTTCACGGTCGGGATCTTCGCGCTCCTGAGCGCCCTGGTGCAGGCGGTGGTGGCCTATCCCAGCGTCGACTGCCCGCATGCGCAGCTCAGCTGCGTCTACGCGGCCCACGCGCGCGCCACCCTGGCCACCGATGGCGAGCGCCTGGCGCTGGCCTTCGGCGCTTTACTGGGCGCCGCCCTGCTGCTCGGCTGGCGCGTCGACATCAACAAGTTTTCGCTCTACATGTTGTACCGCAACCGCGTGGTGCGCGCCTACTTTGGCGCCAGCAACCGCGCGCGCCGCCCGCACCCGTTCACCGGCTTCGATCCCGGCGACGACCTGCCGCTGGCGGAACTGCAGGCCCAGCGTCCCTATCCCATCATCAACACGTCGCTCAGCCTGGTGAGCGGCGAGGAGCTGGCCTGGCGCACGCGGCGCGCGGCCTCGTTCGCGTTCACGCCGCGCTGGTGCGGCTTCGAGCTGCCGCCGCTGCCCGAGGGCGCAGAGCGCCAGGCGGAATCGGATCGCGGAGAGTCGGCGCGCGGCTGCTACCGCCCCACCGACCTGTACGCCTCGCGCTCGGGCGTCGGCACCGACGACGACGCCGGCGTGCGGCTCGGCATGGCGGTGGCCTTGTCTGGGGCGGCGGCCAGTCCCAACATGGGCGTCCATTCCTCGCCGCCGCTGAACTTCCTGATGACGATGTTTAACGTGCGGCTGGGGCGCTGGTGCCCGAACCCGCGCCGCCCGACCTGGCTCAGCTCCTCGCCGCCCATCGGCCTGTTCAGCCTCCTGGCCGAATTGTTCGGGATGACCAACACCCATGCGCGCTACGTCCACCTGGCCGACGGCGGGCATTTTGACAACCTCGGCATCTACGAACTGGTGCGGCGCCGCTGCCGGCTGGTGGTGGCGGTCGACGTGGCCAGCGACCGCGACCTGGCCTTCGAGGACCTGGGCAATGCGATCCGCCGCTGCGGCACCGACCTGCACGTGCGCATCGACCTCGACGTCTCGCGCCTGGACCCGAGGAAGGACAGCGGCCTGTGCGGCGCCAGCTGCGCGGCCGGCGTGATCCGCTACAGCCAGGCTGACCGCGCCGGGGTGGACGGGGTGCTGCTGTACCTCAAGCCGGCCATCGTCGGCAACGAGAACGCCGACCTGCTCAACTACCGGCGCCTGCACCCGGACTATCCGCACCAGAGCACGGCGGACCAGTGGTTCGACGATGCGCAGTTCGAAAGCTACCGCGCGCTCGGCCAGCACGTGGCGGAATGCGCGCTGCGCGACGCGGCGCATGCGGCGCGGCGCGGCGACGGGAGCCATGACATGGAGGTGTTGTGCGCGCAGCTGCTCAAGCGGCACGGGACGGGTGTCAAGACGGACGACCGCGTTTGCGCCGGCAGCGTGCGCGAGCGATACCGGTAGGGGTGGGGGGGGGGGCCCCCCCCCCCCCCCCCGCCCCCCCCGCGCGGGGGGGGGGGGGGGGGGGGGCCCCCCGCCCGCCC
>NZ_JAGPWC010000028.1 GCF_018119405.1 Massilia sp. ST3 | reverse complement strand
CCGCCCGCCCGCCGCCGCCAAGGCCGCATCCATCCCCCGCGCGCGTCCGCCGGCAAGCCGCAACGCGGTCCGCCCCAGCCGTCCAGCGCGCCCGCCCGCCCCGGCGCGCCAGCCGGAGCAGCCGGTGGACAGCGATGTCGCGCTGATCTCGGCCGTGATCGTGTACGCCAACGGCCATGCCGAGGCCGCGAACGAGGAAGCGCGCGCCCGTGAATGAGCGCGCCGGCGCGTGGTAAAAACCCCGCGCCGGATGCTTGACTGGACGAAACTGCTGGGTGTTCATGTCCCTGGAGCGTTATACTGTACATAAGCACAGTAAGGCCTTCCGTCATGATCAGGGTTCTGGAAAACGAGTTTTATTATCTGGACAATTTCCAGCGCGTCCTCGACTGGATCGCCGAGCGCTATGCCGACCTGCTGGACGACGGCGAGCGCGCCTTCCTGACCGCCTTCCCCGCCCTGCCCCACAATGCCCGGGCCCTTTTCGTGCGCATGGTCATGCGCAAGGGGGACCTGTTCCGCGCCAGTAAACTCAGTTATGCCGAGATCGGCTGTGCGGTCGAGGCCGCCGGCCAGCTGCTGGGCACCGGCTGGATCGAAGCCGATCCCGAGCTGACCCTGGACGAACTGTTCGACCTCCTTTCCAAGCCCGAGATCGCCGAGGCTTTCGGCACGCGGCTGCGCTCGAAAAGCGCACGCAAGGCCGAGCAACTGGAAGCCCTGCGCGAAGAATGCCCCGGCACGCTCCCCTTCTCGCAGTGGTACGGGGCCTGCGATGACCTGGCGCTGCGCATCCTGGTCAAGCCCCTGTGCGACCGCCTGCGCCTGATCTTCTTCGGCAACCTGCACCAGGACTGGACCGAGTTCGTGCTGTCCGACCTGGGCCTGTTCCGCTACGAACAGGTCGAGTTTTCGGCGGATTCGCGGGGTTTTCGCCAGCGCCGCGACGTCGAGCACTACCTCCAGCTGCACGCCTGCAAGGAACGCTTCGCCGCCGGCGAGGATATCGACGCCGTGGTCGAAGACCTGCCCTGGCATGCCTTCGACAATGACTGGCTCGACAGCCGGCGCGAAAAACTGCTGTTCCAGATCGGCCAGCACTACGAAAAGCTGAAGGACTGGGACAAGGCCCACGGGGTCTATATGCGCTGCCGCTTCCCCGGCGCGCGCGGGCGCGCGATCCGGGTGCTGGAAAAGCACGAGCGCTTCGACCAGGCCTACGAACTCCTGCTGGCCGCCCAGGCCGCGCCGGAAAGCGAGGCCGAGCGCCAGCACCTGTCGCGCATCGGGCCGCGCCTGGCGCGCCGCCTGGGCCATGCCAAGCTGGCCCCGCGCGCCAAGCAGACGGTGTCTCGCATCGACCTGTGCCTGCCCTTGCCGAACGAAGACTGGTGGGTCGAAGGCGTGGTGCGCGACCACCTGGCGGCCGAGGCGGCCCCGGTCTACTACGTCGAGAACGCCCTCGCGAATTCCCTGTTCGGCCTGCTGTGCTGGCGCGCCGTGTTCGCCGCGATTCCCGGGGCCTTCTTCCACCCCTTCCATCGCGGACCCGCCGACCTGTACAGCCTGGATTTCCACCAGCGCCGGGCCGCCGAATTCACGGCCTGCCTGGCCGAGCTGGACGACGGCCGCTACCGCGACACGATCCGCCGCCATTACGAGGAAAAGTACGGCCTGAGCACGCCCTTCGTCTACTGGGACGCGCTCACGCCCGAGCTGCTCGAGCTGGCCCTGGCCTGCATCCCGCCGCTGCACCTGCGCCGCTGGTGCGAGCGCATCCTGGCCGACGTCAAGACCAACCGCACGGGCTTCCCCGACCTGATCCAGTTCTGGCCGGACGAAGGCCGCTACACGATGATCGAAGTGAAGGGACCGGGCGACCGCCTGCAGGACAACCAGCTGCGCTGGATCGAGTACTGCGCGGCCCATGACATGCCGGTGGCGGTCTGCTACCTGCAGTGGGAGCAGGCGGCTTGACCGCTGCCGCCAGCTACACGGTCGCGGTGCGCGCCCTGTGCGAGTTCACCGCCAAGCAGGGCGACCTCGACTTGCGCTTCACGCCCTCCCCCAGCGCCCAGGAAGGCATCGCCGGCCACGCCGTGGTGGCGTCCCGGCGTGGCGGCAACTACCGCGCTGAAGTCGCCCTGTCCGGCCAATGGAAGGACCTGACGGTGCGCGGCCGCGCCGACGGCTACGATCCGGACGAGAACCTGATCGAAGAGGTCAAGACCCACCGCGGCAAGGCGGACAACATTCCCGACAACCACCGCCACCTGCACTGGGCCCAGCTGCGCGTCTACGGCCACCTGATGTGCGTCGAGCTGGGCATGGAGCGGGTCAACCTGGCCCTGGTCTACTACGACATCGGCAGCGGCCATGAAACGGTGCTGCGCGAAACCCGCGACGCCGCCTGGCTGCGCGACCACTTCGAGGATCTGTGCGAGCGCTTCTCCAGCTGGGCCGCGAGCGAGGCCGCGCACCGCGTCGCGCGCGACGCCGCCCTCGGCGAGCTGCGCTTCCCGCATGCGGGCTTCCGTCCCGGCCAGCGCCAGCTGGCCGAAAGCGTCTACCGCGCCAACGCCGGCAAGCGCTGCCTGCTGGCCCAGGCGCCGACCGGCATCGGCAAGACCGTGGGCAGCCTGTTCCCGGTGCTCAAGGCCATGCCCCAGCAAGGCATCGACAAGGTCTTCTTCCTGGCCGCGAAGACGCCGGGTCGCCAGCTGGCCCTGCACGCGGCGGCGACCCTGGGCGCCGGCCCCGGCGGCCTGCCCCTGCGGGTGCTGGAACTGACCGCGCGCGACAAGCTGTGCGAGCATCCCGACAAGGCCTGCCATGGCGACTCCTGCCCCCTGGCCCAGGGCTTCTACGACCGCCTGCCGGCCGCGCGCCTCGATGCCGCCACGGTGCCGATGCTGGACCAGCAAGGCCTGCGCGAGGTCGCCGCGCGCCACGATGTCTGCCCCTACTACCTGGGCAGCGAGATGGCGCGCTGGTCCGACCTGATGGTGGGCGACTACAACTATTATTTCGACGGCGGCGCCATGCTCTACGCGCTCAGCCTGAATAATGGATGGAAAGCGAGTATGCTGGTGGACGAGGCGCACAACATGGTGGCGCGCGCCCGCTCGATGTACAGCGCCGAGATCGGCCGCGAATTGCTGCGCAGCGCCCGCGCCGGCGCCCCGCCGGTGCTGAAGAAGGCGCTGGAAAAGGTCGGCCGCGCCTGGACCGAGGTCGACCGCGGCGCCGCCGCGCCCTACCAGGTGCTCGACGGCGTGCCGGAAAAGCTGGTCAACGCCCTGCAAAACGCGGCCGCCGCCGTCAACGACTATCTGGCCGAATTCCCCGGCCCGCTCGACCCCGACCTGCAGCGCTTCCACTTCGACGCCCTGGCCTTCGTGCGCCTGGCCGAATCCTTCGGCGAGCATTCGCTGTGCGACCTGGAGCGTGAGGGGGGCCGCAACGGCGCCGGATCGACCCTGCGCGACTCGACCATTTGCATCCGCAACGTGGTGCCGGCGCCCTTCCTCGGCCCGCGCTTCGCGCTGGCCCATTCGACCACCCTGTTCTCGGCCACGCTCAGCCCCTGGAATTATTTTTGCGACCTGCTCGGCATGCCGGCCGACACCGCCTGGGTCGACGTCGAATCGCCCTTCCGCGCCCACCAGCTCGAGGTCCACGTGGCGTCCAGGATCTCGACCCGCTACCAGCACCGCGCGGCCTCGGTCGGGCCGATCGCCGACCTGATCGCGCGCCAGTACGGGGAGCGGGCCGGCAACTACCTCGCCTTCTTCAGCAGCTTCGACTACCTCGACCAGGTGGCGGCCGAGCTGGCGCGCAGCCATCCGGAGGTGCCGGCCTGGCGCCAGGAGCGGCGCATGAGCGAAGCCGAGCGCCAGGCCTTCCTGGAGCGCTTCGCACCGGGCGGCGAAGGCGTCGGCTTCGCGGTGCTGGGCGGGGCATTCGGCGAAGGCGTGGACTTGCCGGGCGACCGCCTGATCGGCGCCTTCGTCGCCACCCTCGGCCTGCCGCAGGTGAACCCGGTCAACGAGCAGCTGCGCGAACGCATGCAGAAGCTGTTCGGCGCCGGCTACGACTATACCTACCTGTATCCCGGCATCCAGAAGGTGGTGCAGGCCGCCGGCCGCGTGATCCGCACCGAGAGCGACCGCGGCGTGGTCTGGCTGATCGACGACCGCTTCGCCCAGCCGGGCATCCGCGCCCTGATGCCGGCCTGGTGGGAACTGGACGCCCCTGCTTAAGCGAGCCGCTCGCGGAGTTTCGGGTAGCTGGCGCGGCTGATCGGCAGCCGCACGTCGTTCTTCAGCACCGCGCAGTGGTTGTCCTTGCTGACCGGCTCGATGCGCGCGATGGCGCCTACATTGACGATATAGGACCGGTGGATGCGCAGGAATGCCTGTGGATCGAGCTGGCTTTCCAGCTCCGACAGGCGCTGGTTCTTGAGCCAGGTCTTGCCCCCCGCCGCGATCTGGACGTAGTCGTCCTGGGCCTCGATGTAGTCGACCTGCGAGGCCGGCACCACGTGCACCTTCGATCCCTCGCGGATCAGGATGCGTTCCAGCGGCGCGTGGCGCTGCGCCGCCTCGGCCACCACCGCCTCGACCTGGGCCGCCTGCGGCGCGCGCGAACGCGCATGGGCCAGGGCCTGGGCCAGGCGCTCGCGCGAGAACGGCTTGAGCAGGTAGTCGATCGCATGCACCTCGAAGGCGCGCAGCGCGAACTGGTCGTAGGCGGTGGCGAAGATGTAGTGCGGCTTGCTGCCGGCCAGCTCCACTACTTCGAAGCCGTCCAGCTTGGGCATCTGGATATCGAGGAAGACCAGGTCGGGATCGTGCTCGGCGATCGCCTTGACGGCCTCGAAGCCGTTCGCGCATTCGCCCACGATCTCGACGTCCGCGTGGCCGGCCAGGAACTCGCGCAGCAGCATGCGCGCCAGATGTTCATCGTCGACGATCAGTACCCGCATCCTTCATTCTCCCCTCATTGTTCCGCCTCGGCGGGCAGCACCAGGTCCACCCGGAAAATCTCTTGGTCGCGCGCCCAGTGTACGCTGGCTTCGTGGCCGTAGGCCGCGGCCAGGCGCTGGCGCACGTTGACCAGGCCGATGCCCGTTCCCGCTTGCGCCACGCCAGCGTCATCCTCATCGACATCGTTCTCGATCCGGATGCGCAGCAGCGAGCCGGCGCGCTGCGCGCCCAGGCGGATCACCCCGCCCTCCAGGCGCTGGCCGATGCCGTGCTTGACCGCGTTCTCCACTAGCGGCTGCAGGATCATGGGCGGCAGCAGGCAGCGCGCGGCGTCCGGCTCCACCGCACACTCGAAACCCAGGCGCGGGCCAAAGCGCACCTGTTCGATCGCCAGGAACTGTTCGGCCAGGGCCACCTCGTCCGCCAGCGCGACCTTGCGGTGCGCCTCCAGGCCCAGCGTACGGCGAAAGAAGCCGGCCAGCTTCAAGGTCATGTCGCGCGCCCGGCCGGCGTCGATGGCGGTGAGCGCACTGATCGAGTTCAGGCTGTTGAACAGGAAGTGGGGATCGATCTGGGTGCGCAGCATGCGCAGTTCCGCGTCCTGGGCCAGCAGCCTGAGTTCCAGCTCGCGCGTCTCGGCGCGCCGCGCGCGCTCGAATTCCAGGGCCAGGTAATGCGCCGCGCCGCTCATCCAGTACAGCAGCACGCCGACCCCGAACATCACTGCCGCGAACGGACGCGATACCCGTACCGCCTCCCAATCCGGCGCCAGCGATTGCCACAGGGACGCCCAGGCGGCGCCCGCCGCGCACCACAGCACCGAGGCCGTCACCGCGCTGAAGAAGAACACCGCAAGCACCGCCCCCAGCGGCTTGCCGGCCAGCGGATAGGCACGGCACAGGTAGTAGGCCGAGAAGCCGCAGGCGCTCGCATACACCAGGCTAAGGGGCACCGCGAACAGCAGGCTGGCGCCCGCGCCCGCGCCAGTGGTGGCGTTGATCAAGCCGGCAAGCAGCAGGCCCAGCATCAGCCAGGCCAGCAGGTAGAGCGCGGCGCTGCGCCTCACCCAGAAGCTTGCTCCCATCAGTTGCGGACTTCCACGCCACCCATGATCGCATAGCCGCGAATCACCAGCCGCTTGGACCCGTCCGGCGGGGCCACGGTCTTGTCTTCGAAGCCGCCCATGATCGGAGTGCCCTGCAGGACCACGGTCCAGTCGGGCGGGCACTTGATGGTGATGCCGCCCCAGAAGGTGAACACATTGATCACCGCCTCGCCCAGGGGCTGGATGGCGCAGCCGCGCATATCCAGCGAGCAGCCGCCCATCACCGCCGTGATCTCGCCGCCGCGGAAGGACTGGCTGGTGACGCGACGCTCGAAGCCGCCCATGATGGCGGTGCTGTCGATCACGTCGTCGGCGACGCCGTCCTTGGACGAGCCGGCCAGCAGGCGCCGGCCGCGCGCCGCCTTGACCAGCATCACGGCGCCGAGGCCGATCAGGGCCAGCGGCCATACGGCGCGCCAGCTGAAGTCGATGATGTCCATGCGGTCGAGGGTGAGCAGCACGCCGATGCCGACCAGGATCCCGCCCACCAGGCGTCCGCCCGGAGTCGCGGTGTCGCACAGCTTGACCGTGCCGACCACGATGAAGAGCATGGGCCAGAACGAGAAGGCGCGGTGCATGTCGAGGATGTCGAGGTTATCGAGCAGGAACAGCAGTCCCATCCCGATCACCAGCAGGCCCAGGATCACCTGGCTGGTCATGTTGGTGCGCGGCGGCTGGTAGTCATTTTTCATGGCGGTTCCCCGAGTGGTTGTTGGCGAAGCGGCGGGCGATGAAAGGGTCGAGCACGAGCTTGACGCCCCAGGCCAGGATGAACAGTGGCCAGCTGTTGCGGAAGGTCAGGCCGAACAGGTTCTCGAACACTGCGAACAGCCACAGGCCGATGAAGACCGTCCACAGGCCATTGCCGAACTCCTTGGGGCTCGGGTAGCCGATGGTCTGGTTGATGCCGACCACGACCAGCAGCAGCGGCCAGTAGCGCCACAGCGATGTCACGTCCATGTAGCCGAGGCGGTCCAGCAGGACGGCGCCGCCGACCACGATGAGGAGCAGGCCCCACACGATCTGCTTGCGCCAGCGGTATGCGTCTTCCGAATTCATCTTGTGCTCCCTGTTTGTTATCGAACTGGAAGCACGATACCGGAAGCTGTCTTGACGGTGGAAGCGCTTTTCGGTGAACGGCGGACGGCGGGCGGCGAATGGCGAAGAATTCGGCCGAATGCGAGGGGAAGGATGTGAGTGGAGAGGGAATGAGCCGCGAGGCATGCGGTACGGGTAGGGTTGGCGGCTCTGCCGCCGACGCGTTCAACCGACGGGTGCAAGACCAGGAAAAGACGATGCGCGTCGAATCACATGGCGGTGAACGCGTCGGCGGCGAAGCCGCCAACCCTACGGAAAGAAGAATGCCCGCTGTTGCGGGCATTTTTTTTACTTCGGGGCAGCGCAGTAGCGTTCGATGTACTGCTGGTGCGTGGGCAGCCCGCTCACCGTCTTGTCGATCGAGCTCTTGATCCCACCGAGGAAGTGGGCCAGCTCCTCGTCGCCCATCAGGTCGGCCGCCTGGTGGTGCTGGAGCGGGGTCACGCCCTGGCCCAGCAGCACCTGGATCCAGGAATTCTCGGCGAACAGCTCGTTCGAGATGCGGAATACGCGTCCGGACTGGCGGAACAGCTCGATGCGGTGGCGCAGGCTGGCCGGCACCTCCATGTTGCGTGCGTCCTTCCAGTAGGACGAGTCGGTGCGGTTGTTGACGTGGTAGTGCAGGATGATGAAATCGCGGATGTGCTCGATCTCGGTCCAGGCCTGCTTGTTGTATTCGTCGACGTCGGCCTGGGCGATGCCCTCGGTCGGGAACATCTGCATCAGGCGGATGATGCCGCGCTGGATCAGGTGGATGCTGGTCGATTCGATCGGCTCCAGGAAGCCGCTCGCCAGGCCGAGCGCCACGCAATTGCCCTTCCATACCTGCTTGCGCTGGCCCGGCTGGAACCTGAGCACGCGCGGCTTCATCAGGGGCTCGCCCTCGACATTGTCCATTAACGCCTGGATCGCCTGCTCCTGCTCGACATAGCGGCTGGAGAACACGATGCCGTTGCCGACGCGGCTCTGCAAAGGAATGCGCCATTGCCAGCCGAAGCCGTGCGCGATCGCGCGCGTGTAGGGCACGGCGTCGCCCACCAACATGGTCTGCACGGCCGCCGCGCTGTCGTTGAACAGCCAGTGCGACCAGTCCTCGTAGTCCACCTTCATCGCCTGGCCGATCAGGAAGGCCCGGAAGCCGGTGCAGTCGATGAACAGGTCGCCTTCGATATCCGCGCCCGAATCGAGGGTGAGCGAACGGATGTTGCCGGTGAGGGCGCTGGTGGTGACGTCGACGATCTTGCCTTCGATGCGCTGCACGCCATAGCGCTCGCTGAAGCCGCGCAGGAAGCGCGCGTAGGCGCTGGCGTCCAGGTGGTAGGCGTAGTTCATGCCGTCGTGCGGCAGGTGGGCGAAGCGGTTCTGCTGCGAGGCGCGCAGCTCCAGGCAGTAGTCGCCGTACTCGCCCGCCAGGCCGCGCTCGCGGCCCTTGTGCCAGAAATGCTGGAAACCGGCGGTCCAGTGGTCGGTGCCGGTCAGGCCGAAGGAGTGGATGTAGTCTTCCTTGACGTTGCGCCAGTTCTCGAAGCTGATGCCCAGCTTGAAGGTGGCCTGGGTCGCGGCCATGAATTCCTGCTCGCTGATCTCGAGCAGCTTGTGGAAGTGGACCAGGGTCGGGATGGTCGCTTCGCCCACGCCCACCGTGCCGATCTCGTCGGACTCGATCAGCTTGATGTCGAGGCGCTTGCCCAGCACCTTCGAGAGGCAGGCGGCGGCCATCCAGCCGGCGGTGCCGCCGCCGGCGATGACCACGCGCCGCACGGGACGGGTCGTTTGCTTGCTCTGTTCCACGGTCGGTCTCCTGTCAGCGGTTCATCCGCTTTAATAATTGGGTACGGATGCCGCGCGTGGCGGCGTCGTCCAGCGGCGCCAGGATGCGGCGGGCGGCTTCCGGAATATGGGCCGCGGTGTCGGCGTCGGCTTCGAACACGTAGTGGCGGAACAGCTCCTGCCAGGCCTTGCGCTGCTCCGGCGGCAGGTCGCGCACCGTCATCAGGGCGTGCATCAGGGCGTTGGTGGGCGTGTCCATGTAGTCGGGCGACTGGCGCCACCAGTAGTTCACCAGGACGTTGAAGCGGTCCAGCGCCTCGACGTGGTGCCACCACATGCTGGGGATGAACAGGGCGTCGCCCGGTTCCATCTCGGCGACCTGGGCGTGCTCGAGCGCCTGGGCGAAGCGCGGGAAGCGCGCGTAGTCGGGCTTGGCGAAATCGACCAGGCTGATGGCTTGCCCGGCGGGCGTGAAGTCGAGCGGGCCGATGTACAGGTTCTCGAGCTGGTTCGGCGGGAACAGGGTAAAGCGGCGGTGGCCGGCGGCCACGCAGGCCAGGTTGTCCGGCAGGTCGTAGTGGGCGGCGATGCGGGTGCGGTTGCCGATCCAGATGCTGGCCAGCGGATTGCGCTCGCCCAGGTCGACATCGTTCTCGGTGCGGAAACCCGGCAGCGCGGCGTCGATCGTGGTGGAGCCGACATAGATCGAGGGCGGCGGCTCGGTGGCGCGGTGCTTTTCCAGCTCGTCTAGGACGGTGTCCAGGCGCACCCGCACCGGGTAGAAATTGAAGCCGCTCAGGTCGTCGTTGTAGAAATAGCGGCCTTCGATCTCGGGTGCGCCGAGCATGGCGCCGACCGTGGCGTCGCGGTAAAAGCGGCGCAGGTAGGCGTCGGCCGCATCCTGCGACTTTCTTGCCGCCGCCACTATCGGCCAGTCGGCCACCAGGCCGCGCAGCAGCAGCGGCTCGGTGGACGCCAGGACCTCGGGGCCCAGGTCGCGTGGACGCAGGCCCGTGAGTTCGCGGATGCGCTTAGCGGCGGGCAGCATCGGCTTTCATTCGGCGGTTCTTGCGGTCGATGAGGCCGCGGAAGTTGGACAGCGAGGCCAGCGCATAGTAGATCGGCGCCAGGTGGCCGGCCTGGTGCAGCTCGTGCAGGGCGGCCGGGCTCAGGGCGGCCAGGCGTTCCTCGTGGATGGTGTAGAAGCCCGACATGCGGCTTTGGGAACCATCGTCGAGGGTGATGTCGAGCGCGAAGGTCTCGAGCAGCTCGTGCTTCATGAGCGCCCACAGGAAGCCGGCTTCGGCCTCCATGCCCTGGTGAATGACCGACAGCATGGCGTTGACGCGCTGCAGGTATTCGGAATTGCCGCCATGCGGCAGGAACACCGGTTCGCCCTCGCCGTCGCCGCGGGTGACGCGCGGGTTGTCCAGGTCGACCTGGATCATGAGTTCGTCGCCGTTACGCCCGATCAGGAAAGGCTGGCGCGCGATCATCAGCGGAATCGCCGGCGCGTCCCAG
Source organism: Massilia sp. ST3 (assembly GCF_018119405.1). GTDB lineage: Bacteria > Pseudomonadota > Gammaproteobacteria > Burkholderiales > Burkholderiaceae_D > Telluria. The sequence goes on along the minus strand of NZ_JAGPWC010000028.1, from coordinate 57,293 downwards.
CCGCTCGGCTCGAGGAACAGGTTTTCGTTCTCGGTAAAGCCCATCAGCGCGACCGCTTCGAAAGGCACGGCGCCTTCGGCGCGGCGGAAGATGATCGGGTAGTCCGACTGCAGCAGGCGGAATTCCTGGGCAAAGGTGGTCACCCAGGCGACTTCGTCGCCCAGGCCGGGACGGTTGGCGGTGATGATGCGCAGGTCCTTGTGGTCCACGTTGTTCAGGAGGGCGATGTTGGGCATGTGTCTCTTTCGTTCTCGGTTATCGTTGTTGCAGCCCATGACGGCAAATGTGGTCGATGAGCGCGCGGTTGTCCGGCAGCGCCGGCAGCATCCGGCGAGTCAGGTTCGCCGCGTCGCGCAGGAAGCCATCGGCCAACGCGCCGTCTTCATGACGCAGCGCCGGTCCCGCTTCGTGGCGGAAGCCCATCCCGTACAAGACGTACTGATAGCTCGCCGCCGGGAAGACTTCCTGGATGCGGTTGATATCGTAGCGCGAGGGAGGGCGATGACGCCAGAGCAGAAGCAGCTTTTGCAGGCGTTCGGGGATGGTCTCGGGGCGCCGGTTGTCGCGCCAGTAGTCCGAATCGTCGCGCCGGCTCAGCACATAGTGCAGCTTGAGGAAGTCGATTACCCTCTCCCAGCGGTAGGTAAACGTCTCGTTGAAGCGCGCGGCGGCGGCCTCCATCTGCGGGCGCGTGACCGGCATCTCGTCGGCCAGCATGGCGGCCGACAGCTCCACCATGGCCAGGGCCGAGGCTTCCAGCGGCTCGATGAAGCCGCTCGACAGGCCGATGGCGACGCAATTGCGGTGCCAGAACTTGGCGCGGTAGCCGGGCTCGAAGCTCAGTTTGCGCGGCGTGGGGATGTCCTCGCCGGCGCCGCTTTGTTTCAGGTAGGCGCGCAGCTCGCGCTCGGCCTGCTCGTCCGAGATGTGGGCGCTCGAATACACGTGGCCCACGCCGCGCCGCGTGGGCAGGCCGATGTCCCAGATCCAGCCGGCGCTTTGCGCGGTGGAGGTGGTCTGGGAGGCGATCGGGTCGTTCTCGTGCGCGTAGGGTACCTGGACCGCCAGCGCGCTGTCGTTGAACAGGACGCCGCGCTGGGGCAGGAAGGGGATGCCGTAGTGCTTCCCGAGCAGCATGGACTGCATGCCGGTGCAATCGACGAACAGGTCGCCTTCCAGGTCGCCGTGCGTCTTGGTGTGCAGGGCGGCGATGTCGCCGTTGTCGTGCGAGCGAATGCCGGTGACGTGGTCGGGCACGTAGTGCACGCCCAGCTTTTCCAGGCAGTGCGTTCGCAGGAAGGCGCCGAACTTGCCGGCGTCGAGGTGGTACCCGTAGTTGGCCACCGCCGCGAATTCCGGCGTAGAGAGCTGCTTGGGCGCGCGGCCGGCCACGCACAGGTGCGGCTGGTAGCTCACCATGTCGGCGAAGGGCACGCCGCCGTGGTGCTTCTGCCAGTGGCGCGCGATATCGGCCTCGCCGTAGCCCTGGGGCAGCACGAAGGGGTGGAAGTAATAGTCGTCCGCGCCGCCGGTGACCCAGCGGTTGAAACGCGAGCCCTGCTTGAAGGCGGCGTCGCAGGAACGGAAGAAGGCGGTTTCGGATACGCCGGCCTCGCGCAGGGTGTCGCGCATGGTGGGCCAGGTGCCCTCGCCCACGCCGATCGGCGCGACGTCGGGCGACTCGATCAGGGTGATGCGCAGGCCGCCCTGTTCGAGCCCCTGGTAGCGCGACGCGAGAACGGCGGCGGTCAGCCAGCCGGCCGAGCCGCCGCCCACGATCACGACCTGCCTGATGGTGTTCGTCACCATGGTGCTTCCTGAAAAACAGATGGGGCAGTCTACCCCGAACGGGCCGCGGCGGGAATGCCCGCGGCCCTCACATCACAGGCTTAGAACTTGTAGCGCGCGGACAGCATGTAGCGCGGCCCGGACTGTTCCACGAACAGCAAGGTCTGCTTGGTGCGGCCGTGGATGCGCTTGATCTCGTCCGTCAGGTTGATGCCTTCGAACTGCACGACCAGGTTCTTGGTGAGGTTGTAGCCGACGCTCAGGTCGAACTGTCCATAGGCCTCGACATAGTTCGGGTTCGGGCCCGAGCCGTCGAAGGTCCCCGACAGGAACTCGTCGCGCCAGTTGTAGGCCGCGCGCACGTTCCACTTGTCGTTCTCGAAGATACCGACCAGGTTGGCCGAATCGCTGAGGCCAGGCAGGGCGGACTGCACCCCGGTGCTGGCATTGTCGTACTTCAGGCCGGAATGCGCGTAGGTGTAGTTGGCCTGGAGCCCGAAGCCGCTGTCGCCGAACATGTGCAGCAGGTTGAATTCCAGCCCGCGCAGGCGGTCCTTGCGCTGGTTCGAGTACGAGGTGATGCGGAAGTTCGCGATCGGATCGTTGGCGGTGGCGGTGATGGTGCCGGTCGGGGCGCCCGCACCGTCGTCCGCACCGCGCACCACGCCCGGCTGGCCGGCGAAGTTGCGCAGGATGTAGCTGCGGATGCAGGTGGTGTCGGCGTTGGCGCAGCCGTTCTGCAGCGCGGCATTCCAGTAGGCGCCGCCGACCGGGGTGCGCACGCCGAAGGGCTGGGCGATGATCTGCGACTGGCCGGCGAAGTTGCTCAGGTGCTTGCGGAAGTGGTTGATCGAGAAGAAGCTCGACTTGGCGTAATACCACTCGAAGGCAAGGTCGAAGTTCTTGGACTTGACCGGCTCGAGCGAGGGATTGCCCTGGCTGCCGGTGCCGCCTTCCACGCGCGCCAGCGTATCCAGGACCTGGCCGCCGGAGATCTGGTCGTAGCGCGGACGGCCGATGGTCTCGCCGTAGCTGAAGCGGGCCTTCATGTCGGGACGCACATCGACATCGGCGTCGAAGCTCGGCAGCAGGTGCTTGTACTTGCCCTTGAGCGTGGTGAAGCCGCGCTCGCCGAACAGCACCGGGAACTCGTTCTGCGACACCCAGCTGATCGCGGTAGGCGTCTGCACCATCGCGCTCGAGGTGACATCGGTCTTTTCGTAGCGCAGGCCGAAGGAGGTATGAACCGGCAAGGCCGTATCCCAATCGGTATTGAACTGCAGGTACAGGCTCTTCGACTTTTCCTCGGTACGCTGGTCGGTGGTGTAGAGGGGCTGCGGGCGGTACAGGTCGGGCAATCCGGTGACCTGCGCCGCCAGCGCGCGCAGCTGCTCGAAGTCGAAGGTGTAGAACTGGTTGAACAGGGCCGGGTTGCTGCTGCCGTCGATGTTGTCGAAGTACTTGTTCAGGGTCTCGCGGTGGAACATGCTGGCCGGGTAATCGGCCGGGCTGGTGGCGCCGGTCCAGGTGTCGCGCTGCTGCACCGAGAAGGCCGAGCGGTAGTCGACCTTGGTCGCGGCCAGGCCGAACTTCAGCTCGGAGGATTCCAGCATCTTCCAGCTGCCGTGGGCCTGGGCCTGGTCGATCTCGGTCTTCATGTAGCCGTTCTCGAACACCGAACCCGTCACCTGCTGCGGCGCGCGGGCGAAGTCGGCGCCGGCAATGCTCAGGACCGGGAAGTCCTTGCTGAAGTCGACCGTGGTGTCGCCGCGGCTCATGCTCGCGGTGCCGAGGACGTTGCTCGATCCCCAGGGGCTGTCCGGGGTCGATTCGGCGCTGGAGTGGTGGGCGTCGAACTCGAAGCGCACGTCGTTGTTGAGTTTCCACGCGGCGTTGAAGCCGAGCGACTTGTTCTCGTTCTTGGTGGCGAAGTCGGCGCCGCCCATCGCGATGTCGCTGTTCGCGGCCGGGATGTGCTCGGTGTAGATCAGCGGGCTGGCGACCGGGCCGTCGGTCCAGGTGCTCGACGACGCGCCGAAGTTGAACCAGGCCGAGATGTCGTTGCGGCGGGTCTGGACCTTGTTTTCCGAGTAGGTGTAGTCGAGGGTGGTGGTCAGCGCCTTGGTCGGGGCGAACTGGAACACCACCTGGCCGTTGGTGCGCTGGCGCTGCACGCCGTTCATGTTGTAGTTCAGGTTCTGCGGCACCTGGTAGGTGTCGGTCGGATCCGGACGGTTGGTGATCCGTTCCGAGCCCGGGGTGCCCGGCTGCGGGATCGTGCCCCAGTTGTTCTCGTCGCCGCGGAACGGGCCTTTCCAGCCGTTGGACACCGCAGCCTGGTTGAAGCCCAGGTTGCGTTCCTGGTAGCTGGCGGTCAGCGCCACGCCGAAACGGCCGTCGGCCGAGGTGTTGCTGTAGATGCCCGAGATCTCGGGGGTGACCTTGTCGCCGCGCTTGACGTCGTCCGGCAGGTTCTGGGCCGACTTGTCGTACACGCCCTTGACGCCGACGCTGGCCTGCATGCCGGGACGCGACAGCGGACGCGGGGTGATGATGTTGATGGTGGCGCCGATGCCGCCGGTCGGGGTCTCGGCGCGCGCCGACTTGTACACCTGGATCTGCGACACCGCTTCGGAGGCCAGGTTGGCGAAGTCGAAGGCGCGGCCGTTGCGGTCGCTCAGGCCGGAAGTCGGCATCTGGCGGCCGTTCAGCAGCACCAGGTTGAAGTCGGGGCCGGTGCCACGCACGGTCACCTTTGAGCCTTCGCCGATGGTGCGGTCGATCGACACGCCGGAAATACGCTGCAGCGATTCGGCCAGGTTGGTATCGGGGAACTTGCCGATGTCTTCGGCCACGATGCCGTCGACGAAGCCCTGGGCATTGCGCTTGAGGTTGAGGGACGACTCGAGGCTGGCGCGCAGGCCGGTCACGACCACGGTCTGGGTGGCGCCGCTCGGGGACAGTCCGGGCGCGCTGGCGCCGTCGGTGGGCTGGGAGGCCGCGCTGGTCGGGGTGGCCGGGGCGGTGGATTCCTGCGCCGCCGGGGTTGCCTGGTCCTGGGCGTAGGCCGGCATGAATGCCGCGCATGCGCTTGCCACTGCCAGACTCATCAGTGTCTGTTTAGCCTTGGGGTAATACATGTGTTCTCCTGTTCTTTTTAAAATATGACCGTCACCCATCCACGGTGCCTACCCTGTCTCCACTACCGGCCGGGCGCGCTCCACACTCCCTGGAACTACGCCGGCCCACCCTGCCTATCCTTCCACCCGCATACTTCCCCGCCCGAAGTCGCTCCCTGGCGCCGGCCGGACCGGCAGTGCCCGGGCCGCTGCCTGCTTTCCTGCCTGCGCCGCAGCGCCACAAGCCTGCCAAGCGGCGCGACGAGGACAGCCGGCCAGGGCCGGTGTCCTCGTCGTGCGCTTGCGGATGTCGGGGTGCGCGCTGCGCTGTTTCATCTGTCATCCCTCAGCATGTGTCGGTGCCGTGGTACGGAATCAAAGCTCTCTCTGCGACTCGCTTCAACTGCATGGAAACGTTTCCATGTAAGTTGTCTGAATATTAGGGTTGGAAAAAAAAATTGTCAACGGAATATTCCATACAGATATGGGTCGATATGCGGCAGTTTTGCAACAGTCGTCATGCGCCTACGGAGTCGGCGCTGCGGCTGCCCCGGGACGACGGGACCGGCGGGAATGGTTGACACGGTTTTTTCGACGGGATATAGTCGGCTTGTCGTTTTGGTAACGTTTCCAAATTCACCGCGGAGAAGTGCTTAATGCGCCGTTCTTTCGTTCTCGCGTTTCCCCCGCGGCCGCTGCTGGCCGCGGCGCTGACCGCCGTCGTGGCGGGTTCCTTGGCCGCCGCACCGGCCGGCGCGCAGGACGGAGCTTTCCGCTGGCCGAACGGGGCGCGCGCCGCGGTCAGCCTGGCCTATGACGACGCCCTCGATTCCCAGCTCGACCATGCCATTCCCGCACTCGACCGCCACGGCATCAGGGGCACGTTCTACCTGCAGCTGTCCAATCCGGCGGTCGCCAGGCGGATGGGCGAGTGGCGCGCGGCCGCGCGGCGCGGGCACGAACTGGGCAACCACAGCCTGTTCCACCAGTGTTCGGGCACAGGGACGGACCGCGCCTGGGTCGAGGCGCACCGCAACCTCGACACCACCACGCCGGAACAGATGCGCGACCAGGTCTTGCTCGGCAATACCATGCTGGAAGCGATCGACGGACAGCGCGAACGCACCTATACCGCGCCCTGCGGCGACATGCTGGCCGCGGGACGTTCCTATCTGCCGGCCCTGCGCGACGCCTTCGTGGCGATCAAGGCGGGCGGGGGCGCGGACGTGGTGCCGTCCATGGCGCGGCTCGATCCCTACGCGGTGGCGGTGGCCGGGCCGGTGAACGCCAGCGGCCAGGAGATGATCGCGCTGGTCAGGCAGGCCGCCGCGCGCGGCACCATGGTCGCCTTCACCTTCCACGGCATCGGCGGCGACTACCTGAGCGTGTCGGCGCAGGCGCACGAGGAGCTGGTGCGCTTCCTGGCGCAGCACCGGCAGGAATACTGGACCGATACCTTCCTCAATATCATGAAGCACGTCAGGGGGGAGCAGGCCGCATCTCAAGCTGCTTCTCAGGCTGCTCCCAAGTCCGCTTCGCAATGACTGCCATTGGAAGAACCATGACCACGATGAACAAGATGGCCGCGCTGGCGGCCCTGCTCCTGTGCGCAGGGTGCGCCAGCCAGCCGGCGCCAGAGGGAGCCGCCGCGCCGGCCAGCGGCTGGATGCTCGAGTGGAGCGACGAGTTCGACGGCGACAGCCTGGACCCTGGCAAATGGGTCGCGGAAACCGGCGGGCATGGCTGGGGCAACAACGAACTGCAGTTCTACACGGGGCGGCCGGAAAACCTGCGCGTGTCCGGCGGCCACTTGGTCATCGAGGCGCGCAAGGAGGCCTTCGAGAACCGCGAGTACACCTCGGCCCGCATCAAGACGGCGGGTTTGTACCAGCGCATGCATGGCCGGTTCGAGGCCCGCATCAAGGTTCCACAGGGCCAGGGCATCTGGCCGGCGTTCTGGATGCTGGGCGCCGACATCAAGCAGGCCGGCTGGCCGCGCAGCGGCGAGATCGACATCATGGAGAACATCGGCAAGGAGCCGGCCATCGTGCACGGCACCCTGCACGGGCCGGGCTATTCCGGCGACCAGGCCTTCGGCAAGCCCGCGCCCCTGGCCAGCGGCAAGTATGCGGACGACTTACACGTGTTCGCCGTCGAATGGGAACCGGGCGAGATCCGCTGGTACCGCGACGGCCAGCACTTCCACACCGCGCGACCAAGCCTGGTGAAGGGCGACTGGGTGTTCGAACACCCCTTCTTCATCCTGCTCAATCTGGCGGTGGGCGGCTACTGGCCGGGTTATCCGGACAGCACGACGGTCCTGCCGCAACAGATGCTGGTGGATTACGTGCGCGTGTACCGCAGGGCCGGTCCGGGAGGCTGAGCGGCAGCTGGACCAGCCGCGCCGGCCGGGCCGCGACAGGCGCGGATTTGTGCGGTTTATCCCGTCGAATGCGCAATCCGTCGCAATCCGGAAGGCAAATCCTGGCCCCTCCCCTATCCTGTCTCCATCGACAATCATTTTGGAGACCCACCATGCAAAAGCTCTTGACCGCCGCCCTCGTCGCCGGCTCGCTCGCCCTGGCCGCCGGCCCTGTCCTTGCCGACGACGCCGTGCGCGAAACCCGCGCCGTGGATGCCAAGGTCACCAAGGTCAAGCTGGGCGGCGTGGTCGACCTGGTCCTGCGCCAGGGCGCCACGCCCTCGCTGGTGGTTTCGGGCGACCGCCGCTACGTCCAGCGCATCACGACCGCGCAGCGCGGCGACACGCTCGAAATCGGCACCGAATCTTTCAGCACCCGTAACGAACGCATGGAGCACAAGCTGCGCGCCGAACTCACCGTGCCCAACCTGGCCGAGTTCGCATCGAATGGCGTCGGCGCCTCGACCGTCAGCGGCTTCTCGGGCGATGCCGTGAAGCTGGCCCTGGACGGCGCCGGCGCGGTGACCGTCGACGGCGGCTTCCGCCAGATCGATGCGCGCCTGGGTGGCGTGGGCGCCATGACCTTGAACGGCGTGCGCGCCGAACGCGTCGACCTGAACCTGCGCGGCGCCGGCCGCATGACGGTCCAGGGCCAGACCCGGCTGCTGCAGGCCAAGCTGACCGGCGTCGGCAGCCTGGAAGCCCAGGGTCTGCAAGCCGACACCGTCGATCTCGACCTGAATGGCCTGGGCGGCGCCTCCGTATATGCCAAGCAGGCGGCCGATGTGAGCCTGAACGGCCTGGGCTCCGCCACCGTCTACGGCAACCCGGCCAAGCGCAATGGCAATGCCAACGGTCTTGGCAAGATCAGCTGGAAATAAGCAGTAGGCACGCTAAGCACGACGGAGCGCCGGAAGCATTCAACTGGTCTTGCCCCGCTCCGCGCGGCGTACTGGCCGCCGTCGCCGCACCGGCTGCGCCGGTCACTCCTGCCGGGACCTTCGGCGGACGCAGGGCGACACCGCGGCGCCCCAGGTCGCGTCCTAGCACCAGGCGCAGGTCGGCCGGCGCGGCATCACGCACTTCCTGCAGCTGCGCGCTGCCGAGCCGCTCGGCCAGGCGCTCGGCCGCCGCGCGGTGGGCCGCCTCGTATTCGATGCGGGTGCGGCGCACGCTGAAGCCTTTGTCGTTCGACAGGCGGGTTACCCTCACGCCGGGCTCGCCGAGCCGGCGCGCCAGCGCACGCGCCATGCCGGGCACGCCGTTGCCGTTCCTGATCTCCAGGCGCGCCACCGCGCCTTCGATCGCGGGCGCCGCCGGCACCGGCGCCAAGGGGGCCGCGGGCGCGGGCAGGCCGGCAGGCGTCGGCGCCTTGCCGCGGCGTAGTTCGAACATGCCGCCTGCGGTCATGCGCAGCTCGGTGTCCAGCCAGGCATCATCCTGCTCCTTCACCGCCTCCTGCACCTGCGCCGCCTGGCCGATCGCCGCCACCGAGGTCTTGTCGCCGATGGCCGCCAGGTCGGCGCGCAGGTCGTGCTGGCGCAGCGTGGCGGCCTGCCGCAGCATCTGCTCGGCGCGCGCATCCTGGCCCAGCTTGCGCAGGGTTTCGCCCATCAGCTCCCAGGCGCGCGGATTGAGCGGATCGAGCAGGCACGCCTTTTCCAGCGCCACCAGGGCATCGTCGTAGTCACCGCTCAGGAGATAGGCATGGCCCAGGTTGCCGAACAAATAGGCCTTGCCGGGACCGGAGGACAAGCTTAGCGGCGCGGTCAGCTCGCGCCAGATGGCGACGGCGGCCGCGAACTCGCGCTGCTCGGCATGCAGGGTCGCCAGGCCGTTGCGGGCGCTGATGTGCTGTGGATCGGCCTGCAGCGCGGCCTGGTAGGCGGCGCGCGCCTCCTCGTAGCGCCGCGCCAGGTGGTGGTTGCGCCCGGCCAGGTAGGCGTCGTCGCTGCCCTCAGTTGCGGTGGCAGTGGACCGGGTAGACAGCGGCGTACAGGCCAGCAGGCCGGCGCAGGCCAGCGCCAGGGTGGTCAGGGTAGTAGCGGTTCGCATCGCAGGCTCCATCGGCTCGGTTGAGGTCAGCGCGCGCCGTGCAGCGCGCCCAGGGCCCGCGATATCTGGATCGCGGCCGGCCCGAGCAGCACCATCAGCAGCGTCGGGAAAATGCAGAAGATCAGGGGGAACAGCAGCTTGAGACCGATCTTGGCGGCGCATTCCTCCGCCCGCAGGCGCCGCTTGTGGCGCAGGTTGTCGGAATACACGCGCAGGGAATCGCCGATGCTGGTGCCGAAGCGCTCGGACTGGACCAGCATCGCGACCAGGGTATCGACGTCCTCGACGCCCGAGCGCAGGGCGAAGTTGCGCAGTGCCTTTTCCTTGCTGAAGCCGGCCCGCATTTCCATCAGCACCAGCTGCAGCTCCTGGGCCAGCACCAGGCTCTTGATGTGGATCTCGCCGGCCACCTTGACCATCGCGCGCTCCAGGCTCAGGCCCGCCTCCACGCATACGGTCAGGAGGTCCAGCGCGTCGGGGATGGTCTCGAAGATCTCGCGCCGGCGCCGGTTGACGATGCGGGTCAGGACCACGTTGGGGATGTAGTAGCCGAGGGCGGCGCCCAGCAGCAAGACCGCCAGCACCTTGTTCGATCCCAGCTCGCCCCCGTACAGGATCAGGAAGGGCGCGCACAGGGACGGCACCAGCAGCGCCAGGCCGGTCTTGGACGCGAAATACAGGGTCGGGGCTGCGGGATTGCGCCAGCCGGCGTTCATGAAGCGGGTGCGCAGGGTCGATTTTTCCCAGCCCTCTTCGGGAATCGACAGCTTGGTGAGCGGCCGGGCGACGCTGGCCACGCGCTCGACCCAGCCGGCGCCGCCATCCAGGCTGTTCTCGGCCTCGGCCGGCTTGGTGCCGAGGAAGCGGCGCAGGCGCTCGCGCAGGGAGAGCGGTGCGAACAGGGTCACGCCGAGCCATCCGAGTCCGCAGACGACGAGGAAGACGATGACCAGGAAAGCGAGTTGGGCGGATTGCATAGTCACCTCAGATGCGGATGCGGATGACCTGGCGCAGCCAGAACACGCCGAACACGATCATGGCGACGCCATACCACAGCAGCCGCACGCCGGACGGGTCGGTCCACATCAGGCTGATGTAGCCGGGGTTGGCGAGCACCATGGCGGCCCCCACGCAGAAGGGCATCAGCCCCAGGATCCAGGCCGACATCCGGCCCTCGGCCGACAGCACGCGCACGTGGGCGACCAGCTTCAGGCGGGCGCGGATGATCTCGCTGATATTGCCGAGGATCTCGGCCAGGTTGCCGCCCGACTCGCGCTGGATCAGCACCGCGATGATCAGGTAGCGCAGGTCGGTCAGCGGAATGCGCGCCGCCATGCCGTGCAGCGCTTCGCTCATCGGTACGCCGTAGTTGATTTCCTCGCGCGCGATGCGGAACTCGCTGCTGAGCGGCTCGGGCAGCTCGTTGCCGACGATTTGCAGCACGTTGCTGAAGGAGTGGCCGGCGCGCAGCGCACGCGCGATGAAGTCTGCCGCATCCGGCAGCTGCTGCTCGATGCGCAGCAGGCGCCGCTGGCGTGCGCGGCGCATCAGGCCCCAGGGCAGGCACAGGCAGGCCAGGCCGATCAGCAGCCGCCCCGCCCACGGAATCGGCCAGCCGGACGCCAGGACCAGTCCGATCGCCATGCAGCCGAGCGACCAGGCGCAGAACTGCGCCACGGTCCAGGGCGAACCCGCCTGCACCAGCAGCGCGTCGATCCGCGCGGCCACCCCGGCATGGTGCAGCAGGCGGTCGAAGGCCTGGTGGCTACTGTAGCGGCGCTGCTTGAGGATCGAGATGCGCTCGCCCGAGCGGCCCACGCCACCCGACATCAGCTGCAGGCGGCGCGCGACGCGGCGCGCCGCCGCGCCATGGGTGCCCATCCACCACAGGTAGATGCCTTCGACCGCGAGGATCACCGCCGCGAACAGGAGCACCACGAAACCGTAGAACAGTGCATCCATGCCGCCTCCGCTCAGTCGAACACCCGGTCGGGATCGAAGCTGTCTTCCGGCACCGGCACCCCGAACAGCCGCAGGCGGTCGGCGAAGCGCGGGCGCACGCCGGTGGCCGAGAAGTGGCCCAATACCTTGCCTTCAGCGTCGACGCCGCGCTGCTCGAAGCGGAAGATCTCCTGCATCGAGATGATGTCGCCTTCCATGCCGGTGATCTCCTGGATGCTGACCACCTTGCGCGTGCCGTCGGTCAGGCGCGATGCCTGCACCACCACCGTCACCGCCGACACGATCTGCTGGCGGATCGCGCGCGCGGTGAGGTTCACCCCGGCCATGCTGACCATGTTCTCCAGGCGCGACAAGGCGTCGCGCGGCGTATTCGAGTGAATGGTGGCGAGCGAGCCTTCGTGGCCGGTATTCATCGCCTGCAGCATGTCGAGCGCCTCGGCGCCGCGCACCTCGCCCAGGATGATGCGGTCGGGCCGCATGCGCAGGGCGTTGCGCACCAGGGCGCGCTGGGTCACCTCGCCCTTGCCCTCGATATTCGGCGGCCGGGTCTCGAGGCGCACCACGTGCGGCTGGCGCAGCTGCAGCTCGGCCGCGTCCTCGATCGTCACCACCCGCTCGCTGGCCGGGATGAAGCCCGAGATCAGGTTCAGCAGGGTGGTCTTGCCGCTGCCGGTGCCGCCCGAGATCAGGATGTTCACCTTGGCCGTGCCCAGGCCTTCCAGCACGCGGATCATGGGTGGGGTCAGGCTCTTGTAGTCGAGCAGGTTCTGCACCGTGAGGGGGCTGCCGCCGAAGCGCCGGATCGACAGCAGGGGCCCGTCCACCGCCAGCGGCGGGATGATCGCGTTGACGCGCGAGCCGTCCGGCAGGCGCGCGTCGACCATCGGGCTCGACTCGTCCACGCGCCGGCCCACGCGCGAGACGATCTTCTCGATGATCTTCATCAGGTGGGCGTTGTCGTGGAAAGTGACCTCGGTGAGCTCCAGCTTGCCGCGCCGCTCGACATACACCTTGCTGGCGGTGTTGACCAGGATGTCCGAGATGGTGGGGTCGTTCAGCAGCGGCTCGAGCGGCCCGAAGCCCAGCATCTCGTGCTGGATGTCGAGCACCAGGTGGTGGCGCTCGTGCTGGTTGAGGACGATGCGCTCCTCTTCGATGATGCGCTGGACCAGCAGCGCCAGCTCGTGCTTGAACTGCTCGGACGTCAGGCGCTTGAGGCGCTCCAGGTCGATCCGGTCGAGGATCATCTGGTGCATCAGCTTCTTGAGCTCCTGGAAGGCCTGGTTGCCGGTTTCCGGCAGGCTGCTCGCCATCGGGCGTTCCTGGCCGCCCGCGGCGAGGCGTTCACGTAGGGACATGGGGGCTCCAATCGTCAACGGTAATCGGGTGAGTGGCGGACTAGGCGCTTCCACCGAACAGGCGGTCGAGCAGGCCCTTGCTTTCCTGGACGCGGCGCGCCGTGACCAGCTCCACCATCTCGGCCAGGCTGCGCGCGGCCGCGCTCGAGCGCGACAGCTGCAGCACCGGCACGCCCTGGTTCACCGAATCGGTCACCGCGATGTAATCGTTCGGGAAGGTGTGCATCACTTCGCAGCCGAGCGCGGCGTGCAGGTCCTGCAGGCGCAGCTTGCCGCCCTTCTCGTAGCGGTTGACGATGAGGCGGATGTGGTCGAGCACGTAGCCGAGCGAGCGGAAGATGTCGAGCAGGCGGCGCGCATCGCGGATGTCGGGCAGCGCCAGCTGCAGCACAGGATAGATGGTCTCGGTGATGTCGAGCGCGCGCAGCGAGACCGCGTCGATCTGGCGCCCGACGTCGAGCAGCACGTAGTCGTAGTGCTGGCGCGCCACGCGCAGGATGGTGTCGATGTGCTCGGGCTTGGCGTCCTTGGCGTGGGCGGGGTCGTCGGCCGCGGCCAGGATGCCGAAGCCGGGCGTGACATGCACCAGGCAGGAGTCCAGGAAGGGCGCGTCGACGCGGGCGATCTGGGCGCAGACGTCCGACAGGGTCATGCTCGGCTTCTGGTCCGACACATACAGCGCGGCGTCGCCGAACTGGCCGTGCAGGTCGATCAAGAGCACCTTCTTGGCGGCCAGGGTCGCCAGCGCGTAGCCGAAATTGGTCGAGATGAAGGTGGCGCCGCTGCCGCCCTTGCAGGCGATGAAGGCCAGCACCTTCCCGTCGCGCATGAGAGACACGCCGGCGGCCGACGCGATCCGGTCCATCGCCTCGTGGAAGGCGCGGTGCACCAGCGGCAGCTGCAGCACCTCGCGCACGCCGGCGCGCATGGCGGTGATGAGGAGGTCGGGCTGGTGGTGGTCGGTTAGCAACATCAGCTGCGCCGACGGGTACTGGCGGCCCAGGCGTTCGAGCAGCCCGGCTTCGAGCTGTTCGCTGTCGCTGGCGTCGATGATGAGCAGCTGCAGGTTGTCCGACTCGACGCGGTCGAGGGCGTCGCGCAGGCTCGCGCGGGTGCCCGCCAGGTGCAGGGGCGGCACCCGCGCCGCGCCCTGGGAGGCGATTTCCGAGTACAGTTGGCCGTCGCGGCTGATCAGGAGCGCTTTCATGGCATCCGCTTATTGGGTGACCAGCGAGCGCGCCGGCTCGGCGTCCGGCCGTGCGTAGGAACGCTGGTAGCGCTCGTGCGCGGCGCGGGCGGCGTGGCCGTCGATGCCGGTGACCGGGTCGGTGCTGGCGCTGGCGGCGGGATCGAGCACCTGCGCCGACAGGTTGGCGCGCACCGCGTTGCCGAATTCGCGGTCCCAGCGCGGCGTGGCCGGCGCGCAGCCCAGCAAGGTGGCGCAGCACGCCCCCAGCAATAGCTTCCGTATCGTGTTGCTTGCCATGGCTATTCCCTTATTTAAGTTCGAATCCGCCCGCCGTGGTCGATGCCGGTGGCGCGATGCTGGGCGCCGACTGCAGCGCCGTGCCGGCGGCCGGCGGATCGCCCTCCAGGCGGCCGCCCAGCATCACTTCGGCGCGCGTCGGCGTGCCGATCTTGTCGGTGGGCAGGGTGTAGCCGGCGCCCGTCATCGGCTTGACCAGCCGCGCCGTGATCACGAACACCAGCTCGGTGCGGTCCTGCTGGTAATCGGTGCTGCGGAACAGCGCGCCCAGCACCGGCACTTCGCCCAGCACCGGCAGGCCCTTCAGGTTGGTCACCAGGTTGTTCTTCACCAGGCCGCCGATGGCGAAGCTCTGGCCGTCGTGCAGCTGCACCGTGGTACTGGCGCGGCGCGTGGTCACCAGGGGCATGATGGCGGTGCCGGCGATGCCGACCGCGCTGATGCCGATCCCTTCGCGCGACAGCTCGGACACTTCCGGCGCCACCTTCAGGTTGATGCGCCCTCCGCCCAGCACGGTCGGGGTGAAGCGCAGGCCGACGCCGAATTCCTTCTCTTCCAGGGTGATCTTGTTGTTGTCCTGCGCCACCGGGATGTAGAACTTGCCGCCCGCGAGGAAGGTGCCTTCCTGGCCGCTGATCGCCAGCACATTGGGCTCGGCCAGGATGCGCACCAGGCCGTCCTGCTTGTCGGCTTCGACGTCGAAGCGGTTGCCGTTGGTCTTGCGGCCCGCCAGGCCGCCGCGCGCCAGGCCGGTCACGAATTCGGTGGCCAGGGTCGTGGTCCAGCTGCCGGAACCAAAGGAAAAGCGGGTGCCGGTTTCCAGGCGCTCGATCAGGCTGCGCGAGACCTCGGCCACCTTGACCTCCAGCTGCACCTGCTGAGGCGCGCTGACGCCGAGCAGGTTGACCACGCGCGCGGCGGCCGCGGACGCGCCGTTGTTGTTGTTCGCGCTGTTCGCGGCGACCGCGATCACGCCGTCGGTGTCGTTGTCCTTGGCGGCCGGCGGCAGCTGGCGCAGCGGGCGGCGCACATAGGCGCTGGCCAGCTCCACCGCGCGCGCCACCGCCGCGGCATCGCTGACGGTGCCGGTCAGCACGAGCGAATCGGCGGCGGACATCACCTTGATGTCCTTTTCCTCGGGCATCGCGGCTGCCAGGGTGGCCTGCAGGCCGGCCGGGTCCATCGCCACCACGATGTCGACGATGCTGCACACGCCGCTGCGGCCCTGCACGATCATGTTGGTGCTGCCGACGTCGACGCCGGCGATATAGAGCGTGTCCGGGGCGACCAGCATGGCCTGCACCACGGCCGGATTGCCGACGCTGCGGTGGCGCACCGGCTCGGGCAGCTTGAGCATGGTCGACTTGCCCATGTGGAGCGACATGCGCGCCGGGCGCGCCGCTTCGCCGCTGCAGCCGGCTTCCTGCCGCGCTTTCGAAGGCTGCTGCGCTTGCGCTTTCGCGGCGGCCTTGGACGGCTGTTTCGCCTGCGCCTGGGGAGCGTCGGCATGGGCGGAAACGGCGGCCAGCGCCAGTCCTGCCGCGAGGCAGGCGCGCAGCGTCCGGTGCCGCGCAATCGTGGAGCGTCTGTTCATGGCATCAATCCAGGCGAGGAGGTCTCAGAAGCATTCCTGCGAACTGTGCAGGCCGTTGATCACGCCGACGCAGTCGCGCCGCGGCGCCGGTGGGGCTGGTGGCCGCTGCGCCAGCGGCCGCGGCCGGGATACCGGCAGCGCGACCCGGTGCACCGGCGCGGCGGGTGCGGCCAGCGGCGGCAGCAGGTTCTGCTTGGTGGCGCCGGCGGTCGCGCTGGCGGCCGGATCGACCTGGTTGCGCAGCGCCAGCGACAGGGTGCCGACGCTGCGCGCCAGGTCGAGCTTCTCGGCCTGTTCCGGCGTGACCTCCAGGGTCACCGCGTTGACCACCTTGGGCTTGGTCTCGTCCCGGCTGACTTCCTGGGCCACGGCCAGCACCAGGATCCGTTCGAGCACGATCTTCGAGATGCTCTGCTCACGCTGCCCGCCCTGGACCTGAGGCTGCGGATCGGTCTCGGTGCTGACGATGATGTCGACGTAATTGCCCGGCAGCGCGAAGCCGGCCACGCCGATCACGTCGTTGACGCGCACCGTGATGGCGCGCTTGCCCTCGGCGATCAGGGCCGACAGGCCGCCCAGGGTCCCGGCCGGGGCCAGCTTGGATTCGCTCACCGGGTCGCCCGCCTGCACGCTGGTGCGCATCACGCGTCCGCTGAGCTTCTGGGGATCGCTGAAGGCGCCCTTGGGCACGCTGTCGGCCGGCCAGTCGACCAGCTTGAGCATCTCGGGGGCCAGGCGCTGGCCGATGTCGATATCGGTCACGGCCACGGCGATGCGCCCGGCACTCGACGCTGGCGCATGCAGCAGCCACTGGGCGGCCAACGCCACGGCCCCCATCCCGAACACGACGGCCAGGGCCATCACGATCACGGCACGCTTGTTCTTCATCGCACATCTCCCGTCGGAATCGGCAGCGAGCCTGCGCCGAACAGGCTGCTCCAGGCCTGGGCCACGCTGTCCACGTCGAAGCGTGGAGCGCGTCCGGCGAAGCCGGCGAAATCTCGGATGCGCTGGACCAGTTCCTGCGGATAGGCCGCCAGCATCGGACGCCGGGTGCGGCGGTGCAGTTCGTGCACCAGGTAGTCGAGCGCCCCGGCCTCGGGCTCGATCCGGTTCAGGCGCGCCTGGCGCAGCAGCAGCGCGCGGTAGCCCGCTTCGGACAGCGGCCCGATGCCGATCCGGTAGCCGATGCGGCGCAGGCAGGAGTCGTCGAGCACCGATTCCGGCGCCAGGCTGGTGGCCAGCACCAGGCTGGCGTCGAAGGGCAGCGCATGGGTTGGTCCATTCGGTACGGCGACGTGGTCGCGCCCCTGTTCGAGCGCGCCCAGCAGGCGGTGCAGCAGCTCGCCGGCGGGCATGCGCTGGCGTCCCAGGTCGTCCACCACCAGCAGGCCGTTGTTGGCCAGCAGCTGGGGCGGCGCGTGGAACAGGCCGCCGGACGGATCGTGGCGCAGCTCCAGCATGTCGCGCGTCAGTTCGGCGCCCACGTGCACCAGCGGACGCTGGCACAGCGCCCAGCGCGCATCGCAGCTGCGCCGCTCTTCCATGCCGCGGCTGGCCAGCGGAGCCGGATGCAGGACCGGATCGTAGATTTGCACGATCTCGTGGTTGACCAGCACCGCATACGGCACCGCCACCGGTTCCTGGCGCAGCCGCGCCAGCTTCCTGGCCAAGGTGGTCTTGCCGCTGCCCGACGGCCCGAACAGCAGCAGCGGACGGTTCGAGCGCAGGGCCGCGCCGACCAGCTCGCGCACCGCCGGCTCCAGGCCATCGTCGGCCAGCACGGCCTGCAGGTCGGCGGGCGTGACCCGCAGGGCGTCGTCGCGGCGCAGCGACTGTTCCTCGATCGCGGCGCGCCAGGCGGCCAGCGGCACCGGCGCCGGCCCGGCATAGCGCGAGGCGAGCAGGTAATCGGCGGCGGCGCGCTGGCCATAGGCGGTCAGCTGGTAGTGCACGTCGATGTCGGAGTCGCCGGAATACGCCACCTCGGCCTGCTGGGCGGCGACCAGGTGCTGCATGACTTCGCGCACCACGCTCACCGACAGGCGCAGCCGGCCGGTCAGCACCGACAGCGCCGTCCGGCCGCTCGCATGCATGGCCTTGACCACCAGAGCGGTCACGAAGCGCGGCTCCAGGCCGGTATCGCGGATGGTCCGCGCCTGGCGCGGCAGCACCGGCACGGCGTCGATCTCCAGCGGCGGCGCGAGGCGCTCGCCGGCGCCGCCCGCGGCTGCTTCAGCCGCCGCGCCCAGCCCTGCGCTTCCCGTTAGCGCTTCCATATTGCAACCTCCTGCTCAAGGCAAGTGTTTAAGAGAACTTGATTTGATTCTAGCGAGCGTCCATGCCCGGCCTTTGACGGCCAACAAGTGCGCACCCGCCCACAATTAGTCATAACGGCTTATCAAAATAATCATTGTTCCGGCGGCGATGGCGACCCCGTAAGGCATGGAGCCGGCGCTGTCCTGGCCCGTTGCGCCGTAGGCGCCCGTGGGCGGCAGGCGCAGCAGTGCACCGCGCAGGATGGACCACATGTTCGACAGCGCCAGCCACAGGCGGCCGCGCCAGGCGACGATCGCGAGCGCCATCACGCCGCCCACGCACCAGGCCATGATGGCGATGTGCAGCGCATCGACCGCGCCGGTGAAGGCGCCCACTGCGGCCATCATCTTGACGTCCCCGGCAGCCATGCCGCGGATCAGGTAAAACGGTAGAAAAACGATCAGGCCGGTGGCCAGGCCGCCCAGCCAGGACTGCAGGCCGCCAAGGGGCGCTGCCGAGGCAAGATGCAGGCACAAGGCGCCGGCCACGCCGGCCAGCAGCAGCCGGTTCGGAATGCGGCGGCTTGCCAGGTCGTTGACGGCGCAAGCCGCCACCATCAGCAACAACAAGGTATCGAGGTACGGTGCGACAGGCATGATGCGCCCTCCTCCCGAAAAAAAAGCCCCCCAGGGCCGGATGCAGCCGCGGGGGCGGACGATCAAGCGGTGGTGTCAGGGAACTGGTCGCGGATGAACGTGAACGCGTCCTTGATCTTTTCGCCGACTTCGCCAGCCACGGTCGCCATCACGACGCCGATGAGGGCGGCGATCATGCCGTATTCGATGGCGGTCACACCGTTTTCGTCGGCAATGAAAGCTTTGATGGCGGAGGACATCGTGCTCATGACAAACTCCTTATGGTGGTTGAGGAAAACTGGCTGCGTCGGGGCCCCGTCGCTACTGCTTTGTTGCGTTTGCCAGTGAGTTCACTTTACCGAATCGTGCCGTACGGCAACTTGACTACTGTCAACTTTTCCTAGTGGAAACGTAAGATTCTGACGAGGAACAGGCTTTGAGGAAGATTGCGCGGGCAGGCATCCAGCGATGCCTGAAAAAGAATAATTATTGATAAGAATAATTGCCTGTAATACAAAAAAGTATTATCCTTTGTCGCTTCGCCGCCCAAAAAAGCGGCACCATCGGTACCCGAGCCCCGTGCCTGTGATTGACGACGCTTCCGTGAACGACACCCTGCTGCGACACATGGTCGACATGACCGGCCACCGCGATCACACGATGCTCGACATCTCCGTGATCTCGGCGGTGCAGGAATTGGGACGGGCGGTGCAGACGCGGGTGCTGAGCATCGCCACGGTCTGCGGCCAGCGCTTCGTGCGTTCGCGCGCCTGCATCCGCATGGGCGGCGTGGCCTGCCCCGAGGAACCCCAGGACAGCGCCAGCCCGGGCGAGCCGATCGCGCTCTATCCAGCCCTGGCCCACTGCCTCGACAACCACGATTCGCGCGCCGAAGCCGCCGGCGAAGATGGGCTGCGCCACCTGTGGCTGCCGATCTGGTTCGGCGACAAGGCCGACACCTGCCTCGAGATCGCGCACCAGGGTCCGTTCACGCCGGAAGCGATCCACATGATCAGCGGGATCGTCAGCGTCTACCGCAACTTCCAGAACCTGCTCGACTACAGCGAGCGCGATTCGCTCACCGGCCTGCTCAACCGCAAGACCTTCGACGACCAGCTGGCGCGCATGCTGCACGCCTCGGACAGCGAGCCGCTGGTGCCGGGCCAGCCGGAGCGGCGCCACCACGGCGGCGAGGAGAAACAGTGGCTGGCGGTGGTCGACGTCGACCATTTCAAGGGGGTCAACGACCGCTTCGGCCACCTGTACGGCGACGAGGTGCTGATCCTGGTCGCCAACCTGCTGCAGTCCTCCTTCCGCGCCCAGGACCGGGTGTTCCGCTTCGGCGGCGAGGAGTTCGTGGTGCTGCTGCGCTCCACCACGCTGGAAAACGCGCGCAAGATCATCGACCGCTTCCGCACCAACGTCGAAGCCCACGTCTTCCCCCAGGTGGGGCAAGTGACGGTCAGCGTCGGCTTCACCAGCGTCAGCGCCAGCGATTCGCCGGTGGTCACCCTCGGCCATGCCGACCAGGCGCTCTACTATGCCAAGGCCAACGGCCGCAACCGCGCCTGCTACTACGAAGAGCTGGTGGCGCACGGCCTGCTGCAGACCGTGGCCACCAACGACACCGCCGAGTTCTTCTAGATCTGTTCGCGCGCGAAGGCGATCGCGTCCTCCAGCCGGTCGTCGCCCCAGAACATCTCGTCCCCGACAAAGAAGGTCGGCGCCCCGAACACGCCGCGCCGGCGCGCCTGCGCCGTCTGCTCGCGCAGCGCCAGCTTGTTGGCCTCGCCCAGTGCCGCGGCCAGCACCGCCTGCGGGTCCGGCGCCAGGCCCTCCAGGGCCTCGAGCGCGGCCTCGTTCGAGGCGATCTCCAGGTCGCGCACCCAGTTGCGCTGCATGATGCGGCGGCAGAACTCACCGATCCAGGGTTCGTCCGCCGCCAGCAGTGCGACCCGCATCGCCGGCAGGGCCGTGCGCGGGAACTCGCTCGGACGCCGGAACGCCAGGCCATATTTCGCGGCGCGGCGCGCGACGTCGCGCCAGGCGTACTCGCCCTTTTCCTTCTGCTGCACGAAGGGCGCGTTCTCGTAGCCCAGTTCGCGGAAGATGGGCCCGAGCAGGAAGGGCTTCCAGGCCAGCCGCAGGCCGGCGCGCCGCACCTCTTCCTCGATGCGCATGAGGGTCAGATAGCTGTAGTTGCTGCCGAATTCGAACCAGAACTCGATGACGGGCGGTACGGAAGCGCTCATTGTCTACTCCTCTGCGATAGTGGGGGCTTGCCCAAAACGGGACCAGCGCACACACTGCCACATTCACAACGCGACAACAAGCAGGCGGGAGGCATGATGGAACAGGTCTTGATCGTCACCGGCGCGGGACGCGGCATCGGCGCCGCCGTGGCGCGCCTGGCGGCCGCGCGCGGTTACGCGGTCGCCGTCAACTACCAGCGCGACGCGCAGTCCGCCGACGCGCTGGTGCGCGACATCGGCGCGGCCGGCGGCCGGGCGCTGGCGATCCAGGCCGATATCGGTCGGGTGGAGGAAGTGGAAGCCTTGTTCGCGCGGGTGGAAGCGGAACTGGGACCACCCGCCGCCCTGGTCAACAACGCCGGCATCACCGGCCGCCTCGGTCCCTTCATGGACGCCGATCCGGCCGCGATCGAGGCGGTGTTCCGCACCAACGTGCACGGTGTCATGCACTGCAGCCGCGCCGCCGTGCGTTCCTTCAGGAAGAGCGGCACGCGCGGGGTGATCGTCAACCTGTCCTCGACCGCCGCCACCCTGGGCAGCCCGCACGAATTCGTGCACTACGCCGCCAGCAAGGCGGCGGTGGAGACGTTTACGCTGGGACTGGGGCGCGAACTGGCGGCGGAAGGCATCCGCGTCTGCGCGGTGGCGCCGGGATCGACCCTGACCGACATCCACGCGGCGGCGGGCGAGCCTGGACGGCCCGCGCGCGTGGCGCCGAAGATCCCCATGCAGCGCCTGGCCGCGCCGGAGGAGATCGCCGAACCGGTCTTGTGGCTGCTGTCGCCGGCGGCGTCCTACGTCACCGCGGCGACCCTGCGCTGCGGCGGAGGATTGTAGAAGGCGTCAGGCCAGCTGCATGAAGCGGAAGGGATCGACCTTCCACTTTTCGGGCGACTCGTGGCGCACGATCTTGTCGCCGCCGCCGAAGCCCAGCGCCTTGGACAGGTCCAGGGTTTCCGGCTTGATGTAGATCTGGCTCTTGGTATTGAAGAAGACGTTGACCTTGGGAGTGAGCAGGCTGCTCTCGTGCGGCTCGACGACCACGCCCAGGCGGCCCGATTCCAGCATTACCAGGGTGCCGACCGGGTAGATGCCCACGCAGCGCATGAATTCCTGCGCCAGGCTGGGACTGAAGTGGAACTTGCTCCACTCGTAGATCTTGCGCAGCGCTTCGGCCGCCGACATGCCCTTGTGATAGCAGCGGTCCGAGGTGATCGCATCGTAGACGTCGACGATGGCCGCCATCTGGGCCAGCTCGCTGATGCCTCCTTCGGCCTGCTGGTCCGGATAGCCGCTGCCATCGCGCCGCTCGTGGTGGTGCAGGGTGATGTCGAGCGGGATCGCGCCGATCTCCGGCGACTTGCGCAGCAGGTCGTAGCCATCGCGCGGGTGGCGCTTGATGACGGCGAATTCCTCGTCGGTCAGGCGGCCCTGCTTGTTCAGGATGTGGTCGGGCACCAGGGCCTTGCCGGTGTCGTGCAGCAGGCCGCCCAGGCCGGCCTGGTAGATAGTGTCTTCAAGCATGCCGCGCGAGCGGCAGAAGGCCACCAGCAGCGCGCACACGCTGACCGAATGCAGGAAGGTGTAGTCGTCCTTGTTCTTGATGCGCAGCAGGCCAAGCAAGGCGCCGGAATTGCGTAGGATGGATTCGGTCACGCTCTGCACCACCGGGCCGACCTTGTCGAGCTCCACCGCCTTGCCCAGGCGCGCGTCCTGCATCACGGTGCGCACCAGGCCGGCGGCCTGCTTGCGGATGGTGGCGGCGCGCGCCAGCTCCTCGCCCAGCGAAACGCGGGTGACCACGATCGGCTTGGCGGCGGCGATGGCCGTGACTTCCGCCTCGGTGGCGGCGTCGGCTTCGGCCAGGGTCGGGGCGTCGTCGATGTCCAGGCCGCGCGCGCAATCGATCACCACGCCGCGAATCCTGGCGTTGCGGATCTTGTAGATCTCTTCGTCCGTCGTCAGGAGAAAACGGTTGCGCACGAAAGGATGCTCCATCCAGCCGCAATCCAGATCGTGGATGAACATCCCGATCTTCAACTGCGACGCATCCACTTTCTTCAACATCTTGTAACCTTGCTATGTTAATCTCGCCGCCCATCGGCCACAGTGCAGTATAGCAATTATGCATTTTGTGTAGGCACACATTGTTGCTGTGTAGACACACATATTGATTTCAGGATTTATGGAACTTCGCCAGCTGCGCTATTTCGTCGCCATTGTCGATCACGGCTCGCTCTCGCGCGCGGCCCTGGTGCTGCACGTGGCGCAGCCGGCGCTGACCCAGCAGCTGCGCCAGCTCGAGGAGGAACTAGGGGCCCAGCTGCTGCACCGCTCGGCCCATGGCGTGGTCAGCACCGATGCCGGCAAGGTGTTCTACGAGCACGCGCAGGCGATCCTGAAGCAGGTGGCCGACGCGCGCGCGGCCGTCACCCAGTCGCTGGACCGGCCCTCGGGCAGCGTCACCCTCGGCCTGCCGCACAGCATCTCGGGCGCCCTGGCCCTGCCCCTGCTCACCGCGGTGCGCGAGCGCTATCCCGAAATCACCCTGCAGCTGACCGAGGAAATCTCGGGCAACCTCACCGAGCAGCTCAAGTCCGGGCGCCTGAACCTGGCGGTGCTGTTCGACGATGCCCCCACCGTGCAGTTCACGGCCACGCCCCTGGTCGAGGAAGACCTGGTCTTCATCTGCAAGGCCGGCTCCGCCTTCGCGCCCGCGGGCCCCGCCCTCAGCCTGCGCCAGGCCCTGGCCAGCACCCTGATCCTGCCGGCGCGCCAGCACGGCGTGCGCCCGCTGGTCGAACAGGTGGCGCAGGGCGCCGGCCTGGTGCTGCGCAATGTGTTGGAAATCAACTCGATCGCCATCCTGCGTTCGGCCATCCTGGCCGACCTGGGCGCCACCCTGCTGCCGCGCGCGCCCTTCCAGGACGACCTGGCGCGCGGCGCCATGGCCGCCTGGCCGGTGCAGGACCCGGCCGTGACGCGGCGCGTGATCCTGTGCGGCTCGCGCAACATCCCGCTCACGAATGCCGCCGCCGCCATCGGCCGCCTGGTGCGCGAAGTGACCGAGGACCTATGCGCGCGCGGCGCCTGGCCCGGAGCCCGCCTGGCCAGCTGAATTTCGGTTATCATTTTTTCTTATACCCCCATCCGGAATCCCTATTGGATTGTGGACAGCTAAGTCCCTACACTCCACGCGGTTAAAGTGCGCCACCCACGCGCACAGCAAAAACCATCCGCCGCCTGCCTACCCGGCGCCGCGGCGGATACAAGCCGAATACCCTTTGGAGACAGCAATGCCCGATACCGTCACGCCCGGCGACCAGAGCGCCAGTGCGCCCGCCGACTATTCTTCCCGCCTCACCACCGTCACCCTGGACGACAAGTACACCGCGAAGTCGGGCGCCATCTTCCTGTCCGGTATCCAGGCCCTGGTGCGCCTGCCGATGATGCAGCGCGAGCGCGACCTGGCCGCCGGCCTGAACACGGCCGGCTTCATCTCGGGCTACCGCGGCTCCCCGCTGGGCGGCCTGGACGAGACCCTGTGGAAGACGAAAAAACACCTGGAAGCGAACGCCATCCAGTTTGTCCCGGGCGTGAACGAAGACCTGGCCGCCACCGCCGTCTGGGGCACCCAGACCGTCGACCTGATCGGCCCGGCCAAGTACGACGGCGTGTTCGCCATGTGGTACGGCAAGGGCCCGGGCGTGGACCGCTGCGGCGACGTCTTCAAGCACATGAACCACGCCGGCACCGCCAAGCACGGCGGCGTGCTGCTGGTGGCCGGCGACGACCACGGCGCGTATTCGTCGACCCTGCCGCACCAGTCCGACCACATCTTCTCGGCCTGCATGATCCCGGTGCTCTATCCCTGCAACGTGCAGGAATACCTGGACCTGGGCGTGCACGGCTGGGCCATGTCGCGCTACTCGGGCTGCGCGGTCGCGTTCAAGGCCCTGGCCGACACGGTCGAATCGAGCGCCTCGGTTGACGCAGATCCGTTCCGCGTCGAAGTCAAGTATCCGAAGGACTTCACCATGCCGGAAGGCGGGCTGAATACCAAGCTGTCCTCGGTGCCGCTGGGTCAGCAGGCGCGCAACCAGGAAGCGCTGATGCAGGACTATAAGATCTATGCTGCCCTGGCCTATGCCCGTGAAAACAAGCTGAACCGCACCACCATCGACAGCGCCAACGCCAAGCTGGGCATCATCGCGTCCGGCAAATCCTACCTGGACGTGCTGGAAGCGCTGGAAGAACTGGGCATCGACGAAACCATGGCCGCCAAGGTCGGCCTGCGCCTGTACAAGGTGGCCATGATCTGGCCGCTGGAGCCGGAAGGCGTGCGCGAATTCGCGCAAGGCCTGGAAGAGATCCTGGTGGTCGAGGAGAAGCGCCAGGTCGTCGAATACCAGCTCAAGGAACAACTGTACAACTGGCGCGACGACGTGCGCCCCCACATCGTCGGCAAGTTCGACGACAAGGGCGAATGGGTCGCGCCGCGCGGCGACTGGCTGCTGCCGCCGAAAGCCGATTTCTCGGTGGCCCAGGTGGCGCGCGTGATCGCCGGCCGCATCGCGCGCCTGAACCTGGACGACAGCACCCGCGACCTGATCAAGGCGCGCCTGGCCTTCCTGGACGCCAAGGACGCCGTGCTGCAGAAGGCGATCACCACGCCCTTCCGTCCGGCCTTCTACTGCTCCGGCTGCCCGCACAACAGCTCGACCAAGGTGCCGGAAGGATCCTTCGCGCTGGCCGGCATCGGCTGCCACGTGATGGCGACCTCGATTTACCCCGAGATGAACAAGCTGACCACCCACATGGGCGGCGAAGGCACCCCGTGGATCGGCCAGGCCGCGTTCTCCCAGGTGCCGCACGTGTTCCAGAACCTGGGCGACGGCACCTACTTCCACTCCGGTTATCTCGCGATCCGCGCGGCGGTGGCGGCCAAGGTCAACATCACCTACAAGATCCTGTACAACGACGCGGTCGCGATGACCGGCGGCCAGCCGGTCGACGGCCAAACGTCGGTGCCGATGATCGCCCAGCAGATGGCGGCCGAAGGCGTCAAGCGCATCGCCCTGGTGACCGAAGACCTGTCGCGCTACGCCGACCGCAGCAATCTGCCGGCCCTGGTCACCCTGCACGACCGCAAGCACATGGACGACATCCAGCGCGAGCTGCGCGAACTGCCGGGCGTGACCGTCATCATCTACGACCAGACCTGCGCCGCCGAGAAGCGCCGCCGCCGCAAGAAAGGCGAATTCCCCGACCCGGCCCAGCGCATGGTGATCAACGAAGCCGTGTGCGAAGGCTGCGGCGACTGCGGCATCCAGTCGAACTGCGTCTCGATCCTGCCGAAGGAAACGGAATTCGGCCGCAAGCGCCAGATCGACCAGTCCTCGTGCAACAAGGACTTCTCGTGCAACAAGGGCTTCTGCCCGAGCTTCGTGACCGTCGAAGGCGGCGCGCTCAAGAAGAGCAAGGCCGGCGTCAGCAAGAACGGCGCCGATGACGGCTGGGGCGAGCTGCCGCTGCCCACGCTGCCGGGTGTCGAGCATCCCTACAACATCCTGATCAACGGCATCGGCGGCACCGGCGTGATCACCGTCGGCGCCCTGATGGGCATGGCCGCCCACCTCGAAGGCAAGGGCGCCTCGGTGCTGGACATGACCGGCATGAGCCAGAAGAACGGTTCGGTCACCTCGCACGTGAAGATCGCCGCCTCGCCCGAGCGCCTGCGTGCCCAGCGCATCGCCACCGGCGAAGCGGACCTGATCCTGGGCTGCGACATCCTGACCACCGGCGCCGCCGATGCGGTCTCGAAGATGCGTCCGGGCCGCACGCTCGCCATCGTCAACCTGCACGAGCAGCCGACCGGCACCTTCGCCCAGCAGCGCGACTGGGAATTCCCGTCCGGCGACGTGCGTTCGCTGATCCTGGAAGCCGTGGGCGGTGACTCGGGCGTGGACTTCGTCGACGCCACCAAGCTGGCCACCTCGCTGATGGGCGACTCGATCGCGACCAACCTCTTCCTGATGGGCTACGCCTGGCAGAAGGGCCGCATCCCGCTGAGCGAAGCCGCCCTGCTGCGCGCGATCGAGCTGAATGGCGTGGCGGTCGCCTCGAACAAGATGAGCTTCCTGTGGGGCCGCCGCGCCGCCGTGGACTTCAAGCGCGTCGAGAAGCAGGCGACGCCAAGCCAGACGGTCGTGATCCAGATGCCGCAGAACCTGGAAAGCGTGATCAAGAAGCGCGTCGAGCACCTGACCGGCTACCAGGACGCCGCCTACGCGGCCGTCTACGAAGACCTGGTCAAGCGCGTGCGCGAAGCCGAGAGTGGCAAAGGCCTGGGCAACAAGCTGTCCATGGCGGTGGCGAAGAACTACGCCAAGCTGATGGCCTACAAGGACGAATACGAAGTGGCGCGCCTGTACACCGACGGCCGCTTCCTCGAGCAGCTCAAGACCCAGTTCGAAGGCGACTTCTCGCTCAGCTTCAACCTGGCCCCGCCGCTGCTGGCCAAGAAGGACGCCAAGGGCCACATGGTGAAAGCCAAGTACGGCTCGTGGATGTTCGGCGCCTTCAAGCTTCTGGCCAAGCTCAAGGGCTTGCGCGGCGGCGCCCTCGACGTCTTCGGCTACACCGCCGAGCGCAAGATGGAACGCGCCCTGATCGCGGAATACGGCGAGATGGTCGAAGGCCTGCTGGCCACCCTGGACGCGTCGAACCACGCGACCGCGGTGGAACTGGCGGCCCTCCCGGACCAGATTCGCGGCTTCGGCCACGTGAAGGAAAAGGCCGTGGCCGAGTACCGGGCGCGCAAGGCGGAGCTGCTGTCGGGCAACGTCAAGCGCCGGGCTGCCTGATCTCGCCGCCACCCTTTGCACCGTCGTCCCCGCGAAGGCGGGGAGCCAAGTTCCCCGCCGCGAGCTGCAACAGCACGAGTGGTACGCAGCAAACTTGGATCCCGGCCTGCGCCGGGATGACGGTCTTTGAGCTGGTGGTACTAAACCCAACCGAAGCCTTCTTGACGTTAACGTTAACGTCATATACCGTACCAGAATATCCTCAGTCCGCCGACACCCAAGGACCCATCCAATGAACGACATCACCTCCGCCGCCAAGCTCGACCTGCCGGAACAGCCGAAACTCGCCAACAAGGTCCGTTTCGTCACCGCCGCCTCCCTGTTCGACGGCCACGACGCCTCGATCAACATCATGCGCCGCATCCTGCAGTCGAACGGCGCCGAGGTCATCCACCTCGGCCACAACCGCTCGGTCGACGAAGTCGTGACCGCGGCCCTGGCCGAGGATGTGCAGGGCATCGCCATCTCCAGCTACCAGGGCGGCCACGTCGAATACTTCAAGTACATGATCGACCTGCTCAAGCAACGCGGCGGCGCCCACATCAAGGTGTTCGGCGGCGGCGGCGGCGTGATCGTCCCGAGCGAGATCGAGGAACTGCACGCCTACGGCGTCACCCGCATCTTCAGCCCGGAAGACGGCCAGCGCATGGGCCTGGTCGGCATGATCCGCTCGATGCTGGAAGCTTGCGACGTCGACCTGTCCTCCTACGCCCCGACCTCGATCGACGCCCTCCAGCAGGGCGAGATCGGCGCGCGCCACCGTCCGCTGGCCCAGCTGATCACGGCGCTCGAAAACGGAAAGGCCGACGCAAGCCTGCGCGAACAAATCGTGAACGCCGCGGAAAACGTGAAGACCCCGGTCCTCGGCATCACCGGCACCGGCGGCGCGGGCAAGTCCTCGCTGACCGATGAACTGATCCGCCGCATCCGCCTCGACCAGGGCGACCGCCTGAACATCGCGGTGATCTCGATCGACCCGTCGCGCCGCAAGTCGGGCGGCGCCCTGCTGGGCGACCGCATCCGCATGAACGCGATCAACCCGTGGAATGGGCAAGCGCGCGTCTTCATGCGCTCGCTCGCCACCCGCGAAGCCGGTTCCGAGATTTCGCAGGCGCTGCCGGACGTGATCGCCGCCTGCAAGGTGGCCGGCTTCGACCTCGTCATCGTCGAGACCTCGGGCATCGGCCAGGGCGACGCCGCCATCGTGCCGCACGTCGACACCTCGATGTACGTGATGACCCCGGAATTCGGCGCCGCCTCGCAGCTGGAGAAGATCGACATGCTCGACTTCGCCGACTTCATCGCCATCAACAAGTTCGACCGCAAGGGCGCCCAGGATGCGCTGCGCGACGTCGCCAAGCAGTACCAGCGCAACCGCGAGCTGTGGAGCAAGTCGCCGGACGAGATGCCGGTGTTCGGCACCCAGGCGTCGCGCTTCAACGACGACGGCGTCACCGCCCTCTACCACGGCCTGCTGCCGAAGCTGGCCGAGCTGGGCCTGCAAGTCGAAGCGGGCAAGCTGAACGCCCCTTCGCAGAAGTACTCGAGCGGCAAGAACGTGATCGTGCCCCCGGCGCGCGCGCGCTACCTGGCCGAGATCGCCGACACCGTGCGCGGCTACCACCGCAACACCTACAAGCAGGTCAAGCTGGCGCGCGAACGCCAGCAGCTGATGGAAACCAAGCGCATGCTGGCGGCCGCGAACCGCGACGTGGTCCTCGACGACCTGATCACGGAGCGCGACAACGCCATGGAAGGCGGCGCGAAAAAACTGCTAGCCATGTGGCCTGACATGCAGGCCGCCTACGCGGGCGAGGATTACGTCGTCAAGATCCGCGACAAGGAAATCCGCACCCGCCTGGTGCAAAAGACCCTGTCGGGCAACCCGATTCGCAAGGTGGCCCTGCCGAAGTTCGAAGACCATGGCGAAATCCTGCGCTTCCTGATGCTGGAAAACGTGCCGGGCTCCTTCCCCTACACGGCCGGCGTGTTCGCCTTCAAGCGCGAAGGCGAAGACCCGACCCGCATGTTCGCGGGCGAAGGCGACGCCTTCCGCACCAACAAGCGCTTCAAGCTGGTGTCGACCGGCATGGACGCCAAGCGCCTGTCGACCGCCTTCGACTCGGTGACCCTGTACGGCGCCGATCCGGCGATCCGTCCCGACATCTACGGCAAGGTCGGCAACTCGGGCGTGTCGATCGCGACCCTGGACGACATGAAGGTGCTGTACGACGGCTTCGACCTGTGCAGCCCGAGTACATCCGTCTCGATGACGATCAACGGCCCGGCCCCGACCATCCTGGCGATGTTCATGAACACCGCCATCGACCAGCAGATCGACAAGTTCGTCCTCGAGAACAAGCGCCAGCCGACCGATGACGAAGCCCAGAAGATCAAGGACTGGGTCCTGATGAACGTGCGCGGCACGGTGCAGGCCGACATCCTGAAGGAAGACCAGGGCCAGAACACCTGCATCTTCTCGACCGAGTTCTCGCTCAAGGTGATGGGCGACATCCAGGAATATTTTGTTCACCACCAGGTGCGCAACTTCTACTCGGTGTCGATCTCGGGCTACCACATCGCCGAGGCGGGCGCGAACCCGATCTCGCAGCTGGCCTTCACGCTCTCGAACGGCTTCACCTTCGTCGAAGCCTACCTGGCGCGCGGCATGCACATCGACGACTTCGCACCCAACCTGTCCTTCTTCTTCTCGAACGGCATGGACCCGGAATACACGGTGCTGGGCCGCGTGGCGCGCCGCATCTGGGCGGTGGCGATGCGCGACAAGTACGGCGCCAACGAGCGCTCGCAGAAGCTCAAGTACCACATCCAGACATCGGGCCGCTCGCTGCACGCGCAGGAGATCGACTTCAATGACATCCGTACCACCCTGCAGGCGCTGATCGCGATCTACGACAATTGCAACTCGCTGCATACCAACGCGTACGACGAGGCGATCACCACGCCGACCGACGAATCGGTGCGCCGCGCCCTGGCGATCCAGCTGATCATCAACCGTGAGTGGGGCCTGGCGAAGAACGAGAACCCGAACCAGGGCTCCTTCATCATCGACGAGCTGACCGACCTGGTCGAAGAGCAGGTGCTGCAGGAGTTCGAGCGCATCGCCGAACGCGGCGGCGTGCTGGGCGCGATGGAGACCGGCTACCAGCGCGGCAAGATCCAGGAAGAGTCGATGCTGTACGAGCACCAGAAGCACGACGGTACGCTGCCGATCATCGGCGTGAACACCTTCCGCAACCCGAACGGCGCGGGCGCGCCGGCGACCATCGAGCTGGCCCGTTCCACGGACGACGAGAAGCAGTCGCAGCTGACCCGCCTGGAAGCCTTCCACGCGCGTAATGCAGCCCAGGCCCCAAGCGCCCTGGCTGCGCTGCAGCAGGCGGCGATCGACAACGAAAACGTGTTCGCCAAGCTGATGGACGCGGTGCGGGTGTGCTCGCTGGGGCAGATCACCACGGCGCTGTTCGAGGTGGGTGGGCAGTATCGCCGCAATATGTAATCGGCGAGGGTTAACTGAAAAGGGCGCGGAATCCGCGCTCTTTTTTTATGTTTTCAATGTTCACGCAAACTTGGATTCCGGCCTTCGCCGGAATGACGGTCTTTGAGCTACCGGTAAACTCAAACAGCGTCGTTCCGGCGAAGGCCGGAACAATGTCACTGGCATTGTTCCGCCCAAGTTCGTAGCGCACCCCCAGCGCGTCCTTTAGCCAAAACTCACCGCATACACCGGCGGCAAATTCCCCGCCACCGCGTGCCAGCTATCCCCGCCGTTATCCGACACCCACACATTGCCCGTGGTCGACCCCATGATCAGGGTGCGCCCATCCTCGTGCACCGCCAGCCCATGCCGGTACACCAGGTCGTAGCAGTGCTCCTGCGGCAGCCCCGCGCGCAGCACGTCGAAGGTCTTGCCGCCGTCGCGGGTGCGCGTGACGGCCAGCGAGGCGCCGACGGGAATGCGGCGCTCGTCCTTCTCGGCCGGCACGAACCAGGCGGTCTGGCCGTCGCGCGGATGGGCCGCCACCGCGAAGCCGAAGTGCGACAAGGGCATGTTCTTCACTTCCTGCCAGCTGCGGCCGTCGTCGCCCGAGCGCCAGACGCCGTTATGGTGCTGGCACCACAGCACGTCCGGCTGGCCCGCGCAGCGCACGATGCGGTGCGGGTCCTGGGCTTCCTCGCTGTCCTGCATGTCGGGCGGCATGTAGTCGGCGCGCATGCCTTTCGCGCTCAGGGCCCAGCTGGCGCCGCCATCGGCGCTGCGCCAGGCGCCGGCGCAGGAGATCCCGACCAGCAGGCTGGCGCTGTCGCGCGGGTCGACGCAGATGCTGTGGATGCCGGGGTCGTCGTAGCCGCCGCCGAACCAGTGCGGCCGGCCGGGCTGGTCCCAGAGCGGGCGCACCAGCTCCCAGCTGTCGCCACGGTCGTTCGAGCGGAACAGGCCGCCCGGCAGGGTGCCGGCCCA
Source organism: Massilia sp. ST3 (assembly GCF_018119405.1). GTDB lineage: Bacteria > Pseudomonadota > Gammaproteobacteria > Burkholderiales > Burkholderiaceae_D > Telluria. Next base: position 25,014 of record NZ_JAGPWC010000028.1, on the reverse strand, counting down.
GAGCACGCCCGGCTGGCCGGCGCCGCCCGCTTCCAGCGACCAGATCAGCTTGTTGGTCCATTCGACCTTCTCTTCCAGGCCTTCCGGCTTGGGCGGATAGCTGGGCGCCGGCAGCTCGGTCCAGATCTCGCCCTGCTTGCGGTGCAGCTTGACGCCGAAGTGGCCCAGGTTGAGGGCCGCGTACAAGGCGCCGTCGCGGCGGTCGGGCAGCACCATCGACACCGGCTCGCCCAGGAAGTGCACGGGGCCGAACTCCCAGCGCCCGCCGCTGAACGACAATTCGAACAATCCCTTGCGGGTCGCCACATAGGCCTGCATGCTCATTTTCCGCTCATCCTCCTGACAGGGCCTGCAGCACGTAGACCTTGCTGTCGGGCCGAAGTGGATCGTCGAGGCGCCGCGTGTCGAGGCAGCGCCGGCCATCGATGAAGATCACGACGTTGGGCCGCAAGGCCCCCTGGTCGTCCAGCACGTAACCGCGCAGGCGCGGGTTCAGGGCGAAGGCGCTGTCCAGGCCTTCGCGCAGGCAGCCGGCATCGGTACTGAGCTCGGGCACGGCGGTGAAGCGCGCCAGCTGCTGCGTGAAGAAGAGTTGCGCCATGATCGGTCCATCAAAAACGGGGGCGTCCCGCCTTGCGTATCCCGTGGGCGTTGCGCGGCGGGCAAACCTACAATGTAGCCCTGAACCACTCGCGGAGCAATGCATGCCGATCAAACCCGAGCACCTGGCCGCCCTGATGCAGGAAGTCGAGCAGGAAGACCCGATCGACTTCGCCGACCTGCCCTTTCCCGAGGACGAATTGCGCACCCTGGTCGCCACCCATTTGTGCGAGATGGCGGCGTCGATGGAGAACTTCAGCACCGAGGATCGCTTGATGACCCTGCTCGCGGTGTCCGCCAAGCTGGTGCTGGAAAACCTGGTGCTGCACGTGCAGTTGCTGCGGCGCCACGGGCTGCCGGTGAGCGACAACGTCGAGGCCTTGCTGAACCGGCTCAAGAAAGGAGACGACCCGTCGTCCGGCGGTTGAGCCCGGGATAGTGAGCGCCAGTTGGTATTCATGCAGGATTGCGTAACTGTCATGGCAAGTCCGCAACAGTCGTGTCCATAGACTCACTGCATATGAACCCGTTCGGGTATTATTGTCGATGAGGAAACTCTCCTCCCGGTCATCCCGGTCCCCCCATCGCCGCGATACTACCTAAAAGGAACGATTCAATGCCGCGTCATGTCCATAAGCTCACTCTTACCGCAGCCCTCGTCTCCGGCGCCCTCGTGCTGGGCGGCCTGGCCGGCTGCAACCGCACCGAATCGACTGCGACCCTGCTGGCCGAGGCGAAGGCGTACCAGGACAAGGGAGACCGCAAGGCCGCGCTGATCCAGCTGAAGAACGCGGTGGCCCAGAGTCCGGAAGACGGCGAAGCCCGCTTCCTGCTGGGCAGCCTGCACCTCGACAGCGGCGACGCCGTGTCGGCCGAGAAGGAATTGCGCAAGGCGGCCAGCCTGGGCATCGCCTCCGAGCGCACCCTGCCGCTGCTGGCGCGCGCCCTGCAAACCCAGGGCCAGTCCGACAAGGTGCTGGAAGAAGTCACGCTCGAGAAGGCCAAGGGCTCGGCTTCCCTGATGGCGCTGCGCGGCGACGCCCTGCTCGAGCAGCGCAAGACCGACGAGGCCAAGCAAGCCTACGACGCGGCGCTCCAGCTCGATCCCGCCACCGGCGAAGCCCTGATCGGCCTGGCGCGCCACGCGCTGTTCAGCCAGGACACGGCCGCCGCCGAACGCTACGCGCTCGAGGCCGTGACCAAGGATGCCAAGAACGCGGACGCCTGGCTGTTCCAGGGCGGCATCCTGCGCGCCCTCAACAAGACGGACGAGGCCATGAAGGCCTATGACCAGGTCATCGCCCTGCGCCCGCACGACCGCAGCGCCTACGTCGAAAAAGCCTATATCCAGATCAACCAGGGCAAGTTCGACGCCGCCAAGGCCTCGATCGAGGCCGCGCGCAAGAATGCGCCGGGCAACCTGCTGGCGACCTACGCCCAGGGCCTGCTCGACTACACCCAGGGCAAGCACGCCGAGGCCCAGGAATCGCTGCAGAAGGTCCTGAAGGCCTCTCCCGATCACCTGCCGAGCATCCTGCTGTCGGGCGCGGTGGAGCTGAACCTGGGCGCCCTCCAGCAGGCCGAACTGCACCTGCGCAAATACCTGGCGTCGAATCCGGACAACGTCTTCGCGCGCAAACTGCTGGCCCAGACCCTGCTCAAGAGCTCGCAGCCGAAGGATGCGGTCGACGCCCTGGCCCCGGTACTCAAGGACGCCGGCAACGATCCGCAGCTGCTGGCCCTGGCCGGCCAGTCCTACATGCAGGTGCGCGACTTCGACAAGGCCACCAGCTACTTCGAGAAGGCCAGCGAGCTGGCGCCGAAGGTGGCGGCGATCCGCACCTCGCTCGGCCTGTCGCGCCTGGGCCAGGGCGACCGGGACAAGGGCCTGAGCGACCTGCAGGCAGGCGCCACCCTCGATCCGAAGTCGCCCGACGGCGGCATGGCGCTGGTGCAGGCCGAACTCGGCATGAAGAACTACGACAAGGCCTTGGCCGCCGCCCAGCAGCTGGCCAAGCAGCAGCCGAACAACGCCCAGGTGCATAACCTGCTGGGCCTGGTCCACCTGGCCAAGCAGGACGCGGCTTCCGCCCGCGCCGCCTTCGAGGAATCGGTCCGCCTGCAGCCGGCCTTCTACCCGGCCGCCACCGCGCTGGCCGAACTCGACATGCGCGACAAGAAGATCGACTCCGCCAAGGCGCGCTTCAACGGCGTCCTCAAGGCCGATCCGAAGCATGTCGGCGCCATGACCGCGCTGGCCCAGATCGCGCTCTACGAGAAGAAACCGGCCGAAGCCACCACCTGGCTGGAGAAGGCCAGCACCGACAACCCGGGCGCCGTGGCCCCGATCATCAAGCTGGGCGGCCACTACCTGAGCCAGAACGAGCCGCAGAAGGCCCTGAACCTGGCGCGCAAGGCCAGCACCGAGAACCCGACCCAGCCCGACCTGCTCGACCTGCTCGGCCAGGCCCAGCTGGCCAGCAAGGACGCCGCCGGCGCCCTCGAGACCTACAGCAAGCTGGTCAAGGTGCTGCCGAAGTCGGCAATGGCCCAGTACCGCCTGGCCAACGCCCACGTGGCGCTGAAGAACGAAAGCGCCGCCGCCGACGACATCAAGCGCGCCCTGGCCCTGCAGCCGGACTTCCTGCCGGCCCACCTGGCCCAGGTCGAGCTGGCGATGCGCGCCAAGAAGCCGGAGCAGGCGCTCGAGAGCGCACGCGCCCTGCAGAAGCAGCCCAACAACGCCGCCGTCGGCTACGTGCTCGAAGGCGACCTGCTGACCCGCGAGAAGAAGCAGGCCCAGGCGCTGGCGATGTACGAGAAGGCCTATGCGCTGCAGCCGAGCTCCAAGGTGCTGCTGACCATCCACCGCGCCATGCTCGCGTCCGGCAAGGAAGCCCAGGCCGACGCCCGCCTGGCCGACTGGATGAAGAAGAACCCGAACGACATGTCGGTCACCATGTACCAGGCCGAGCGCAGCCTGACCAAGGGCCAGCTCAAGCAGGCGGCGGCGCAGTTCGAGACCATCGTGAAGGCCGCGCCGAACAACGGCGTGGCGCTGAACAACCTGGCCTGGACCTACCAGCAGCTGAAGGATCCGAAGGCGCTCGAAACCGCCGAGCAGGCCTACCGCGCGAGCGGCGACCACCCGGCGGTGATGGACACCCTGGGTGCGATCCTGGTCGAACGCGGCGATCTCAAGCGCGCCGTGCCCCTGCTGCAGAAGGGCGTGAACCTGGCGCCGAACAGCGGCGACCTGCGCCTGCACCTGGCCCAGGCCCTGATCAAGTCGGGCGACAAGGCCGGCGCCAAGAAGGAACTGGAACTGCTGGCATCGAAGGGCAACGGCCCCGGCGCCGAGCAGGCCAAGGAACTCTTGAAGCAGCTGTAAGCCGGAACGAAAACGCCACCGCAAGGTGGCGTTTTAGCATCATTAGTTATAAATTTGCAATTTCTTTCTGGCACGCCCGTGCCGTCAGTGCTAGGATAGAAGAACCGCCACTGCATCAGTCCGGCGCCCATCCTGCGGAGAGAGAATATGACCACGCTAAATTCCACAGAATTGAAAGATTTAATCTCTGAACCGGGGAGCGCACGATACAGCTCAGCTACCGAAGGCTCACCGGCCTCATGTGATAGGATCACCGACGTGGCCATCAACGAAAAATCCTTCGGGATCCGGGTTGCCGATACTGATCAAGGCCGAAGCAAAGCCAGTCTCTTGATCAATAAAATGTATGCGTGGCGTGGTTATGCAGGCACGCATCGTCTTGAGGACAACCCTAACCGAATCACCCTCTCCGCATCCGACCACGGCGAAGTGGTGGGAACGGTAACGCTCGGCATCGATTCCGATGTCGGACTACTGGCCGACGAGATCTTCAAGGACGAAATCGACCGCTACCGCGCGCGGGGCGGCAAGGTGTGCGAGATCACCAAGCTGGCTTTCGATCCCAAGGTGCGCTCCAAGATGGCGCTGGCCTCGCTGTTCCACATCCTGTTCATCTACGGCCGCCGCATCCACAACTGCACCGACGTCTTCATCGAGGTCAATCCACGCCACCGCCGCTTCTACGAGACCATGCTCGGCTTCACCCGCCTGGGCGAGATGCGCACCAATCCGCGCGTCGACGCGCCGGCCTGGCTGCTGTGGAGCAGCCTGGACCATGTGCAGGAACAGATCGAGCGTTTCGGCGGCACCAGCAACCATCCCGGCAACGAGCGTTCGCTGTTCCCGTATTTCTTCTCCCAGAAAGAAGAAGAAGGCATCACCCGGCGTCTCATGTCGCTCGGCTGAGCTGCCTCTCACCGGCACTTACGCCCCGGATGCGGCCTGCGCGAGCAGGCCGTTTTCATGTGGGCGTCCTTCGAAGCGCTCCAGGATCGGCAGCACCAGGCGGCGCAGGAACAGCCCCACCCCGCCCCACAGGGTGATGAACCACAGCGGCACGCCGCCCGGCGGATCGCCCGGGTAGGCCCAGTTGCCGCTGAGGACGCCCGAATACTCGATCAGCGCGCCCAGCAGGATCATGTAGCCGGTATAGGCCAGGTCTTCGCGTTCGTGGAACAGCACCAGGCCGATCGCCAGCAGGACGCCGGTGACGGCCAGCAGGGTATTGCCGTCATGGATGGCGGAGAAGGCCGCCGAATAGGCCAGCGCCAGCGCCCAGACGGCGCCGCGGCGGTCGTGCGCGGCCTTCCCGCCCAGCACGCGGCGCGTGTGCAGCAGGTAGAAACCCCACATGAACAATTCCCATACCGGCATGCCGAGCAGGTCCGGTTCGGTGAAACGGAAGATGCCCTGGGCCAGGGAGGCGCCGTTCATGCCGGTGAAGAACACGCACACCACCGCGAAGAACACGGCCTCGACCTTGCTCAGGCGGCCGAAGGTGAGCGCCCACACGAGCAGCAAGGCCGCCAGCTTGCCGAGGTTGGTCGGCACGAAGGCGAGGATGGCCATTACCAATGGCACTTGAAGCAATAGACGGTAAGGAATTCGCATGTCGGAGAGTAGACTATGATTCCGTCAATATTGTCAATAAACCCAGCATACGAATCGGGCATGTAAACGCAAAAAAGGCCTCCGAAGAGGCCTTTTTTAGCGGGAAGGAAGACGCTTAGTCTTTCTTCTGGCGGCGGCGCAGGGCGGCGCCCATGCCGACCATTGCCAGGCCCATCAGCGACAGGGCGCCCGGTTCCGGCAGGGCGTAAGCCTGGCCCGGATCGTCGATGCGCGCGCCGAGGATGTTGTTGGCGCCGTTACCCCAGTTCGGGTTGTAGTTGTAGCTGTTCTTGAAGCGCAGGTCGCGCAGGCCTTGCCAGCTCGAGAACCAATCCGAATCCAGCTGGTCAGCCCACAGGCCGCCGGCCGAGGTGTCCACCGATGCGTAGGAGTCGGCGGTGCCCGAGAAGCCGTTGCTGCTCGGAACCTGGTCGCCCACGACGGTGTTGTTCGGATCGATGGTGTCCATGCCGGTGTCGAAGAACAGGCGGGCCAGGAAGGTGCCTTCGGTGAAGCCGGTGGCGCAGCTGAAGCCGCAACGAACGCCCGGGTTGATGGTGTCCAGGGTGGTCTTGGACATGCTGTTCAGGTCGCGCCAGTACAGGTCCATGTAGCCCTTGGTCGCCGGGAACGGGTTGTTCGCGTTCGGGGTGCCTGCCTCGACGCCGTAGAACATGCCGGTCACTTGACCGCCGCCCAGGCCGTTGACGAAGAAGATGTCGCCGGTTGGGTCGATCTGGTCGTTCGGGGTGTTGACCGAGCCGCGTTCCATGGTCGAGATGGTGAACACGCCCCAGTTGATTTCGTTCGAACCCGCCCAGGTGGTGGCGCCGTTGATGGCGATCTGCTCTTGACCCGAGAACTTCAGGTAGATCGGGCCCGGAGGAAGCTGGGTAGCCGGTGCGGCATATGCGCCAAAGCTCATGGCAGCGCCAAATGCGAGTGCGAGAATCTTTTTCATGCTGCGTTCTCCAAGATAAAGAAATTCTGTTTGATAGATAACGACACCGACACTGGGTATTTAGCAATCTGTGTGCCAGCGTTTAAAGATCCTCGCTAAGTGGTTGAAAATGCATCGCTTTTCACAAAGTTCACAATTCTGGACGGCCGTGCGGGCTCGGCCATTGTAAAAATTCCCGACAGATAATTAACGATAGCGTCCCGGCGCCAGCAGATCGTGCGGGTCGAGGGCGCGGCGCAGGCGCTCGTGCAGCTGCTGCGAGTCCTGGGTCAGGGCGCTCAACCCAGGCATGGCCGAGGTCGTGACCCGGTAGGGGAACCAGCCCTGCTCGCGGCCGCGCTCGATCAGCTCGCGGTAGCAGGCCTGGGCGGCTTCCACCGCGGCGGGAGAGTGGCGGTCGAACAGCAAGGGTACGGTACTGTCGAATAATTTGTCACTCAGCGAAGTGAAGGTCAGCAGGGGCTCCATGCCGTGCTTGCGGGTGACGGCGCTGACCATCTCGACATAGGCGCGCGCGCCCTGCCCGCGCATCGGCACCAGCGGCGCGTACCAGATCAGCCCGCAACCGTCCCGGGCCGGATTGCGCGCTCCTTCCGCGCCGGCAGCGGGGTTGCGCCAGTAGGCCAGCGGCAGCGCGGTCTCGTTCGGACGCCCGCCCGCCAGTTCCAGCGAGCGCGCCAGGGTGGCGGCCGTGCTGGCCAGGCGCTGCCCGGCCGGGCCCGGCAGCCAGCCGGCCACGCGGCGCAGGGTATTCGCGTTGTCCTGGCTCAGGAACAGCATGCGGCTGGCCACGCCCTTGAGCGCGGCGCGGATCTCCTTCTGGGCCGCGGCCACCATGCGCCGGGTGCCGTACAAGGTGCCGAAGCCGGTCCAGGGAAAGATCTGGTACTGGCGGCCCAGCTCCTCGACCAGCGCGGGTGGGATCAGGCCGTCCGCGCCAAGGCGGTCGGCCGGATAAGGCGCCGACATCGCCAGCACCCGGTGCCGGTTCATCAGGTTGAGGCCGGCCACGGTGCCGGGCAGCTTGCCGAGGATGGTGCGGATGCGTTCGATCGCCGGTTCCAGCAGCGCGTCGTCCTTGAGGCTGAACAGGCAGACCTTGACCACCTCGGGCCGGCGCGCCAGCAGGATGCTCATGCGCGTGACCACGCCCAGTCCGCTTTGGGTGAACAGGCCGGCCGAATAGGCGCCGATGCCCCACTTGAACAGGCGCGCCAGTTCCTCGCCGCCGGCCTCGCGCATCGCGGTGCGGTAGCGGCTGCCGTCGGCCAGCACCGCTTCCAGGTCGGTGACGGCGGCAAAGTGGTCGGTATACGGCGTGACCCCGTAGCCGCGCTCGAGCGCGTTGCCGAGCAGGCTGCAGGAGGGCCCGGCGCCGGTGGTCGGCACCATGAAGGGATAATTGTTGCTGTCGAGGAAGTCGGCCAGCATTCCCTGGGTCACGCCGGGTTCCAGGGTCACCACGCCCATCTCGGGATCGAAATGCAGGATGCGGTTCATACCCGACAGGTCCAGGATCACGCAATCGGGCTGGACCGCCAGGGCGCTGCCGTAGCCCCAGTTGCGCCCGGTACTGACCGGATAGACCGGCACCCGGTGGCGCTGGGCGATGCGCATCACCTCGGGCAGGTGGGCGGGGTCGAGGATGCGCAGGGCCGCCGGGACGCTGCGCTCGATGCCGGTGGTGTCGGGTCCGTAGGCGGCGCTGGCGGCCTCACGGGAAAGAACCTGCTGAGGGCCGAGCACGGCCTGCCACTCGGCGGCGGCCGCCTCGAGCGGGGTGGGTTGTGTTTCCATTGCGGTTCAGGCGGCTTTTCCGTCCGCCTGCAATTGACGATTGAGTTGATCGATGAGTTCGGTGGCCGCGCTGACGATCTGGCCGGAGGCGAAGCCGGCCTTGGTCATTTCGCGGAAGAAGGCGCGCGCCAGGATGCGCGCCACGTCCTCGGGATTCTGGTAGGCGGTGCGCACCTGCTCGCCGACCTTGTGCTGGGCTTCCTGCAGCAGGGCCAGCTGGGCGAAGCGCGAGTCCAGCACCCTCTGCAGCTGGGATACCTGGATCGACTTGCCGATCAGGCTGGCGACGATGTCGAGCAGGGGCAGGTCGAGCGGGTCGAAACGGGCGCCCGAGACGTTGACCACGCCGATGATCTTGTCGCCTATCCTCACCGGCGCCGCCATCAGGGCGCGGCCGGCAGCGTCGGGGCGGCGCGCCAGCAGCGCGAAGGGCGAGCGCCCGATGTCTTCCACGAACAGCGCCTCGCCGCTGGCCAGTACATGGCCGCAGATGCCCTCCCCGGTGCCGATCGAGGCATGCAGGGCCGCGTCCGGCAAGTCGCCGTGGCGCGCATACATGCTCATCCGCATTTCCTCGCCGCTGCCGCTGTTGATCAGCATGATCGAGCAGTGGTCGGCGCCGACCAGCAGCGCGGCCTGCTCGGCCTGGCGCTGCAGGTTGTCTTCCAGGCTGCCGCCGGCCAGGAACTGGCGCAGGTCTTGCAGGCGTACCAGCTTGTCCGCTGTTTCCATGGGTCTTATCCGCGTAAGGGTTGACGTTGGAGGAATCGCAAGGGTCCGGGATGCAATCTGTTAATAGTATGCCATTCTTCCGCGCCGCACCACCCCTCCAGCCCGCTTTCGGCCGGGCCTGGCTCAAACCGGCTCGGCGGCCTTGGGCGACAGGAAGGCCTTGTGGAACAGGTGGCGCGACAGCAGCAGCGGCGGCATGCGCAGCCAGTTGCCGCGCACATAGAGCGCAAAGTGCGCCAGGGCGGCCGCGCGGCCGCCGCAGCTCGGGTGCAGCGGCAGCAGGGCGCGCGCGAACAGCGCGTCCATCAGCACCATCAGCGCGCCCTTGGGACGCCCCCCGGCGGCCTGGGCCAGTACGGCCGGCGGCACCGGCGTATCGAGCAGGCGCACGCACCAGCGCAGCGCATAGAACAGGGGGCGCGCCAGTTCCAGCTCGGCGGCGCGCGCCGCCAGGCCGTCCCAGAAGCCGGGCCGGGCGCCGAAGTGCAGGGCCAGGCGGTGCAGGTCGAACAGGTCGCGCAGGCCGTGGTTGAATTCCCCGCCCCAGAACAGGTGCACCGCGCTGTGCAGGAACATGTCGTGCGGGCACAGGGTCCACAGGCCGGGTTCGCCCGGCAGCGCCACGGCGGCGGCGCGCAGCTTGGCCGGATCCGGGCGCGCGGGCGCGGTCTCGGGCAGGATCGCGTGATGCACGTCGATCGCGTTACCGCGGTGCATGTGGATCATCGGCGGCAGCTCGTGCATCCACTGGCGGTAGTAGCGCTGGTCGTAGGCGTCGTGGTGGGTGGTGGCCCAGCCGTGCAGCATCAGGGCGGCCTCGGCCTTCCCCATGGCGGCCTTCGGCAGCAGGATGTCGATGTCGGAAAACACGCGCCCGCGCCCGGCCGGCAACTCGGCCAGGGCATAGGCGGCGCCCTTGAGCAGGATCACGGGCAGCTGCAGTTCGTCGAGGGCTTCGCGGATACGCGCCACCTCGAAGCGCACCGCGCAGGCATGGCGCTCGGCGGCCACGCGCCACCATTCCAGATGGGCGCGCGGCGCGGACGGCACCGTGTCCAGCAGGCCGCCGTCTTCCAGCAGCGCCAGCACGGTGGCGCCCATGCCGGCGTTGGCGGCCTGGCGCAGCAGCAGGTCCCAGTCGCCGGGCGCCAGCCGCGCGGCGATGCGCGGGTCGCGCAGCAGCTGCAGCAGCAAGGGCATGCTCATGGCTGGCGTCCCTCGGCCAGGCGCTCGAACACGGCCATCGCCTCGTCCAGGCTGCTGTAGCTGAACTCGATGCCGCTGCAGGCGTCGACCAGGTCGCCCAGGGTGGCGAAGCCGCGCTCGCCCAGCAGCGCGTAATTGAAGGCGTTGTCGGCCACGCGCATGAAGGTGCCGGCCTTGCCCAACTGGGCCACCCGGGTGGCGGCGCCGGCCTCGTAGCGCGGGAAGACGATGGCCACGGGCCGCGCCGGCTCGAGGGCGCGCGCCACGCTGTCGCCCGGCGCGCGCATGTGGCCGATGGTGCCCTTGGCCGTGCCCTCTACCCGCGGACCGAACACCGCCTGGGGCGAAAACGCCTGGATCACCCCGATCGATGCGTTCTTCAGGCTGACCGGGCGCGGCACCGGCACCAGCGCGCCATCGGCGTGGCGGACCAGGCACAGCTCGTCCGACAGCAAGCGCCAGCCGCGGCACACCAGGGCCGCGCACAGGGTGCTCTTGCCCGAGCCGGGAGGGGCCGGCAGGATCACGGCGCGCCCGCCCTTCTCGACCACGGCCGCGTGCACGACCAGGTAGCCGTGGGCGCGGTTGGTCACGCACCAGTTGAGCACCCATTCGAACATCGGATAGGCCTGGGCCAGGGGCAGCGGCTTGAACGGGGTCAGGCCGTCCTGGTCGAAGCGCACCTGGGGACGGAACCAGCGGCGCAGGCCTTTGGTGCGGCGCAGGTTGACGTGGAAATCGGCGAAGCCGCCTGGCGCCTGCACCGGATAGTCGGCGTAGAGCAGCGCAATGCCTTGCTGGACCCGGGGGATGTCGCTGGTGACGCGGCAGGTGAAGGGCCCGGTGCGCAAGTCGAGGCCGGGGCCTTGCAGGCGCGCGCGCAGCTGCGCGGGCGCGAGGGACGACACGGTCAGCATGGTTCGACCAGGTGCAGGCCTTTCAGCTCATGCAGGAGGCGGGCGAGGTGTTCGGGTTCGGCTTGCGCGCCCTGCTCGCGCAGGGCGGCGGCCAGCGCCGCGGGGCTGCGCGGCGCCTCGGCCAGGGCATCCAGCATCCAGAGCGCGGCGTCCGACAGCTGGTGGGTGGCGCCGGACAGGCTGTTGAACAGGACCGCGCCGTCTTCCCATTCGCGGCAGGCGAGCGTTTGCCCGGGCACGATGCGCCAGGGGCGCGCCTCAGGAACCACCGTAGGTGCGTTCCAGGTAGCGCTTGGTCTCCTCGGCGTTCCAGAACACGTCCGGCGCCGGGCTGTACTGGCCGGTGGATTGCAGCTCGGTCCACATCTCGACCAGGGTCTTGACGCTCAGGAAAGAGGACTTCTTCGAAATGACGTTCAGGTAGTTCGCGACCAGGTGCTGGCCGAGGTTGTACTTGTCGAACGAAACATTGCCCAGCATCGTCAGCATCGTGGCGGCGCCATAGGTGTTCTTGTTCGCGCCGTAGCAGGGGAAGACTTCGCTGAACTTGATGCGGCGCGAGCAGGGCCAGGAATGGTGGGCCTGCTTCCAGTAGCCCGGCGAACGGCCGATGCAGGTCGGCTTCGGACCGTAAGTGCTGTCCAGGCCGCCGGACAGGCCGGCCGAGGGCGCGACGCAGATCGCGCCGTAGCTCATGGTCGCCTTGCTCTCGAGCGTCCACAGGACGCCGGCCGCGCCCAGGCCCGCCTTGCCGAGGCGGCGGCGGGCCGCACCCCGGGCATCGAGAGTCGGGGGAGTAGTTTGGTCGGGTTGATGTTCGGTAGCCACGTCGGGTTCCTCGAGGATTGATGGCCGGTCGGCGCACGCCCGTAGCATGATGCAAGAAACGTGCCTCTATTAGCAAGGTTTTCCAAAATACATTGTATTTTAGAAAAAACTCCTTGAGAAACAGAGGCCTAGCTGCGGCCGGGCGGTTTGCCGCTTAAGCTATTGTAATTTGGGAACGCGTCGGTTTGTAAAAATTCTCGACAGGCGTTCAGAAGAAGCTTTCGGGAACGATCAAAACGTCGCCAGGACGCATCATCACGTTGGCCGAGATGTCGCCATCCTTGAGCAGGGCGTCGAGACGCACCGGGAGCTTTTCCTGCTTGCCGTCGACGGTGCGCACGATGGTCGCCTTGTTGCCGGCAGCGAATTCGGTGACGCCGCCGACCGCGATCAGGACATCCATCAGCGACATGTCGCGGCGGTACGGCAGGGCTTGCGGACGCGCCGCCTGGCCGATCACACGGATCTGCTCGTTGAAATTGCCGACAAAGTTGGTGACGATGACGGTCACCACCGGCTGCTGGATGAACTTGGCCAGGGCCTGCTCGATGTCGCGCGCCAGCTGGGTCGAGGTCTTGCCGGCGGCCGGCAGGTCTTCGACCAGGGGGGTGGTGATCTTGCCGTCCGGACGTACCGGGACCGACATCGACACTTCGGGATTGCGCCACACAATGATGTTCACGCTGTCGCCCGGCCCGATCAGGTAGTCCGGATTGACCGGCGCCAGGGCCGCCTGGCTCGGCGCCGCGGGGCTGGCGCAACCGCCCAGCAGCAGCAGGCAGCCGGCGGCGCCCGCCGCAGCAACATATTTCATCAAATGCATCATCTTGCTCACGTCGATCCCCTTCGCATGGCAGCGCGGCGCCTGGCCTGCGCATCATCTTGCGATCTAAAAAATGTTATTCACCCATTAACAGGCGTGGCTATTGTATAACAGGCTCCCGCTGAATTGCGTGCACAGTTGAAATAGTTTCATTTCTACTGCTTACGCTGCAACAGCGCCTGCACATGGCGGACCGGAATCGCGTAGGTGATACCGCTCGGGTTGCTGATCGCGGTCTCCTTCAGTCCCTTGACGAACACGGCATTGATCACGCCGAGCACGGCGCCGCTGGCCGGATCGTAGAGCGGACTGCCGCTGTTGCCCGGATAGGCGGTGGCGTCGAGCTGGAACACCTGGTAGGAGGAGCGCTGCAGCTGGGTGATGGCGCGCGCATCCAGCTTGCGCGAATTCAGCGATGGCCGCACCACCGGCGTGACGGCCGCCAGCAAGGCGCGGTGGGTGGCGGCATACAGGCCCAGGTTCATGCCTAAGGGAAACCCGGTGAAGGCCATCTCCTGCCCTTCGACTACCCGCTCGCCGTCGCCCAGGGCCAGGGCCGGCAGCGGCGCGCCCGACAGGCGCAGGTGGGCCAGATCGTGCTCGCGGTCCAGCGCCACCAGGGTGGCCGGACGGAAAGCGACCTGCTCGCCCTTGCCCACCACCACGCCCAGCTCTTCCAGCCGGGCGCCATCCATGGTGTCGGGCACCACGTGGGCGTTGGTGATCACGCTCAGGCCGTCGCCCACGACGAAGCCGGTGCCGACGAACACGATCGCCGGGCTGCGGGTCTTCTGGTAGGTGCCGATGCCGAGTACCGACTGCTTCACGGCCGCCGCCGTTTCGGTGAGCGGCGCGGCATGCGCGGCAGAGGCGCCCAGGATGGCCGCCAGCGCCAGCACGGCGCCAGGCAGGATGGATGAAAGTCTTGTCATACGCATATCACAATGCTCCGGTACATCTGTCGTTCGGGCTGTCAATTGTGCAGGCCCTTTCCTATTTTAAACATTACAATAAGCATGTTTTACTGAAAGCAACAAAATTATTGACTTGTTACGACATCATCGTATCCCGGTATCAAAAGGTTTAGAAAAATACAATTACCCCTGCAAGCAAATGTTTGCGATAATGCAACAGAAACAGGGGTAAAAACCGCAGGAAGCACGATGATTTTGTTGCAATGCAGAAGTTCTGTTGCAAACAGTTTGCACTCTTGGTACCGAAAAGCGCAATTTCCAAATACGTAATTGCAATTGCTCAGGGTACAAGCGATCATGCGAGATGTTTATTTGTTGAGCCCTGCCGAGGGCTCCCACTGGCGAGACTGACAAGATGGCCGAGATTACAGCCCTGATTCTTACTTTCCTGAAAGCCATCGGTAAATACCGCTGGCATGCCGTCGTCATCACCTGGGTAGTCGCCCTGGCCGGATGGGCGGTGGTGTTCAAGCTGCCGAACCAGTACGAGGCTTCGGCCCGCGTCTACGTCGACACCCAGAGCATCCTCAAGCCCCTGCTGTCGAACATGACCACGGTGCCCAACCTGGACCAGCAGGTCCTGTTCATGCGCCGCACCCTGATCAGCCGTCCGAACGTCGAGCGCGTGCTGCGCATGGTCGACCTCGACGTCAAGGCGCGCGACAGCAAGGAACAGGAGAAGATGGTCGACGACATGATCTCGCGCATCAAGATGGCAGGCACCGAGCGCGACGACATCTACACCATCAGCTATACCGCGCCCAACGCCAAGCAGGGCCGCGACGTGGTCCAGGCCTTCCTGACCATCTTCGTCGAGGGCAGCTTCGGCGGCAAGAAGCAGGATTCCGAGAAGGCGGTGCAGTTCATCGACGACCAGATCAAGAGCTACGAAGAGAAGCTGGCCAACGCCGAGAACACGCTCAAGGAGTTCAAGATCAAGCACGTCGGCATGCTGCCGCGCGAGGGCGCCGACTTCGGTTCGCGCATGATCACCGCCAATGAAGCGCTGAGCCAGGCACGATTGGAGCTGGCCGAGGCCGAGCAGGCGCGCAACGCGATCCGCCGCAAGATCTCGGGCGGCAGCAGCACCCCGGGCAAGGGTCCCGAAGTGCCGTTCACCGATCCGGCCCTGGAAGAGCGCATCGCCACCGTCACCAAGACCCTGGACACCCTGCGCACCCAGTTCACCGAACAGCACCCGGACATCGTCGCCAACCGCCGCCTGCTCGAGCAGCTGCAGGCGCGCAAGGCGGACGAAGCCAAGAACCGCAAGCCGAGCGCCGATCCGGGCGCCAGCTACAGCCCGATGCTGCAGCAGCTCACCGTCTCGCTGTCGGAGGCGGAAGCGCGCGTGGCCTCGCTGCAGGCGCGCGTGGCCGAGTACGGCGCGCGCGTTGCCCAGCTGCGCACCCAGAGCGCCCAGGCGCCGGAGATCGAGGCCCAGCTGGCCCAGCTCAACCGCGACTACGAAGTCAACCGCGAAAACTACCAGAAACTGGTCGAGCGCCGCGAATCGGCCAAGCTGTCGGGCGACCTGTCCTCGGCCACCGACATGCTGACCTTCCGCGTGATCGAACCGCCGACCGCCCCGCCGGTCCCGTCCGGCCCCAACCGCCTGCAGCTGTTCTCGCTCGTGTTCGTGGCCGCCCTGGCCGCCGGCCTGGCCGGTGCATTCCTGATGAGCCAGCTGCGCCCGACCTTCCTCAGCCAGTCGACGCTGCGCGAAGTCACCGGCGTGCCGATCCTGGGCTCGATCAGCATGAACTGGACCGCCGAGCAGACCGTGCGCCGCAAGCGCCGCCTGGTGGCCCTGGCCGTCTCGGTGCTGGTGCTGTTCGGCACCTACGGGGCCGGCGTCGCCGCCATCCTCGTCCGTCCCAACATGTAAGGCCGTAGCCAAGGAGCGAATGTGAGCATTATCGAAAAAGCGGCCAGCCGCATCGACAAGCAGCGCCAGGCCGCTGCTCCCGTCACCCCCGCCGCCGGCGCCCCGGCGGATGTTTCCGTGGAACCGGTCCTGGATACGGCCGTGGCCCTTGCCCCCGCATCCGGCGCCCAGGCGGCCGTCGACGCGGCCGCGTTCGCGCCGGCCGCCGCACCGGCTGCCGAAGCGCCGGCGCAGCCCCGTTCCACCCCGCGCAAGGTCGAACTGGACCTGGGCCGCATGCGCGACCTGGGCATGGTGACCGCCGCCGGCGGCCGCACCAACCTGCTGGAAGAATTCCGCATCATCAAGCGCCCACTGCTCAAGCGCGCCTTCGGCGAACGCAGCGCGGGCGCCAACCCGGCCAACCTGATCATGGTGACCAGCTCGCTGCCGGGCGAAGGCAAGACCTATTGCGCGATCAACCTGGCGATGAGCATCGCCATGGAACTCGACCACACCGTCCTGCTGGTCGACGCCGACGTGGCGCGCCCCTCGGTGCTGCGCACCCTCGGCCTGCCGGCCCACCGCGGCCTGATGGACATCCTGCTGGACGACAAGCTCGACCTGTCCGACGTCATGCTGCGCACCAACGTCGACACCCTGTCGATCCTGCCGGCCGGCACCAGCACCTCGCGCGCCACCGAGCTGCTGGCCAGCTCGAGCATGAGTTCCATGGTGCTCGAGCTCGCCAACCGCTATCCGGACCGCGTCATCATCTTCGATTCGCCGCCGCTGCTGCTGACCAGCGAATCGCGCGTCCTGGCCAGCCACATGGGCCAGATCGTGGTCGTGGTGGAAGCCCAGACCACGACCCAGCACGCGGTCAAGGAAGCGCTGCAGCAGCTGGACGGCATGAACAACGTAAACCTCATCTATAACAAGACCAGGGACATCCCCGGCATCGAAGAGACGTATGACTATCACTACGGCTAAGCAGCAGCCGCGCCCGCAGCGCCGGTTGTTACGCTTGACCCCGCTGGCGGCCGCCATGGCCCTGGCGCTGCCGGCGCACGCCGACTGGCGCGTGACCCCGACGCTCAGCACGACCGCCACCTACACCGACAACATCGACCTGCGCGACGACACGCTCAAGCACAGCGACCTGGTGACCCAGGTGGCGCCCGGCGTGACCGTGGTCGGCAGGGGCCGGCGCCTGAGCGTCTCGGCCAGCGCCGCCTGGCACCAGTACGCCTTCCTGCACAGCACCGGCCGCCGCACCGTCGACAACCAGCGCCAGTACAACGGCGCCCTGCGCGGCGAGCTGGCCGAGGATCTCCTGTTCATCGACGCCTCGGCCTCGCGCGGACAGCGCAGCGCCTCGGCCTTCGGCCCACAGCTGAGCAATGACCTGTATGCGCTCGGCAACCGCGCCGAGATCGAGACCTGGAGCATCAGCCCCTACCTGGTCCAGCGTTTCGGCAACACCGCCAGCATGCAGCTGCGCTACACGCGCGACGGCGTCGATGCCAGCGGCCGCGACGCGCTCGACGGCGTCACGCGGCGCGGCTTCAACAAGACGAATGGCGAGAGCGTCAACGCCAGCCTGGTCAGCGGCCGCGCCTTCGACGCGCTCGGCTGGGGCCTGACCTATTATCGCCAGGACCTGGAGAGCGAGCGCATCGGCGACTCCTCGACCCAGTCGCTGTCGGCCAACCTGAGCTACCGCGTCACGCCGCGCCTGTCGCTGACCGCCAACGCCGGCTACGACCGCTACGACTTCGGCCTGGGCAACGGCGACGAGGGACGCAACTGGTCGGGCGGCTTCATCTGGAATCCAAGTACCCGCACCAGCCTGCAGGCCTCGCTCGGCCGCCACTACTACGGCCAGACCGGTTCGCTGCTGGCCAGCCACCGCAGCCGCCATACCGTATGGAGCGTCAACTACAGCGACGCGGTCACGAACTCGCGCCAGCAATTCCTGCTGCCGTCGACGATCGACACCGCGGCCCTGCTCGACCGCCTGTTCGCGGCCTCCTTCCCCGATCCGGTCGAACGCCAGCGCATGGTGGCGGCCTACATCCAGGCCTCCGGCCTGCCGCCCAGCCTGGCCGACAGCGTGAACTTCCTGAGCAACCGCTACATGCGCCAGAAGCTGCTGCAGGCCTCGAGCGCCTACCGGCGCGGACGCAGCAGCGCGGTGCTGAGCCTGTATGCCAGCGAGCGCATCGCGCTCACGGATTCGCAGAGCGACAGCGAGCTGCTGGGCAGCCAGCTGTCCAGCCTGAACGACAACGTGCGCCAGCGCGGCGTGGACGCCAGCTACACCTACCAGCTGAACCGCCGCTCGAGCGTGATCGCCAGCTGGGATCTGCGGCGCAGCCATTCGATCACCACCGGCCTGGTGGACCACCAGCGCACCTTGCGCCTGGGCCTGACGCGCCGCTACGGCGACAAGGTGCTGGGCGCGCTCGAGCTGCGCCGCCGCAGCGGCGACCTCGGCCTGGGCGCGGGCGCGACCTACCAGGAAAACGCCGTCACGGCGAGCCTGTCGATGCAGCTTTAAGCGGAAGAACAGCGATGTACGAAACCTACTACGGATTGTCCGCCAAGCCCTTCCAGCTGCGGCCGGACCCCCATTTCTTCTTCGGCTCCAAGGGCCACAAGCGCGCCATGGCCTACCTCGAGTACGGCCTGTCGCAGGGTGAGGGCTTCATCGTCATCACGGGCGAGGTCGGGGCCGGCAAGACCACCCTGGTGCGCAACCTGCTGAACAAGATCCCGACCGACCAGATCGTCGCCGCCCACATCGTCAACACCAGCCTCGATCCCGAGGACACGCTGCGCATGGTGGTGTCGAGCTTCGGCCTGCCCTATGAAGGGGCCAGCAAGGCCGAGCTGCTCAACCGCCTGGAGCAGTTCCTGCGCTCGGTCGACCGCCAGGGCAAGCGCGCCCTGCTGGTGATCGACGAGGCCCAGAACCTGAACGCGCGCACGGTGGAAGAACTGCGCATGCTGTCGAATTTCCAGACCGACGACCGCTCGCTGCTGCAGACCTTCCTGCTCGGCCAGCCGGAATTCCGCGCCACCCTGCACAGCCCCGGCATGCAGCAGCTGCGCCAGCGCGTGATCGCCAGCTATCACCTGGGCCCGATGGATGCCCAGGAGACCCGCGCCTATGTCGAGCACCGCCTGGCCACGGTCGGCTGGAACGGCGACCCGTCCTTCGACGACGGCGCCTACGCGGCGGTGTTCGCCTACAGCGGCGGCATCCCGCGCAAGACCAATACCCTGATGGACCGCGTCCTCCTGATGGGCTACCTGGAGGAGCTGCACGCCTTCGGCGAAGCCGACGTCAAGGAAGTGGTGCGCGACATCTCGGAGGAATACCAGCTGCCGGACACCGAACTTCCGGGCGCCTCCGGCGCCGGCGCCGACGCGCTGGACGGCGAGCTGCGCCTGGGCGAACGCCGCACTGGCGCCAGCGTGGAAGTGCTGGACGAACGCATGATGCGCCTCGAGAAATCGATCGTCTCCGTACTGTCGATCCTGAAGAAAATCGTCGCCGCGCCCCCGGGCCAGGCGGCCCAACACATGGACAACCAGGAATGAAGATGCAAGCCCCCGCCGCCCGGCCGCGTCCTGCTCCCGGCCAGCGCATCCGCAACGCCATGACCTGCGACGTCGAGGACTACTTCCAGGTCTCGGCCTTCGCCCCCTACATCGCGCGCGACAGCTGGGATACGCGCGAATGCCGGGTCGAGGCGAATGTCGAGCGCATCCTGGCGCTGTACGAGCGCCACGGCGTGCGCGCCACCTTCTTCACCCTGGGCTGGATCGCCGAGCGCTATCCGAACGTGGTGCGCCGCATCGTGGCGAGCGGCCACGAACTGGCCAGCCACGGCTACGGCCACCTGCGCGCCTCGGACCAGAGCCGCGCCGAGTTCGACAACGACATCCGCTCCAGCAAGGCCCTGCTCGAGGACCTCGGCGGCCAGGAGGTGCTCGGCTACCGCGCGCCCAGCTTCTCGATCGGCGCGCAGAACCTGTGGGCCCTGGACGCGCTGCGCGAGGCGGGCTACCGCTACAGCTCGAGCATCTACCCGATCGCCCACGACCACTACGGCATGCCGGACGCGCCGCGCTTCGCCTTCTACCCGAACGGCCCGGACGGCCTGCTGGAAGTGCCGGTCACCACGGTCCGCATGGGTGGACGCAACCTGCCGGCCGGCGGCGGCTACTTCCGCCTGCTGCCCTACGCGCTGTCGCGCTGGATGATGGAAAAGGTCAACCGCGAGGACGGCGAACCGGCCCTGTTCTACTTCCACCCCTGGGAGCTCGATCCGGGCCAGCCGCGTCCCGCGGGCCTGGACGCCAAGTCGCGCTTCCGCCACTACGTCAACATCGGACGCATGGAAAAGCGCCTCGAGCAGCTGGCGCGCGACTTCGCGTGGGACCGCATGGACCGCATCTTCCTGGACAAGCAATAAGAAAGAAACACGCACGGCATGAACTCGATCATCGAAGCCGCACAGGCCCAACGCGCCGCCCCGGTCCTGGCGACCGGGCCGCTGACCCTGCACCTGATGCAGCCGCAGGACGCCTCCCGCTGGGACGCCTTCGTGCGCGCCTGCCCGGAAGCGACCTTCTTCCACCTGTCGGGCTGGCAGAAGGTCATCCAGCAATCCTTCGGCATCAAGACCTGGTTCTACTACGTCGAGCAGGACGGCCAGATCCAGGGCGTGCTGCCGCTGGCCGAGATCAAGAGCCGCCTGTTCGGCCATGCGCTGGGCGCCATGCCCTTCTGCGTCTACGGCGGCGTGGCCGCGCTCGGCGACCAGGCGCGCCGCATGCTGGACGAGGCCGCGCACGCGCTGGCGACAAAGCTCGGCGTGGGCCACCTGGAATACCGCGGCATGCAGCGCGCCCACCCGGACGATCCCAGCTGGCACACCAAGGAACTCTACGTCACCTTCCGCAAGGAGATTTCTAGCGACGACGAGACCAACCTGAACGCCATCCCGCGCAAGCAGCGCGCCATGGTGCGCAAGGGGATCAAGCTGGGCCTGAAGGCCGTGGTGGAAGACAACGTCGAGCGCATGTTCGCCGCCTACGCCCACAGCGTGCTGCGCCTGGGCACCCCGGTATTCCCAAAAAGATACTTCGCCCTGCTGCAGCAGACCTTCGGCGACGAGTGCGAAGTGCGCACCATCCTCACCGAGGACGGCCGCCTGGTGGCCTCGGTGCTGTCCTTCTACTGGCGCGACGAGGTCGTACCCTACTACGGCGGCGGCACCGACCTGGCGCGCGAAGTGGCGGGCAACGACTACATGTACTGGAGCCTGATGCAGGCTGCGGCCGCGCGCGGCTGCCGCATCTTCGACTTCGGCCGCAGCAAGCTGGGCACCGGCGCCTACGACTTCAAGAAGAACTGGGGCTTCACCGCCGAGCCGCTGCCCTACGAATACAAGCTGTACACCTCGAGCAAGCTGCCGGACAACAATCCGCTGAACCCGAAATACCAGCTGTTCATCAAGATGTGGAAGAAGCTGCCGCTGCCGGTGGCGAACTTCCTCGGACCGTACATCGTGCGCAACCTGGGATAATGCCGTGGAAGACCTGCTGCTGCTGATCCACCGGATCCCCTACCCGCCCAACAAGGGCGACAAGATCCGCTCCTACCACCTGCTCAAGCACCTGGCGCGCGACTACCGGGTGCACCTGGCGACCTTCGTGGACGACGCCGACGACTGGCAGCACGTGCCGACCGTCGAGCGCCTGTGCGCGAGCAGCCATTTCGCCAGCCTGAACCCCACCCTGGCCCGCGTGCGCAGCCTGGGCGCGCTGGTCAAGGGCCGCTCGCTCTCGCTCGACTACTACCGCGACGCCGGCCTGGCGCGCTGGGTCGACGAGACCGTGGCCGCCCACAAGATCGAACGGGTCCTGGTGTTCTCCTCGGCGATGGCGCAGTACGCCGACAAGTTCCCGGGCGCGCGCCGCGTGGTCGACTTCTGCGACGTCGACTCGGACAAATGGCGCCAGTACGCCGACAAGAAGCCCTGGCCGATGAGCTGGCTGTACCGCCACGAGGCGCGCCAGCTGCTGGCCTACGAGCGCCGCGTGGCGCGCGACTACGACGCCTCGCTGTTCGTGTCCGGCCCCGAGGCCGACCTGTTCCGCCAGCTGGCGCCCGAAAGCACCGCCAAGATCGGCCACTTCAGCAACGGCGTCGACACCGACTACTTCACGCCGGACAGCGACTACGCCAGTCCCTACGCGGCGGGCGAGCAGGCCATCGTGTTCACCGGCGCCATGGACTACTGGCCCAACGTCGACGCGGTCCAGTGGTTCGCCTCGGAGGCGATGCCGATCCTGCGCGCGCGTCACCCCGACCTGCACTTCTACATCGTCGGCGCCCGTCCCGCGCCCGCGGTGCAGGAACTGGCGCGCCAGCCGGGCATCCGCGTCACCGGCACCGTGCCCGACGTGCGCCCCTACATCGCCCACGCGCGCGCCGCGGTGGCGCCGCTGCGCATCGCGCGCGGCATCCAGAACAAGGTGCTCGAAGCGATGGCGATGGCCACCCCGGTGGTGGTCTCGCCGCAGGCGCTGGAAGGCATCCACGCCGAACCGGGCCGCGAACTGATCGTGGCCGAGGACGGCGCCGGCTTCGCCGACGCCGTCGCACAGCTGCTGGCACGCGACGGCAACGACATGGGCCTGGCGGCACGCGCCAGGGTAGAACGCCAATACAGCTGGCCGAGCAACCTGGCCTGCATCGGGGAGCGACTCGAATGTTCCTGAAACCACCGCCGGGCGTCGCGCACGCCCATGTTCCGATCGCCCCCACCCCGCTGACGCCGGTCCAGGTCGCCGTGCTGGCACTGGCCATGCTGGCGCCCTTCCTGCTCTACTTCGCCACGGCGGAGTCGATGGTCTCGATCTGGAACAGCTCCGACACCTTCGCCCACGGCTACGTGATCCTGCCGATCAGCCTGGCCTTGATCTGGCGCCGGCGCGAGAACTTCAGCCTGATCCCGACCCGTCCCTATCCGCCGGCCCTGCTGCTGCTGGCCCTGCTGGGCGCCGGCTGGCTGGCGGCGCGCATGGGCGACGTGCAGGTGGTGATGCAGTACAGCTTCGTGGCCATGTTCCCGGTGGCGGCGGTGGCCCTGTTCGGCCCGCGCCTGGCCGGCTCGCTCGCCTTCCCGCTGCTGTTCCTGCTGTTCGCGGTGCCCTTCGGCGAGATCTTCGTCGAGCCCCTGATCCAGTTCACCGCCGACTTCACCATCTGGGCGGTGCAGGCCACCGGCATCCCGGTGCTGCGCAACGGCACCCGCTTCGAGCTGCCCACCGGCAGCTGGTCGGTGGTGGAAGCCTGCAGCGGCATCCGCTACCTGATCTCCTCGATCACCCTGGGCTGCCTGTATGCCTACCTGACCTACCACTCGACCCTGCGCCGCGTCGTCTTCATCGGCCTGTCGATCCTGGTGCCGATCGTGGCCAACGGCCTGCGCGCCTACATGATCGTGATGATCGGCCACTCGAGCGGCATGGAGCTGGCCACCGGCGTCGACCACATCATCTACGGCTGGCTGTTCTTCGGCCTGATCATGTTCATCATGTTCTGGGTCGGCAGTTACTGGCGCGAGGACGAGCAGGCGGCCGCGCAGCGCGCCGCCGCCCATACCATGGTGCCCTCGCTGCCGGGACGCATCGTGCCGGTCGCCGCGGGCGCGGTGCTGGTGGCCGCGCTGTGGCCCGCCTTCGCCGTCTTCAACGACCGCGCCAACCACAACCCGGCGCCGGTACAGCTGGCCGAGCCAAGCCTGGCCTGGCAGGTCGCCGCCGGCTTCCCCGACTGGCGCGTCGACTACATGGAGCCGGATGCGCGCCTGGAGCGCACCTATACCCGCACCGGCGTCGACCGCCCGGTGCGCCTGCAGGTGCTCTACTACCGCAACCAGACCAAGCAGAAAGGCCTGATCAGCTCCGTCAACCGCCTGACCGGCGAAAAGGATCCCTACCATCCGCTCTCGAGCGCCGGCCGCAGCGAGCAGGTGGACGGCCGCAGCCTGGCGCTGCGCGAGACGGTGCTGAACAGCGCCGGCGGCAAGCTGCTGGTGTGGCAGGTGCTGTGGATCGGCGGCCAGTACACCCCGAGCAACGTGGTCGGCAAGCTGCGCCAGGCCGAAAGCCGCCTGCGCTTCCGGGGCGACGACGGCGCCATGATCGCGCTCGCCGCACCGTTCACGGAAAGCCAGGACAAGGCGCGCGGCGCCCTGCGCGCCTTCCTGGGCGATAACTTCAAGGCGCTCGACGCAGCGCTGGCGGCGACCCAGGGACGCTGAGCATGACCGACGTCTCCGTTTCCGCCGCCGCTGCCAGGCCCGCGCCGCCGCTGGTAGTGCACCTGATCTACCGCCTCGACATCGGCGGTCTGGAAACCCTGCTGGTGGACATCATCAACCGCATGCCGGCGCACAGCTACCGGCATGCCGTCGTGTGCCTGACCGACTACACCGATTTCGCCCAGCGCATCACGCGCCCAGGCGTCGAGCTGGTCGCGCTGCACAAGCAGCCGGGCCTGGGCCTGGGAATCCACCTCGTGCTGTGGCGCCTGCTGCGCCGCCTGCGCCCGGCGATCCTGCACACCTATAACTTCGGCACCATGGAATATGCGGCCACCGGCTTCGCTGCCGGCGTCCCGGTGCGGGTGCACGCCGAGCACGGACGCGATGCGCGCGACCCCGAGGGCCTGAATCCCAAGCACAACCTGCTGCGCCGCTGCGCCGCGCCCTTCATCGACCGCATCGTGCCGGTTTCGCAGGACCTGCGGCGCTGGCTGGGCGAGGTGGTCGGCATCGCCGGCCGCAAGCTGGTCCTGATCGACAACGGCGTCGACACCGAGCGCTTCCATCCGGCCCCGGCCGGCGCAGCCGGCGTCGAGACCTGGCACGACGACCCGGACGCCTTCGTGATCGGCACCGTCGGCCGCCTGCAGGACGTCAAGGACCAGGCGACCCTGATCCAGGCCTTCGCCGAACTGCGCCGCCTGCTGCCGCACGAACCCCTGCGCCTGGTGCTGGTCGGCGACGGCCCGCTGCGCGCCGCGCTCGAGGCCCAGGCGCGCGACGCCGGCCTGGGCGACAGCGTGCGCTTCGCCGGCGCGCGCGCCGACGTGGCTCCGGCCATGCGCGGCTTCTCGCTGTTCGCCTTGTCCTCGATCGCCGAGGGCACCCCGGTCACCCTGCTGGAAGCGATGGCCAGCGGCCTGCCGGTGGTCGCCACCGCGGTCGGCGGCATCCCC
>NZ_JAGPWC010000027.1 GCF_018119405.1 Massilia sp. ST3 | reverse complement strand
CGTGTGGTTGGCCATCAGCTGCAGGCGCAGGCGCGCCGCGCCCAGCGGCACCCCGGGATACTCGACCGGGTTGACGAACACCGCCTCGCGCGCCAGCAGCATGCCGGCGATGCGGGCCGCCGCTTCCGTGCCCATCCAGACCGGCACGATGGGCGAAGGCTCGCCCAGGCAGCGCAGGCCGCATTCCGCCAGCAGCGCGCGCAGCTCGACGGCGTTGCGCATCAGGTCGGCGCGCAGGCCGTCGCCTTCGCTGGACGCGGCGATGCGCAGGCTCTCCAGCACCACCGCCGCCTGCACCGGCGACAAAGCGTTGGAAAACATGTGCGGCCCGGCGTACAGCTGCAGCTGGCGCCGCGCCGGCCGCTCGGCGCAGGCGACGAAGCCGCCGTTGGCCGCGAAAGTCTTGGAAAACGCACCCAGCACGATGTCGATCCGTCCCTGCATGCGCTGGGCGCCGATCACCCCCAGCCCGCCCGGCCCCATCGCGCCGAAGTCGTGCGCCACGTCCACCAGCAGGGTGGCGCCGTATTCGCGGCACAGGTGCTGCAGCAGCGGCAGGTCCGGGCTGTCGGCGTCCATGCTGAACAGACCCTCGGTCACGACCAGGATCGCGTTGGCGCTGTCGCGCGCGCGGATCCCGGCCAGCAGCTCGCGCACATGGTCGCAGTCCAGGTGGCGGTGCACCAGCACGTTGCGCGTGGCGGCCGCCGCGCCCTGGCGCAGCGAGGCATGCGCCAGCTGGTCGATCACGACATAGTCGGCGCCGTGCACCAGCGCCGTGATCGCGCCGAAAGCGGCCGCCCAGCCGGTCGGGAACAGCACCACCTGGCTCAAACCCAGCAGTCCGGCCAGGGCCTGCTCGAGCTGGAGCGAGTAGCGGGTATTCCCCAGCAGGACCGCCGAACCGGCGCTGTGCGGCCCGGCCTCGCCCAGCGCGCGCAGCGCGGCGTCGGCGATCGCGGGATGGGCGGCCAGCGACAGGTAGTCCTGGGAGGCGAAGTTGATCCCGCGCACGGCCGCGGCCTCGCCGTCGCCCACGGTGGCGAGCGGTTCGGGCGGGCCTTCCAGCACGCGCGCGTAGGGCCAGACGCCATGGCGGGCGCGCAGCGCGCACCAGGCGTCGAGCGCGGCGCCGCGGCGCAGCAGGTCGGGACCGCGCGGCTGCGCGAACTGGGCCACATTCCCGTCCAGCGCGCCCGATGCGGAAAGCAGGGGCAGGTCCTGGGCAGGGTCGAAAGGAACGGTTTCATTCAGCACGGGGTCCTCCAGCGATCTAGGGATAAAAGCTTGGCGCGCGGACAGGTCGGCAGCGCCGCGGTCAGGCGGGCAGCGCCGCCGCCAGCGGCTGGCGCGCCAGGAGCGCGGCGATCTTCTCGGGCGCGAGCGGGCGGTCGAACAGGTAACCCTGGGCCGCGTCGCAGCCCATCGCGCACAGGTCGAGCAGCTGCTCGGGGGTCTCGACCGATTCGGCGATCACCGACAGGCCGAGGCGGTGCGCCATCGCGACGATGGTCTCGGCGATCGCATACGAACGCCCCCGGCCGGCCTCCGCGCCCAGGCGGCGCACGAACAGGCCGTCCATCTTGAGGATGTCCACCGGCAGCTCGCACAGGTAGTTCAGGCTCGAATAGCCGGTGCCGAAATCGTCGATCGAGACCACCACGCCGGCCTGGCGCAGGCGGTTCATCACGGCGCAGTTCGCGCCCAGGTCGTCGATCAGCATGCCTTCGGTGATCTCCAGGTCCAGGCAGCGGGCCGGCATGCCGGTCTCGGCCAGGATCGCCATTACGCGGCCGGCCAGTCCCGGCTCCTTGAGCTGGCGCGCCGACAGGTTGACCGCGGTCTTGATCTCGGGCAGGCCTGCCGCGACCCAGGCGCGGTTCTGGCGACAGGCGCTGCGCAGCGCCCACTCGCCGATCGGCACGATCATGCCGGTTTCCTCGGCCAGGGGAATGAAGCGGCCTGGATCGATGCGCCCGTAGACCGGATGCTGCCAGCGCAGCAGCGCCTCGACGCCGATCATGCGCCGGCTGGCCAGGTCGAGCTGGGGCTGGTATTCGAGGAACAGCTGGCCGCGCGCCAGCGCGTCGCGCAGGCCGTTCTTCAGCGCCAGGCGTTCGCTGGGCGGCTGGGCCTCGACACCGCGATACACCCGGACGCTGTTCTCGCCCCACTCCTTGGCGCAGCGCATGGCGATGTCGGCGCGCTTGAGCAGCGCATCGAGGTCGCAGTCGGCCGCCGGGTACAGGGCCACGCCGACGGCCAGGCTGACGAAGCATTCGCGCCCGCCGACCTCGATCGGCAGCGCGAAGCGGTCGAGGATCTTTTCCGCCACCTGCCGGGCGTCGGCTTCCGCGCCCAGGTCCTCCAGCAGCGCGATGAATTCGTCGCCGCCCCAGCGCGCCACGGTGTCGCAGTCGCGCAGGCAGCGCCGGATCGCCGCGCCGCTCTGGGCCAGCAGAGCGTCGCCCGCCTCGTAGCCGAGGGCGTCGTTGACTTCCTTGAAGCGGTTGATGTTCAGGAGCAGCAGCGCGATCAGGCGCCGGTTGCGGTTGGCGCGGTCCATCGCATGGCGCAGGCGGTCGCGCAGCAGGCGCCGGTTCAGCAGGCCGGTGAGCTGGTCGCAATGCACGCCGTCGAGCACGCGTCCCAGCGTGGCGCCCAGGTCGCGCGGATCGGCGCCTGGCGCGCCCGCTGGCTCGGCCACGGCGCCGCGTTCATCCTCGCCGTGGCACAGCACCCGGTTGCGGCCCAGCGACTTGGCCAGGTAGAGCGCCTCGTCGGCGCGCACGATGGTCTGGGCGCTCGGCTCGCCCAGCCGGTATTCGGCCACGCCCGCCGACACGGTCAGCGTGATCGCGCTGCCGCCCTCCTTGCCATCGCCCTCGCCGTCCGTGCAGCGCAGGCTTTCGATCACGCCGCGGATCCGCTCGGCGAGCACCACCGCGTCGGCGGCCGGGGTCTCCGGCAGCATCAGGAGGAACTCTTCCCCGCCGTAGCGCCCGAAAGCGTCGGTGCCGCGGATCTGCCCCTGCACCGCCTCGGCGAAGGCGCGCAGCACCATGTCGCCGGCACTGTGGCCGTAGGTGTCGTTGATGCGCTTGAAGAAGTCGATGTCGAACAGGCACAGGCAAAAGCCGCGGCCGTTGCGGTCGCTGCGCTCCTTTTCCTTGTCGATCAGGCCAAGCAGGAAGCGCCGGTTATGGCTGCCGGTCAGTTCGTCGCGGATGGCCAGCTCGTTGATGGTGGACAGGGCCTGCTGCAGCTTGACGAAGCCCTCGGTCTTGGTCAGCTCGAACAGCAGCACGAAGACCAGCACCACCACGTACAGGCCGATATCGCACACCAGGTGCAGCAGCGCCATGTCGGCCGCCGGCGCCGCGGGCACTGCGAGGCTCGATGCCTGCACCCCGTAGATCACGCTGGCGCTGGCGCAGCTCATCGCCAGCCAGAAGGCGGCGCAGCGCACCCCGCCCAGGAACATGGCCACCACCGGTCCCGTGATCAGCCAGCTGGCGGTCGGCGCGGCGATGCCGCCCAGGTGCCAGGTCAGCCAGGAAAAATTGAAGAACAGCGCGCACAGAAAGAGTTCGCGCGCGGCCAGGATGCAGCCGGTGGCGCGCAGCACGGCCGGCGCCATCAGCATGCAGGCGCTGCACAGCAGGATCTCCACGGCCGCCGTCTGCAAGCCAAGCAGCCAGTAAGCCAGTGCATACAGCGGGCCCGCGGTGCCGGCCATGACGGCGGCGTTGACGACATTCTCGGCGCGCGCCATCACCGCGGCGTCCTGCTGCAGCGGCGCCGGTATGAAACGATGGATCCCCGCTAGATAGCGCCCGCCCCAGCCCACACGATTGTCGTTCATCTGGTTCCCATCCCGCACCCTGGCGCCTTGGCAAGACGCTCCAAGGACTGAGTTTAGGTAGGAACTACCGGACGACTTTAATTCTGGACAGAAAGGTGTCGGAAAGAAGCGCGGCCTGCAACAGCCCGCCCAGCGCTCAGGGATGCACGGCAGGGCTCAGGGAAGGCTCGACATTGCGCAAGGTGACCAGCGCCCGGTACTCGGTATCGTCCAGCACGAACTCCAGGCGCGCCCGGGGCGGGTAGCTGGTCTTGATCAACATGGCCGAAGCCATGCGCGCATCGAAGGCCGTCCGTACCCAGCCGGCGATGGCCTGCGGCTTGCGTTCCGGCGCCTCGCGCAGGATCCGGGTGACGGCCTGGACGTGGGCGGGCCGCTCGCGCCGCACCTGTTCCAGCGCACCCGGCGCGTCCAGGTCGACCTGGCGGCGCGGCTCGGCGCCGGCGGACGCGCACAGCATGGCGCCGGCGAACAGTAGAGCCAATTTGCGTGTCATGGCAAGCTCCTTGCAAGCTGGTTCCAGTGTACTCCGCCTGCACGCGGCGCGGCAATGGCAGCCGCCGCGGCTAGGCGCCGGCCTGCTGCGCGATCCGGCCGAGCAGGTCCAGCAGTTCGGCCGCATCGACCGGCTTGACCAGGTGGTAGTCGAAACCCGCCGCGCTGGTCGATGCGCGGTCGCTGTCCTGGCCATAGCCGGTGACGGCGACCAGGACCGCGCCGGCGGCCTGCGGCATCGCACGCAGCTGCCGGGCCAGGGCCAGTCCGTCGACCTCTGGCAAGCCGATGTCGAGCAGGAAGACTTGCGGACAGCCGGACGCCGCGGCCTCGAGCGCCGACGCGCTGGTATACGACGCGCATGCCGGGAAGCCCCAGGCCTGCAGCAGGCCGGCCAGGGCGTCGGCGGCGTCGCGGTTGTCGTCCACCACCAGCATGCTCAGCGGCCGGCCGGCCCGCTCAGCCGCCGGCGCGCGGCCGGCCGGCGCACCGGGGCCGGACGGCGGCTGGTCGAGACGCGGCAGGTGCAGCGTGAACCGGCTGCCCTTTCCGGCGCCGTCGCTGTGCACCGTGATGGCGCCGCCATGTGACTCCACCAGGCTGCGCGCCAGGGCCAGGCCCAGCCCCAGTCCGCCCTGCACCCGGTCGGGCGTACGCCGCCCTTGCACGAACAGGTCGAACACCCGCGTGGCGAGTTCGGCATCGATGCCGATCCCGTTGTCGGCGACGGTCAGCTCGATCTCGTCCGCCAGATTACGCATCCGCACCCGCACCGTGCCGCCCTCGGGTGTGAACTTGCCGGCGTTGACCAGCAGGTTGACCACGACCTGGACGATGCGCTTGCGGTCGGCGCTGACCAGGGCCGGTTCCGGCGGCAGCTCGACTTCGAGCCGGTGGCGGCGCGCATCGAGCTGCGGCGCGGCCTGCTCCAGCGCTTCGGACACGACATAGCGCAGGTCGAGCGGGGCCCGGGACAGCGCGACCAGCCCGCGCGTGACCCTGGCGACGTCGAGCAGGTCGTCGATCAGGCCTTTCATGTGGCCGACCTGGCGCGCGATCACCGCGGCGGCCTGGCGCACGCGCCGCGGATCCTCGGCCGCCACCGCCAGCAGCTGCGCGGCCGCGCTCACCGGCGCCAGCGGATTGCGCAGCTCGTGGGCCAGCATGGCCAGGAATTCATCCTTGGCGCGGTTGGCGTGGGACAGCTCGGCCACCAGCGCCTCGCGCTCGCGGTGCGCCTGCTCCAGCAGCTGGCGCTCGGTCGCATCGCGCGTGAAGCAGCGGCTGTAGCGCAGCTGGCCGTCCTCGAAGCAGGCGTTCGAGCTGATGACCACGTTGCGCAGCGAACCGTCCTTGCAGCGCAGGCGGGCCGGCAGGTCGTGCAGCGTGTCGCCCGCCTTCAGGCGGCGCAGGATCTCGCCGATGACCTCCGGGTCCTCGTGGAATTCGGCGATGTGGCGCCCGACGTATTCTTCCCAGCGGTAGCCCAGCAGGGCGAGCTCCGCGGCATTGGCCCAAAGGATGATGCCGTCCGGCCCCACGCGGTGCAGGCCTTCGGCGGCGTTCTCGACGAAGTCCACCAGCTCGCGCTCGCGGTGCCTGAGGGTCTGCTCGGCTTCGCGGGCGCGCGCCGCCTCGCGGCGCAGGGCCTGGTTCTTCTGCTCGAGGACGGCGAGCCGGTGGTACAGGTCCTGCGGCCCGTCCTCGGCCGCGCCGCCGTCCGGGCACACGTGGTCGTGCTCGCAGCAGACGCGGTGGAAGTTCACTGCCTGGTCTTCGGTCGGGAACAGGTGCCAGGGATAGGCGCAGAACAGCGAGAAGCGGCAGGCCTCGGCCAGCTCGTTCCACAATTGTTCGAGCCGCACGGCCGCGTCGTACAGGCCTTGCTCGCACAGCAGCGCGACCATCTCGCCGAAGGCGTGGACCGGCGCCCCGGATGCGCAGGCCCGGCGCACGGCGGCCCCGACCACCGCCTCGAAGCGCCCCGCGTCCGGCCAACCGCCGACCATGAATTGCGCCAGCGTGCCAGCCGCGTCAAGCAGGATGAGTTCGCCCGGAAACCAGCCGGGCCGTCCTTCCGGGGAGCCAAAGCCCGCCAGCTGCCGCCGCAGGGCCGCGAGGTGGCCGGGCGTGGCGATGACGATGGCCGCGCCGCCGCCGCGCAAGCCCCGGTCGAGGAATTCGGCGACTTCCGCCAGCACCGTCGCGGCATCGTGGTAGAAGCGCACGACATGCCTGGGCGTGGAGGCACGGTCCTGCACCGGGATCTGCATACTGGTCGACAAGGCAGGCTCTCCGTAGGGACGGGACCGGAAAAGCGCGTCGCCGGCGCAGCCTGGCAGCCGGGACGGCGGTCCGTCATATTTCCAATTGCATAAAAGCAATGCCGGCCATCTTAGCATTGCGACCCAGCCGCACGCGTGGCTGGTGCAAATTCAGAGTTTTCCTACAGGCCTTTGGAGAGAGGCGGGATCGATGCAGATACGGCTCCAGGCCCGCGCCGGGCCCGGAACACAGTACCGGACCTTAGTCGTTCTTGACGACGATGCTCGGGAACCTGGCGCTCATGTCCTTGGCCTTGTCGGCCACCTTGATGGCGATCCTGCGCGCGATCTGCTTGTAGACGTCGGCCACGGCGCCGTCCGGATCGGCCACCACGGTCGGACGGCCGGAGTCGGTCTGCTCGCGGATCGACATGGTCAGCGGCAGCGAGCCCAGGAAGTCGACGCCGAAGTCCTTGCACATCTTGGCGCCGCCGCCTTCGCCGAAGATATGCTCCACGTGGCCGCAGTTCGAGCAGATGTGGGTCGACATGTTCTCGACCACGCCCAGGATCGGGATGCCGACCTTCTCGAACATCTTGAGGCCCTTGCGCGCGTCCAGCAGGGCGATGTCCTGCGGGGTGGTGACGATCACGGCGCCGGTGACCGGCACCTTCTGCGACAGGGTCAGCTGGATGTCGCCGGTCCCCGGCGGCATGTCGACGATCAGGTAATCGAGGTCGCGCCAGTTGGTCTGCTCGAGCAGCTGCTGCAGCGCGCCGGTGACCATCGGGCCGCGCCAGACCATGGGCTCGTCCGGGTCGATCATGAAGCCGATCGAGGACACCTGCACGCCGTGGTTCTCCAGCGGCTCCATGGTCTTGCCGTCGCGGCTCTCGGGACGGCCATTGATCCCCAACATCATGGGTTGCGAGGGGCCGTAGATGTCGGCGTCCAGGATGCCGACGCTGGCGCCTTCGCTCGACAAGGCCAGGGCCAGGTTGACGGCGGTGGTCGACTTGCCGACCCCGCCCTTGCCGGAGGCGACGGCGATGATGTTCTTCACGTTCGGCATGACCTTCAGGCCGCGCTGGACCGCGTGCGAGACGATCTTGCTGGTGACCTTGACCGTGACCTGGCCGACGCCCGGCAGCGCCTTCACGGCCGCCGTCACCTGTTCGCGGATCGCGGGAACCTGGCTGGCCGCGGGATAACCCAGCTCGATCTCGAAGCTGACGTCCGCCCCGGCGACCTGGACCTGCTTGACCGATTTGGACGCGACGAAGTCTTTCCCGGTGTTAGGATCGATAACCGCCGACAGCGCTGCCTTGACCTCGTTCTCAGTAATGCTCATGTATTTCTCCGAATGTGATGGCCGAAAGTGTAGCGCAAAATGCACTTCGTCCTCTTGCCGGAATGGCAAAATCGGCCGCCACCCGAGCAATACCCCCTGCGCGAACAAGGCCATCCGCTGTTAAAATGCTTCTTTTCATATAACCAGAGCGTCTCGACCATGACCCGCAAGCTGTTTGTCACCACTGCCCTGCCCTACGCCAACGCAGCCTTCCATATCGGCCACATGATGGAATACATCCAGGCCGACATCTGGGTCCGCTTCCAGCGAATGCAGCGCGATGGCGGCGTCCAGCGCCAGGTGCACTTCGTCTGCGCCGACGATACGCACGGCACCCCGATCATGATCGCCGCCGAGAAGGAGGGCATCACGCCCCAGGAGTTCGTGGCCAAGATCGCCGCCGGCCGCCCGCAATACCTGGACGGCTTCCACATCGCCTTCGACAACTGGTATTCGACCGATTCGCCGGAAAACGTCGAGCTGTCCCAGGGCATCTACCGCAAGCTGCGCGATGCCGGCCTGATCGTCACCAAGACCGTCGACCGCTTCTACGACCCGGTCAAGGGCATGTTCCTGGCCGACCGCAACATCAAGGGCGAGTGCCCGACCTGCCACGCCAAGGACCAGTACGGCGACAACTGCGAAGTCTGCGGCGCCGCCTACCAGCCGACCGAACTGATCAACCCGTTCTCGGTGTTCACGGGCTCGACCCCGGTCCTGAAACCCTCGGAGCAGTACTTCTTCAAGCTGTCCGACCCGCGCTGCTTCCAGTTCCTCAAGGAGTGGCTGAACACCCCGGGCCGCCTGCAGCCGGAAATGGTCAACAAGGTCTCGGAATGGCTGGGCGAATCCGGCGAGAAGCTGGCCGACTGGGACATCTCGCGCGATGCGCCCTACTTCGGTATCCCGATTCCCGACGCACCGGGCAAGTTCTTCTATGTGTGGCTGGACGCGCCGGTCGGCTACCTGGCCTCGCTCAAGAACTACTTCGACAAGCAGGGCCTGGACTTCGAAGCCTTCCTGAACGACCCGCAGGCCGAGCAGCTGCACTTCATCGGCAAGGACATCGTGTCCTTCCACCTGCTGTTCTGGCCGGCGATGCTGAACTTCTCGGGCCACCCGATCATCGACAAGCTGAAGGTCGCCGTCCACGGCCACCTGACCGTCAACAACGAAAAGATGTCGAAGTCGCGCGGCACCGGCATTTCGCCGCTGCGCTACCTGGAACTGGGCATGAACCCGGAATGGCTGCGCTACTACCTGGCCTTCAAGCTCAACGCCCGGGTCGAAGACCTCGACTTCAACGGCGAGGACTTCGTCAACCGCGTGAACAGCGACCTGATCGGTAAATACGTCAACATCGCCAGCCGCTGCGCCGGCTTCATCGCCAAGAAGTTCGACGGCAAGCTGGCCGACACCCTGTCCGGCGATGCGAAAGGCTGGATCTGCAAGGCCCTGATGAGCGAAGGCGTGGAACGCCAGGCCAGCATCGCCGCCAGCTTCGAGGCGCGCGAGTACGGCAAGGCGCTACGCGAGATCATGGAGATCGCCGACGTCACCAACCAGTACGTGGACGAGAACAAGCCCTGGATCCTGGCCAAGGACGAGACCAAGCTGGCCGAGCTGCACGACGTCTGCACCACCGCCCTGATCCTGTTCCGCCAGCTGACCATCATGCTGTCCCCGGTGCTGCCGCAGGTGGCGGCGCGCGTGTCCGAGTTCCTGGGCGACGCCGAGCTGAGCTGGGCCGACACCCATGGCGCGGCCGTCTACGAGACCATGCTGGGTCGCACCATCGGCGCCTACAGCCACCTGATGCAGCGCGTGGACGCCAAGATGGTCGAGAACCTGTTCGACAAGCCGGCCGCGCCGGCTGCAGCTCTTGCCCCAGCCACCGCCGAGACCGCCGCTCCGGCCGCCGACGCGGCGCCGGCCGGCGACATCGAGGAGCTGGCCCCGGAAATCTCGATCGACGACTTCACCAGGATCGACCTGCGGGTGGCCAGGATCGTCAACTGCGAACACGTGGAAGGCGCCGGAAAGCTGCTGCGCCTGACCCTGGACGTGGGTGAAGGCCGCTACCGCAATGTGTTCTCGGGCATCAAGTCGGCCTACAAGCCGGAAGACCTGGTCGGCAAGCTGACCGTGATGGTCGCCAACCTGGCCCCGCGCAAGATGAAGTTCGGCGTCTCGGAAGGCATGGTGCTGTGCGCATCAAGTGCCGACGAGAAGGCG
Organism: Massilia sp. ST3; assembly: GCF_018119405.1. GTDB lineage: Bacteria > Pseudomonadota > Gammaproteobacteria > Burkholderiales > Burkholderiaceae_D > Telluria. The sequence goes on along the minus strand of NZ_JAGPWC010000027.1, from coordinate 57,778 downwards.
AATCCGGGTCTCTACCTGCTCGACCCGATGCCGGGCGCGACGCCGGGGATGCGGATTCGCTGAGGCATTCTCGTTAGTTAGCATACGAACCGTCGTTCCGGCGAAGGCCGGAACCCAAGTTTGCATGCGCTAACGCGACGCTCAACTTAGGCTCCGGCCTTCGCCGGAGGTCGTACCCTCCAGTGAAGGGTACGACGGTTTTGGGGCTAACTAAACCCTCCGAACTGGGCCAGAATGACTACAGGAATGGCCCCGGAAACCAATTCCGGCGCCCGTAGCGGGTGATACAATGACACGCTTTTTGTGTAGAACAAATGCCCCTACATACCTTTTGATAGGCAGCTAATAATATGACCGAATTCAAACCTCTCCGCCACATCCCGCACGCCAACGTGTTCCGCAAAGGCGACGTGTTCGTCCTGTTCGGCGAACTGTTCGGCCGCGGCTATGTGAACGGCCTGATCGACGAGGCCCGCGCGGCCGGCATGACCATTGTCGGCATCACCGTGGGTCGCCGCGACGAGTCCGGCGCCCTGCGCGCGCTGACCGCGGAAGAACACGCCGAAGCGGAAGAGAAGCTGGGCGGCCGCATCATCAACGTGCCGCTGATGGCAGGTTTCGACATGGATGCGCCCGAAGGCGAGCAGAACCCGACCGAGATGCTCTCGGGGATCACCCTGAAGAGCTGGCAGGAAGACAAGCTGGACTGGGAAAAGATCGAGCGCTGCCGCGAAGCCGGCGTGCGCCGCTTCACCAGCTCGGCCGCCACCGTCATGGCCGAGATCGACAAGCTGGTCCCGCAAGGCGCCAATGTCTTCTTCGCCCACACCATGGCCGGCGGCATCCCGAAGATCAAGGCTTTCCTGGCCATCGCCAACCGCATCTACAAGGGCCGCGGCGAGCGTTTCATGTCCTCGCGCGCCCTGCTCGACAGCGACCTGGGCAAGCTGATCCTGATGAACTTCGACGAAGTCACCGCCAACACGCTCAAGTACCTGATCGATGCATCAAGCAAGATCCGCGAGCGCGTGACCGCGGCCGGCGGCGAAGTGCGCTATACGGCCTACGGCTACCACGGCACCGAGGTCCTGATCGGCAACGAGTACGTCTGGCAGACCTACACCAACTACACCCAGGGCTACGCCAAGATGCGCCTGGAGTCGGTGGCCGAGGCGGCCTGGAAGCAAGGCGTCTGGGCGACCGTGTTCAACTGCCCGGAAATCCGCACCAATTCGTCCGATATCTTCGTCGGCGTCGAACTGCCGCTGATCCCGCTGCTGAAGGCGCTCAAGCGCGAAGGCGGCGGCGCCTGGGCCGACGAGCAGTGGCGCATCTGCCAGGACCTGCTGAACGAGGGCGTGTCGCTGCAGAGCGTGCTGGACAAGCTGGAAGGCTACAACCAGGACGCCACCAGCGCCCACTTCCGCAACTTCGAAGCCTGGCCGATGGACAACACGCCGGCACTGGCGGACGTCATGATCGGCACCTCGGACGAGATCACCGCCCTGCACAAGGACCGCAAGGCCCTGATCACCGACCACCTGTCCAGCCTGGTGCTGGAAGGCGCCGGGCCGCTGATGTTCCATGGTGCGGCCGAGAAAATCGCCCCGGTGCTGTGGCTCAGCCACGACATCATTGCCCGCCAGCTGAACGAGCTGCATAAATAAGCTTGACGCGGGACGCGCGGGGCAGAAGAATCTGCCCCGTCTCTCGTTTACTTCTCTTAAGAATCATGATCTTCAAGAAACAACACTCGATGTACGAATCCGAGCACACCAAGTTCATCAAGGAACTGAAGGGCCAGCTGCCGGGTATGGAAGAACGCCAGCAGGCGGGCCGCGCCCTGCTCTGGGACAAGGCTCCGCTGTCGCTGGACGAACAGGCGCGCGTCAAGGAATCGCGCCTGCGCCAGAACGCCTACCCCTACCAGACCAAGGTCTGAGCCAGAAGGCGCCCATGCTGCCCGACCAGGCCGCGCAGGAGCCGGCCGAACCGATGCCGGCATCCGGGGCGCCGCCTCTCCCAGCTGACGACACGGCGGACCCCGCCGGCGCCATCGCGCGCCTGTACGGCGAGCCGCTGACGCGCCTGCCGAACGACCTGTACATCCCTCCGGATGCGCTCGAGGTCTTCCTCGACGCCTTCGAAGGTCCGCTCGACCTGCTGCTCTACCTGATCCGCAAGCAGAACTTCAACATCCTCGACATCCCGATGGCGCAGGTGACCCTGCAATACCTGGAATACGTCGAGCAGATCCGCCAGCACAACCTGGAGCTGGCGGCCGAATACCTGCTGATGGCCGCGATGCTCATCGAGATCAAGTCGCGCATGCTGCTGCCGCGGCGCCAGGACGACCTGGTCGAGGACGTGGGCGACCCGCGCGCAGAACTGGTGCGCCGGCTGCTGGACTACGAGCAGATCAAGAGCGCCGCCGTCCAGCTGGGCCAGCTGCCCCAGGAAGGCCGCGACTTCGTGCGCCCCGCCCTGTTCGTGGAACAGGGCCTGGCGCCCGTCTGGCCGGATGTCGACCCCTGGGACCTGCAGCGGGCCTGGTTCGACGTCCTGCGCCGCGCCAAGCTGACCCAGCACCACCGGATCAGCCGCCAGGAGCTGTCGGTGCGCGAGCACATGTCGGCCATCCTGCGGACCCTGCAGTCGCAGCGCTTCGTCGAGTTCGGCGAGCTGTTCGCGGGCCAGCACGGGGTGCCGATCGTGGTAGTACACTTTGTGGCCATGCTCGAACTCGCGAAAGAAACCCTCATCGAAATCACCCAGGCCGAGCCCTTTGCGCCCATCTATGTGCGCCTGGCCTATTCGCCGGCCTGAGGCCGGCTTTCACCTCCCTGTCAGCCCATGAAAATCATTTCCTCCATTGACGAATTGCGCGACCAGTTGCGCGGCCAGCTGCGCACCGCCTTCGTGCCGACGATGGGCAACCTGCACGAGGGCCACCTGTCCCTGATGCGCCTGGCGCGCCGCCACGGCGACCCGGTGGTGGCCTCGATCTTCGTCAACCGCCTCCAGTTCGGCCCGAACGAGGACTTCGACAAGTACCCGCGCACCTTCCAGGACGACGTCGCCAAGCTGGAAAAGGAAGGCGTCTACGTGCTGTTCGCGCCGACCGAGAAGGACATGTACCCGGAACCCCAGGAATACCGCGTGCGCCCGCCCGACGGCCTGGGCAACACCCTGGAAGGCGAATTCCGTCCCGGCTTCTTCGAAGGCGTGTGCACGGTCGTGACCAAGCTGTTCTCCTGCGTGCAGCCGCGCGTGGCCGTGTTCGGCAAGAAGGACTACCAACAGCTGATGATCGTGCGTAACATGGCGCGCCAGTTCGCCCTGCCGACCGAGATCATCGGCGCCGAGACCTACCGCGCCGAGGACGGCCTGGCCCTGTCCTCGCGCAACGGCTACCTGTCGGCCAGCGAGCGCGCCGAAGCGCCGGTCCTGTACCGCAACCTGAACGCCGTGGCCGAGGCCGTGCGCGGCGGCGAGCTCGACCTGGCGGCCGTGGAAGCGCGCGCCATGGCCGAACTGGCCGGACGCGGCTGGCAGCCGGACTACGTCTCGATCCGCAAGCGCAGCGACCTGCAGGCGCCTGGCGCCGCCGACATGGAACGTGGCGAGGCGCTGGTGGTGCTGGCCGCCGCCAAGCTGGGCAACACGCGCCTGATCGACAATCTCGAGATCTGATCCTGTTGTTTTGTTGAGCGATATCAAAACAACACTGAAGCTTGCGAAATTGCAACACGAACAGAACGGGCGTATATTAGTAGTTTCACTTACTGCTCACGCCCCAGGATTCGCCGTGAACGATACTGTCATCGCCATTGCCCGCAAGGGCCCGCCCAAGCCCGCCGACGCCGTCACCCGCATCGGCGGCAACCTCGAGCCGCACGAGATGCGCGACCCCTTCGATATCGGGGAAGCGCTGACCACCCTGGCGGAGCGCGGCGACGCGGTCACCGTGTTCCCGGCCGGTTACGTGGAACCGCTGCTGGCCCGGATCGAGTCGGTGGACCCGGAGCTGCCGCATTTCGTGCTGGACTTCACCGGCAGCGAAATGCCGCCATCGGGCAAGCTGGTCTTCGTGGCGTCGATCGGCGGCAACGCCAAGCTGCAGTTCGAACTGGAGGGCGACTGGCGGGCCCTGGACGGCCGGCCGATGATGGTGCACGCCGAGTTCCCGGAAAGCTGCCTGGTGCTCAACCGCCGCGCCGCCCGCCGCATCGAGACCCCGGTCGGGGTGAACTACACCGCGAGTTTCGCGCTGCAGGGACGCCAGTATGAATTGCCGCTGTACGACTTCTCGCAAAGCGGCGTCGGACTGCGCGCGACGCCGGACCAGTGCTTCGGGCTGACGGTCGGGAAGAAGATCACGGGCGCCCGGCTGGAACTGGGCCCGGCGCTGACCCTGATCGCCGACCTGGAAGTGCGGCTGCTGCGGCCGTTCAAGACCTTCCTGCTGGGCGAGCAGGTGCAGGTGGGCTGCAGTTTCGCGAGTATCTCGATGCAGATGCAGCAGACGCTGGAGCGGTTCGTGACCAGCGGAGTGCCGGAGCGGAGGGCGGCGCGCTAGGCGTCGTCTTTCGGTTCGCGGCTGGGGTGCCGATTGTGGTTTAGCTGGGGAACTTGGATCCCCGCCTTCGCGGGGATGACGAGGTGGAGCAGCTGGCCTAAGCAAGTGTAACGATATTCGTCAGCGCGTAAACGTCATCCCCGCGCATGTCGAAACAATGCCACTGGCATTGTTTCGCCCAAGTTCGCCCGCCGCCTATACCGCCACGCTCTGCGCCCACGCCAGCGCCGACAAATGCGCCTTGTTGACCTCGAGCGGGCTGATATCCAGCGACTGCGCCAGCGACGCCACCAGGTTCGAATTCAGTTCGCAGGCCTCGGCCAGCGCCAGGAAAGGCCCATACTTGCCCTCGCGCCTGAGCAGGGCCGCCACCACCTCGTCCGGCAGCGGAATCGTCTCCAGCACCTCCTGCATCGGCAGCCCGAGCAGGCGGTCGAGCAGCGAGAACATCCCCGCCACGAACAGATTCTCCCCTTCCCCGCGCCCCAGCCGGATCTCGCCCAGCAGCTCGGCCAGGCGGCCGCGCACGACGGCGGTTTCCATCAGCACCGGCGAATAGCCGCTCTGGCTGGCCGTGGCCAGCAGCAGCACCAGCCAGCGGTACAGGGGCGCATAGCCCATCAGCGAGATCGCCTGGCGCAGGGACTGCACCTCGCGGCCGGCGCCGAAGCCGGCGGAATTGATGAAGCGCAGCAGCTTGTAGGTGAGCGCCGGATCGCGCTTGAGCACGTCCTCGATCTTGGGCACGTCCTCGTTGTTCTGCACCATCTGCATCAGCTGCAGGATGGTGCCCTGGGTCGGGTTCATGCCCTTGACCGGGTTGCCCGGGCGCGGGGTCAGGTGCAGCTTGCCGACGAAGGCGTCCAGGCCGAGCGCGGCGCAGGCGTCGAAGTCGGCCCAGGTGGCCACCGGGCGGCCCACCATGCGCACCGCCGAATGCTTGGCGGCGGCATAGGTGCGGGCCTGCTCGCCCACATCCAGGCCGGTGAAGCGCACCTCGACATACGAGGCATACGGGGACAGGTTGCGCGCCAGGATGTTCATGTCGGCGCCGCGGATCGAGATCCCGACGCCGCCCGCGCGCACCGCCTGCACGGCGGCGCGCACGCCGGTGTCGGTCAGCTGGCGGATGTTCAGGGTCAGAACCGTCTTCTCGGGCGGCAGCGCATGCAGGGCGTCGGTCGACAGCATGGCCGGCACCGCGTCGAGGAACAGCAGCTTGTCGCGCAGCAGCCAGCCGAGCTCCTCGTGCTGGACATGCTCGGCCACGAAGCCGACCAGGTCTTCCAGCTGCTGGTCGGTCACGGCCTGCCCGGCCTGCTGCTGCCACGAGAGTTCGTAGCCGATGACCCGCTGCTTGGCATCGAGCAGCGGTTCACGAACGATGAAGTTTGTTTGATGCATGGTGCGCCGTGGTGGGACCGACCGGTGGTGTGAAGCCCTGGGTGAAACGTGTTGCGCGGCGCGCGCTCAGAACCCGAGGCTGTCGAGCAGGTCGTCGACCTGGCCCTGGTCGGCCACGACTTCGCTGCGGCCTTCAGGGTTGATCTGCGGGCCATTCAGCAGGCCGTTGTCCAGCTCGCGCTTGATCTCGCTCGGGGCGAAGTCGATCAGCACCTGCACCAGCTGCTTCTCGAGATTCTGGGCGATGCCCGTGATGCGGCCGATCACCTGGCCGGTCAGGTCCTGGAAGTCCTGGGCCATCATGATGTTCATCAGCTCGCCACGGGTGGCGACGGCGCCCGCGCGCGCTTCGTCCAGCGCGGTCACGGTGCGCATCGCCAGCGCACGCCAGTCGGCCTCGCTCGCGCCATTGTCCAGCAGGGCCTGCCAGCTCGAGGACAGCTCGGCCGAACGGGTCTCGATCGCATCCTGCAGCGGCGAAGCCGCATCGGTCGCGTCGAGCACCTTCTTGGCCGCCTGCTCGGACAGCCGCGCCACGTAGTCGAGGCGGTCGCGCGCATCGGGGATGTCGCTCGCGGCCTTTTCGATCAGCTTGTCGAGGCCGAGCCCGCGCAGGCTCTCGTGCAGCGCGCGGGTCATGTGCCCCACCCGGCTCAGGACCTCGTCGTGCGAGGTCTGGACGGCGTTCTGGTCAAGCATCTCAGGCCCCGGCTTTGTCGAGTTTTTCGAAGATCTTGTTGAGCTTTTCGTCCAGGGTCGCGGCCGTGAACGGCTTGACCACGTAGCCGCTGGCGCCCGCCTGGGCGGCGGCGATGATGTTTTCCTTCTTCGCTTCCGCGGTCACCATCAGCACCGGCAGCTTGGCCAGCGCGGGATCGGCACGGATGTTCTGCAGCATGGTCAGGCCGTCCATGTTCGGCATGTTCCAGTCCGACACCACGAAGTCGAAGGACTCGCTGCGCAGCTTGGCCAGCGCCATCACGCCATCTTCGGCCTCGTCGACGTTGGCGTAACCCAGTTCCTTCAGCAGATTTCGCACGATGCGGCGCATCGTCGAGAAATCGTCAACAACCAAAAACCGCATCTTTGGATCAGCCATGAATTACTCCGTTTGAATCTTTTATCTGGTTAGATGGTGAGCGCTGCTTTACAGGCTCAAGAATAGCATTTTTGTTGCCGTACGGCGATAAAATGGTCCGAAAAGCACCTCGTCCGGATCAAACACGCAACGCCCGGCTACCTTGCGCGGCCAATTGTTCCATGACCATGCGCGGCAAGGCCTGCAACGGGCCCACTTCGTGGGCCGCGCCGATGGCGATCGCCTCGCGCGGCATGCCGAACACCACGCAGGTCGCTTCATCCTGGGCGACGTTATAGGCCCCCGCCTGGCGCATTTCCAGCATGCCCGCGGCGCCGTCCTTCCCCATGCCCGTCAGGATAACACCAACCGCATTCTTGCCGGCGGCCTGCGCGGCCGAACGGAACAGCACATCGACCGAGGGCCGGTGGCGGTTGACGGGCGGGCTCTGCTCGATCCGGGTCATGTAGTTGGCGCCGGAACGGGTCAGGAGCAGGTGCGAATGCCCTGGAGCAATATAAGCATGGCCCGGCAGCACCCGCTCGTTGCCCTGCGACTCGACCACGCTGATCTTGCACAGCGAATCCAGGCGCTTGGCGAAGGAGGACGTGAAGCCTTCCGGCATGTGCTGGGCGATCAGGATGCCCGGGCAGTCCGAGGGCATCTGCATCAGGAACTCGCGGATCGCCTCGGTGCCGCCGGTGGAGGCGCCGATGATGATCAGTTTTTCCGACGAGATCAGGGGGCTGCGCAGGGCCGACAGGGGCACGCTGGCGCCCGCGGGCTGGGCCTTGCGCGGGGCGATGCGGGCGCGCGCGGCGCCGCGGATCTTGTCCGCGATCATGTCCGCGTACTCGCGCATCCCGGTCTGGATCGACAGCTTGGGCTTCGTGACGAAGTCGACCGCGCCCAGTTCCAGCGCCCGCATCGTGATTTCCGAGCCGCGCTCGGTCAGCGAGGACACCATCAGCACCGGCATCGGCCGCAGGCGCATCAGCTTTTCCAGGAAATCGAGGCCGTCCATTTTGGGCATCTCGACGTCCAGGGTCAGCACGTCCGGGTTGTGCTTCTTGATCAGTTCGCGCGCGACGAGCGGATCGGGGGCGGTCGCCACCACTTCCATGTCGGGCTGGGAGTTGACGATCTCGCTCATCACGCTGCGGATCAGCGCGGAGTCGTCGACAATCAGCACCTTGGTCTTCATGTTGTGTCCCTTTCGAATCAAAACAGGTCGATGTCGCCGCCGACCGGCTCGACCTTGAGTCGCTTGGCGTAGTCGAGTTCGCGCTTCGCCAGCGTATCGTTTTGGGTTTGCATCAGCTTCTTCACCAGCACCTTGCCGGTCTTGGGGAAGAAATACACCTTGCGCGGATAGATGTCGTTCAGGTCCTCGGCCAGCACCGGGATGCGTTCGGTCTTCAGGAACTGCATCACGAAGGAGGCGTTGCGCTCGCCCACGTTCATGGCCGAGAAGCCGCGCAGCACCGCGCCGCCGCCGAACACCTTGGCTTCCAGGTGCTCGCGCCGCGCGCCGGCCTTGAGCAGGTCGTTGATCAGGACCTCCATCGCGAAGGTCCCGTAGCGCATCGAGGCCGACACCGGGTTGCCCGCTTCGCCGCCGTCGGGCAGCATGAAGTGGTTCATGCCGCCCAGGCCGGTCACGCGGTCGCGGATGCAGGCCGAGACGCAGGACCCGAGCACGGTCACGATCAGCATGTTCTTGCCGGTGTAGTAGTACTCGCCGGGCAGGATCTTGGCGGCGTCCACGTCGAAGGTACGGTCGTAGTAGACGTTGGTGGCGAACTGGCTATTCATGGTGTGGCCTGGTGGGCGCTCAGGCGCCCCGTTGGTCGAGCTCGTATACGGTCTTGCCGCGCAGGCGCAGCGAATCCGACACGTACAGGAAGTTCTCGGAATGGCCCGCGAACAGCAGCGCGTGCGGCTTCATCAGCGGCACGAAGCGGCTCAGGATCTTGCGCTGGGTGTCCTTGTCGAAGTAGATCATCACGTTGCGGCAGAAGATCGCGTCGAAGGGTCCCTCGACCGGCCAGCCGTCGGCAAGCAGGTTCAGCTGCTTGAAGCTGACCAGGTTGCGCAGCTCCGGGCGCACCCGCGCCATGCCCTCGTGGCCGCCCTTCCCTTTCAGGAAGAAGCGTTTCAGGCGCTCGATCTCCATCTTGTCCACGCGCTCCATCGGATACACGCCGTTGGCGCCGGTGGCCAGCACATTGGTGTCGATGTCGGTGGCCACGATCTGCACCGGCGGCGTGAGCGTGTTGAAGGCCTCGCAGGCCGTCATCGCGATCGAGTACGGCTCCTCGCCGGTGGAGGCGGCCGAGCACCACACGGTGAGCGTGCGGCGCTCGCGCTGATGCAGCGCCTTCAGGTGCTCGGCGAGCAGCGGAAAGTGGTGCGCCTCGCGGAAGAACGAAGTCAGGTTGGTGGTCAGCGCGTTGGTGAAGGATTCCCACTCGGCCTGCATGCGCCCCGCTTCCAGGTCGTCCAGGTAGCGCCCGAAGGACTGCATGCCGGTGGCGCGCAGGCGCCGCGCCAGGCGGCTGTAGACCATTTCCTGCTTGCTGTCGGCCAGCGAAATGCCGGCGCGCTGGTAGATCAGCGCGCGTACGCGTTCGAAGTCACGGCGCGTGAAATCGAACTCCTTGACGGTGTCTGCTTTTTGCTGCGGCACTTTGCCTGCCTTTTATCTCGTTGACCGGTTGCCCCTTCCAGGGCCGCCGGTGTTTGCTCCGTGCCTTGCCGTATTCCAGCCCGCTCCCGCTCAGGCCGCGATCTTGTCCATCAGGCCCATTTCGCTGGACGACATCAGCTTGTCGATGTCGACCAGGATCAGCATGCGCTCGTCCACGGTGCCCAGGCCGATCATGTACTCGGAATTGAAGGCGGTGCCCATTTCCGGGGCCGGCTTGATCTGGTCCGGGGTCAGGGTGGTCACGTCCGAGACGCTGTCCACCACCATGCCCATGATGCGCCCGCCGATGTTCAGGATGATCACGACGGTGAACTGGTCGTACACCGGGGTGCCCAGCTTGAACTTGATGCGCATGTCCACCACCGGGATGATGATGCCGCGCAGGTTGATCACGCCCTTGATGAATTCGGGGGCGTTGGCGATGCGGGTGACGGCTTCGTAGCCGCGGATTTCCTGGACCTTCAGGATGTCGATGCCGTATTCCTCGGCGCCCAGCTTGAAGGCCAGGAATTCGCTGCCGGCGCCGTCATGCACGGCGCCGTCCGCCGGTTTGTTGTTCTGTACAGAAGACATGTTCAGCTCCTATGGATGTCAAGATTGTTGTAGCGCGACGGGATCGTCGGCCAGCTGGCGCGAAGAGCGCACCAGCGCCGCCACGTCCAGGATCAGGGCGACGCCGCCGTCGCCCATGATGGTGGCGCCCGAAATGCCGGCCACCTTGCGGTAATTCGCTTCCAGGTTCTTCACCACCACCTGCTGCTGGCCCACCAGCTCGTCCACGAACAGGGCCGCCTTGCGCCCTTCGGTCTCGAGGATCACGACGATGCCTTCGCAGGGATCGGTGATGCGCGGAGTGATGCCGAACATCTGGTGCAGCGGAATCAGCGGCAGGTATTCGCCGCGCACTTTCAGCACGCGCCCGCGGCCCGCGATTTCCCTCACGTCGGCCGGCGTCGGCTGGAGCGACTCGACCACGAAGGACAGCGGCAGGATGTAGATCTCTTCGCCGCAGCTGATCGACATGCCATCCAGGATCGCCAGCGTCAGCGGCAGCGAGATCGAGATGGTGGTGCCGAAGCCGCGCGCCGAACGGATGTCGACGCTGCCGCCCATGGCGGTGATGTTGCGCTTGACCACGTCCATGCCGACGCCGCGGCCGGAGACGTCGGTCACCTGCTCGGCGGTCGAGAAGCCCGGCGCGAAGATCAGCTGCCACACCTCGGCATCGCTCATGTTGTCGGACACGGCCAGCCCGTTCTGGGCGGCCTTGGCCAGGATGCGCTCGCGGTTCAAGCCGCCGCCATCGTCGGCGACTTCGATCACGATGTTGCCGCCCTGGTGGCCGGCCGACAGGAACAGGCGTCCCGCTTCCGACTTGCCGGCCGCGACACGGGCCGCCGGCATCTCGATGCCGTGGTCGATCGAGTTGCGCACCAGGTGGGTCAGCGGGTCGACGATGCGCTCGATCAGGCCCTTGTCCAGCTCCGTCGCGGCGCCGTGGGTGATGAAGTCGACCTTCTTGCCGAGTTTCGAGGCCAGGTCGCGCACCATGCGCGGGAAGCGCGAGAACACGAAGTCCATCGGCATCATGCGGATCGACATCACGGCTTCCTGCAGCTCGCGCGTATTGCGGCCCAGCTGGCTGATGGAACTGAGCAGGCGCTCGTGGGTCATCGGGTCCAGGTTGCCGGTGCGCTGTTCCAGCATCGCGTTGGTGATCACCAGTTCACCGATCAGGTTGATCAGCTGGTCGACCTTCTCGACCGACACGCGGATGGAGGACGACTCGGCCTGCGGATCCTTCTTGGCGGACGCCTTCTTCTCGGCCGCCAGCTCGGATAGCTCGATCGGCTCCGGACGCTGCGAGACCACGGCGACCGGCGCTTCGGCGACGATGCCGGCCGCGGCGCGGATCTGCTCGATCGGCTGGAAGAAGCCGTAGCCGCGCTCGTCGTCCGAGAGTTCGTCTTCTTCCTGCTTGGGCGCCTCGTCGTCGAAGTCGAAGAAGCCGTAGCCCTGCTCGTCCTCGATGCGCTTGCGCTCGGCGGCCTCGATGGCGCGCTGCTCCGGGGTCAACGCCGGCGCCTCGAAGATCTTGAGGTCGTCCGGGTTGAGCACGAAGGAGCAGATCGCGATGATGTCGTCCAGGCTCTCGTGGGTGGTGATGATCAGGGCGCTGCGTCCGCCGTCGAGCGGCGTGACCTTGACCCGGCCCATCAGGCCGAGTTCGTCCACCAGGGCGTTGATGTCGCGCTGCGCGACGTCCGGCATCTCGATCTTGTAGCGGTGCGCACCCTCAGTCGGGTGATGGGTCTTGGCGTCAAGCGTCAGGAAGGACGGCGCCACCACCGGCGCCTGCGGCACCAGGCCCTCGGCCAGGTCGTGCAGCACCATGCGCACGTTGGCCACCGCTTCCTGGTCCACGGCCGCGCCGTGGCGGTGGCCGTCGAGCAGCATCTTGAGGCTGTCCTTGGCGGCCAGGAAGGCGTCCACATGGTTCGAGGTGAGGGCCATCTCGCCCTTGCGGATACGGTCGAGCAGCGACTCCAGCACGTGGGTCACTTCGCTCATGTCGGTCAGGCCGAAGGTCGACGCGCCGCCCTTGACCGAGTGGGCCGTGCGGAAGATCGCGTTCAGGTCTTCGGCGTCGGGCGCAGCGACATCGACGCCCAGCAGCAGCCGCTCCATTTCGGCGAGCAGTTCCTCTGCCTCGTCGAAAAAGACCTGGTAAAACTGGCTGATGTCGATGCTCATGTTTCAGTCCGGACAGTTAAGCGATGCGCCTGCGCGCATCAGCCGATCACTTTCTTGACGACCTCGATCAGGCGCTGCGGATCGAAGGGCTTGACCAGCCAGCCGTTGGCGCCGGCGGCGCGGCCCTTGGCCTTCATCTCGTCGGACGATTCGGTGGTCAGCATCAGGATCGGGGTCTTGGCGTAGGCCGGCAGGGTGCGCAGGGTCTTGATCAGCGCCAGGCCGTCCATGCGCGGCATGTTCTGGTCGGTCAGGACCAGGTCCACGGCCTGCTGCTTCGCCTTGTCGAGGCCATCCTGGCCGTCGACGGCTTCCACCACGTTGTAGCCAGCCGCCTTCAGGCTGAAGGCCACCATCTGGCGCAGCGAACTGGAATCGTCGACCGCGAGAATCGTTTTTGCCATGTTTTGCTCCTGCTGTTTTATATCCGGCTAATGCCGGTGAATGTTGGTGTGATGAACTCTGTAAAACGCCGCGCTCAGAACAGCTCGATGTCGCCGCTCTCGAGGTGCCGCTGCTCGACCGACTTGCGCAGCATGCTGCGCAGCTCGAGCGACTGGATCGCCAGCGCCATGCTGACCTTGCCCAGCCGTTCCACGATCTCGTCGCTGTCCGTTTCCGGCGCGATATCGGCCCCGTGCTCGCTGAGCGTGCCGAGGAAGTCGCGCAGGCCGGCCACGCGCTTGAGCGTGCGTTCGATCAGCTGGCTCGTCATGTCCTGGAACTGCATGCTCGTGATCGCCGAGTTCACGTGCTGGCCGATCTCGCCCGACATCGCGGACAGCGTCTCGCTGTCTTCCGGGGTCGGGGTGCCGCCCGCCAGCAGGCGGTCGATCGTCGCCTGGCGCGAACCGACGGCCGAGTGAATCGCCATGAAACTGCCGGTCAGCTTGTCGATGGCTTCCTCGAGCAGCAATTCGGTCTGCAGCAGGTCGGTCTCGACCTCGTTCAGGTGCCGGCGCCCATGCACGGACACGCCCGACAGCAGGCGCTTCACATGTGATCCGAGTATCTTTTTTCTTGTCATTCTAGTCCTCCAGTCCCGGCCGGGCTACTTTTGCACCGCGCCGGCTGTCGCCACCGCCGCGGTCTGGGTGTCCTGCGCCGGCACCTCGAGGGTGGCGGCGTCGCGCATCACGGCTTCCTCGGTGCGCTTGTTCATCACGATGATGCTGATGCGGCGGTTGATCGGGTTGAACGGATCCTTGCGGTCGAGGTGGGCGGCCGAGGCCAGGCCCACCACGCGCAGGACCTTGTCCTCGCCCAGGCCGCCCTGCACCATCTCGCGGCGCGAGGCGTTGGCGCGGTCCGCCGACAGCTCCCAGTTGCTGTAGCCCGCCTCGCTGTAATACGGGGTCGAGTCGGTATGGCCCGACAGGCCGACCTTGTTGGGCACTTCGTTGAGCACCATGCCGATCACGTGCAGGATCTCGCGGGTATAGGGCTGCAGCTCGGCCTTGGCCAGCGCAAACATCGGGCGGTTCTTCTCGTCCACGATCTGGATGCGCAGGCCTTCGCTGGTAATGTCGAGCAGCAGCTGGTTCTTGTACTTCTTGAGCAGCGGGTTGACCTCGATGATCGACTCGATCTTCGCCTTCAGCGACTCCAGGCGCATGCTTTCCTGGCGCTCGATCGCGGCCTTGGCGGCCTGCAGGTCGTAGGTCTTCGAGGTCGGGTCGATGTCGCCCTTCTTGACCTGGCCGGCACGCCGGGTCAGGTCGGTACCGCCGCCCTTGATCACGGACGACGAGTCGCCCGAACCCGAGCCGCCCTGCATCGCCACCTTGAGCGGATTCTTGAAGAACTCCGAAATGCCTTCCAGGTCGCCTTTCGAGGTGGAGCCGAGCAGCCACATGAGCAGGAAGAAGGCCATCATCGCGGTCACGAAGTCCGCGTACGCGATCTTCCACGCACCACCGTGGTGGCCGCCGGCCACCTTCTTGATGCGCTTGACGACGATGGGGCGCATGCCGTCGTCAGCCATGCGCACCTCCCGCGTTCAGGTTGTGGAAAGCAAAGGGCATCGCGCGCTTACTTCTTCTTCTTGATGTGCTCTTCGAGCTCGGCGAAGCTCGGGCGCTCGGTCGAGTACAGCACCTTGCGGCCGAATTCGACGGCCAGGGCCGGGGCATAGCCGTTCAGGCTGGCCAGCAGGGTCACCTTCACGCACTGGAACATCTTGGTCGATTCTTCGAGCTTCTGTTCGAGCACGCTGGCCAGCGGGCCGACGAAGCCGTAGGCCAGCAGGATGCCGAGGAAGGTGCCGACCAGCGCTTTCGCGATCAGGATTCCCAGCTCGGCCGGCGGGATACCCACCGATTCCATGGTGTGGACCACGCCCATCACCGCGGCCACGATACCGAATGCCGGCAGGCCGTCGCCCAGCTTGGCGATGCAATGCGCGGGGATGGCGCCTTCGTGGTGATGGGTTTCGATCTCGTTGTCCATCAGGTTTTCGATCTGGAAGGCATCCATGTTGCCCGACACCATGAGGCGCAGGTAATCGGTCATGAACTCCACGATGTGGTGGTCGGCCAGCACCATCGGGTATTTCGAGAACAGGGGCGAGGCTTCCGGCTGCTCGATGTCGCCTTCGATCGACATCAGGCCTTCCTTGCGGACTTTCGACAGCACGTCGAACTGGAGCGCCATCAGCTCCATGTACATGTCCTTCGTGTAGTGGGAACCCTTGAAGATGGTCGGGAAGGCCTTCATCGTGGCCTTGATCGATTTCGCGTTATTGCCGACGAAAAAGGCACCAACGGCCGCGCCGCCGATCATCAGGAGCTCGATAGGCTGGAACAGGGTCCCCAGGTGGCCGCCCGCCATTGCGAAACCGCCGAACACCGAAATGCAAACGACGATGTAACCGATAATAACTAACAAGGGAAATCCACTCCGAAAATGCCGAAATAACCATTCCGGCAGACTAAAAACGCTGATTTTGGAAAATATTTACCTAGGGAACTACAATAGCTTGAGAATGGCCCATGGGCAAGTAAAACAGCCCTTTTCCCCTGCGGTGTGTCGTCTAAAAGTCCCATCTGTAAAGCTTCGGTCCCTCTCTGTACGGAACGACAATAGCGCTCGGGGGACGGGCCGCGATGACGAATTCGTAACTGAAAAGTACAGAACCGGGCCGCATCTCGCGCGCCGCCTTGTTCCACAGGGCCGGCATGGCGGCCGGCGACAGGTAGGCGAACACGGCGTCGTAGGCGCCGAAATCGAGCTTTTCGTAATCCCCGCGCAGGAAACGCGCCTGGCTGCGGGCCAGTTTGGCGCGCACGGCGCTGGCCAGCCAGGGCAAGGGCGCCAGCTCGATTCCCTCGATGCGCGACTCGGGCCGGCGGCGCTGCAGCTCCAGCACCAGGCCGCCCAGGCCGCTGCCGATGTCGATCACCCTGAGCGCCCTGCCCTGCGGCAGCGCGCCGGCCACCGCGTCCCAGACCTTGCGGCCCGACGGATAGTAAGGGACCTGCGTGCGGTAGGTCGACCAGTACAGTAATAGCAGGAACAGGAAGACGCCCAGGAAGACGCCCGGCGGGATCGCCAGCTGGGCGGCGCCGAACAGCGCCGGCGGAAAGGCGAACTGGATGGCGCGCCACCAGGTGGCCAGGCCGCGCCACCAGCTGAGGCCGGCGGCAAACAGGCCGTGGGCCAGGGCGGCGTGCAGGTAACCGGGTTGCCAGCCGGCGCGCGCCAGCAGGTAGACGGCGGCCAGGGTCGGCGGGAAGGCGGCGGCCTGGAGCAGGAGGGCCTGGACGGCCGGAGCACGAAGTACGCGTTTCACGCGGCGCATCCCGTAGGGTGGGCGGGTCTCCCGCCCACGCGTTCAACAGGCGATCGCCCGCCGAGCGGTGTGCCGGGACCAGGCAGTTTATCGATGTGGAGTCGCAACAGGGCAGCCCAAGAGCAGCTTGAACGCGTGGGCGGGGAACCCGCCCACCCTACGCCTGGGAATTGGCAGCGGCATCCTTCGCCTTGCGTGTCTTGCCCGCCCGCGAAGGCATATGGCACAGGCCGCACTGGTAATCGGCATTCAGGTCGAGGGAATTGACGATGAACTTGCCCTTGCATTTACTGCAAGGGACGAGCACCAGCATGCCGCTCTGGAAGAAGCGCACCAGGGTCCAGGCGCGGGTCAGCGACAGCAAGGGCTCTTCGCCCGGCTCGGGCGGCATCTGTTCGAGATAGAGCTTGTAGGCCTTCATCACCGCCTGGATGCCGGTGGCGCCGGCATGTTCGACCAGGAAGTTGTGGATATTGATGAAGAGCGAGGAATGGATGTTCGGTTGCCAGGTCAGGAACCAGTCGGTCGAGAACGGCAGCATGCCCTTGGGTGGAGAGACACCCTTGAGTTCCTTGTACAGCTTGAGCAGGCGTTCCCGCGACAGCGAGACTTCGGTCTCGAGAAGCTGGAGCCGGGCGCCGAGATTGATCAGTTCGATAGCCAGCTGGATTTCCTGCGCTTCCGAGACAACGCTTTTTTTGCTCATGACTGCTCCGGACCTGTTCAGACACTGGTCCCGGCGGGACCGTCAGGCGGATTATACGATCTCTTCGACCGGCTGGCCGGCCATCAGGATGGCGGCGTGCGACTGGGCCAGGCTGCGTTCCTTGGTGTGGCTGGTCAGCATGCCCAGGATGGCGCTGTCGTCGAAGCGGAAACGGGCCAGCATCATGTTGCCGCCGGCGAGCTTCAGGATCTGGGCGTTGCTCATGCCTTCGATCAGGTCGGCGATGTCGGCCGAGATACCGAGACGGAAGATGGCGGTGACCTTGTCGGCGCGGATCATCTGCTGGGCGAGCATCAGGTAGCTCAGGTTAGCATCACGAATTTCAGCCATCATGTCGTTCGCAGTCATTTTCTCTCTCCGTTTGTGTGTTGCCGATGAGATAGATTCTGACCGTGGGGCAACTTTTGCGGAATCGGAGAAACGCTGTATTTTTCGTCCGCGAACGACGGACATGACCCGTAGGAGTTTGTCTGACAAACCCTTCTGGATCACTCTGATTCCCCTATGAAGCAGGGGCTTGGGACGGTGCTGGAACACACCCTGAATTGTGAGTCGCGTCAGACTTGATCTGTCGCATCCCTGACACGTTATCGTCGGGGTTGAGGAGAACTTTAGGGTTTTTCGAAAATATTTTTCGTCCCTTTGTTGTCTTCCAAACAGTTATCGGCACCACTGGAGAGAACTTTAGGGGGTTCTGAAAAAATTTTTCGACCCATTCCTGCCTATCTGAGATCGTTATCGGACGGGTTTCGGGGAACTTTAGGGTTCGGCGCAAAATATTTTGAAATTTTTTTCGGGCCGTTCATTATTGCCAAAAAGACAGCTGCCTTAGCGGCAAGCGCCGGAACTTGCTACACTGCGAGGCTCGCTGATTACTTGAAGCCTCAACATTCCACGAGGGCCCGCATGGAAGCTCCACAACTCTGGGACATCAGTCCGGTCATCTCGGCCGGCATCCCGGTCTGGCCTGGCGACACGCCGTTCGAGGCCGCCCCCACTTGGCAGATCGGCAACGGCTGCCCGGTGCACGTCAGCCGCATGGTCATGACCACCCACCTGGGCGCGCACACCGACGCGCCCTCGCATTATGATCCACACGGCGCGACTATCGACCAGGTGGGCCTGGCGCCCTATCTCGGCCCCTGCCGCGTGATCCACTGCGTCGGCGCCAGGGCCGTGGATGCGGCCGACCTGGCCGGGAAACTGGACGATGTCCCGCCGCGCGTGCTGCTGCGTACCTACGCAGCAGCGCCGCAGACCGAGTGGGATCCCGGCTTCGCGGCCGTCACCCCGGCCGCGATCGCGCTGCTGGCCGGCCGCGGCGTGATCCTGGTCGGCACCGACGCCGCCTCGCTCGACCCGCAGGATTCCAAGACCCTCGACGCCCACCACGCGGTGCGCGCGCACCGCATGGCCATCCTCGAAGGCGTCGTGCTGGACGCGGTGCCCGAGGGCGACTACGAACTGATCGCCCTGCCCCTCAAATTCGCCGGCATGGACGCCAGCCCGGTGCGCGCGGTATTACGCCAGCTCGTGCGCGCCCTTCCCGAGAAAGTAGCCACATGAGCCATTCCACCATCAGCCGCGCCGGCTGCCTGGCGCGCGACGCCGCCGACCCGCTGGCGCCCCTGCGCGAATGCTTCGACCTGCCCCAGGGCGTGATCTACCTGGACGGGAACTCGCTCGGCGCTCGTCCCAAGGCCGCCCTGGCGCGCGCCCAGCAGGTGGTGGCCCGGGAATGGGGCGTCGACCTGATCAAGAGCTGGAACAAAGCCGGCTGGTTCGACATGCCGAAGCGCCTGGGCGACCGCCTGGCTCCCCTGATCGGCGCCCGCGCCGGCGAAGTCGCGGTCACCGACACCACGTCGCTCAACCTGTTCAAGGCCCTGGCAGCCGCCCTGCACCTGCAGGCCCAGGGCGACACCGGCCAGCGCCGCACCATCGTGACCGAGCGCAGCAACTTCCCGACCGATATCTATATGGCGGAAGGCCTGACCGAATGGCTGGAGCGCGGCTACCGGGTGCGCCTGGTCGATTCGGTCGACGAGATCCCGGCGGCGGTCGATGGCGACTGCGCGGTCCTGATGCTCACCCACGTCAACTACCGTACCGGCTACCAGCACGACATGGGGCTACTCACCCGCCACGCCCATGCGCAAGGCGCGCTGGCGGTCTGGGACCTGGCCCACTCGGCCGGCGCGGTGCCGGTCGACCTGCACGCGGCGCAAGCCGACTTCGCGGTCGGCTGCACCTATAAATACCTGAACGGCGGCCCCGGCGCCCCGGCCTTCATCTGGGTGCCGCAGCGCCACCAGGCCCGGTTCAAGCACCCGCTCTCGGGCTGGTGGAGCCACGCCCAGCCGTTCGCGATGGCACCCGCCTTCGCCGCCTGCAACGGCATCGGCCGCGCCCTGTGCGGCACCCAGCCGGTGGTGTCGCTGGCCCTGGTCGAATGCGGTCTCGAGATCTTCGAGGTGACCGGCATGGACGCCCTGCGCGCCAAGTCGCTGGCCCTGACCGACCTGTTCATCGAACTGGTGGAAAGCCGCTGCGCCGCCCACCCCCTGGAACTGGTGACCCCGCGCGAACACGCCCGGCGCGGCAGCCAGGTCAGCTTCACCCACCCGCACGGCTACGCGGTGATGGCGGCCCTGATCGCGCGCGGCGTGATCGGCGACTACCGCGAACCGCGGATCATGCGCTTCGGCTTCACGCCGCTGTACACCAGCTTCGCCGAGGTCTGGGACGCGGTGGAGATCCTGAAGGATATCCTGGACAACGAGGCCTACGACGTCGCGGCCGAGCGCAGCGCCGTGACCTGAAAAGAGACCTATGAACGACAAGACCAAGCAAGAAGGCGCCGAGTGGCACGGCGCCAAGATGGACTTCAAGGAGTCCATGAGCTACGGCGACTACCTGGGCCTGGGCCAGATCCTCGCGGCCCAGCACCCGCTCTCGCCCAACCACAACGAGATGCTGTTCATCGTCCAGCACCAGACCAGCGAGCTGTGGATCAAGCTGATGCTGCACGAGCTGCAGGCGGTGCGCCGCCACATCCGCGAGGATAACCTGCCGCCGGCCTTCAAGATGCTGGCGCGGGTGGCGCGCATCATGGACCAGCTGGTGCATGCCTGGGACGTGCTGGCCACCATGACCCCGCCCGAGTACACGGCGATCCGCCCCTACCTGGGCGCCTCCTCGGGCTTCCAGTCCTTCCAGTACAGGGAACTCGAGTTCATCCTGGGGAACAAGAACCGCAACCTGCTGGCGGTTCACGAGAAGATGCCGGAAGCCCATGCCATCCTGGCGCGCGAGCTGAACGCGCCCTCGCTCTACGACGAAGCGGTGATGCTGCTGGCGCGCAGCGGCCTGAAGATCGACGCGGACCGCCTGGACGGCGACTGGACCGAGCCGACCCGCATCAACGACAGCGTCAAGGCGGCCTGGCTCGAGGTGTACCGCGACACCGAGCACCACTGGGCGCTGTACGAGCTGGCGGAAAAGCTGGTGGACATGGAAACCGCCTTCCGCTTCTGGCGCTTCCGCCACGTGAGCACGGTCGAGCGCATCATCGGCTTCAAGACCGGCACCGGCGGCACGGCCGGCGTCAGCTACCTGCGCAAGATGCTCGACGTGGTGCTGTTCCCGGAACTGTTCGCCCTGCGCACCGAGCTGTAAATACGGCCGCATAACAACGGCCGATTTACAACGCCCGGCCCCTTCCACTTATGCATGCGGATTGCGCCGGGCGGCGGCTCCCTCTATGATGCGATTGTTGCTTTCAATCAAATCATCATGGGCGCAGCCCCGTCTCTCGACCGCTCCTTCTCGATTTATCTCGATCTCGTCCGCTTCCTGGCGGCGCTGGCGGTCGTCGCCATGCACTTTTCCCAGCTCGGCATCGTGCGGGGACCATTGGCGGACCAGCTGCAGCTGCTGGGGCGCGAGGCGGTGGTCGCCTTCTTCGTGCTGTCGGGCTTCGTGATCGCCTACACCGCTCACCAGCGCCGTCCGAGCGCGCGCGATTATGCGGTGGCGCGCTGCGCGCGCCTGTATTCGGTCGCCGTGCCCGTGCTGCTGCTGGGCTTCGCGACCGCCACCGCACTGTTCGGCGTCTCGGGCACCGGGCACACCACCGCCTACCAGCTGCTCAAGCCCTACCTCTACATTCCCTTCCACCTGCTGTTCATGGGCGAACTCTGGACCCTGTCCGAAGTGCCGCCCCTGCTCAATCCCTGGTGGTCGCTCAATTACGAAGCCTGGTACTACCTCCTGTTCGGCGTGCTGTTCTACCTGCGCGGCGCGGCGCGCCTTGCCCTGGGCGCGCTGGTGCTGGCCGTCATGGGGATCAAGCTGTGGCTGCTGCTGCCGGTGTGGCTGAGCGGCGTGCTGCTCTATCACTGGCAGGCGCGCCGCGCCATGCCGCGCCGCCTCGCGCGCATCGGCTGGATCCTCAGCGTGGCGCTGCTGGCAGCCTACGAACTGGGCGGCGCCGAAGACCTGCTGCGCAACCTGGGACGCGCCACCTGGCTGGGCCAGACCTTCCCGCTGGCGAATGCGGACCGCTTCCTGGCCGACTACGCGGTCGGCCTGATCGTCTGCCTCCACTTCGCCTGTGCACGCCATGCCGGATTCGAGGTTATGATGAGAATGGCAAGGCCGATCCGCCTGCTGTCCTCGTACACGTTCACGCTCTACCTGTCGCATGCCCTGGTGCTCGCCGCCTGGCCCGCGCTCTACCCGCACGACGCCGGCAGCCTGGCCGACTGGATCGCGGCGGGGGCCGCGGTGACCCTGGCGACGGTCGTGCTGGGCATGCTGACCGAACAGCGCAAGGAGCGCTTCTGCGCGCCCTTCGAGCGCCTGTTCGGGGGCGAAGCAAAAGGGGCGAAGGTGGCGCAAGGGGCGCAAGCCGGCGGCGGCCGACTCGATTGACTTCTGGTGGAGGCAAGATGAAGTGTGACGTGCTGATCGTGGCTGGCCTGTGGAATTCGGGCCCGCGCCACTGGCAATCCCTGTGGCAGGAGCGCTATCCGGCGTGGACCCGCGCCCCGCACCGCGACTGGACCAGTCCCGAGCGCGACGAATGGGTGGCCGAACTCGACGCCGCCATCGCCGCCTGCAAGGGCGCGCCGATCCTGGTCGCCCACAGCCTGGGCTGCATCCTGGTGGCGCACTGGGCGCGTTGCGGCTCGCCGCTCAAGGTGGCCGGGGCCTTCCTGGTCGCGCCGAGCGACGTCGAAGCGCCCTCCTATCCGGCGCCCCTGAACGGCTTCGCGCCGGTGCCGATGGAGCCGCTGCCCTTCCCCAGCATCGTGGTCGCCAGCAGCGACGACCCGTATGTGACGCCAGACCGCGCGCAGGGCTTCGCGGCGAGCTGGGGCAGCCGCTTCGTCGACATCGGCAAGGCCGGCCACCTCAACGCCGATTCCGGGCATGGCGACTGGCCCGAGGGCGAACGGCTGCTGACCGGGTTCTGCGACCAGGTGTCGGCGTAAGCCATGACGGTCCTGAGCACTGCCAGGCTGCGGCTCGAGCCCATGGCCAGCGCGCACTACGCGGGCTTGCGCGCCCTGAACAGCGACCCCGAGGTGATGCGCTACATCACCGGCGCGGCCGAGACGCCGGAAGAAACGCGCGCCGTGATCGAACGGGTGCAGGGCCGCTGGCGGACGGTCGGCTATTCGTGGTGGAGCTTCCTCGACCGCGAGACGGGCGAACTGGTGGGCGCCGGCTGCATCCAGCACCTGGGGCACGACCCGGCCAATCCGCACGAGATCGGCTGGCGCCTGCGCCGGGAGCACTGGGGCAAGGGCTATGCGATCGAGGCGGCGCGGCGCATGGCGCGCTTCGCCTTCGAGGAGCTGGATGCGCCGCTGCTGTGCGCGATCTGCGACCCCGACAACGCCGCTTCCGCGCGCGTGATGCAGAAGCTGGGCATGCGCTACCAGGGCGAGGAAACCTGGCATGGCTGCCCGGTCTCGGTTTACCAGCTCGAGCGCGCCGCCTGGCTGGCCGGCGAGGCCGCATGAAGACCTACCACGGCAGCTGCCACTGCGGCGCGGTGCGCTACGAAGCCGACATCGACCTCGCGCGCGGCACCGTCAAATGCAACTGCAGCATCTGCACCAAGATGCGCTTCTGGGCGGTCCAGCTGCCGCCCGCGTCCTTCCGCCTGCTGCAGGGGCGGGAGGCGCTGCGCGAATACCGCTTCCACCTGCGCCGCGACGGCCACAACTTCTGCGGCGCGTGCGGCATCAACATCTTCACGAGCGGAGCATCGGCGGCGGGGCCGTTCGTCGCGGTCACAGTCGGCAGCCTGGACGACATGCCGGTGGAGGAGCTGCTGGCGGCGCCGCTGCGGGTGTTCGATGGGCGGAACGATAATTGGGTGACGCCGCCGGGGGAGACGCGGCATCTTTGATGCTGAGGTGGTATGCGGGCAAACTTGGGTTCCGGCCTTCGCTGGAACGACGTGCGCAAGGTGCTGGCCACAACGGTGTTCGTAAGCTGCTAACCGAAAAACCGTCGCTCCAGCGAAGGCCGGAGCCTGAGTTTCTGCGCACACCAATAAAAAAGCCGGAGCATCGCTGCCCCGGCTCTCCTTACGCTGACCCTGATTACTTCGTCGTCGCCAGCAGCATCTCATTCAAGCGCTTCACGAACGACGCCGGATCGCTCAGGCTGCCGCCCTCGGCCAGCAGGGCCTGGTCGAACAGGATGTGCGACCAGTCGCCGAAGCGCTGACCGGCCGCGTCCTCGTACTTCAAGCGCATCACCAGCGGGTGATTCGGGTTGATCTCGAGGATGGGCTTGGACTCCGGCGCATCCTGGCCGGCGGCCTTCAGCATGCGCAGCAGGTTGCCGGACAATTCATTTTCGTCGGCCACCAGGCAGGCCGGCGAATCGGTCAGGCGGAAGGTGACCCGCACGTCCTTGGCCTTGTCGCCCAGGGCGCCTTTCATCTTCTCGACCAGGTCCTTGTACTGGGTCTCGGTCTCGGCGTGTTCCTTCTTCTCGGCCTCGTCTTCCAGCGCGCCCAGGTCCAGGCCGCCCTTGGCCACCGACACCAGTTCCTTGCCCTCGAATTCGCTCAGGAAGGACAGCATCCATTCGTCGACGCGGTCGGTCATGAGCAGCACTTCGACGCCCTTCTTGCGGAAGATCTCCAGGTGCGGGCTGTTCTTGGCGGCGGTGTAGTTGTCGGCGGTGACGTAGTAGATCTTGTCCTGGCCTTCCTTCATGCGGCCCAGGTAGTCGGCGAAGGACACGCTCTGCTCGTCCGACTCGTTCGCGGTCGAGGCGAAGCGCAGCAGCTTGGCGATGCGGTCCTTGTTGGTCGCGTCCTCGCCGATGCCCTCTTTCAGCACCTGGCCGAATTCCTTCCAGAAGGTGGCGTACTTGGCCCGGGTTTCCTGCTCCTCGGCGTTCGCCAGTTCTTCCAGCATGCCCAGCACGCGCTTGGTCGAGCCTTCGCGGATCACGCGCACGTCGCGCGACTCCTGCAGGATCTCGCGCGAGACGTTCAGCGGCAGGTCGCTCGAGTCGATCACGCCCTTGATGAAGCGCAGGTAGGTCGGCATCAGCTGTTCGGCGTCGTCCATGATGAAGACGCGCTTGACGTAGAGCTTGATGCCGCCGCGCTTGTTGCGGTCCCACAGGTCGAAGGGCGCGTGGCCCGGCACGTACAGCAGCTGGGTGTATTCGCTGCGGCCCTCGACCCGGTTGTGGGTGTAGGTCAGCGGTTCCTGGAAGTCGTGCGAGATGTGCTTGTAGAACTCGTTGTACTGTTCCGGGGTGATGTCCGACTTGCTGCGCGCCCACAGCGCGCTGGCCTGGTTGACGGTCTCGAACTCGTCCTTCAGGACGGTCTGCTTCTTCTCCTCGTCCCACTCTTCCTTCTGCATCACGATCGGCAGCGAGATGTGGTCCGAGTACTTGCGGATGATGGACTTCAGCTTCCAGGCGGAGAGCAGTTCTTCCTCGCCGGCGCGCAGGTGCAGGATGATGTCGGTGCCGCGGTTGACCTTCTCGATCGGCTCGACGCTGTAGTCGCCCTCGCCGGTCGATTCCCAGCGCACGCCTTCGGACGCGAAGGCGCCGGCGCGGCGGGTGTGCACGATCACCTTGTCGGCCACGATGAAGGCGGAGTAGAAGCCCACGCCGAACTGGCCGATCAGGGCGGCGTCGGCCTGCTGGTCGCCCGACAGCTTGCTGAAGAATTCCTTGGTGCCCGACTTGGCGATGGTGCCCAGGTGCGAGATCACCTCTTCGCGGCTCATGCCGATGCCGTTGTCCGAGATGGTGATGGTCTTGGCGTCCTTGTCGAACGAGACCTTGATCTTGAGTTCGTGGTCGTTGCCGTACAGGGCGTCGTTATTGATCGCCTCGAAGCGCAGCTTGTCGGCCGCGTCGGAAGCGTTCGAAATGAGTTCGCGCAGGAAGATCTCCTTGTTCGAATACAAGGAGTGGATCATCAGTTGCAGCAGCTGTTTGACTTCAGCTTGAAAGCCAAGGGTTTCTTTTTCGGCGACAGCCATCTTGTTCCTCGTGAATGTCAGGGTTGATACAGACCGCCCACAGATTGGGAGAGCGGAAAGATTTTCAAGGGGCGGCGCCCAATAAATTGCTGAAGAGCCAACAAAATTTGCACAAATCAGCCCCCAGGCAGTGGAAATATCCGCAGATGATGCAAAAAGGCAAATTTTTGATGCATCAGCCTGCGATCGCCGTCTCGAAGAAGCGCCACACGCCTTCGTCCTGCAAGGCGGCCACGTTCAGCCGCATGTGGCTGGACGGCAGCTGGTTTGGCGAGAACAGGCTGCCCGGCGCCAGCAAAATATCGTCCTGCATCGCCCGCGCGGCCAGCACATTCGTGTCGCAGCCGGCATCCACCCACACGAACATGCCGCTGGACGGCGCCGGGTCGAGCCGCATGCCGAGCTGCTCGAGCCGGCGCAGCGCCCGCGGGCGCACCGCGTCGAGGCGGGTGCGGATGCGGTCCAGGTGCTTGCGATAGTGGCCTTCGGACAAGATCTTGTAGACGACCCGCTCGCCGATGTCGCTGGTGGTCAGCGTGGCCAGCATCTTGCGGTCGGCCAGGCGCTGGGCCCGTTCGCTGGAAGTCGCGATGAAGCCGACGCGCAGGTTGGCCGCCATCGATTTCGAGAAGCCGCCCAGGTAGATCACCCGGTCCAGCTGGTCGAGCGCGGCCAGGCGGGTGGCCCCGCCCGGGTGCAGGTCGCTGTAGATGTCGTCTTCGACCACCGTGAAGCCGTGCTGCTCGGCCAGGCGCAGCACCTGAAAGGCCTTGGCCGCCGACAGCGAGGTCGAGCTCGGGTTGTGCAGCACCGAATTGAGGACGTACAGGCGCGGCTGGTGCAGCGCGGCCAGCTGGGCCAGCTGGGCGATGTCCGGGCCGTCGGCCAGGCGCCGCACGCCGACCACCTTCAGGCCCATGGCCGCGAAAGAGCCGAACATCAGGAACCAGGCCGGGTCGTCGACCAGGATGGTGTCGCCCGGCCGGCAGAACTCGCGCGCCACCAGGTCCAGGGCCTGGGTCACGCCCAAGGTCGTCACCAGCTGCTCGGGCGCGGCGTCGATCTCGTTCTCGGCCAGCTTGAGCTGGAGCTGCTGGCGCAGCGGCAGGAAGCCCTGGGGCGTGCCGTAGTTCATCAGGATGCTGCTGTTCTGGCGGCTCAGCGCGCGCAGCGCGTTGGCCACCGCCGGCCCGTCCAGCCAGTCGGCGGGCAGGACGCCGGTGCCGGGCGACAGGTTCACGGGCGACTGGCGGAACATGCTGCGCACCAGCCAGGCCACGTCCAGCGTGGCGGGCGGCGCCTCGCGCGCCGGCAAGGCCGGGCGCTCCTCCGGCAGCGCGCGCTCGCGCACGAAGAAGCCGGCGCCACGGCGCGATTCCAGGTAGCCCTGGGCTACCAGGCGGTCGTAGCCGGCCACCACGGTGAAGGCCGAGACCCCGTGAGTCGCCGCGAACTGGCGGATCGAGGGCATGCGCGCGCCGGGACGCAGCAGGCGCTCTTCGATGCGCGCCGCCACCGAGCGCACGATCTGGTCGGCCAGGGCTTCGCCCGATTCGCGGCTCAGCAGCAAGGGCAGGTGCGTATTGGTCATTTCACCATCACAGTCGAAAGATTATGTGCGCAAGTGTACTGGGACTGTACTGGTGCGCCGGGATAGCATAGACCTTCCGATGCCAACACCGCAACAAGATTCCGAAGGATGCCCATGAGCGCCACCACCAGCTGCCCAGCTCCATCCCTGCCCCTCGACGAAACCCGCGGCATGCTGCTGGGCCTCGCGGGTGTCGCCATTTTCAGCCTGACCATTCCCTTCACCCGCATGGCCGTGGCCGAACTCGATCCCCTGTTCGTGGCGCTCGGGCGGGCGCTGGGCGCGGCCGTACTGGCGGCCGGCTGGCTGTGCTGGAAGCGGGTGCCGCGTCCCTCACGCGCCGCCCTGTGGCAGCTGGCGCTCGTCATCGTCGGCTGCATCGTCGGCTTTCCGCTCCTGACTTCGCTGGCCCTGCGCACCCTGCCGGCCTCGCACGGCGCGCTGCTGGTCGGCGTGCTGCCGCTCGCCACCGCCCTCTACGCCGCCCTGCGCGGCTACGAGCGGCCTTCGCAGGGGTTCTGGGTGCTGGCGCTGTTCGGCGCCGGCCTGGTGATCGCCTTCGCCCTGGCCCAGGGCGGCGGCGCGCTGCACCTGGCCGATCTGCTGGTCCTGGCCGCGGTGCCGATGGCGGCGATGGGCTATGCCGAGGGCGGCCGCCTGGCGCGCACCATGGGCGGGCCGGAAGTGATCTGCTGGGCGCTGGTGCTGTCGGTGCCGGTGCTGCTGCCGATGGTTCTCTGGCTGTGCGCGCCCCAGCTGGCTGTCCTGGACGAGGTCGGGCCGCGCGCCTGGACCGCCTTTGGCTACGTGACCCTGGGCTCGACCTTTACCGGTTTCTTCTTCTGGTACCGCGGCCTGGCGCTGGGCGGGGTGGCGCGCGTGGGCCAGGTGCAGCTGCTGCAGCCCTTCCTCAGCCTGCTCGGCGCCGCCATGCTGCTGGGCGAAGCCCTCACCTTCACCAACTGCCTGTTCGCGCTGGCTGTCGTCGCGACCGTGTTCGCGGCGCGCCGCATGCAGGTGCGCCGCTAACCTCTATCTATATATAAGGAACCCCCATGATGCTGCCCGACCTGCCAGCGCTCGAGAACGCCGCCCGCATCGTCTACGGCGCCATGCCCGCCACGCCTCAGTACAACTGGCCCCTGCTCGACGCCGCGCTGGGCCTGGAAACCTGGGTCAAGCACGAGAACCACGGCCCGGCCGGCGCCTTCAAGCTGCGCGGCGGCGTGGTCTACATGGAGCGCCTGCTACGGCGCGAGCCAGGCGTGCGCGGGGTCGCGGCGGCCACGCGCGGCAACCACGGCCAGTCGATCGCCTTCGCGGCCCGCCGCCACGGGCTGGAAGCGACGATCGTCGTCCCGCACGGGAACAGCGTGGAAAAGAACGCCGCGATGCGCGCCCTGGGCGCCCGCCTGGTCGAGCATGGCGCCGAATTCCAGGAGAGCCGCGAGCACGCCTATGCGCTGGCGGACCGTGAGCGCCTGCACATGGTGCCCTCCTACCACCCCGACCTGGTGGCCGGCGTGGCCAGCTACTGGCTGGAGCTGCTGCGCGCCCAGCCCGGGCTCGACCTGGTGCTGGTCCCGATCGGCCAGGGCTCGGGTTTCGCGGCCGCGGTGGCGGCGCGCGAGGCGCTGGGGCTCCAGACCCGGATCGTGGGCGTGGTGTCCAGCCACGCGCCGGCCTACCAGCTGTCCTTCCAGGCCGGGCGCGCCGTGGAAGCGCCGGTGAGCACGGTGCTGGCCGACGGCATGGCCTGCCGGGCGCCGGATGCCGCTTCGCTGGAGGTGGTGCTGCGCCATGCGGACGACGTGATCGCGGTGAGCGACGCGGAGGTGGCGGAGGCGATGCGGGTGATGTATGCGTGCACGCACAACGTGGCGGAAGGGGCCGGGGCGGCGGCGCTGGCGGGGGCCTTGCAGATGAAGCGGGAGGGCAGGCTGGCTGGCGTTGCGCGGATTGGTTTGCCTTTGACGGGCGGGAATGTCGACGCGCCGGTCTTCTCTGAGGTGCTCGCTGCCCCTCCCCGTCACCCCCGCGAAGGCGGGGGCCCAAGTCTGGGTGAGTGGCCCGCGCACTAACTTGGGTCCCCGCCTGCGCGGAGAAGACGTTGGAAAATGCGCGTGACGACGCCTGCTTTTCGACTTCGTTAAACGTTTGATAACGCTAGCAATCCCCGCAGCACCCGTGTCACGACGTACAATATCGCCTTCACCCACCGCAACCTGGAAATAGCATGTCCGTCTACGACAAACTCAAGGAACTGAACATCACCCTGCAGGCCCCGGCGACCCCGGCCGCCGCCTACGTCATGTACGTGCAGACCGGTAACCTGGTATTCATCTCGGGCCACATCGCCAAGAACGCCGATGGCAGCCCGAACGCCGGCATCCTGGGCAAGGACAAGACCACCGCGGACGGCCAGGCCGCCGCGCGTTCGGTCGCGATCGACCTGATCGGCACCCTGCAGGAAGCGGTGGGCGGCGACCTCACCCGCGTGAAGCGCATCGTCAAGGTCATGAGCCTGGTGGCCTCGACCCCGGAATACAACGAGCAGCACCTGGTCACCAACGGCTGCTCCGAGCTGCTGGGCGAGGTGTTCGGCGACGCCGGCAAGCACGCGCGCTCGGCCTTCGGCGTGGCTTCGCTGCCGCGCGGCACCTGCGTCGAAATCGAGATGATCGTCGAAGTCGCCTGACTAACGCGCATTGATGCAAATGCAATAACCCGATGCGGGCTGGGCCTACCCGGCCCGGCCTTGGCGAAGCCGCCTATCCGGCGTGCTTTATAATGGCCCGGCACCTCCCGCGGTCCCCTTCTGTGAGCATGTGAGACAGTAATGAAAATCGAAAATCCCAATCCCATCCAGTGGCAGTTCTCGGAACGCGCGCAGCAGCTGCAAAGCTCGTTCATCCGCGAGATCCTGAAGATCACCCAGCGTCCGGAGATCATCTCCTTCGCCGGCGGCCTGCCTTCGCCAGCCACCTTCCCGGTCGAGGTCATGAAGACCGCCTACGACAAGGTGCTGACCCAGACCGGCAAGGTCGCGCTGCAGTACGGCCCGACCGACGGCTATGGCCCGCTGCGGGAATGGATTGCCAATTCGCTGTCGACGGAAGGCTCGAAGATCCTGCCTGAACAGATCCTCATGACCTCGGGCTCGCAGCAGGCGCTCGACCTGCTGGGCAAGGTCCTGATCGACGAAGGCAGCCGCGTGCTGGTCGAAACCCCGAGCTACCTGGGCGCGCTGCAGGCCTTCTCGGTCTACCGTCCCGAATTCAAATCGGTCGACACCGACGAACACGGCCTGGTGCCGTCCTCGATCGACGCCGTCGCCAAGGGCGCGCGCCTGCTGTACGCGCTGCCGAACTTCCAGAACCCGACCGGCCGCAGCCTGTCGGTCGAACGCCGCCAGGAGCTGGTCGAAACCTGCGCCCGCCTGGGCCTGCCGCTGATCGAGGACGATCCCTACGGCTCCCTGAGCTACAAGGGCGCGCCCTCGCCGAAGATGGTGGCGATGAACCCGGACGGCGTGATCTACATGGGCTCCTTCTCCAAGGTCCTGACCCCGGGCATCCGCCTGGGCTACGTGTGCGCCCCGCTGCCGCTGGTGCGCCGCCTCGAGCTGGCCAAGCAGGCCGCCGACCTGCACACCGCCCAGCTGACCCAGATGGTCGTGCACGAAGTGGTCAAGGACGGCTTCCTGGACCAGCACATCCCGACCATCCGCAAGCTGTACGGCGACCAGTGCCAGGTGATGCTGGACGCGATGGCCGAGCACTTCCCGGCCGGCGTGAGCTGGACCAAGCCGGAAGGCGGCATGTTCATCTGGGTGACCCTGCCGAAGCATATCGACGCCATGAAGCTGCTCGACCAATCGCTGGCCGCGCGCGTCGCCTTCGTCCCGGGCGCGCCGTTCTACGCCAACGAGCCGGAAACCAACACCCTGCGCCTGTCCTTCGTGACCGTGCCGCCGGAACGCATCCGTGAAGGCATCGCCATCCTCGGCAAGCTGATCACCGATCTGATGTAATTCCTCCCGGCCGTGGCGCTGCGCTCCCCCAGCACCGCCACGGCCGCGGCCTCCCGCCTCAACATTGGCAAATCAGCCAACTGTAGTGGCAGTCTCGCAACACACTCGGCCATAACTAAACATTACGTGTAAATAACCGGCAATAAAAGTTGCCGGATGGATTCATTTTGGGAGTATGATTCTCAGGTCGCCCATGCCGTTTTGACCAGACCCCCATGATTCCCCCTGCCCTCGCGTTCTCCGCGCCCGCGCGCCAGTCCGCGATCCTCATCGTTGACGATGCCCCTGACAGCCTCGGGCTGCTGCAGGAGATCATGCGCCAGCAGGGTTACCAGACCTTCATCGCCACCACCGGCAAGCGCGCGCTGGACATCGCCGCCCGCGTCCAGCCCGACCTGATCCTGCTCGACGTGCTGCTGCCCGACCTCGACGGCCTCGAGATCTGCCGCCGCCTCAAGCGCCAGCCCGACACCGCCCATATTCCCGTGATCTTCGTGAGCGCCTGCGGCGAGACCGAGGACATCGTGGCCGGCTTCGACACCGGCGCGGTCGACTATATTTCCAAGCCGGTGCGCATGGCCGAGGTCTGCGCCCGCGTCGGCGCCCACCTGCGTTTCCGCCGCCATAGCGTCAGCCAGAAGCAGCAGAACGACCGCCTGCAGATGATCCTCGACGGCATGGACGAAGGCCTGATACTGGTCAACGGCGACGGCCGCATCGTCTACGCCAACCCGGCCAGCGAAGGCTTCGTGGCGCACAGCATGCGCGAACTGGTCGGCCTGCCGCTGGCCGGGCTGCTGGCCGAGCCTGCGGACGAGGACTATGCGGCCTACTTCGCCGAGCGCGACGATCCGGAGCTCGCCGCCCGCTGCCGCGGCACGCGCGAAGTGCTGGTGCGCCAGCGCGACGGCACGCTGCGCGCCATGGACCTGAGCCTGACCCCCATGGCGGGCAGCGAACCGCTGTTCGTCGCCCTGCTGCACGACATTACTCACCACAAGCAGTCCGAGACGGCGCTGCAGCGCGCGGCGCTGGTCGATCCGCTGACCCGCATCGCCAACCGCCGCCACTTCGACAGCGCCCTGGAAAAGGAATGGCAGCGCGCCATCCGCAGCGGCCAGCCCCTGTCGCTGCTCGTGCTCGACGTCGACCACTTCAAGGGCTACAACGACAGCCTGGGCCACGCCGAGGGCGACCAGTGCCTGCAGATGGTGGCCGAGGTGCTGCAGGAGCACGCGGTGCGCCCGGCCGACCTGGCGGCGCGCTACGGCGGCGAGGAATTCGTGGTGCTGCTGGGCGAAACCGCCGCCGAGGGCGCGGCCGGCCTGGCCGAGGCGATCCGCGCCCACGTCGAGCGCCTGGCCATGCCGAACCCTCGCTCGACCACCTCCGAGATGGTCACCGTCAGCGTCGGCGTGGCGACCATCGTCCCGACCCTGTTCGACGACCTGCGTTCCTTCTTCATCGCCGCCGACCGCGCTATGTACGAAGCCAAGTCGGCCGGGCGCAACCGGGTGGTGACGGTGTGCGCCGGCGCGGCCTGGAACACGGTGCGCGAAACGGTCGCCCACTGAACGCCGCCGGCCACCGCGGCCGGTAGTACAATGCCGGCAATCCCACCGGAAGCCGTCGCATGCCCACCCTCCGTCTCGCCGCACCGGGTCGCGCCGACCTGGACGCCCTGCTCGCATTCGAAACCGATAACCGGGCCTTCTTCGAATCCACCATCAACGCGCGGCCGGCCTCCTACTACGCCAGGAAAGGCGTGGCGCAGGCGATCGCGATGGCGATCGAGGACACGGAACGCTGCGCATCGAGGCGGACGCGCGCGCGGAAAACCTGGGCTCGGTGCGCGTCCTGCTGCGCAACGGCTTCGTCCGGTTCGGTCACTCCAGGCGCAGTTTCGAGCTGGGCGGCGTGTGGTACGACCGCCTGCACTTCGAGCGGCATGCGCTCACTTCGACGACTTGAGGTAGCTGCGCAAGCCGTGCGTCAGCACGGCGGGGAACACGCTCGCGTGGTCTTCTTCATGGAACACCCGCAGCTTCGTCTTCAGGCCCGGATAGCGGCGCTGCGCGAGCAGGCCGTCGAACTCGCGCAAGTCCTCCACCATGTCGGCCTCCTCCTCGCTGCGCGAGCGCCGCTTGCCCGGCGCCAGGCGCTCCAGCCCGCCGATCCCGAAGAACACCGAGGCCGGCAAGTCCTTGTGGCGCGCGGCATAGGCCTGTTCGCGCTCGAACATCACGCCGCCGTCGAACCATAGCGACGGGCTGCCGAGGATGTAGTGCTCGAAGCTGCGCGGCGCGCCCAGCAGCAACTGCAGGCCGAGCAGGCTGCCGTAGGAATGGCCGACGAAGATCTTGCGCCCCATGTCGGCGCGGTAGTGGCGCGCGACCAGCGGCAGCACTTCGCCGGTGAGGAACTTGCCGTAGGCGGCCGCGCCGCCGAATTCCGGGGCCCGGCCCGGCATGTCGGCGCGGTAGCTTTGCTTGCGCGGCACGCTGGGCGTGTAGTCGCGCCGGCGGCTGTGGACGCCGCTGTCGCCCTTCGCATACGACAGGCCGACCACGATCGCCTCTTCCATGCCCGCATGCTTGTGCAGGCGCTGCGCGATGCCGCGTACGACCGGGAAGGCGTAGTTGGCGTCGGTCACGAACAGCACCGGGTAGCGCTTGCCGCCCTCTCTGTAGGAGTCCGGCAGGGCCACATACAGCTGGTAGTCGCGCTGCAAGGCTTGCGCACGGATGTCGCGCACTTCCGTGTTGTCGAGGGCATAGGCGGACGCTGGGGACGGCCCGGCGGCGGCGGCGCCGGACAGGCAGCACAGGGCCAGCAGCAAGCCGGCGGTCTTGGTATGGATGAAGGTCATGGCGACTCCGTCAGCGATTGCAATCCCCGCGCCAGCAGCACGCACACGTAGAGCACGGGCAGGTAGATGGCGAAGGTCCAGGCCTGGGTCTCGCCCAATACGCTGCGGTACAGCGCAGCGGCGCCCAGGACCACGAACATGTGCGACAGATAGAGCTCGTAGCTCAGGCGCCCCATGCGCGCCAGCCAGCCCAGTCCCCGGCGCAGTGCCGGCGGATGGGCGTGGAAGGCGCACAAGAGCAGGCAGGCGCCGATGCACAGGACGTAGAGGGCGGACTTGAACAGGTGGCGGTGCACCAGGTCGGGCCACCCCAGCACCGCCAGCAGGCAGCATGCGCCCAGCAGCGCCATGGCGCGCGCCATGCGCCGGCCCGGACGCCAGCGCTGGGCCAGCATGGCGGCCAGTACGCCCCAGGCGATGGCCGCCATGCCGGGCAGGTAGGCCTTCTCCCACCATACCTCGTCGGCGACGGGCACCAGCGCGCGCAGCGGCAGCAGGGCCAGGGCCCAGGCCAGCAGCAGGCCGGCCAGGATCCGGCGCGGCAGCCACAGGCACAGCAAGGGAAAGCCCAGGTAGAACATTTCCTCGATCGACAGCGACCACAGCACGTCCCAGCCCGCCGGCGCCCAGCCGGTACGGCCTTCATAGAGGTTGAAGCTGAAGCTGAGCGCCGCCGCCAGCAGGCCGACTACGCTCTGCTCCGCGTTTTCCGGAGCGAAGCCGGGCATGCCCATCCAGCCCAGCGCCGCCAGGCAGGCCAGCACCAGGGCCAGCAAGGGCAGGATGCGGCGCGCGCGCGCCGCGTAGAAGCGGCGCAGGTCGACCCGCTCCAGGCTTCCATCGCGTTCGATGATGCTGCGCGCGATCAGGAAGCCGGAGATGACGAAGAAGACGTACACCGCCTCGTAGCCGTTGAAACCGATGGCGTCGAGCAGGCGCCTGGGCCACCATTCGCTCAGCAGGCTGGGGCCCAGCGGCAGGCGGAAAGGCAACGCCAGGTGGTGCACGATCACCAGCAGGATGGCCAGGCCGCGCAGGCAGTCGATGCCCGCATTCCTGGCGCGGCCGTGCGCGAGCGCGGTGTCCAGGATCGCGGCCGAAGGAAACGGCGCCGTCATCGGCCGCCCCTGGGGTCGAGCGCTTCCATCAGCGCATGGGCCGCCTCGATCCGCGCCGGAATCGGGAAATTCTTGTTGGCCAGCAGGACAATGCCGATCTTCCGGTCCGGCACGAACAGCGCATAGGCGCCGAAGCCCCGGGTCGAGCCGGTCTTGTTGAACAGTGTCCCGGGGGGCGCCGCCTGGGGAGCGACGGGCGTGGCCGGATTCGGGGCGTGGATCATCCCGGCCGCGTTCCCGGCCAGCAGGCGCGCCAGGCTCAGCGGCGGGCGGTACTGCTCCCAGCCGAGCCCCTGCACCATCTCGCCGACGCGGTAGTAGCCCACATGGGTCCCCTCCACCGCAAGCCGCGCCGGCCCCACGAGGCGGGACGGTTCCATGTTCGCCTGGAGGTAGCGGATCATGTCGGCGGCGCTCGACTTGATGCCGTAGGTCTGGACGTCGAGCGCGGCGCGCGTGGCCCGCGCCGGTTTGCCGGCCGCATCCACACCCCAGGCGTAGCGCCCCATCGCCGCCGGCGGCACCATCGCATAGGTGTCGCGCAGGCCCAGCGCGGGAAGCAGCTGCCCTTCGAGCGCCTCGCCGAAGCCCTGGCCCAGCGCGGCCGCCGTCGCCTGACCCAGCAGGCCGATGCTGGGGTTGGAATAGCGGCGCAGGGTCCCCGGCGCGGCGTCCGGCCGCCATGCGCCGTAATAGGCCATGGTCGCCGCCATGCCCTCCACCTCATCGGGGAATTGCAGCGGCAGGCCGCCCGCCGTATAGGTGCCGAGATGGCGCAGGCTGGCTTTGTCGATGGGGCTGCCCTTGAGTGCGGGCAGGTAGTCGCCGGGATGGTCGTCGAGCGACAGCTTGCCCTGGGCCTGGCCGTAGAGCGCCAGGGTCGCGGCAAAGGTCTTGCTGATCGAGCCCAGTTCGAACAGGGTGTGTTTGGTCACGGGCGCGCCGTCCTGCGTCGACGCCATGCCGTAGTTGAAGAACATGGTCCGGCCGCCGGCGGTGATGCCGACCGCCATGCCGGGCACGCCGTACTGCGCCATCAGTGGACGGATGGTGCGGTCGGCCAGCGCGCGCAGCGCCGCCGGTTCGGCCGCCGGAGCGGCAAGGGGCAGGATGCAGGCGCAGGCCAGCGCCGCGCGTGCGAGGGAAAGCAAGGACAGGTGCAAGAAGATCTCCCGTAATGATCACTATGAAGGCACAGTCTAGGGAGCGCGCCGCGGCGGAACCAGCGCAGCCGTCCCAGCCACGGGGACGTTCGTCACATGGCCGACTTGAGCGCCGCCAGGTAACGCTCGCTCACCGCCGTCACGGCGCCGCAGCGCAGGGTCAGGCGGTAGCTGCCGTCGCCATCGGTCGCCAGCAGCGCGATCTGGTCGCGCCTGACGATGGTGCTGCGGTGCACGCGCAGGTAGTCGCCCGGCGGCAGCAGGGTTTCCATGCGGTTCAGCGTGATCCGGTGCAGCACGCTGCGCGCCGCCAGGTGCAGTTCGACGTAATTGCTGGCCGCCTGCATCCACAGGATGTCCTCGAAGCGGATGCGCTCGATGCTGCCGACCGAGCGCACGTTGACGTGCTCCATGCGCCGGGCCTCGGCTGAACCCGTCCCTGCGCCGGCATAGTCGCGTAAGGCGGCCGCGTAGGCGCCGCGCTGGCGCTGCGCCAGCATCCCGGCGGCCCGCTCCACCGCCTGGGCCAGGCGTGCGTCGCCGATCGGCTTGAGCAGGTAGTCGAGCGCGAACACCTCGAAGGCGTCGATCGCGTGTTCGCTGTAGGCGGTGACGAAGATGACCAGGGGCGGCGCGGGCTGGGCGGCGAGTTCGCGCGCCAGCACCAGTCCCGACTCCCCCGGCATCTGGATATCGAGGAAGACCACGTCGGCCGCATGCCGCGCCAGCGCCTCGCGCGCGGCGGCCGCGCTGGCGCATTCGGCGGCCAGCTCCCAATCCGAGGCGTCGGTCAGGGCGAGGCGCAGGTTGCTGCGGCTGCGCGCCTCGTCGTCGACGATCAGGTAGCGTACCGGCATCGCGCTAGTCCTGGACGCCAAGCGGCAGGCGAATCTCGGCCACGAAGCGTTCCCCTTCCAGCCCCGCCCGCAGCGAAGCCGCGGGATGCATCAGGCGCAGCCGGTCGCGCGTGTTCGCCAGGCCGAGGCCGGCGCCGGGATTGATTGATGCCTGGCCGCTGGCCGGGTTGGTCACCCGGATCGACAGCACCTCGCCCTGGCCCCCACTTTCCATTTCACGTGCGAATCGGACGCGGATGTCGCCCGGTCCTTCCCTGCAATCGAGGTCGTGGCGCAGCGCGTTTTCCAGCAGCGGCTGCAGGATCAGGGGCGGACAGCCGATCTCGTGCAGCCATGGACCGGCGCCTTCGATGCCGACCTGCAGCCGGTCCTCGTAGCGCAGGCGCTGCAGGTCCAGGTAGTCGCGCACGAACTGCAGCTCCTCGGCGACGGTGGCGGTATTGCGCGCGCTGGCCGAGAGCGCGTAGCGCAGCAGGTCGCTCAGCCGCCCGATGCCGCCCAGCGCCAGCGCCTTGTCGTTGGCGCGCACCAGGGCGCTGATCGCGTTCAGCGCGTTGAACAGGAAGTGCGGTTCGAACTGGGCGCGCAGCGCCAGCATGCGCTGTTCTTCCAGCGCCAGGCGCAGGTTCAGCATGTCGGTCTGCGAGCGCTGCCAGGCCAGCTCGCGCTCCAGCGCATGGCGCCAGTAATGGATCGCCAGGATGGCGGCGAAGGTCCCGGTGGCGGAAAACCAGCCGACCAGCAGCATCTTGAGGAACAGCTGCCAGGCCTCGTCCGGGCCGGCCACCGGCAGGTAGCCGCGCAGCCAGGCCATGTACAGCCATTGCAGCGGCTGGAACACGGCCATCAGGCCGACGAACAGGGCGACCACCCGCCGTGGGCGCGCCACCAGTTCCGGCCGGCGCGCCAGCGCCAGGCTCAGGCCCGCGCTCAGGACGATCAGCGGCACCGCGTATTCGATGAACCAGGTGACCAGGAGGGCCGGATAGTGGCTCTCGGCGCCGGCGCGCAGGTTGTCGCTATAGGTCTGCAGGGCGCCGAGCGCGCTGACCGCCGTCCACAGGAGCACGGCCCAGGCGACGGTCTTGAGGGGCGGCGCGGGAGCGGCCGGGAATGCGTGGTTCATGGTGCGCCGAGTATAGCAGCGCACCGGCGCCTCGGGACCGCCGGGCTGCCGGCTTTCGTCCCGCCGGCCGGGTGATCCGTCCCCGGCCGGAGACGCCGGGGTTCAGGCCGGGATTCAGGCGTGCACGAGACGCGCGCGCCGTGCGGCCGGTGGCGATACCGGGGCGGCGTGCACCGTGAAGGTGCTGACCAACTGCGCCAGCGCGGCCGCCTGGTCCTGCAGCGACGCCGCGGCCGCCGCGGCCTCCTCGACCAGGGCCGCGTTCTGCTGGGTGGCGCCATCCATCTGGGTGATCGCGGCATTGACCTGCTCGATGCCGAGCGTCTGTTCGGCGCTGGCCGAGGCGATCTCGGACATGATGTCGGTGACGCGCGCGATGCCTTGCACGATTTCCTGCATGGTGGCCCCGGCCTCGTCGACCAGGCGGCCGCCGGCATCGACCTTGGACACCGAATCGGTGATCAGGGTGCGGATCTCCTTGGCCGCACCGGCCGAGCGCTGGGCCAGGTTGCGCACTTCGGAGGCGACCACGGCGAAGCCCCGCCCCTGCTCGCCGGCGCGCGCGGCTTCCACCGCCGCGTTCAGGGCCAGGATGTTGGTCTGGAAGGCGATGCTGTCGATGACCCCGATGATGTCGCCGATCTGCCTGGACGAGGCGTTGATCGACTCCATCGTGGCCACCACCTGCGACACCACGGTGCCGCCGCGCACGGCGATTTCGGCGGCGGCCAGCGCCAGCGTATTGGCCTGGCGCGCATTGTCCGCGTTCTGGCGCACGGTGCCGGTCAGTTCTTCCATCGAGGACGCGGTCTCCTCCAGCGAGCCGGCCTGCTGCTCGGTACGGGCCGACAGGTCGAGGTTGCCCGCCGAGATCTGGCGCGAAGCCGTGACGATGGTCTCGGTGCCGGCGCGCACGTCGGTGACGGTCTTGAGCAGCTGCCCGTTCATGGTCTTCAGGGCCGCCAGCAGCTCGCCGACCTCGTCGCGCGTATCGACGCGGATGTCGGCGGTCAGGTCGCCCGAGGCCACCCGCCGGGCCAGCCCGACGGCGCTGCCCAGGGGGCGCGTGATGCCTCGCGTGAGCGCCATGCCGAACCCCGCGCCGCACAGCAGGGCCACGGCGCCAATGGCGACCAGGAGGCGCTGCCCCTGTGCGTGCATGGCATCGATGCGGCGGCTGGCGTCCTCGAACAGCTGTTTCTGGTAGGCGGCCACGTCCTGCACCGAGCGGACATAGCGCTCCATCGCAGGCAACAGGGATCCCTTGACATAGGTCTTGAGCTCCTCGCTGCCCGGGCCGAGCGCGCTCTTGCGTTTATAGGCCTCGTCGCGGATGGCGGTATAGGCCTTCCTGTTCTCGGCCACGGCCTGGAGCAGCGCCTTGCCCTTGTCGCTCTCGACCAGGGCTTCGAGCTCCTTCTGGACCTTGCTCACGTTCGCGCTGACGGCTTTCATCTCCGCCGCGTAGTAGGCGTCGTCGGCGGGATCGGTGCTCTTGGCCCGGGCCAGGGTGCGCACGCTGTTGGTGGCGATGCCCGATAACCAGTCGCTGGCGAGGCTGGCCTTGTGCTCGGCCATGGCCATGACCTCCTTGGCGTGGTCGATCCGGCCCAGCTGCCAAAGCGCACTGGCGAGCATGAAGCTCATGAGAACGAGGATGGCGGCGAAGGCGGCGCCGAGGCGAGTGCCAATACGGAGATTGTTGAACTTCATGTCGATCGATCCAGTTGAGGAAAAATCCCGATAGCGCTGCAAGGCTTGCGGGGAACGCACCACCCCCCATGCGGGACGGATATTAGAGAATCTACTCTAGAAATTTTCCAATCCGCAAAGAAGCGCAAGAAGAATTTCGATTTGTTAAAGTAAATACAAGAAAAAACGCTTTAAAAACAACGGCTTAATAACTAGGCGTTATTGGTGTTTGCTTAAATATAAAGATTCCATTGCGGGTAGCACCAGCTGGTCAGTGCGGACGGGGCCCTTGCCGGCAAGCGAGGGGACTGTCCGGCAAGCAAGAACAGGCAGTGTTATCATTTCGCTCTTTCGCCGTATAAAGCCGCTACCGCACCACATGAAAGGCGCATCCCCCCAGGAACTCGCTCCCCAGGAATTCGAGTTCGAGACCCTGAACCTGCAGGTCGGCGTGCGCCTCCAGCTCGTGACGCACCGCCGCGTCAAGCCGGTCTCCTACTTCTCCACCCTGATCGGCTACCTGAAGGACGAGTACATCATCGTCAAGATCCCGCTCGAGAACGGCAATCCGATCGGGCTGACCGAAGGCGAGCGCGTCACCATCCGGGTCTTCTCCGGGGTCAACGTCTGCTCTTTCGCCTGCACCGTCGAGCGCGTGTTCGGGCGGCCGCTGTTCTACGTCCACCTGTCCTTCCCGACCTCGATCCAGGGCACCAGCCTGCGCGGCGCCATGCGGGTCAGGACCGAGCTGCCGGCCCGCGTGCGCAGCACCGCCGCGCCGGAACTGGCGCCGATCGACTGCACCTTGACCAATATCTCGGTGACCGGGGCCAGGATCGATTCGCCCTTCCCCTTCCCGCGCGGCGAGGAAAGGCTGGCGTTGCAGTTCACGGTCGCCATCCCGGCCGCCAACCAGGAGATGCGCATCGAGACCGTGGCCATCGTGCGCAACGCCACCATCGAGCAGTCCGCGTCCAGCCAGGGCGAGATCTACAGCTACGGGGTCCAGTTCCTGGACCTCGATCCCATGCATGCCACCATGCTGCAGAACATGACCTACGAGGCCCTGCTGGCCGACCGGATGAAGATCGTCTGAGCGCCGCCCCATCCTACAGGCACTACCCCATTAGAATGTTTTGCCTAGACAAGTTCGCCATAAATTAGTATTGCGATAACATATGTTGCCGTACAGCATGATATTCTTTGGGTTTTCCAACACTCGGAATCGCAGCAATGTCCGACGCAGTCGTCAACAAGCATTACCTCGAGAAGGTCATCGAACTCGCCGAGCAGTTGCCGGTCGTGGCCACCGAAGACATTTATGATGCGCGCGGCAACAAGCTGCT
This sequence comes from Massilia sp. ST3, assembly GCF_018119405.1. Classification (GTDB taxonomy): domain Bacteria; phylum Pseudomonadota; class Gammaproteobacteria; order Burkholderiales; family Burkholderiaceae_D; genus Telluria. Next base: position 16,401 of record NZ_JAGPWC010000027.1, on the reverse strand, counting down.
CGCCAAGGGCGCCAAGGTCTCCCGCGTCCTGCAGGAAAAGCTCATCCTGCACAAGCTCACCAAGCCGATCGAAGCCTCGCTGCGCGTCACCGGCGGCGTCGACGCCAACCTGGTGGTCAAGACCGCCGAGCGCCTGCTGGCCGACAACCAGGCGCTGGCGGCGATCGTCGCCGTCTCGCAGGGCAGCGGCCCCTCGCCGCTCGCCATGCTGTCGCGCCTGGAGTTCGGCAACGCAACCACGATGATGCTCACGATCTCCGAGCGCGGCGGCAACGAGGCGCTCGACCATGCGGTGACGGTCGCGATCGCGGCTGCATGCTTCGCCAAGCATCTCGGCCTGTCGGCCGAACTGCAGCAGTCGTGCGCACTGGCCGGCCTGCTCCACGATATCGGCGAGCTGTACATCGACCCGGCCTATCTGGCGCCCGGACGCCAGCTGCTGCCGCACGAATGGGCCCACCTGGTGGTCCATCCGCGCACCAGCCAGATGCTGATCGCCGAGCACGAGACCTATCCGCCGGAAGTGGCGCGGGCCATCGCCGAACACCACGAGCGCCTGGACGGTTCCGGCTATCCGCGGCGCCTGGCCGGTGCGGCCATCAGCCCTTGCGGCCAGGTGCTGGCGGCGGCCGAAGCCGTCAGCGCCATGCTGCGCGCGGCGCACGGGCTGGAACGGGCGGAAGTCTCGCTCAAGCTCATCACGAGCGAGCATGACCGGCGCATCGCCGCCGTGGTGTCGCGCGCCAGGCAGCACCTGCGCGGCGGCGTCGGCCAGGCCTGCGCCGAGCGCTCCGTGCTGGACCGCGACGCGCGCCTGTACCGCCGCATCGTCGACGGCATGGGTACCGCGCAGGCGCTGGCGCAGAGCGCCGGCTTGAGCCCATCGACCCGCGAACTGCTCGAACGCATCGCGGCGCGCATGGCGCAGCTGCAGCGCGCCGCATTGAGCTCTGGCCTGGACCTGGTGCTGCTGCCCGAGGGCGAGGACGGTTTCGACGGCCTGCTGGTGTTCGAACACGCGGTCGCCACCAGCGAGATCGGCTGGCGCCTGCGCGAACTGTCGCGCGAACTGGCGCTGGCGACCTGCAGCGCCGGCGAACGGGCGATCATGGCGCCGCTGCTGTCCTTCCTGGATCCGGTGACCGGCCCGGCGCTCGAACACGCCGCCTGAAGGTCCGCCTAGGTACGCACCGGATAGCCGGTGATGCGCGCGATGTCGCGGTACATCGGCTGCAGGCGGCGGTACATCTTGACGTACACGTCGCGGTACAGGCGCTCGTAGATCGCCCGGTTCTCCGGAATCGGCTCGAACACCCTTCCCACCCGCGTCATCGCCTTCACGGCGCTCGGGAAATCCGGATACAGTCCCAGGCCGACGGCCGCGTCGATGGCCGCCCCCAGGCCCGAGGTCTCGTACACGTGCGGACGCGAGGTCGGCAGGCCGAAGATATCGGCCGTCAGCTGCATCGCCGCATCGCTCTGCGAACCGCCGCCGGAGACGCGCAGCTCGGTGATCGGCACGCCGCTGCGCTTCTCGATCCGCTCCTTCCCTTCGCGTAGCGCATAGGCCAGCCCTTCCAGGATGGCGCGGTAGACGTGGGCGCGCGTGTGCACGTCGCCGAAGCCGATGATCGCACCCTTCGCCTCCCTGCCCGGCACCCGGATGCCCGGCGTCCAGTAGGGCTGCAGCATCAGGCCCATGGAACCCGGAGGCACCGCGTTGGCCAGATCGTCGAACAGCCGCTCCGGCGCCACGTCCTCCTGCAGCGCGCGCGCCTGCTCATGGTGGCCGAACTGTTCCTTGAACCAGTTGACCATCCAGTAGCCGCGGAATACCTGGACCTCGGTGCTGTAGGCGCCGGGCACGGCGGCCGGATACGGCGGCACGAAGGGCGTCACCTCGACGTAGCGCGCGCTGGTGGTGTTGATGGTGGCGGTGGTGCCGTAGCTCAGGCAGCCGACGTGCGGCTCGCTGCAGCCGGCGCCGATCACTTCGCAGGCCTTGTCGGCCGCCGCCGCCAGCAGCGGCAGGCCTTCCGGGATGCCGGTCGCGCGCGCGGCCTCGGCGCTGACCTGGCCCAGGCGCGTGCCGGGCTCGGCCAGCTCGGGCAGCATGTGCGGCGCCACGGCCAGGGCCTGCCACTTCCAGTCGCGCGCCGCGGCCCAGCGCAGGCGCTTGTAGTCGAACGGCAGGTAGGCCACCTGCGAGCCGGACGAATCCACGAAGCGGCCGCACAGGCGGTAGTTCAGCCAGCCGGACAGCAGCAGGACCTTGTCGGTCTTGCGCCATACCTCAGGCTCGTGCGCGGCGATCCAGTTGATCTCGGCCTCGCCGCGGAAGTAGTCGATGGTGTCGGCCACCCGCGCCAGCTTGAAGGCGGCGCGCCACAGCGGCCCGATCGGCGGCACCTGTTCGGTGCGGCGCTGGTCGAGCCAGGTGATCGCGGGCCGCAGCGGACGCCCGTCCTTGTCGAGGTTGACGACGGTGCCGCGCTGGGTGGTCACGGCCACGCCGGCCACGCGGTCGCGGTCGGCGCCCGGCATTTCCCACAGGCGCAGGCAGGCTTCGCACACCGCCTGCCAATAGCCCTCGGCATCGTGCTCGGCCCAGCCGGGATGGGTGGAGAAATAGGCTTGCAGGTGCACCTGCGACTTGGCGACGATGTCGCCGCGCAGGTCGAACAGCAGCGCGCGCACGCTCTGGGTGCCATTGTCGATGGCGAGGATCAGCGGTTCAGGCATCGTTCTTATGGTGGTAGTCAGGCGGCGGGAATGCCATAGCACTCGCGCCATAATGCCATGTAGCCGGCCTGCTCGGCCAGCCAGCGGGCCTCGTCCCAGCCCAGCTCCGGCTGGCAGATGGTCTTGATGCGCGCCAGGTGCGCCGCCCCGCCCTGCGGCAGCAGGATGCCCAGGCGGGTCCGGCGCAGCAGCAGGTCGGCCAGGGTCCGCGCCCGCTCGGCGCGCGCGGCCCAGCGCAGTTCGGCCCACAGGGTTTCGGTGCCGGGCACCGTCTCCAGTTCGCCCTCGCCCGCCGCGTCGACTAGCGCCTGCGCATGCCGCCCATAGCGTCCGCCCAGGCGCCGCAGCACGGAACCCGGCAAGGCGCGGCACAGCGGCGGCGTCACGCGCGCGAACACCGGCACCGGCGCCAAGTCGGCCTGCCAGCCCGGCAGCTGGGGCGCCGCGTGCCGCAGGGTGTCGAGCGCGATGGCGCGGAAGGTGGTCAGCTTGCCCCCGGTGACCGACACCAGGCCGGGCTCGGACCACACCATGTGCTCGCGCCGCTCCTTCGAGGGCGCACCGTGCTGGCCGCTGTCGATCACGGGGCGCACGCCGGCATAGGTCGCGAGCACGTCGCCGTCCTGCAGGCCAAGCTGCGGGAAGGCGGCGCGCAGCGCGGTCATGAGGTAATCGAATTCGTGGCGCGTGATGCGCGCCTCCAGGTGCAGGCCCTCGCTGTGGTCGACGTCGGTGGTGCCGACCAGGGTCGCGCCCTCCCACGGAAAGGCGAACACGGGGCGGCGGTCGCCGGGGTGCAGCAGGCTCACCGCTTGCGCCAGCGGCAGGCGCCAGGACGGCAGCACCAGGTGGCTGCCGCGCAGGGGACGCAGGCGCGGCCCCTTGCCCTCGCCTCCCAGCGCACCGGCCCAGGCGCCCGAGGCGTTGACCACCACGCGGGCGCGCACGGCCTGCTCTTGGCCGCTGCGCTCGTCCAGCAGGCGGGCGCCGACGATTCGTCCGCCCTCGCGCAACATCCCCTGCACCGCGACATAGTTGAGCGCCTCCGCCCCATGCGCGCGGGCCTCGTCCAGCACCCGCAGCACCAGGCGCGCATCGTCGGTCTTGGCGTCGGTATAGCGCACCCCGCCCAGCAGGCCTTCGCGCCGCACGTTCGGCGCCAGCATGGCGAAGCCGTCCGCCGTCTCCCAGTGCGGCTCGCGCCGCCCCGCCAGCCGGTCGTAGATGCGCAGCACGGCCAGGAAGCCGAGCCGGCGCGGCCAGCCCCCGCCGTGGTCCGCGAAAGCGAATCCCTGGGGCTCGACCAGTCCCGGCGCCTCGCGCAGCAGGGCCTCGCGCTCGCGCACCGACTCGCGCGTCAGGCGCAGCTGGCCTTCGGCCAGGTAGCGCAGGCCGCCGTGCACCAGCTTGGACGAGCGGCTGGAGGTGCCCCAGGCGAAGTCGCGCTGCTCCACCAGCATCGCGCGCAAGCCGCGCCGCGCCGCCTCGAGCAGGATGCCGGCGCCGGTGATTCCGCCGCCGATCACCAGCACATCCCACTCGCGCCCGGCCAGCGCCCCGATCTCTTCCGCGCGGGCCCTCATCGGTTCACCAGCTTGCCCGGATTCATGCGGCGTTCCGGGTCGAAGTGGCGGAACAGCGTGGCCATCGCGCTCAGTCCCAGCTCGCCCTTCTCGGCCGCCAGCCAGGGTGCGTGGTCCGTGCCCACCCCGTGCTGGTGGGTGATCGTCCCGCCGCTGGCGACGATGGCGTCCGACACGCGGTCCTTGAGCTGGCGCCAGCGCGCCACGTCGGCCTCGTAGTCGCCAGCCAGGCGGAACACGAAGGTCGAGTACACGCTCGCGCCCTGCGGGTACAGGTGCGACAGGTGGGTGTAGGCGTGCACCTTCTCGCCGAAGGGCTGCAAGGAGTGCGCCGCGGCCGCCTCGATGGCTTCCATCGCCGGCGTGACGCGCGACCAGTCGAGCGCCGTCTCCACGGTGTCGATGGCGTAGCCCTGGGTCCAGAGGACGTTGCGCAGGTAGACGCTGCGGAAGCGGTTACGGCGCCAGCGCTCGCCCAGCATGCGGCCCAGGTGCACGCCGCCGTGGGGGCGCGCCATGGCCAGGGCCGCGTCCAGGGCCTGCCTGCATTGCTTGCGCTGGCCGCTGACGCCCACCAGCATCATGCACATGCCTTCGCCGCAGCCGCGCCAGCGAAGAACGCGCCGCAGCAGGCCGACCCGGCGCGGGTGGCCGGCCAGGGTCAGCATGGTGGAAGTCTCCAGGGCGTTCGACAGGCGCAGCATCGACAGCGGCAGGCGCGCCTGGGCCAGGCCGCGCACCGCCTGCACCGCCTTTTCCCAGCTGGGGAAGAACACGGCGTGGAAGGCTTCGTGCTGCGGCAGGCGGGTGACGCGCACGCTGGCATGGGTCAGGATGCCGAGCCGGCCTTCCGAGCCGAGCACCATCTCGCGCAGGTCGATGCCGGCGGCGGACGCCGGAAAGGTCGGGATCTCGAGGGTGCCGACCGGCGTTTCGACCCGCCCGCCGGCGAACAGCTGCTCGATGCGCCCGTAGCGCAGCGACTGCTGGCCGGAAGAGCGCGTGGCGACCCAGCCGCCCAGGGTCGAGTACTCGAAGGATTGCGGGAAGTGCCCCAGGGTGTAGCCATGGGCGCGCAGCTGGGCTTCCAGGTCCGGCCCGGTGACGCCGGCCCCGAAGCAGGCCAGCTGGGCCTCGCGGTCGAGCGAAACCAGGCCGCGCATGCGGTGCATGGCGATGCTCAGGACCGGACGCGCCGCCGCGCCCACTTCGAGGTGGCCGGCCACGCTGGTGCCGCCGCCGTAGGGAATCACGTCGGCGCCGTACAGGGCCGCGAAGTCCAGCAGTTCGCGCACCTGCTCGCTCGATTCCGGGAAGGCCACCCCGTCCGGCACCTTGCCCAGGCGCCCGTGGCGCAGGCGCAGCCAGTCCGGCAGGCTCTGGCCCAGCGCGTGCAGGGCGCGCGTCTGCGGCGACGCGTCGACCAGCCAGTGCGGCGGCAGGCGCCCTGCAGGCAAGCCGGCGCAGGCCTGCTCGAAGCTGGCGTCGGCCGGCGCCCGGCCCTTGCCGACCCGCCCCTCGAGGAAGGCGCGCGCCTCCGTTCCCAGTTCCATCTCGACCGTGTCGTCACCCCATCCGTTCCAGCGTCGCATGCGTTATTCTTCCCGTTATACTGGTTATTGCCATTCTGGCCATCGCATGCCACATTAAGCGGGAAGTCCAACGCCGTATTGCGCTTTCATGACACAGCCTTGCTCCAATGCGCCACACCTTGCGCCACCCTCCGGCGCCGTCGCCGACAACGGCCGGGTCACCGGCCCCTACCTGCAGCCGCTGCTCGACGCGGCCGCCGAGCGCGGCGTCGCGCCCGCGCAGCTGGCGGCCGGCGCGGGCTTGCCGGCCGGTGTGCTGCTTTCCCTGCCCGAGAGCCTGCCCGCGCGCGACTACATCGCCCTGCTCGACGCCGGCGCGCGCCTGGCGGACGATCCGCATTTCGGCCTGCACGTGGGAGAAAAGGTCCGTCCCGGCACCTTCAGCGCCTACGGCATGATGCTGCTGGCCTGCAGCGACTTTGCCCAGGCCCTGGCCCAGACCCAGCGCTACGAGCAGCTGGCCCATGACCTGGGACGCACCCGGGTGGCGATCGATGGCCTTGACGCCGTGTATGCCTGGGACAGCCACTACCCGCAGGCCAGCCGGCACCTGGTGGAAAGCGTGTTCGCGGGTATCCGCGTGTTCGGCAGCTGGCTCGCGGGCCGGCCGCTGACACCCGCGCGCGTGAGCTTTGCGCACCGCAGCGGCGCCGACGCCGGCGAATACCGGCGCATCCTGGGCGTGACGCCCAGCTTCGGCGCCGCCGCCCACGCGGCGCACTTCGACGCCGCCATCCTGTCGCTGCCGGTGCCCAACGCGGACGTCAGCCTGTATCCGCTGCTGCGCCAGCACGCCGAACGCCTGCTGGGCGAGCGCGCGCAGGGCGACGGCGTGGTGGCACAGGTGCGCGCGGCCCTGCTGCGCCGGCTGTCGAACAACGGCGCGCGCCTGCCGCTGGTGGCGCAAGACCTCGGCATGTCGGCGCGCACCCTGCAGCGCAAGCTGGCCGACGCCGGCACCAGCTTCCAGGCGGTGCTGGACGCGGTGCGCTACGCGCTGGCCCAGGACTACCTGCGCCAGCGCGATCTTGGCCTGGTGGACATCGCCTTCCTGCTCGGTTTCCAGGAGCAGAGCGCGTTTACCCACGCCTTCCGCGAATGGAGCGGCATCAACCCGGGAGCCTGGCGCGAGCAGGCGGGCTAGTTACGCAGGCGCTCCCAAGCGCTTGCTCATCAGGGTGACTTCCTTGACCCCGAACGAGTCGACCCGTTCTTCTATGACGCGCCAGCCCAGACGGGTGTAGAAGCCGACCGCGCTCCCGACCGACAAATACATCGTCTCGACGCCGAGGGCATGCGCCTTGGCTTCGAGCGCCCGGACGATCTGCTCGCCGACTCCGGTGCCGCGGTAGGCCTCCTTGATATACATGCCGGCCAGCCAGGGCGACAGCCCTGGCTTCGTTCCCGGCTCCTCCAGCTTGATGCTGCCGGTGCCCAGCAGTTCGCCATCGCGCAGGGCGACAACACTGATGGGCAGCCGCTCCGTATTCGCCCGCACTTCCAGCGTCGCCCGGAGCTGGTCCTTGCCGATGCCATCGGCCACGAACAGGTCGGACCATTGGCCAAAAATCAGGTCCGTGATTTCGGGGATGAAGTGCCGGTGATGCGCGAGATAGTCGACGATCATGTGGATTCCTGTGGGAGATGGAATATTGACATGTTACCCAAGAAACAACGTCTCCGTGACGCGCGGCCAGGCGTCCGAACCTGCCGGGTCAACACGGTATATTCGAACGCTCATTGCAAAGCGCCAACTGGATAAGTCCGTGAATCCGCTCGACTAAGGCCATTCCTAACCGTTCGAGAAGCTGCGCCAGCTGTTCTCCGGCTGTGTGGGCCCGGCTACCTGTGTCCCTGGACAACAGCCCCTGTCGAGCCCATCGGACGGGCGACGGGACGGGCGTTGTGGCACGTCAGCGATGCGGGCGGCCGGACAGCACGTGTACCGCGTCGTCCACCAGCGGCACGATCGCCAGCATGCCCAACACCAGCGCCAGCGGCACGGTCGACAAGTAGCCCAGGTGCTTGAACCCCAACGCGCCTGCGATGCCGCCGCAGAGGAAGGCCAGCAGCAACGAGGCTAGCAGCGCCAGCCGCCCACGGTTGGCCAGCACCTTCGGCTGCGCGGCCCCGCCGTCGGCATTCCAGTAGAAGAGCTTGCCCAGTTCGATCCCGATATCGGTCACGACACCGGTCATGTGGGTGGTGCGGATTTCGGCGCGCGAGATCTTGGTGATGACCGCATTTTGCAATCCCAGCATGAAGCACAGCAGCAACACCGTCAGCGGGATGGCCATGGCGCCGGCAAACGCATGGCGCGCGCCCAGCACGCCGAATCCAAGCAGGAGGACCGCTTCGGCCAGCAGGGGCAGCGCGAATTCGCAGCGCAGTCCGCGACGCCGTACATAGTTCACGATCACCGCCGTGCAGGCGGCGCCCAGCAGGAAGCTGAGGACAGCGCCCACGCCAGCCAGCGCCAGCATCGCCTCGCCCAGCACGATGTGATCGGCGACGCTCGACACGATGCCGGTGACGTGGGATGTGTACTGGCCGACCGCGAGGAAGCCGCCGGCATTGATTGCACCCGCGACGAAGGCGAGCGCCACGCCCAGGTGGCGGTTGGCGGCCGGGGTGCGCTCGTGCCCCGCGAGGCTGCGTGCAAACTGGATCGGCATGGCGAAAACTCCGGGATTCTCCACGTTGATGTTACCTCAGAACCACTCGGACAAGCGTCCCATGCAGCCCGGATCAACGCGGTATAATCAAAAGATTATTGCAAAGCGCCAACTGGATAACGCCGTGAATCCGCATCTCGACCAACTCCATCCCTACCCGTTCGAAAAGCTGCGCCAACTGTTCTCCGGCGTCACCCCCAATCCCGCGTACTCCCCGATCAGCCTCGGCATCGGCGAGCCCAAGCATCCGACGCCTGCCTTCATCGAGAAGGCCTTGCTGCACGCGATGTCGGGCCTGTCGAGCTACCCCAGCACCCACGGCAGCGAGCCGCTGCGCGCGGCCATCGCCGCCTGGCTGGAACGCCGCTACGGCGTGCCGGCGCTGGACCCGGCCACGATGGTGCTGCCGGTGAACGGCTCGCGCGAAGCGCTGTTCGCCATCGCCCAGTGCATGATCGACGGCCGCAAGCCGGACGCGCTGGTGATGTGCCCGAACCCGTTCTACCAGATCTACGAAGGCGCGGCCTACCTGGCCGGCGCCCAGCCCTGGTTCGTCAACTCCGAACCGGCGCGCAACTTCGCCTGCGACTACGGCAGCGTGCCGGACGACGTGTGGCCGCGCGTGCAGCTGCTGTATGTCTGCTCGCCGGGCAATCCGACCGGCGCCACCTTGACCCTGGACGACTGGCGCCAGCTGTTCGAGCTGGCCGACCGCTGGAACTTCCTGATCGCCGCGGACGAGTGCTATTCCGAGATCTACAGCGGTTCGGCGCCGCCGCTGGGCGCGCTGGAAGCGGCCCACCAGCTGGGACGCGCCGAGGGCGAGCGCCCCTACCGCAACTTGATCGTGTTCTCCAGCCTGTCGAAGCGCTCCAACGTGCCAGGCATGCGCTCGGGCTTCGTAGCGGGTGACCCGGTCGCGATGAAGAAGTTCCTGCTCTACCGCACCTACTGCGGCGGCGCCATGTCGCCGCCGGTGCAGGCGGCCTCGATCGCCGCCTGGAACGACGAACACCACGTGCAGGAAAACCGCGCGCTGTACCGCGAGAAGTTCCAGCTCATCACCCCGCTGCTGAAGGAAGTGATGGACGTCGAGCTGCCCGACGCCGGCTTCTACCTGTGGGCCGACGTGCGCCGCAGCGGGCTGTCGGACGAGGAGTTCGCACGCCGCCTGTACGCCGACTATAATGTCACGGTCCTACCGGGCAGCTATCTCGCGCGCGAAGCGCACGGCACCAATCCGGGCCGCAACCGTGTCCGCATGGCCCTCGTGGCCGGCGTCGACGAAGGACTGGAAGCCGCGAACCGCATCGTCCAGTTCTGCAAGAGCCTTGCCTGAACAAGCCTTACCCTCCTCCACACTAGACTGCATCATGACTCAACAACTCCAGAACATCATCGACACCGCGTGGGAACAGCGCGCGGAGATCAGCCCGTCGAACGCCAGCGCTGAAGTGCGCGACGCCGTCGCCCACGTCCTCGCCGGCCTCGACAACGGCAGCCTGCGCGTGGCGCAGAAGGACACCGGCAGCTGGGTCGTCAACCAGTGGATCAAGAAAGCCGTGCTGCTGTCCTTCCGCCTCGAGAACAACGTGCCGGTCGCCGGCGGCGGCGGGATGCAGTTCTATGACAAGGTGCCGACCAAGTTCGCCGACTACACCCCGGAAGATTTCGCCAAGGGTGGCTTCCGCGTGGTGCCGCCGGCCGTGGCCCGCCGCGGCAGCTTCATCGGCAAGAACGTGGTGCTGATGCCGTCCTACGTCAACATCGGCGCCTACGTCGACGAAGGCGCGATGGTCGACACCTGGGCCACCGTCGGCTCCTGCGCCCAGATCGGCAAGAACGTCCACCTGTCGGGCGGCGTGGGCATCGGCGGCGTGCTGGAACCGATGCAGGCCAACCCGACCATCATCGAGGACAACTGCTTCATCGGCGCGCGCTCGGAAATCGTCGAAGGCGTGATCGTGGAAGAGAACTCGGTGATCTCGATGGGCGTGTACATCGGCCAGTCGACCAAGATCTACAACCGCGAGACGGGCGAAGTCTCCTACGGCCGCGTGCCTTCGGGCTCGGTGGTGGTGTCGGGCAGCCTGCCCTCAAGCGACGGCAAGTACAGCCTGTACTGCGCGGTGATCGTCAAGCGCGTGGATGCACAGACGCGTGCGAAAACCGGCATCAACGAGCTGCTGCGCGGGGACTGATTCACGGCTGCGCATTGGCTGGTTGAACGCGTCGGCGGCGGAGCCACCAACCCTACGGTAGGGTTGGCGGGTTCCCCGCCGACGCGTCCAACCGGCCCTGAAACACCAAAACAATACGGAGACGATGCCATGGCCATGGAACGCCTGTTCCAACTGATGAAGGAGAAGAACGCGTCCGACATGTTCTTCGCGGTGAACTCGCCGGTCCACATCAAGATCAACGGGAACCTCATCCCGATCAACCAGCACCGTCTCGAACCCGACACCATCCACTCGCTACTGTCAGAGATCGCCACGCCCGAGCAGATGGCCGAACTCGAGCGCGAGAACGAATTGAACATGGGCGTGTCCGTGCCCAACCTGGGACGCTTCCGCCTGTCGGCCTTCCGCCAGCGCGGCTCGATCTCGGCCGTGTTCCGCTTCGTGCCGGCGAATATCCCGCCGCTGGGCGAACTGGGCCTGCCGTCCGTGCTGTCCGAACTGATCATGGAAAAACGCGGCCTGCTGCTGGTGGTCGGCGCCACCGGTTCCGGCAAGTCGACCACGATCGCGTCCATGCTGGACCACCGCAACGAGCAGCGCACCGGCCACATCCTCACGCTCGAAGACCCGATCGAATACCTGTTCAAGAACAAGAAGTCGATCGTCAACCAGCGCGAGATCGGCAGCGACGCCACCAGTTTCCACACAGCGCTGAAGAACTCGATGCGCCAGGCGCCGGACTGCATCCTGATCGGCGAAATCCGCGACCGCGAAACCATGGCCGCCGCACTGGCTTATGCTCAATCCGGCCACCTGGTGCTGGCCACCCTGCACGCCAACAACAGCTACAACGCGCTGAACCGCATCATCAGCTTCTACCCGATCGAGAACCGCGCCGCGCTGCTGCAGGACCTGGCGTCGAGCGTCAAGGCCATCGTCTCGCAGCGGCTCGTGAAATCCGCCGCGGGCGGCCAGCGCCAGGCGGCGGTGGAGGTCATGCTGAACACGCGCTATATCGCCGACCTGATCGAGAAAGGCGAGATCAGCCAGATCAAGGAAGCGATGGACAAGAGCCTGTCGCCCGGCTCGCAATCCTTCGAGACCGCCCTGTTCCGCCTGGTGCGCGAAGGCCTGGTGAGCCAGGACGAAGCGCTGGCGAACGCGGACTCCGCCACCAACCTGCTCTGGCTGCTCAACAACGGACCGGAAAGCCAGGCGCAGCAGGAAGAACAGAACAAGCCCGATGAACCGCAGGGCGCATCGTTTACGGAGTTCACGCTCAATTCCTGAGTTGTCGCAGGCTCTCGCCTCATGAGGTCCATGGCAGCTTGACGGCGCACAGCCCTTGTCTTGACGATCGGCAATTACGGACTTATGGCGCTCGACAACAATGGCCGATTGGTCTCTTCCGGACATTCGCACCGGTCGTTACCGTATTGTTCAACGCCCCCCGGCGTTCCGTTCGCAAAAAGAGCGCCCCGTCACGACGACCATTTCCACCTGAAGCTGCGAGGATGATTCATGCTGAAAATGCAAAACGTTGTTTGGCTTTTCGCAGGCGTGATTGGGGTTGGTTCACTCTCGCTAGCGCTTGCCGCCACGCCGATCGATGGATGGAAGTCGATTCCCGGAGCGATCTATCTGATCCACGGCGGCACGCTCGCGGACAGGCAGTTACCCTCCGCCGGCGACCGCAAGCTATCCATCCTGATCGATGGACCTCCCGCAAAAGAAATGTTCGACGCTATCGGTCCCGATTTGCCGGAAACATGCTCAGGTGCAAAAGGCGATCGCGCTCGCGATAAAAAAGGGGGCCATTGCTCGTATAGCGCACAGGACAAAGCAAGCAAGGAAGGCCCCTATCGCTGCTGGATCGGTATCGATCTTCGAACAGGCGACAGTGTCGGCACAGTTAGCTGCTAGGTCGTAAGCATCGACGACTCAGCATGATGCGAAGGCCGCGCGAAGCGCAAGGTCAGCCCGACTTAGGTTCCTTGTTACTGATCGTTTTCGAAATATGCCACTCGTCGCCTTGGTCCGCCTTCATTGATGCGAAGTAAGTCACAGCCCAGGCGCTATCTGGGATATGTTGATGTGCGAAAAAGAAGGCGGCTTCCCCCGCGTCGATCACTGCGGCCATGTTCGCTTCGCTACCACCCTCCTCCGACCATTGCGTGATATGGCGCGTTTCCGCAACTCCATCCGGTCCATGAACCTGTACGGTGATCTTCGGCGTTGGGTTCCACACCGTCGAGCTGCCCACATTCTTGGCCGATAGCGATATCGCATGAATGCGGTATTGCTCCGGCGTTTGGTGGACAGTTGCTTCAAGCGAGAGCTCCACCCGTAGCGACAGCGTCCTGCCCTTGAAGAAGCGGTAATAGGAAAAGATGGAACCGGCGACCAGGATCAGCATCGTCACGATACTGTTCAAGGCGGCCAGCGCGTCCTTCTGCCCGGCCAGCCAGGACGCGGACACGAGCTCGTGCTTCCAAGCGTTGGACAACGCAAGGACGATGACGATCAGGCTCAGCACGAAGGTGATGGGCCCGGCATGCCTGCGCAGCCAGGTGATCACGAAGCGCTAGAGCAGGTAATAGAGCAACAAGGCCACCACAAGGGCCAGCACGACCATCAGCCAGCCGCCCTTGAGCGGCGTGTTATGGCGCCGCATCATGATCCGCTCCCTCCCGGGCCAACAGGGCGTTCCCGTCACGGGCGCGCCCTACTCGAAGTAGACGTAGGCCGAAACGCCGGCCACCATCAGCAATACGGTAATCAGCCAGAGACGCGGGAGAGGCGTTCGGTGGAGCAAGGTCTCGAAATGCAGTTTCATGGACTCACCCTGGTCGTTCTGCCAAGTCGATGCTAGTGCGATTCACCCGGTGAGTAAAATTGATTTCGCTATGCGCGGCGTGGGGGACGATAGCCTTTGCGCCATCGTGGCGGCCGTCACTCGTCGACCACCTGTGTACAATCCCCCAATGCGGAGCGTGTGCTATCCTCCCGCGTTTCCAAAATTCAAACAGCCTGCGCGCCCGCGCGGGCGCAATGATCTACGCCCATACCATGACCAAGACCGCGACCCTGTACGGCATCCCCAACTGCGACACCGTCAAGAAAGCCCGCACCTGGCTTGCCGACAACGGCCACGACTTCAGCTTCCACGATTTCAAGAAACAGGGCCTGAGCCGCGAACTGGTGGACGGCTGGCTCGCGCAGCTCGACTGGGAAGTCCTGGTCAACCGCAAGGGCATGACCTGGCGTAACCTGAGCGACGAGCGCAAGGCGCAGATCGTCGACAAGGCCAGCGCGGCCGAACTCATGCTGGAAAACCCGTCCGTCATCAAGCGCCCCGTGCTCGACGGCGCCGGCCCTTTGAGCGTCGGCTTCTCGGCCGACCAGTACCACGCCATTTTCGCGAAGGCCGGCTGATGAAACCTTCGCGCACCCTGCTCCTGACCGAAGAACTGATCGCCCTCGACTCGATCACCCCGCACGACAAGGGCTGCCAGCAGCGCCTCATCGAACTGCTGGCGCCGCTGGGCTTCCGCTGCGAGACCATCGAGTCGAACGGCGTGACCAACCTGTGGGCGCGCAAGGGGACCGAGTCGCCCGTCTTCGTGTTCGCCGGTCATACCGACGTCGTGCCGACCGGGCCGGTCGACCAGTGGCAGTCCCAGCCCTTCGCACCCACCCAGCGCGATGGCAAGCTCTACGGCCGCGGCGCGTCGGACATGAAGACCTCGATCGCCGCGATGGTCGTTGCTTGCGAAGAATTTATTGCTGCGCAGCCCGATCACAAGGGCTCGATCGCCTTCCTGATCACCAGCGACGAGGAAGGCCCGGCCGTGGACGGCACCGTGATCGTCTGCGAACGCCTGGAGGAACGCGGCGAGACGCTGGACTATTGCCTGGTGGGCGAACCGACCTCGAACCACGTCCTGGGCGACACCATCAAGAACGGCCGCCGCGGCTCGCTCTCGGGCCATCTCGTGATCAAGGGCGTGCAGGGCCATATCGCCTACCCGCAGCTGGCGCGCAACCCGATCCACCAGGCCGCGCCGGCGCTGGCCGAGCTGGCCGCCGAGGTCTGGGACGAGGGCAACGAATACTATGCCCCCACCAGCTGGCAGATCTCGAACATCCATGCCGGCGCCGGAGCCACCAATGTGATTCCTGGCAGCATGACCCTCGACTTCAATTTCCGCTTCTCCACCGCCAGCACCGCAGAGGGCCTGGAAGCGCGGGTGCACGCCATCCTCGACCGCCACGGCCTGGACTACGACCTGGCCTGGACCCTGTCCGGCCTGCCCTTCCTGACGCCCAAAGGCACGCTGTCGGACGCGGTCTGCAGCGCGATCCAGGAAGAACTCGGTGTACAGACGGAATTGTCGACCACGGGCGGCACCTCCGACGGCCGCTTCATCGCCCGGATCTGCCCCCAGGTGATAGAATTCGGCCCACCGAACGCCAGCATCCACAAGATCGACGAGCACATCGAACTGCGCTACATCGATCCCCTGAAGAACATCTACCGCCGTACGCTGGAACGCCTGCTGGCTGCCTGAGCCCACCAACACGAGAACATGGCCATGACTACGACCCCTTTCAGCACGCCGCGCGACCTGCTGCGCTATGCCGTCACCCGCTTCAACGGCGCCAAGCTGTTCTTCGGCCACGGCAGCGCCGAGGCCCTCGACGA
Organism: Massilia sp. ST3; assembly: GCF_018119405.1. GTDB lineage: Bacteria > Pseudomonadota > Gammaproteobacteria > Burkholderiales > Burkholderiaceae_D > Telluria. The sequence goes on along the minus strand of NZ_JAGPWC010000027.1, from coordinate 921 downwards.
AGCCGCCTACCTGATCCTGCACACCCTCAAGCTCCCGCTGGACAAGCTCGAACCCTTCCTCGACGCCAGGCTGCTGCAGGAAGAAGTGCTGCAGGTGCTGTCCGTGATCGAGCGCCGCGTCACCGAGCGCGTGCCGGCCGCCTACATCACCAGGGAAGCCTGGCTGGGCACCTACAACTTCTACGTCGACGAGCGCGTGCTGGTGCCGCGCTCCTTCATCGCCGAGCTGATCCCGCAGATGTTCAGCCCCTGGGTGGAAGACCCGGACGCGATCGAGAACGTGCTGGAACTGTGCACCGGCAGCGGCTGCCTGGCGATCATGATGGCCGACGCCTTCCCGAACGCCGTGGTGGACGCGGTCGACATCTCGAAGGACGCGCTGGCCGTGGCCGAGCACAACATCCGCGAATACAAGCTCGAAGGCCGGGTCAACCCGATCGAGTCCGACCTGTACGAGAACGTGCCGTTCAAGAAGTACGACATCATCGTCACCAACCCGCCGTACGTGAATTCGGCCTCGATGGGCAAGCTGCCGCCGGAATACCTGCGCGAGCCGCAGATCGCGCTGGCGGGCGGCGAGGACGGCATGGACCTGGTGCGCAAGATCGTCGCCGGCGCAGCCGAGCGCCTGACGCCGGAAGGCATCCTGATCGTCGAAATCGGCAACGAGCGCGACTACGCCGAAGCCGCCTTCGGGGAGCTGGGGCTGACCTGGCTGACCACCAGCATCGGGGACGATGCGGTGTTCCTCCTGACCGCAGAACAGCTGCAGAACGCTCAATAACTCGTAGGGTGGGCGGCTACGTCGCCCACGCGGTGATCCTTATCGGCTCCGATCACGGGCCCGATGATCTTGCCACTACCTATCACCGCGTGGGGGGGGGGCCCCCCCCCCCCCCCCCCCCCCCCCACCCCAAAGAA
>NZ_JAGPWC010000026.1 GCF_018119405.1 Massilia sp. ST3 | reverse complement strand
CGGCTCGACGCGGCGCCGTCGATGCAGCGTGCGCGCGCCCAGGTCTGGCACCGCGAGGCGCTGGCGCGGGTGGAACAGTCGCGCCGCATCCCGGACCTGACCCTGATCGTCGGCACGCGCCGCGAAGGGCCCGAGGACCGCAACCAGGCCGTGGTCGGCGTCTCGGTACCGATCCCGCTGTTCAACCGCAACCAGGGCGCGGTGCTGGACGCGCTGCGCCGGGTCGACAAGGCGCGCGACGAGCAGGAGGCCGAGCGCGTGCGCCTGCACGCCGAGCTGGCCCAGGCCCATGCGCGCCTGGACGCCGCGCTGGACGAAGCGGCCGTGATCGCGGCCGAGATCCTGCCGGGCGCGGAAAGCGCCTACCGCGCCGCGAGCCGCGGCTTCGAGCTGGGGAAGTTCGGCTTCCTCGACGTGCTCGACGCCCAGCGCACGCTGTTCCAATCGAAAAACCAGTACCTGAACGCCGCCGCCGAGAGCCATCGGGCGGCGGCCGATATCGCGCGGCTGGCGGGAACCTCCGCGGCCCAGGAGCACCCATGAACAAGCAGCAAACCAAAGTAATCGCCATCATGCTGGCGGTGGCCCTCGCCATCGCCGCGCTCGTGCTGGTGCGCGGCCGTGCGCCGGCGCCGGACGAGCACGCGGCAGAAAGCACCCAGGAAGAACATGTCGGCGAAAGCGAGGACCATGGCGTGATCCGTTTCAGCGACGCCCAGGTGCAAGCCGCCGGCATCGCACTGATCGATGCCGGTCCCATGCAGATGGAAACCTTCCTGCGCATGCCCGGCCAGATCGCCCTCAACGAAGACCGCACCGCCCACGTCACCCCGCGCGCGGCGGGCGCGGTGGAATCGGTGCCCGCCAACCTGGGCGACCGGGTGCGCAAGGGCGACGTCCTGGCCGTGATCGCGAGCGCCGACGTGGCGGCCCAGCGCGGAGCGCTGGCGGCGGCGGAGCGCCGCCTGGCCTATGCGCGCAAGCTGCACGCGCTTGAAAAGACCCTATGGGAAGAACAGGTCTCGGCGCGCCAGGACTTCCTCAAGGCCGAGCAGGAACTGCACGAGGCCGAGATCGCCCTGCAAGGCGCGCGCCAGCAGCTGCAGGCGCTCGGCACCGGCGGAGGCGGGAGCTCTAACCGCCTGCAGATCCGCGCGCCTTTCGACGGCATCATCGTCGAGAAGCACATCGCGCTGGGCGAGGTGGTGGGCGCCGACACGCGCGTATTCACCCTGACCGACCTGTCCACCGTGTGGGCCGACGTGGTGGTGCCGGCCAAGGACCTCGGCATCGTCCGGGTCGGCACCGACGCCGTGATCCGTTCCATCGCCTCCGAGACCTCGGCGCCGGGCAAGGTGAGCTTCGTCAGCTCGCTGGTCGGCGAGGCCTCGCGCTCGGCCACGGCGCGCGTGGTGCTGGCCAATCCCGGCGCCGCCTGGCGTCCCGGCCTGGCGGTGAACGTCGACGTGGTCACCGGTTCGAGCCAGGCGGCGGTGGCGGTGCCGCGCGAAGCGATCCAGACCCATGATGGACGCCAGGTCGTCTACCGGCGCGTCAAGGAGGGCTTCGCCGCCCAGCCCGTCGCCACCGGCCGCTCGGACGGCCGCTTCGTCGAAATCACGTCCGGCCTGCGCGCCGGCGAACGCGTTGCCGCTGCCGGCAGCTTCGCCATCAAGGCGGAGCAGGGCAAGGGCGAGGCCGATCACCACTGACGAAGAAGGCGACCCATGTTCGAACGCATCATCCGGGCCTCCATCGCCCACCGCTGGCTGGTCATGCTGGCGGTGTTCGCCATGGCCATCCTCGGCATCTACCACTACCAGCGCCTGCCGATCGACGCCGTCCCCGACGTCACCAACGTGCAGGTGCAGATCAACACCCATGCGCCGGGCTATTCGCCGCTCGAGACCGAGCAGCGCATCACCTATCCGATCGAGGCCGTGCTCTCCGGCCTGCCGGGACTGGAGCAGTTCCGCTCGCTGTCGCGCTATGGCCTGTCGCAGGTGACGGTGGTGTTCAAGGAAGGCACCGACATCCACTTCGCGCGCCAGCTGGTCAGCCAGCGCCTGCAGGATGCGCGCGGCCAGCTGCCGCCGGGCGCGGTGCCGGCCATGGGACCGATCGCCACCGGGCTGTCCGAGATCTATCTATGGACCGTCGAGACCGTGCCCGGCGCCAGGAAGCCCGACGGCACGCCCTACACGCCGACCGACCTGCGCGAGATCCAGGACTGGATCATCAAGCCGCAACTGCGCACCGTGCCCGGCGTCACCGAGATCAATTCCATCGGCGGCTACGACAAGGAATACCTGGTGGCGCCGGATACGGCCACCTTGTCGTCATACGGCCTGGAACTGGCCGACATCGTGCGCGCCCTTGAAAAGAACAACAGCAACGTCGGCGCCGGCTATATCGAGCGCGAAGGCGAGCAGTACCTGGTGCGCGCGCCGGGCCAGGCGGCATCCACGGGCGACATCGGCAACATCGTGGTGACCACCGTGAACGGCATCCCGGTGCGGATCCGCGACGTGGCCGAGGTCTCGGTCGGGCGCGAGCTGCGCACCGGCGCCGCCACCGAGAACGGCCAGGAAGTGGTGCTGGGCACCGTGTTCATGCTGCTGGGCGAGAACAGCCGCGCCGTGTCCACGGCGGTCGACCGCCGCATGGCCGAGATCAACCGCAGCCTGCCCACGGGCGTGAAGGCGGTGACGGTCTACGACCGCACCGACCTGGTCGAGCGCGCCATCGCCACCGTGCGCACCAATTTGCTCGAAGGGGCGGTGCTGGTGGTGGCGGTACTCTTCCTGTTCCTGGGGAACCTGCGCGCGGCCTTGCTCACGGCGATGGTGATTCCGCTGGCGATGCTGTTTACCTTTTCCGGCATGGTCGGCAACCGCGTCAGCGCCAACCTGCTCAGCCTGGGGGCGCTGGACTTCGGCATCATCGTCGACGGCGCGGTGGTCATCGTCGAGAATTGCGTGCGCCGCATCGCCCAGGCGCAGTCGCGCGTGGGGCGGGCGCTCACGCGCGAAGAGCGCTTCCACGAGGTGTTCGAGGCGGCGCGCGAGGCGCGCCGTCCGCTCGTCTACGGCCAGCTGATCATCATGATCGTCTACCTGCCGATCTTTGCCCTCACCGGCATCGAGGGCAAGATGTTCCACCCAATGGCCTTCACCGTGGTCATCGCATTGCTTGGCGCGATGATCCTGTCGGTGAGCTTCGTGCCGGCCGCCGTGGCCCTGTTCATCGGCGACAAGGTGACGGAAAAGGACAGCCGCGCGATGCACGCGGCGCGCCGCTGGTATGCGCCCTGCCTGCGCTATGCGATGGCCAACCGCCCGGTGGCGCTGGCCTTTGCGGCCATCGTGCTGGCGATATCAAGCCTGATGGCCACGCGCCTCGGCCTGGAGTTCGCGCCCACCATGAACGAGGGCGACCTGGCCGTGCTCACCGTGCGCGTGCCCGGCACCAGCCTGTCGCAATCGGTCAAGATGCAGCAGCAGATCGAGAGCACCTTGATGCGCAGCTATCCCGAAATCGAGCGGGTGTTCGCGCGCATCGGCACCGCGGAGATCGCCTCCGACCCGATGCCGCCGAGCGTGGCCGACGGCATCATCATGCTCAAGCCGGAAGCCGACTGGCCGCGCCCGAAGAAGACGCGCGAGGAGCTGCTGGCGGCGATCCGCCACACGCTCGATGGACTACCCGGCAACAGCTACGAGTTCAGCCAGCCGATCCAGCTGCGCGTCAACGAACTGATTTCCGGCGTGCGCAGCGACGTGGCGGTGAAGGTGTTCGGCGACGACCTGGACGTGCTGAACGCCACCGCCGCGCGTGTCGCCGCCGAGCTGCGCAAGGTGGCGGGAGCGAGCGAGGTGCAGGTGGAGCAGACCACCGGCCTGCCGATGTTGCAGATCAAGGTCGACCGCGAGCGCGCCGCGCGCATGGGCCTGAACATCGGCGACGTGCAGGAAATGATCGCCACGGCCACCGCCGGCCGCGCCGCCGGCATCGTGTTCGAGGGCGACCGCCGCTTCGAGATCGTGGTGCGCCTGCCGGAGCAGGTGCGCGGCGACATCGAGGCGCTGCGGCGCCTGCCCGTGGCGCTGCCGGTGAAGGAAGAGGGCGCCCCGCACAGCTTCATCGCGCTGGGCGAGATCGCCAGCTTCGACCTGGCGCCCAGCCCCAACCAGTTCAGCCGCGAGCAGGGCAAGCGGCGCGTGGTGGTCACCGCCAACGTGCGCGGACGCGACATCGGCTCCTTCGTGGCCGAGGCGCAGGAAAGGGTGGCAGCGCGGGTGGCCGTCCCTTCGGGCTACTGGACCAGCTGGGGCGGCCAGTTCGAGCACCTGCAGGCCGCCGCCGGGCGCCTGCGGCTGGTGGTGCCGGCGGCGCTGGCGCTGGTGTTCGCGCTGCTCTACCTGGTCTTCAACAACGCCAGGGATGGCCTGCTGGTCTTCACCGGCATCCCGTTCGCGCTCACGGGCGGGCTGTGCGCCCTGTGGCTGCGCGGCATACCGATGTCGATCTCGGCGGCGGTCGGCTTCATCGCCCTGAGCGGGGTCGCGGTGCTCAACGGCCTGGTGATGGTGAGCTTCATCCGCAAGCTGCGCGAGGAGGGCATGCCGCTGCGGCATGCCGTGGAGGAGGGCGCGATGGGACGCCTGCGCCCGGTCCTGATGACGGCGCTCGTCGCCTCGCTCGGATTCGTGCCGATGGCGCTGGCGAGCGGCACCGGGGCGGAAGTCCAGCGGCCGCTGGCGACGGTCGTGATCGGCGGGATCGTCTCATCGACCGTGCTCAGCTTGCTGCTCCTGCCGGTCCTGTACGAGTATGTCTACCGCAGGGAGAAATGAGAGAGCCGGGCGCGCCGCGGAGAGAAAAAGACCGCATGTCCGGGCGCCTCGAAAGTAACATTGGTCGCGTCGCCGCGACACAATTGAGGCATTCCGGAAGAATTTTCATCTTTGCAGCAAAAATATCTGTCAGACAACTCAACCGTGCCGAGGGTTTCGTAGTTGAAATGGTATAGTTGGCTGTTTATCTCATTCGTGTATCTACACCGGCATAGCGACATTGCCATGTAGAGTATTCAACCGACAACGTATAAAAGGGATCGATCGATGACCACCAAGGATGACGCAGGCCGTATCAGCCAGATGTTGCAGGAAAACGAAGCGGCGATCGGCGCCGAATGGCTGGCCCAGCTGGAGGCGATTTCCGTGCGCGGCACGAGCGCCGCCCGTGAGCAACTGCGTAATCACTGCCAGCAGTTCCTGGCCGCCTTCACCACAGCCACCCGCGCCGGCGAACTCGACAACATCGAGCACCGCTCCTGGGACGAGGTTCGCGACCTCCTGGCCGAGATTTCCTCGAGCCGCGCCAAGTCCGGCTCGACCCCGAGCGACACCGCGACCTTCGTGTTCTCGCTCAAGCAGCCGGTGTTCAAGTATTTGCGCGAGTTCTTCGCGGAAGACGCGCCAGCGCTGGCATCCGCGTCCTGGATCGTGAGCACCCTGCTGGACAAGCTCGGCTTGTACACCATCGAAGTGTTCCAGAAAACCAAGGACATGATCATCGTGCGCCAGCAGCAAGAGCTGCTCGAGCTGTCGACCCCGGTCGTGAAGCTGTGGAACGGCATCCTTGCGCTGCCCCTGATCGGCACCCTGGATTCGGCCCGCACCCAGGTGGTGATGGAAAACATCCTGCAGAAGATCGTCGATACCGGCGCATCGATCGCGATCATCGATATCACCGGCGTGCCGACCGTGGACACCCTAGTGGCCCAGCACCTGATGAAGACCATCGCCGCCGCCCGCTTGATGGGCGCGGACTGCATCATCAGCGGCATCCGCCCGCAGATTGCGCAGACCATCGTGCACCTGGGCGTGAACCTGGAAGACGTGATGACCAAGGCTACCCTGGCCGACGCCTTCCTGGTCGCGCTGGAGCGCACCGGCACCGCGCTCGTGTCGAAACACGGCGAGTGAGGGCAGTCCCATGGAACGGATTCCAATCCTGCGCATGGGCGATCTGCTGCTCGTGACGATCCAGGTCGACATGCATGACCGCCTCGCCATGACCTTGCAGGATGACCTGACCGAGAGGATCGTGCGCGACGGCGCCAAGGGCGTGCTGATCGACATTTCCGCGCTCGATCTGGTCGATTCCTTCATCGGGCGTATGATCAGCAACACCGCCGCCATGGCGCGCGTGCTGGACGCCCAGACCGTCGTGGTCGGCATGCAGCCCGCGGTCGCGATCACGCTTGTCGAGCTGGGCCTGACCCTGCACGGCGTGAAGACCGCGCTCAACGTCGAGAAGGGCATGGCCCTGCTAGGAAAGAGCTACAAGTGATGGGTGACGCGCATACCAATGCAGTCCCGTACGAGTCCGAGTTGCTGGAGCGCCACCGCCAGCAGCGCACGGGGCGGGTGATCCTGCCGCTGCGGTCGGACGAAGACGTGGTCGGGCTGCGCAAGCAGGTGCGCGAACGTGCGGTGGCGATCGCTCTGTCCCTGGTCGACCAGACCAAGCTGGTTACCGCGGCCAGCGAGCTGGCGCGCAACACGCTGAAGTATGGCGGCGGGGGCGCGGTCTGCCTGGACGCCCTGTCGGACGGCGTGCGCAACGGCATCGGGCTGGTCTTCGTCGACGCCGGCCCCGGCATCGCCGACCTCGACAGCGCGCTACGCGACGGTTTCACCACTGGCGGCGGTCTCGGTCTCGGCCTGGGTGGTTCCAAGCGTTTGGTCGACGAATTCGATATCGACAGCCGCCCGGGTGAAGGGACGGCCGTCATGGTGGTCAAATGGAAACGCTGATCAGCTCGCGCACGCCCCAGGCCGTCTTCACGATCCAGCATTCGAGCGACGTGGCCGCGGTGCGCCGCGCCGGTCAGAAGCTGGCCGACACGCTCGGCTATGGCGAAACGCGCGCCGGCCAGCTTGCCTTGATCATCACGGAGGCAGCCACCAACATCCTCAAGCACGCGGGCGCCGGCGAAATCCATGTCGGTCCGGCCCAGTCGGCATCCGGCGTCGGCATCGACGTGCTGGCCCTGGACAAGGGGCCCGGCATCGCCGACCTCGCCTATAGCCTGGTCGACGGTGTTTCGACCGCCGGCACCGCCGGTACCGGACTGGGCGCGCTGCGCCGCCTGTCGAACGAATTCGACGTGTTTTCCGAGCATGGCAAGGGGTCGGTATTCTTCATGCGCCTGTGGCGCGACGAGCCGCCGCCCGACCCCTGCGGGCTGGAGGTCGGCGCTCTGTGGACGCCGATGGCGGGCGAGGAGGAGTGCGGCGATGGCTGGGCGGTCGCCTGCGACGCCGGCGGCGCCAGCCTGCTTGCGGCCGACGGCCTGGGTCACGGGCCGGAAGCGGCGCGCGCCGCCAACGCGGCGATCGGCGCGATCGAGCAGCGCCCGCGCGCGGAGGCGGGCGCCTTGATGCAGGCTGCGCACGAGTCCCTGCGCATCACGCGCGGCGCCGCGCTAGCCACCGCCCGTCTGGACTACGCCAGCGACGAGCTGCGCTTCGCCGGCATCGGCAATATCGCGGGCTGCGTGATCGCCGCCGACGGCGCGCGCCGCTCCCTGGTATCGCACAACGGCATCGTGGGTCACAACATGCGCAAGGTGCAGGAGTTCGTGCTGCCGTTTCCGCCCGATGCCCTGTGCATCCTGCACTCGGACGGCATCCAGACCCAGTGGGACCTGGACCGCTATCCGGGGCTGGAGGGACGCAGTCCGGCCCTGATCGCCGCGATCCTGATGCGCGACTACATCCGGCGCCGCGACGATGCGATGGTGCTGGTGGTCAAGCGCCGCGAGGCGCGCCGGTGAACGTCCAGCGCATCCTGAGCGTCGGCCTGGACCGCGACCAGGACGTGGTGCTGGTGCGCCAGCGCGCGCGCCAGATTTCCGCACTGCTGGGCTTTTCGCAGCAGGACCAGGTACGCGTCGCCACCGCGGTGTCGGAAGTGGCGCGCGGTGCATGCCAGCACGGCTCCGGCGGCCGCGCCCAGTTCCAGCTGCGCGACATGGGCGGCCGCCAGCACCTCGAGGTGCTGGTCAGCGCCGGCATGGGGCCGCGCGAGGCCACCGCCGCGCCCGAGACCGAGCCCGGGGCGCAGTCGCTGCACGAACTGGCGATCATCACCGCGCACCGCCTGATGGACGCCTGCGAGGTCGATCCGGGCGTGCAGGGTGCGACCACGGTCACGGTGCGCAAGGCGCTGCCGCCGCAGGAACGCATCGCGCCGCCGCGCTTGGCCGAGATCGGCGCGCGCCTGGCCGACAGCCCGGTGTCGAACGCGATGCACGAGCTGCAGCTGCAGAACCAGGAACTGCTGGCCACGCTGGCCGAGCTGCGCGAGCGCCAGGAAGACCTGCTGTCGCTGACACGCGAGCTGGAAGACACCAACCGCGGCATCGTGGCCCTGTACGCCGAGATCGAGGACAAGGCCGAGCGCCTGCGCCGCGCCGACGAAATGAAGTCGCGCTTCCTGTCCAACACCAGCCACGAACTGCGTACCCCGCTGTCCTCGATCCGCGCCCTGGCCCAGCTGCTGCTGGACCGCATGGACGGCGAGCTGACGGTGGAGCAGGAGCGCCAGGTGGGGTTCATCGCCAAGGCCGCGGGCGACCTGTCCGAGCTGGTCAACGACCTGCTCGACCTGGCCAAGATCGAGGCCGGCAGAGTGCAGCTCGCGGTCGAGCCGGTGGTGGTCGAGAACCTGTTCCGCACCCTCAAGGGCATGATGCGCCCGCTGGTGGACGAAGGCCGGGTGGAGCTGATCTTCGAGCCCTCGGGTCTCGAAGAACCTTTCCATTCCGACGAGGGCAAGATCCAGCAGATCCTGCGCAACTTCATCTCGAACGCGCTCAAGTTCACCGAGCAGGGGTCGGTGCTGGTATTCGCGAATCTCGACCTGGAAGCGGATACCATCTCGTTCGGGGTGGCCGATACCGGCATCGGCATCAGCCCGGAAAACCTGCAATTGATTTTCGAGGAGTTCAGCCAGATCGAGCACCCGCTGCAGCGGCGCAGCAAGGGGACCGGGCTTGGACTACCGTTATGCCGCAAGCTCGCCGAGCTGCTCGGCGGCAGGGTCGACGTTACCAGCGCGGTAGGCGTCGGCTCGACATTCACGCTCACCTTGCCGCGCCGGCCGCCACAGCCGCCGGCGGAGAATGACGGAAACGAACCATGAACGCCCACTCGACCCTGATACTCAACGTTGACGACAACGACGGCGCCCGCTACGCCAAGACCCGCATCCTGCAGAGCGCGGGCTTCGAGGTGGTGGAGGCCGCCAACGGCACCGATGCGCTGGACATCGTCAGGCGCACCGCGCCGGCCCTGGTACTGCTCGACGTGAAGCTACCCGACATCAACGGCATCGAGGTGTGCCGCCGCATCAAGGCCGATTCCGAGACCAGCAAGGTGCTGGTGCTGCAGACCTCGGCCGCGCTGACCGGGCGCGCCGACAAGATCCGCGGCCTGGAGGGCGGCGCCGATAATTACCTGGCGGCGCCGATCGAGGCCGACGAGCTGATCGCCAACGTCAACGCGCTGCTGCGCATGCGCCAGGCCCAGGTCGACCTGCGCGACAGCGAGGAACGATTTCGCCAGCTGACCGACAACATCGACGACGTGTTCTGGATGTTTTCGGTGCCCGGCCGCGAACTGGTCTACGTCAGCCCGGCCTATGCCGAGATCTGGGGCCGCAGCGCCGAGGAGCTGGGCGAGCAGCCGGGAGGCTGGCTCGACGCCGTGCATCCGGACGACCGCGCCGAGATGGCTCGCCGCTGGGATGCCATGGCCAGCGAGCACCACTACGACGAGGAGTTCCGCATCGGTGGACCGGGCCGCCAGACGCGCTGGGTGCGCGACCGCCTGTTCCCGGTACGCGACTCGCGCGGCAGGGTCTACCGCGTGGCGCGCGTGACCAGCGATATCACCGCGCGCAAGGAGATGGAAGCGCTACTGCGCGCGGCCGACAGCAACAAGAACCAGTTCCTGGCCACCCTGGCGCACGAGCTGCGCAATCCGCTGAGCCCGATCCGCAACGCGGCCGCGCTGCTGAGCGCAACGGGCGAAAGCGCGACCGAGCGCCAGGCGCGCGCGCGCGAGGTCATCACGCGCCAGGTCGACCACCTGGCGCACCTGGTGGACGACCTGCTCGACGTGGCCCGTATCTCGGAAGGCAAGATCGTGCTGCGCACCGAAGAGGTCGACCTGGGCGCCGTGATCGCCCAGGCGATCGAGACGGCCGGCCCCCTGATCACCGCGCGCGGCCACCACCTGGACGTGCGCCAGCCGGCGGAACAGATCTGGGTCTCGGGCGACTCGGTGCGCCTGGCGCAGTCGATCGGGAATTTGCTGCATAATGCGGCAAAGTTCACGCCGACCAATGGCGAGATCGCCCTGAGCGTGAGTCTTGGCGGCGACGGGCGCGCGCGCATTGCGGTACGGGACAACGGCATCGGCATCGCCGAGGACAACCTGCCGCGCATCTTCGGCATGTTCGCCCAGGTGGCGGTGCCGCCGGACCGCGCGCCGGAAGGCCTGGGCATCGGCCTGTCGCTGGTCTCGCACCTGATCGGCCTGCACGGCGGGCGCTTGTCGGCCGACAGCGCCGGCATCGGCATGGGCAGCACCTTCACGGTCGAGTTGCCGGTGCTGCGCGTGACCCAGAACGCGCAGCCGCACGGGGAAGTTGAATGTACACACAAGGAGGGCGCCGGTATGCGCGTACTGCTGGTCGACGATAACGTCGACGCCATGGAAATGATGGGCTTCCTGCTTGGCGAGATGGGCTACGAGACCTGCACCACGGCCGACGCCAGCCAGATCGAAACGCTGGCCCTGCAGCACAAGCCGGACGTGATCGTGCTCGACATCGGCCTGCCCGGCGTGGATGGCTACGAGGTCGCGCGCCGCATCAAGCGCAATCCCCGGCTGGCCGACATCCGCCTGGTGGCGCACACCGGCTACGGCTCGCCGGAAGACCGCCGCCGCGCCCAGGAAGCGGGTTTCGACGCCCACCTGGTCAAGCCGGCCGAGCTGGACGACCTGGAAAAGGCGCTGCGCGGCAGCTAGCGCCACCCCGGCAGCGCAGGGCTGTGTCGAGCGTTCGTACGGTGGGCGGGTTCCCCGCCCACGCGTTGGTAGTTTGCGGCGAGATCATCCGGCACGAAATCGGGACCTCTACCCATCCACCTGTTGCAATGCAGGGAATGCGCACATCCTCACGACCCCTCCGGTAGCGCCGGCTGCACCCCGGCAGGGCAGGCGGCGCTACCCCGTGCATTCCGCATGCTTCCCCAGCGGCGCGCGGGTATGATCGCGGCCATGCAATCAACCCACCTCTACCGCATGAATACATCGATCCGTCCTTCCGCCCAGCCTTCCGGGCGGACCTCGACCGCCACCCGTCTCGCGCTGGCAGGCGCACTGCTGCTCGCCGCCATGCCCGCCGCGAACGCGTCCATCGTTCCGGAACTCCCGGATGTCCCGGACATCAAGGCCATCACCGACTATCGCCCCAAGATCCCGCTGCGGGTCTACTCCGCCGACAATGTGCTGATCGGCGAGTTCGGCGTCGAGCGCCGCGAGTTCGTGCCGATCGCGAAGATCCCGCCGCTGATGAAGGCGGCCGTGCTGGCGATCGAGGACGCGCGCTTCTACGACCATGGCGGCATCGACTGGATCCGCGTGCTGGGCGCGGCCAAGGCCAACCTGGGCGGTGGCTCGCTCCAGGGCGGCTCGACCATCACGATGCAGGTGGCGCGCAACTTCTTCCTGACCCGCGACAAGACCCTGCCGCGCAAGCTGACCGAGGCGGCGCTGGCCTACAAGATCGAACGCGCCCTGAGCAAGGACCAGATCCTCGAGGTCTACATGAACCAGATCTACCTGGGCCAGCGTTCCTACGGCTTTTCCAGCGCCGCGCGCACCTATTTCGGCAAGCCCCTCGACCAGCTCGGCCTGGCCGAATTCGCGATGCTGGCCGGCCTGCCGCAGAACCCGTCGCGCCACAATCCGGTGGCGAATCCGGCGCGCGCGCAAAAGCGCCAGCAGCTGGTGCTCAAGCGCATGTTCGAACTGGGGAACATCACCGAGGCGCAGTACCGGCGCGCGCTGGCCGAGCCGCTGCGCGTGAAACGCGATGCATCGAACCTGGGCGCCAAGGCCGAATACGTGGCTGAACTGGCGCGCCAGGCCGCCTTCGCGCGCTTCGGGCAGGCCAGCTACGAGCGCGGCATCACCGTCACCACCACCATCGTCGCGGCCGAGCAGGCCGCGGCCCACGACGCGGTGCGCCGCAACGTGCTGGCCTATGACCGGCGCCACGGCTACCGTGGCCCGGAAGCGCGCATCGCGCTGCCCAAGGATGCGGACAGCCGCGAGGAGGCGGTCGCCGAGGCATTGCAGAAGCGGCCCTCGATCGACGGCCTGGCGCCCGCCGTGGTGCTGGCCGCCTCGCCCAAGCGGGTGCGCGCCATGACCCAGGGCGGCGAGATCATCGAGATCGGCGCCTCCGGCCTGGGCTTCGCCGCCGCGGCGCTGGCGCCGGCGGCCAAACCGTCCCTGAAACTGACGCCGGGCGCCGTCATCAGGGTCGGCAAGTCGGGCAAGGGCGAGTGGTCGATCGCCCAGGTGCCCCAGGTGGCGGCCGCCTTCGTGGCCCTCGACGCCAACACCGGCGCCTACCGCGCCCTGGTCGGCGGCTTCGATTTCCAGCTGCAGCAGTTCAACCACGTGACCCAGGCCTGGCGCCAGCCGGGATCGGCGATCAAGCCCTTCGTTTACTCGGCGGCATTGGAGCGGGGTTTCTTCCCCGGCACGCCGATCCTGGACGAGCCGCTCGATTTTTCCAACGAACCGGCGATCGCCAACTGGTCGCCGCGCAATGACGACGGCGTGTTCGAGGGACAGATCACGGTAAGGCGCGCGCTGACCCACTCGCGCAACGTGCCCACCGTGCGCATGCTGCGCACCCTGGAGGTCGACTACACGCGCGACTTCATCGGGCGTTTCGGCTTCGATCCGGCGCGCCATCCGCGCAACCTCACCATGGCCCTGGGCACGGGCGCGGTGACGCCGCTGCAGATGGCCGGCGCCTACGCCGTGCTCGCCAACGGCGGCTACCGCGTCGAGCCCTGGCTGATCGCGCGCATCCAGGACAAGGACGGCACGGTGGTGGTCGACAACACACGCCCGGCGCGCCCGGAGCGCACCCGCGTGCTGGACTCCCGCAATGCCTTCATCACCGACAGCATGCTGCGCGACGTGGCGCGCCAGGGCACCGGTGCGGAAGCCTCGCGCCAGCTCAGGCGCGGCGACCTCGCGGGCAAGACCGGCACCACCACCAATGCGGTCGACGGCTGGTTCGCCGGCTACGGCGGCAGCATCGCGGCGGTGGCCTGGATGGGCTATGACGATCCGCGCTCGCTCGGCGGACGCGAGTTCGGCGCTACCCTGGCGCTGCCGATGTGGGTCGACTACATGCGCGTCGCGCTGGCCAGGACCCCCGAGCGGGCGCCGCTGGTGCCGGAAGGCGTGGTGAAGGCGGGCGAGGACTGGGTCTACAGCGAGTTCGCCGAGCAGCCGCCGGAGGCAGCGGCGCCGGCCGAACCCGCCACGCTTCCGGACTGAGTCGCTAGGACCCGGCGGCGGGGTCGTGGCCGGCGCGCGGGGCCGCCGCGCCCAGGATGCGGTCCAGGGCTTCGATGTCGATCGGCTTGACGAAGTGGTGGTCGAAGCCGGCCGCGTAGGCGCGCTCGATATCCTCGGCCTGGCCGTAGCCGGTCAGGGCCACCAGCACGGAATGGGCGGCGGGGCCGGCGCGCAGGCGGCGCGCCAGTTCGTAGCCGTCCATGCCGGGCAGGCCGATGTCCAGGATGTACACGGCGAAGGACTCCGCCGCGCTGCGTTCGAGGGCGGCGTGCGCGTCCGCCACCATCGCGACGCTGTGTCCCTTGGCTTCGAGCAGGGTGGCCAGCGCGCGCGCGGCATCGAGGTTGTCGTCGACGATCATCAGGCGCACGGGCGCCGCCGGCCTGGACGCCTCGGGCGCGGCGTCGCCGTTCGGACCGGTGTCCGCCGCGTGCAGGGGCAGGAACAGCGTGAACCGCGCGCCCTTGCCCAGCCCCTCGCTGTGCGCTTCCACGCGGCCGCCGTGCAGGGCCATGATGCTGCGCACCAGCGCCAGGCCGAGCCCCAGCCCGCCCTGGGCGCGCTCCGAGCTGCGCTTGGCCTGGCGGAACAGGTCGAACACATGCGGCAGCAGCTCGCGGTCGATGCCCATGCCGTTGTCCGTCACCTCGATCACCGCTTCGCCGCCGCGCAGCTGCGCAGCCAGCGTGATGGCGCCGCTCGCGGGCGTGTACTTGGCCGCGTTGTTCAGCAGGTTGCTGATCACCTGGATCAGGCGCACGCGGTCGCCGCGGATGCGGGCGTGCGGGCAGTGCACCTGGATGTCCAGCGCATGGCCGCGGGACTGGATCAGGGGCTGGGCCTGCTCGACGGCGCTGGCCACGATCGGCCCGATCTCGACCTCGTCCTGCTCGATCGCGACCAGGCCGCGGGTTACGCGCGAGACGTCGAGCAGGTCGTTGATCAGCGACTTGAGGTGGTCGACCTGGCGCACGATGACTTCGCCGGCGCGACGCACGGCGCGCTCGTTATGGATCTGCAGTCCGAGCGTCTGGGCCGCGGCGGAGATCGGCGCCAGCGGATTGCGCAGCTCGTGCGCCAGCATCGCCAGGAACTCGTCCTTGGCATGGTTCTGGTTTTCCGCCTCGCGCCGCGCATCGCGCTCGCTGGCGAGCAGGGTTTCGCGCTCGCGTTCCAGGGCCTGGCGCGCCTCGTTCTGGTGCGCCAGCTCGACCCCGGCGTCGCGCAGGGCGCGCTGCAGCAAGTCGGCTTCCAGCACGCCGGAGCCGACCGGCGTGGGAATGCCTCCGGTCTCGAGCGTCTTCGCCGCCGCCAGGGTCAGCTGGTAGGAGCCCGTGATGCGCCGCGCGAACAGCACGATGCCGGCCCCGGCGCAGCCCAGGGCGACCAGCAGCACCAGGGCCGCGAACCAGGTCGCGTTGCGCGCCGGGCTGTTGATCTCGTCGCGCGGCGCCGCGATCGCCACCGTCCAGGCGGCGCGCGAAGTGTGGGTGAAGCTGTTGTAGGCCATGAAGCCGTCGCGCGTGCGGTTCACGATGCGGCCGCTGAACTGGCGCTGCGCGGCCTCGAGCAGCTCGGGACGTACGCGCGTGCCGACGAACTCGTGTTCGCGCGTGCTGCGCGCGATGCTGACGCCGTCGGCGCCGAACAGGCCCACCACCCAGGTGGCGGGCAGGTCCTTGCGCTGCAGGAGACCGGTGAAGTGGGTGTTGTGGAAGGTCTGCGAGATCAGGAAGGCGCGGCCGCTTGCGGTAACGATGGGGATGTGGACCGACACCACCCGCGACTTGCCCGCCCGTCCTTCGCGCAGGTTGGAGACGCTCGGCTTGCGGCGCGCGATCGCGTCCAGCACCCAGGGGTTGGGGCCGTCGTCGGCCGGCTGGCCGAAGGGGTGGTGGGTATGCAGCAGCATGCGCCCGCCGGCGTCGTAGAGCACGCCCCAGGAGTCCGGCGAGGTGATGGTCTTGCGCATCAGCGCATACAGGGTGCGGAAATCCTCGCTGTTCATCGCCTCGGTCTGGGAGATGACGCGCAGGGCGCCTTCGGCGCTGGCCAGCTCCTGGTCGATCGACAGCGCGACCGAGCGCGTTTTCTCGGCCACCGCCTGCAGGCGCGCTTCCTTCTCGTCCTCGAGCAGCATGGACAGGCCCCACGCGGACATGGCGAGGAAAGGAACGAGGACGATCAGGATGATCGCAGTGAGGTAGCTACGCGTTTTCATCAGGGGAAAGGGCTGCCCGCACTTCGCCGCATCCGGATGGTTGCGTACGCGAAACCGGGCAATTCTAGCAGGATGGGGGCCGCAAGGCTTGCACCGCAGGCCGGGCGGGAACGGCGCTTCAGGCCAGCAGCGCCACCGCCTTGACCTGGGCCCAGACCCGGGCGCCGGGCGCGATCGCGAGCTCGCGGCGCGAGCGTTCGCTGATGCGCGCCAGCAGAGCCGTCTCTCCGCTCCGCAGGCGCACCAGTACCTGGCCTGCGGGACCGGCGCATGCTACTTCGCGCACCTCGGCCGGCAGGATGTTGGCGATGCTGGTGGCGCGCGGCCGTTCCAGCGCAAGGCTGACGTCGCGCGCCTGGATGCGGCAGCGCACCCGGCTGCCGGGCGCGCCGACGCCTCCGCGCCGCGCCGCGTACAGCGTCCCGCCCGGGAAGGACAGGCGCGCCATGCCGTCCTCGTCCTGGCCTTCGAGCACGGCCTCGACCACCACGCCGGCATCCTCGTCGAAGGCGCCCGCCAGGTCGATGCGGGCCAGCAGTTCGCCCAGCGGGCCGCTGGCGGTCACGCGGCCGGCGTCCAGCAGCACCAGGTAGTCGGCCAGGCGCGCCACCTCGTCCGCCGCATGGCTGACGTAGATGATGGGCAGGGCCAGCTCGTCGTGCAGGCGTTCGAGGTAGGGAAGGATCTCGAGCTTGCGCTTGAGGTCGAGCGCGGCCAGCGGTTCGTCCATCAGGAGCAGGCGCGGCGCGGCGAGCAGGGTGCGCGCGATCGCCACCCTCTGGCGCTCGCCGCCGGAGAGGCGCGCGGGGTCCTGGCCGAGCAGGGGCGCGATGCCGAGCAGTTCGGCGATGGCGTCCAGCGAGGGCTGGCGGTTCGCGGCGCGGCGCTCCATCCGCCCGGCGCGCCGCTGCCCGAACTCCAGGTTGCCGCGCACGCTCAGGTGCGGGAACAGGCTGGCTTCCTGGAACACATAGCCGACCGCGCGCTGCCAGGTGGGCACGAAGACGCCCTTTGACTCGTCCTGCCAGACCTCGTCCCCGAGCGCCATGGCGCCGCCCGGCGCGCGCTCGAGGCCCGCGATGGCGCGCAGCAGGGTGGTCTTGCCCGAGCCGGAATGGCCGAACAGGGCGCTCACGCCCTGCGCGGGCAAGCTCAGGTCGACGTCGAGCGCGAAGCTTCCGCGGTCGATGTGGAAGCGGGCGTGGATGCTCACCGGCGCACCCCGCGCATCGATTGCGGATACAGGGTGTACAGGGCCAGCAGCACCAGGAAGCTGAACACCAGCATGCCGCCCGCCAGCCAGTGGGCCTGGGCATACTCCATTGCCTCGACGTGGTCGTAGATCTGCACCGAGACCACGCGCGTGCGGTCCGGGATGTTCCCGCCGATCATCAGCACCACGCCGAACTCGCCGATGGTGTGGGCGAAGCCGAGGATGGCGCCGGTCACGAAACCGGGCCGGGCCAGCGGCATCACCACCGACCAGAAGGTATCCCAGGGGCCGGCGCGCAGGGTGGCCGCCACCTCCAGCGGACGCTCGCCGATGGCCTCGAAGGCGTTCTGCAGCGGCTGCACCACGAAGGGCATCGAGTACAGCACCGAGGCGATCACCAGGCCGGGGAAGGTAAAAGCCAGGGTGCCCAGGCCGAACAGGCCGCCGAGCCGGCCCAGCGGGCCGTCGGGACCCATCGCCAGCAGCAGGTAGAAGCCCAGCACGGTGGGCGGCAGCACCAGGGGCAGGGCGACGACGGCGACCACCGCGTTCTTCAGGCGCGAGCGGGTGCGCGCCAGCCACCAGGCCAGCGGCGTGCCGAGCAGCAGCAGCAAGAGGGTGACCAGGGTGGCCAGCTTCAGTGTCAGCCAGACCGCGGCGAGATCGGCAGCCTGCATCAGGTCTCGTAGCCGTAGGAGCGGATCAGGGCCTGCACCTCGGCCGAGCGCAGGTAGGCGAGCAGCGCCCTGGCGGCCGGGTTGGCGCGGCCCTTGGCGAGCAGCACCGCGTCCTGGCGGATCGGTTCGTGCAGGCGGGCGGGCACGATCCACCCGGAGCCGGCCGTGAACCTGCCGTCGCGCCAGACCTGGGACAGGGCGACGAAGCCGAGTTCCGCGTTGCCGGTGCTGGCGAACTGGTAGGCCTGGGCGATGCTTTCGCCCTGGACGATGCGCGGCTGGACGGCCGCGCGCAGGCCGAGCCGGTCGAGCACCGTGATCGCCGCGGCGCCGTAGGGCGCGGTCTTGGGATTGGCGATGGCCAGGTGGCGGAAGTCCGGCGACTCGAGCACCTCGCCGCGCCCGTCCACCAGCTTGGCCTGCGCCGACCACAGCACCAGGCGGCCGACGGCGTAGGTGTAGCGGGTGCCGGCCACCGCCTGGCCTTCGTTTTCCAGCCTGGCCGGGGTCTCGTCGTCTGCCGCCAGCAGCACTTCGAAGGGCGCGCCGTTGCGCACCTGGGCGTAGAACTTGCCGGTGGCGCCAAAGGCCAGCAGGGCCTTGTGGCCGGTGTCCTGTTCGAACCGGGCGGCGATGGCCTGCATCGGCGCGGTGAAGTTCGCCGCAACCGCGACCTGAACTTCGCCGGCGTGGGCGGCCAGGGTGCAGGCGAAACCGGCGAGCAGGCAGGCAAGGTGTTTCATGGATTCGAAGCTGGGCTGGACGCGATCGTGAATGGCATAGGCGGCAGTGTATAACGGATGGGCCGGAAACGCGTCGTCCCCGCGCAGGCGGGGACCCAAGCTTGCGAGCGTTTCGATGACGCCGGCAGAACTTGGGTCCCCGCCTGCGCGGGGACGACGGTGGTGCCAATAGGCTTACTTGTCAGTGACGGTGAACTCGCCGAAGCTCTTGAGCTGTTCGCCCACGGCCTTGGCGTCGCCCACCACGACGATCGACTGGTTCTCCGGCGCGAAGTACTTCTTCGACACGGTGCGCACCTGTTCCGGCGTGACCTTCTGGATCAGCGGCACGTACTGGCCGAGGAACTCGGCCGGCAGGCCCACCAGCCAGTTCGCGGCCAGGGTGGTCGCAACGCCGCGCTGCAGCTGGTTGGTCAGCAGGTAGCCGCCCGCCATGTAGCGCTTGTTCATGTCCATTTCCTTGGCCGGGACCAGCTCGGCGCCGATGCGCTTGTACTCGCTGAAGTATTCGTTCAGCGACGCCGCCGTCACCTCGTTGCGTACTTCGGCGCCGCCCACGATCGCGCCGCCGGCGCGGTTCATGCGCGCGCCCGCCGAGGCGCCGTAGGTATAGCCCTTTTCCTCGCGCAGGTTGGTGTTGATGCGGCTCGAGAAGCCGCCGCCCAGGATGGTGCTGGCCAGGCGCAGCGGGATCTGGTCCTCGGCGCTGGCAGCGATGCCCGGGCTGCCCAGACGCAGCGCCGACTGCACGCTGCCGTCGCGCTGCACCAGCACGCGGGCCGGCTTGGCCGTCACCGGCGCGGCGGCCGTCTCTGGCAGCGCCGCGCCGCTCGCCTTCCAGTCGCCGAAGGCCTGCTGCGCAAGTTTCATGGCTTCGGCGTCGGTGATGCGGCCGGCCACGACCAGGAGGGCGCGGTCCGGGCGGAAGCGCTTGGCGTGTTCGGCGCGCAGCATCTCCTGGTTCACCGCATTGATCGACTCCACGGTCGGCGTGGTGCGGGCGTAGGGATGGTCGCCGTACACGGCCTTGTTGATGGCGCGCTCGGCGCGGAAGGCCGGCTGGGTCTCGGACACGCGCAGCGACTGCAGCGCATTGGCCTTGGCCAGCTGGATCTCGCCTTCGGGGAAAGACGGAGTACGCGCCACTTCCGCCAGCAGCTGCATCATCGCGCCGGCGTGCGAGGTGAGGGCGTTGGCCTGGATCACGATGCCGTCC
Source organism: Massilia sp. ST3 (assembly GCF_018119405.1). Taxonomy (GTDB): domain Bacteria; phylum Pseudomonadota; class Gammaproteobacteria; order Burkholderiales; family Burkholderiaceae_D; genus Telluria. The sequence continues at coordinate 48,730 of NZ_JAGPWC010000026.1, read as the reverse complement.
GAGGCCGGGCTGGCGCCGACTTCGCCGCCCATGCCCTGGGCCGCTTCGGCGATGGCGCGCGAATCGCGCTTGGCGGTGCCTTCGTTGAGCATGCTGGCCAGCATGCCGGCGAAGGCCTGGTTGGCGGGCGCGTCGGCGGCATAGCCGGCGCCGCGGATCGCCAGCACGTAGTCCACGCGCGGCAGGCCCTTGCGCGGCACGACCCAGACGGTCAGGCCGTTGGCCAGGGTTTTCTTGGTGATCTTCGGCACCGGGATCGGCTTGTCGGCGCCGTAGGCCGGCATGTCCGACTTGGCGGCCGCCGGTGCGGCGGTTTCGGCGAATGCGGCCTCCGGCGCGAAGGCGAGCGAGACGGCCAAGGAGATGGAAAGCACAGGCATCAGTTTCTTCATGATGCGCTCCTTATTTCGAGGCGCCGGCAGGCGCAGGGGTGGCTGGGGCGGTGGTTTGACCTGCTGCGGCCACCATGGCGGCCGGCTTGCGGTCGATGACGGTCCGGTTGGTCGGGACGATGTAGGTACGCACCGCGCGCTGGATGTCGCTTGATGTGACGCCTTCGATCCAGCCCGGGATCTTGTTGACCACGTTGGCGTCGCCCCACAGGGTCTGCAGCTTGGCCAGGGTGTCGGCGCGGTTGATGAAGCTTTCCAGCTTGTTGTTCCAGTCGGCGATCATGCGGGTCTTGACGCGCTTGAGGGTGGCGTCGTCCACGCCCTTCTCGGCGACCTTGGCGATTTCCTCGTCCATGGCCTTGAGCAGGGCATCGGCGCTGCTGTTCGGCTTGTACAGCGCGAACACGGTCAGCAGGGTCGGACCGTCGTATTCCCATGGGCTGGTCAGGCCGAACAGGGTGTCGACGTTGAGGGCGATTTCGCGGCCCTTCACCAGGCCCTGGTAGAACAGCGAAGCGTCGCCGCCGGCCAGCAGCTCGGCCAGCACGGCGATCGCCGCCTGATCCTTGCTGCCGCGCTCGGGCACCTTCCACGCGGCGGCGATCGCCGGCACCTGGGCCAGGGCGTCGCTCTGCACCACGCGCTTCTCGGCGGTGTTCAGCGGCTCGCTGAAGTCGCCCGGTTTCGGGGTCGGGCGGGCCGCGATCTTGCCGAAGTATTTCTCGGCCAGGGCGAAGCCCTGCTGCGGCGTGATGTCGCCGGCGATCGCCAGCACCGCGTTGTTGGGGCCATAGTAGTCGCGGTGGAAGGCGCGCACGTCTTCCAGGTTGGCGTTTTCCAGGTCTTCGAAGCTGCCGTAGCCATCGTGGTTGTTCTCCCATTTCTGGAAGGCCTGCTGGCTGATGTCGATCCACATGAAGCCGCCGTAGGGCTGGTTCTTCACGTTCACGCGGATCTCTTCCTTGACCACGTCCTGCTGGTTCTTCAGGGTCGCCGCGTTGAAATCGAGGGTCTTCATCCGGTCCGCTTCCAGCCACAGGATCGGCTCCAGCGCCGATGCCGGCGCGGTCTCGATGTAGTTGGTGAAGTCAGGACGGGTCGAGCCGTTGTTGCGGCCGCCGCCGGCGGTGATGGTGGTGTCGAACACGCCCTTCGGCGCGTTCGGCGTGCCCTGGAACATCAGGTGTTCGAACAGGTGGGCGAAGCCGGTGCGGTTCTTCGGCTCGAGGCGCATGCCCACATGATAAACCACCGAGACGCCGACCGTCGGCGAGCTGCGGTCTTCCGAGACGATGACGGTCAGGCCGTTATCGAGTTTCTTGACGTTGACCGGAAGCGTCCACTGGTCCGACTTGGCGGCGAACGCCGACAGCGAAACGGTGAGCCCGGCCAGCAAAACAGGTAATTGGCGCATGCGCATGGGTGACCTCGAAAATGAACTCTGAAAAGTGAGCTTTTTTGATGACAGCTTTGCGTGCCGTCAAGGTCCGCATCTTAGCGCAATGTCATGTCAATAAGTAATCTTTTTATTGCGCCAGCTCATGTGTTGTCGAAGTTTGCGCGAGGGACATCCGTCCGCCGGATCTGCGCTCTGTTCCGCGTTTTGTGCAGTTCGTCGCATCTGCCCGCAGCGGGGTGGGGGACCACGATATAGTTGCAACATGCTAAGGTATGCTGCCTGGAATGCCACGAGCGTCCCGGGGCCGGACAAGACTAGAAAGGATGTTGGATGAATCACCTGATCAAGCAGGGCGTGGCGCTGGCCACCCTGTGCGCCGCCTATGGTTTCGCGGGCGTGGCGAGCGCCGCGCCGGAAGTGGCCACGGAGACCCGCCCGATCGATGCGCGCGTAGTGCGCGTCAAGCTGGACGGGGTGGTCGACATGAAGATCCGCCAGGGCAGCAACGCCACCCTGGTGCTGACCGGCGATCCGCGCCTGCTGGGCAAGACCACGACGCTGCAGAGCGGCGACACCTTGAATATCGATACCGAGACGCGCGGCGTGAGCCTGAACATCGGCCGTGGCTCGGGCCTGCGCGCCGAGCTGGTACTGCCGAGCCTGCGCGAGGTGTCGTCCGAAAGCGTCGGCTCCACCGAAGTCAGCGGCTTCTCCGGTGAAGAACTCGAACTCACCCTCGATGGGGCCGGCTCGATGAATGTATCATCGAACTACCGCGTGATATCGGCCAACCTGGGCGGCGTGGGCAGCATGCGCGTGCACGGGATCAATAGCGAAAGCATCGACCTGAACCTGCGCGGCGCCGGCTTCGTCACCCTGTCGGGACGCAGCAAGCTGCTCAAGGCGGAGCTCGGCGGGCTGGGCGGCCTGGATGCCCAGCAATGTGCGGCGGAAACCGTGAACCTGGAGCTGTCCGGCCTGGGCAATGCCACCGTGAATGCGCAGGGCAACGCCAACCTGACCTTGTCGGGCATGGGCTCGGTGACGGTCTACGGCAAGCCGCAGAACCGCAAGGTCGAGGTCGAGGGGCTGGGCAAGGTGAGCTGGAAGTAAACAAGAACAACATAACGGGAGTCCTGAGACCAGGACCAAGGGTACGTAGAGATCCTGACTCCATGCACGAGACATGAAAAAAATAATCGTAGCGTTCGCAGTCGCGTTCGGCCTGCACCTGAGTGCCCAGGCCGGTTTCGCGGAAGGGGCGAGCGCGTATAACGCCCGCAACTACGCGCTGGCGCTGAAGGAGATCAGTCCGCTTGCCAAAGCCGGCAACGCGGACGCCCAGCATTTGCTGGGCCTGATGTATTACATGGGACGCGGCGTCGCGCGCGACTACAAGCAGGCTTTCTCCTGGCACCACAAGGCCGCGCTGCAAGGCAAGGCCGACGCGCAGTACGTGGTGGGCGCCATGTACTACACCGGCAATTCCGTGCCGCAGGACCAGAAGCATGCCGTCACCTGGTTCCGGCGGGCGGCGGAGCAGGGACATGCCGAGGCCCAGCATGCGCTGGGGCTGATGTACCGCTACCACCAGGCCGGCATGCCGCAGGACATGGTGCTGGCCTATATGCTGTGGAACCTGGCGGCGGCCAGCGGCAACCGCAACGCGGTCGACCAGCGCGCCGCGATCTCGCGCCAGATGACGCAGGAGCAGATCGAGGAGGCGCAGTCGCTGTCGCGCACCTGGCGGCCGGGGACGCCGTTGCCGACGGCGTCGCGGACGGGGGACGGGTCCTGAGGCGGCAAGAGCCGCCGGCGGCAGCGGCCGATGGCCGCGTGTTGAGCTAGCGTCCTATCCCGATGCCGATGCCGACGCCCGAGCCACCCCAGCGGCCCCAGCTGCCGAAGATGGACGTCGAGACGCCCTCGTACCTGCCGTCCTTCGCGGCCAGCTGAAGCACGCAGTTTCTCCAGGGGTCGGAATTCGCGGCGTAGCCGAGCTGGACGCAGGCCGGCCCGAACTCGGCCATCATGCGGTCCATCTCAGCTTGTTGCTTTAGTGCCTTTTCTTGCGGTGTCATACACCCGAGCAAGCAAAATGCGCTTGCTGCCGTCAGCATCATGGCGCGCATAGCGTTCTCCTTAAGCAAGTGATCAGCCAGGCGCACGCCTGGCCTTGTTGCAGCGATCATACCTCTCAATGGATTTCGCCTTCGTCTCCTGCCGTGCCGCGGTGGCCGGCGCCGGCTTCAGGACTTGTACTTCACGCCGCAGCCATACGGACGCGTGACGGCCTGCTTGACCTCCTCGCCCTTCAGCACGGACTCCATCGCAGTCTTGAACAGCGGCTCGGCCCTGGCGATGTCGTCGACCTTGGCCGAGGGGATGCTGTCGATCCCGCCCGCGTAGCGCAGCACCCCCTTGGTATCGATCACGTACATATGCGGCGTGGTGCGCGCATCGTAGGCCTTGCCGATGCCGCCTTGCGGGTCGAGCAGGACCGCGGCCGGGGCGGCCTTGCGGCTGGCGGTCAATTCGTCGGCCCTGGCGCCGTCGACACTTCCCTGCTCGCCAGGGGCCGAGGAAATCACGCTCAGCCACACCACGCCCGCCTGCCTGGCCTGCTGCTGCAGGTTCTGCATGTTCGACGAGCCGTAGTGCTTCTTCACGTAGGGGCACTCATGGTTGGTCCATTCCAGCACCACGACCTTGCCCTTGAGATCGGCCAGCTTGTGCTGCTTCCCCTTGCTGTCGACCGCCGTGAAATCCGGCGCCGGCTGCCCGACCGCGGGCGCCGCCATGGCCGGCAGGGCAGGAAGACCCGCGCCGAGCAGAGTGGTGGCCAGGATGGCGGTGCGCAGCGCGGCGCGGCGTGAAAGACGGTTCATGTGATCCCCTTTATCGAAGTGAATGGTGGAAAAACCCGGACTACTGCGTGAGCGTTTGCGTTACGATCGACTCGGTCAGGACCGGCGGCAGCACCACTGCGTCCTTTCCGGCCGGATAAAACACATAGAAGGGCAGGCCGTCGCGCTGGAAGGAGCGCAGGAAGGCCGTGATCGCGGGATCGCGATTGGTCCAGTCGCCCTTCATGTAGACCACCTGGCGCGCCCGCATCGCGTCCTTCACGGCGGCTGTCGACAGGGTCGTGCGTTCGTTGACCAGGCAGGTAATGCACCAGGCGGCGGTCATGTTGACGAAGACCGGCTTGCCTTCGGCGCGCAGGCTGGCGAGCCGCTCGGCGCTGTAGGCTTCGAACTGTGCGGACTGCCGGGACGGCGCAGCCTGCGGCGCCGCATCCTGCAAGCCCGGCGCCAGGGCGGCCAGCGCGGCCACGCCGGCCAGCGCCGCGCCGCGTGGCCACCACGGCTTGCCGGCGCCTTGCTGGCCCAGCCCCACCAGCCAGGCCGCCAGGCCGACCAGCACGCTGCCGGCCAGCGCCAGGCGCAGGCCGGATTCGCCCGCCTGCTGGGCCAGCACCCACAGCAGCCAGGCCGCCGTCGCATACATCGGGAAGGCCATCGCCTGGCGCAGCCTCAGCATCCACATGCCTGGCCGGGGCAGGCGCCGGGCCACTGCAGGGAACAGGCCCAGCAGCAGGAAGGGCAGGGCCAGGCCGAGGCCCATCATCGCGAACACCAGCAGGCTGACGCCGGCCGGCGCCGCCAGCGCCGAACCGATCGCCGCGCCCATGAAGGGAGCGGTGCAGGGCGTCGCCACCACCACGGCCAGCAAGCCGGTGAAGAAGCTGCCGGCGTGTCCCTTGCGGTCCGCCAGCTGCTGGCCGGCGCCGGCCAGCGATCCGCCGACCTCGAACACGCCGGACAGGTTCAGTCCGATCGCCAGCATCAGCCAGCACATCGCGGCCACGAACAGGGGCGACTGGAACTGGAAGCCCCAGCCGACTGCCTGCCCACCCGCGCGCACCGCCAGCAGGGCCAGGGCCAGGGCCATGAAGGCGGCCAGGACCCCCAGGGTATAGAACACGCCGGACAGGCGCACGGCGCGGCGGTCGCCGCCGGACATGCCGGCCACGGCCGTGGCCTTGATCGCCAGCACGGGGAAGACGCAAGGCATCAGGTTCAGGATCACGCCGCCGAGAAAGGCGAAGGCGGCCATCTGCCAGAGCGGCAGGGCGGAAGCGGGCGGCGCCTGCGGTCCCGATTCCGTGTCCGGACCTGCAGCCGATCCTGCGGCCGGCTGCATCGCGAACCAGCGCTTCTGGCCACCGCCATCGGTCACCATCAGGACGCCCGCCGCCGCGCCGGGGGCAGGACTCTGGCCCTTGGGCAAGGTCAAACTCAGGGCGTCCTGCTTGACCTCGAGGGACTGGGCGGCGGCGTGGTCGACCACGCCCCAGGTATCGGGGAAGTACAGGGCGGCGCGCACGGTTTGCGCGGAAATGCCGGGGCCGCTGATGCGCAATTGCAGACCCGATGTCCCGGCGCCCAGCGCGGCCTTCCATGGCGCCGGCTGCGGCTTGCGCGCATCGGCAATGCCGAAGGCGGCAAGAATGGCCGCCTTTGCCGGGCGCGCGGCCGCCTCGACCGGCAGGACCAGGCGGAAGCTGCCGTCCTCCGGAATGCATTCCTTTTCGCAGACCACCCAGTCGGCGTTCGCCGCGATGACGACCTGGCTGCCGGGCCGCGCATCGCGCGGGATGGACAGGCGCATGGGGAAGACGATCTCGTTCTCGTAACCGTAGCTGGCCACCGGACCGACGAGGAAGCGGTCGGGACCCGGCCAGTCGATGGGGCCGACGTCGACCCCGGGCGGGGTCTCGAAGGCGATGTTCGGCGGCGAACCCGCGTCGCCCGGATTCTTCCAGTAGGTATGCCAGTGCGGCGCCAGGCGCTGGCGCAGGCCTACGCGCAGGGTCTGTCCCGGGCTGACGGCGGCATGGTCGCTGACCAGGGACACCGTGGCGCGCGGGCTTTGCCGCAGATTGCTCTCCTCGGCCGCGGCCGGCGCCGACTTGAGGACGGCAAGCATGAGTGCCATGGCCAATGCTTGCCAGAACTTACGGGCGGGCGGGACAAGGTAGCGCATGCGGAGACGGATCCTCAGGTTGGCAGGCGATCGGATCCAGTGTACGCGCAGTATTGTTGACAGATCAAACAGTATGTTGCTGTATTTACATCTCAAGAGCGCGCACCAGTGGTCCCAGCGACGCAGTGGCCCCGCGTGCCGTACAATTGCGCTTTTTTCAATATGGAGCCAGCCATGCGCGCCATCGAAATCACCCAGCCTGGCAAGCCGGAGGTCCTCCAGCTGTGCGAGCGTCCGCTGCCCCAGCTCAAGGGAGGCGAAGTCCTGATCAAGGTGCACGCCGCCGGCATCAACCGCCCGGACGTGCTGCAGCGCCTGGGCCACTACCCGGTGCCGCCAGGCGCCTCCGATTTGCCGGGCCTGGAGGTGGCCGGCGAGATCGTCGATGGCGAGCTGGGCGACAGCGGTTTCAGGAAAGGCGACCTGGTCTGCGCGCTGGTGCAGGGTGGCGGCTATGCCGAATACTGCACGGCGCCGCTCGAGCAGTGCCTGCCGCTGCCGCCGGGCTTGAGCCCGCTGGAAGCGGCCACCTTGCCGGAAACCTTCTTCACCGTCTGGAGCAACGTCTTCGACCGCGCCCGCCTGGCCGAGGGCGAGACCCTGCTGGTGCAGGGCGGCGGCTCGGGCATCGGGGTGACGGCCATCCAGCTGGCCACCGCCCTGGGCCACCGCGTGTTCGCGACGGCCGGCTCGGACGACAAGTGCCGCGCCTGCGAGCAACTCGGCGCCGAGCGCGGCATCAATTACCGGTCCGAAGACTTTGCTGCCGTGGTCAAGGAACTCACGGCTGGGCGCGGTGTCGACGTGATACTCGACATGGTGGCCGGCGACTACGTGGCGCGTGAAATCGATTGCCTGGCCGACGACGGCCGCATCGTCGTGATCGCGCTGCTGGGCGGCGCCAAGGCCAATGTGGACATGGGGCAGGTGCTGCGCCGCCGCCTGACGATCACCGGCTCGACCCTGCGTCCGCGCCCGGTGGCCTTCAAGGCGGCGATCGCGCGCGCGCTGCGCGAACGGGTCTGGCCGCTGTTCGGCGAAGGCAAGCTCAAGCCGGTGATCTACCGCAGCTTCCCGCTCGAGCAGGCCGCCGAGGCCCATGCGCTGATGGAGTCGAGCGCCCACGTCGGCAAGATTGTCTTGCAAGTGTTGTAAGGCCGCACTTGCATTTGGGTGGCGGTGCAGGGCCGGGCTTACCAGCTCAGCCATTGTTTGACCGCCATATGATCGACCGCTAAAATAGCGGGTTATTTGACTGTGGGGTAGTATGCGTCCCAAACTCGTCGTAGGTAACTGGAAGATGAACGGCAGCCGCGAAGCGAACGCCGCGCTGCTCACCGGTATTCTCGCAGGCCTCGAAGGCAGCGCCGCCGCATGCGCGGTCTGCGTGCCGTCTCCCTATCTCTTCCAGTGCGAACAACTGCTTCAGGGCAGCAAGCTCGCCTGGGGCGCCCAGGACGTCTCGACCCAGCCGGGCGGCGCCTTCACCGGAGAGGTGGCGGCGTCGATGCTGCTCGATTTCCATTGCCGCTATGTGATCGTCGGCCACTCCGAGCGCCGCGCCTACCATGGCGAGTCGAACGCGCTGGTGGCGCGCAAGGCGCAGGCGGCGCTGGACGCCGGCCTGACCCCGATCGTCTGCGTCGGCGAGACCCTGGGCGAGCGCGAGGCAGGGGAGACCAATGCCGTGGTCGGCGCCCAGCTGGACGCCGTGCTGGAACTGCTGGGCAAGGACGCGATCGCCAAGATCGTCGTCGCCTACGAGCCGGTCTGGGCGATCGGCACCGGCAAGACCGCGACCCCGGCCATGGCGCAGGAAGTCCATGCCCAGTTGCGCACCCAGCTGCGTGCCTGCAACGCCGTGGCGGCGGAATCCATCGCCATCCTTTACGGCGGCAGCATGAAGCCGGACAATGCCGCAGACCTGATGGCCCAGGCCGACATCGACGGCGGCCTGATCGGCGGCGCCGCCCTGAAGGCGGAAGATTTCCTGGCAATCATCCGCGCAGCCAGCTAAGTACCCGATGCACCGAATTTGAAACGCCGTAGTAGAAGTTAAACCTGTCCTTGGAAATGGAATTGCAATGAACACCTTGTTCAATCTGATTATTGTCGTGCAGGTCATCTCGGCCCTGGCCATCATCGGCCTGGTGCTGGTCCAGCACGGCAAGGGCGCCGACATGGGCGCGGCCTTCGGCTCGGGCGCCTCCGGCAGCCTGTTCGGCGCCTCGGGCTCGTCGAACTTCCTGTCGAAGTCGACCGCCGTGGCCGCCGCCGTGTTCTTCGCCTCGACCCTGGCCCTGGCCTACAACAGCAACAGCCGCAGCACCGGTCCGGACGAAGGCGTGATGGGCCGCGTGACCGTGCCGTCGAGCCAGGCGCCTGCCACCGGCGTGCCGGCGAATGCGGGCGCGAATGTGCCGGCGACCGCGCCGGCCCCGGCTGCACCGGCCGCTCCGGCTGCCGATGTGCCGAGCCTGCCGGCGAACCAGGCTGCTCCGGCGGCTCCGGCTACGAAGTAATCGGTAGGGTGGACGGCTTTGCCGTCCACGCGGTGATAGACGGCGTCTGCTTTGCGCGCACGGGCCGGCAAACGTGATTTGAGCGCGTGGACGGGAGACCCGTCCACCCTACGAAGATGAGCCGTGCCATTCCCCGCAAGCGGTAGCGAAGCGCCCAAACCATCATGTCAGCTCGACATTGGTTTGGTGAATAAAAGGCTGGCGTGCGCGCCAGTTTGCAAATAGCGGTAGAATGCGGCCTCGCGGGAGATCCTCCCCGCGCAAGGCACGCGGCGATGAATGGCCGGCACCGGCCCTCGACTGTGGTGACTGCTCCGGCATGCGAATGACGGGCATCTTCCAAAAGTTGAGAAATTGCGAAATATCCTTGTAGTAGCGCAATTTGTGCATTGAAAAAATGTAGTAAAGCAGGGTAAAATACTGGTCTCCAGCCGACGTGGTGAAATTGGTAGACACGCTATCTTGAGGGGGTAGTGGCGCAAGCTGTGCGAGTTCGAGTCTCGCCGTCGGCACCAAGATATGAAGAGCCAGCAAGGGCGATGAGCAACCGCTCTCCTGCCTGAGCTGGCTTTTTTGCGAGGATCAGTCGTACGATCCTGGTGGCAACCATCGAGGACTCAGAAACACCTTATCACTTAGGTGATTCGAGTCGTCCAGCCAGGTTCGCGCGACTCGGCGCTGCATCCCCCGCAGTGTTTCATTAACCGATCGTTCAAATAGGCTTCATCGTGAACCTCGAAAATTATTTCCCCGTTCTTCTCTTTATCCTGATTGGCGTTGGCGTCGGTGTCGCCCCGCAGGTGCTCGGCCGTCTGCTCGGTCCGCACCGTCCCGATGCCGCCAAGCTGTCCCCGTATGAATGCGGCTTCGAAGCCTTCGAAGACGCGCGCATGAAGTTCGACGTCCGGTACTACCTGGTCGCGATCCTGTTTATTTTGTTTGATCTGGAAACGGCATTCTTCTTCCCATGGGGCGTCTCGATGCGCGAACTGGGCTGGACCGGTTTCGTCACGATGATGGTGTTCATCGCCGAATTCGTCGTCGGTTTCTGGTACATCTGGAAGAAAGGTGCCCTTGATTGGGAATAAGCCATGGCAATTGAAGGCGTATTAAACGAAGGTTTCATTACCACCACAGCCGATAAGCTGATCAACTGGGCGCGCACGGGATCGATGTTCCCGATGACGTTCGGCCTGGCATGCTGCGCGGTCGAGATGATGCATGTGGGCGCTGCCCGCTACGATCTCGACCGCTTTGGCATTGTGTTCCGCCCATCGCCGCGCCAGTCGGACGTCATGATCGTCGCCGGCACGCTGTGCAACAAGATGGCTCCCGCACTGCGCAAGGTCTACGACCAGATGGCCGAGCCGCGCTGGGTCATCTCGATGGGTTCCTGCGCCAACGGCGGCGGCTACTACCACTACTCGTACTCGGTGGTGCGCGGCTGCGACCGCATCGTCCCCGTCGACGTCTACGTGCCGGGCTGTCCGCCGACCGCGGAAGCGCTCCTGTACGGCATCATGCAGCTGCAAAACAAGATCAAGCGCACCAATACCATCGCGCGCTAAAAACAGCGATTTACCATGACGACAAAACTCGAAACCCTCGAACTCGCCCTGAAAAATGCACTGGGCGAGGGCGCCGCAATCAGTTCGGCGCTGGGTGAAGTGACTGTGGTGGTCAAGGCCGCCGACTACATCAAGTCGATGCAGGCCCTGCGCGACGACCCGAGCCTGCGCTTCGAAGAACTGATCGACCTGTGCGGCGTCGACTACTCGCAATACGGCGAGGGCACCTGGGACGGCCTGCGCTTCGCGGTCGTGACCCACCTGCTCTCGATCGAACACAACTGGCGCGTGCGCGTGCGCGTGTTCTGCCCGGACGACGACATGCCGCTGGTGGAATCGGTCACCGGCATCTGGCGCGCCGCCAACTGGTACGAGCGCGAAGCCTTCGACCTGTACGGCATCCTGTTCGACGGCCACGGCGACCTGCGCCGCATCCTGACCGACTACGGCTTCATCGGCCACCCGTTCCGCAAGGACTTCCCGATCTCGGGCTATGTCGAGATGCGCTACGACCCTGAACAGAAACGCGTGATCTACCAACCCGTGACGATCGAGCCGCGCGAGAACATCCCGCGCGTGATCCGCGAAGAAACCTACGGGACGAAATAATGGCTGAGCTTAAGAATTACACCCTGAACTTTGGTCCGCAGCACCCGGCAGCGCACGGGGTGCTGCGCCTGGTGCTGGAACTCGACGGCGAAGTGATCCAGCGCGCCGACCCGCACATCGGCCTGCTGCACCGCGCGACCGAGAAGCTGGCGGAAACCCGCACCTACCTGCAGTCGGTTCCCTACATGGACCGCCTGGACTACGTCTCGATGATGTGCAACGAGCACGGCTACGTGCTGGCGGTCGAAAAGCTGCTGGGCATCGAAGCGCCGCTGCGCGCGCAGTACATCCGCGTGATGTTCGACGAGATCACCCGTATCCTGAACCACCTGATGTGGCTGGGCGCGCACGCGCTCGACATCGGCGCCATGGGTCCCTTCCTGTACGCCTTCCGCGACCGTGAAGACCTGTTCGACGTCTACGAGGCGGTGTCGGGCGCGCGCATGCACGCGGCCTACTACCGCCCGGGCGGCGTCTACCGCGACCTGCCGGACCGCATGCCGCAGCACCGCGAATCGCCGATCCGCTCGAAGAAGGCGATCGACGAACTGAACCGCGATCGCCAAGGTTCGGTGCTCGACTTCATCGATGCGTTCACCAAGCGTTTCGACGGCTATGTCGACGAATACGAGACCCTGCTGACCGATAACCGCATCTGGAAGCAGCGCACGGTCGGCATCGGCGTGGTCTCGCCGGAAGACGCGAAAGCCATGGGCTTCACCGGCGCCATGCTGCGCGGCTCGGGCATCGCCTGGGACCTGCGCAAGCAGCAGCCGTATGCCGTCTACGACAAGATGGACTTCGACATCCCGGTCGGCACCAACGGCGACTCCTACGACCGCTACCTGGTGCGCATCGAAGAGATGCGCCAGTCGAACCGCATCATCAAGCAGTGCGTGAAGTGGCTGGCCGCGAACCAGGGCCCGGTGATGATCGACAACAACAAGATCGCACCGCCGAGCCGCATGGACATGAAGTCCAACATGGAATCGCTGATCCACCACTTCAAGCTGTTCACCGAAGGCTTCCACGTGCCGGAAGGCGAGGCCTATGCGGCGGTCGAGCACCCGAAGGGCGAGTTCGGCATCTACATCGTTTCGGACGGTGCCAACAAGCCCTACCGCCTGAAGATCCGTACCCCGGACTATGCCCACCTGCAGAGCCTGGACGAAATGGCGCGCGGCCACATGATCGCCGACGCCGTCACCATCATCGGCACGCAGGACATCGTGTTCGGCAGTATCGACAGGTAAGAAGGACGCAAGATTATGCTATCGCAGGAAACCTACAAGAAGATCGATCGTGAGCTGGCCAAGTACCCAGCCGATCAACGCCAGTCGGCCGTGATGGCCTCGCTGGCCCACGCCCAGGTCGAACTGGGCTGGCTGTCGCCCGAGACCATGCAGGAAATCGCCGACTACATCGGCATGCCGGCCATCGCCGTGCAGGAAGTGGCGACCTTCTACAACATGTACAACATCAAGCCGGTCGGCAAGCACAAGATCACCGTGTGCACCAACCTGCCATGCGCGCTGTCGGGCGGCGAACGCGCCGGCCAGCGCCTGAAGGACAAGCTGGGCATCGATTACCGCGACACCACCGCTGACGGCCAGTTCACCCTGATCGAAGGCGAGTGCATGGGCGCGTGCGGCGACGCACCGGTCATGCTGGTGAATAACCATCGCATGTGCTCGTTCATGAGCGACGAGAAGATCGACGCCCTGGTAGAGGAACTCAAGAAATGACCAGCCTGCACGACCGTCACATCAATCCCCTGATCCTGAAGGATCTGAACGGCGACAACTGGCGCCTGGCCGACTACGTCAAGCGTGGCGGCTATTCGGCGCTGCGCCGCATCATCGAAGAGAAGATCGCGCCGGAAGCCATCATCGCCGACCTGAAGACCTCCGGCCTGCGCGGCCGCGGCGGTGCGGGCTTCCCGACCGGCCTGAAGTGGAGCTTCATGCCGCGCCAGTTCCCGGGCCAGAAATACCTCGTCTGCAATACCGACGAAGGCGAACCGGGCACGTTCAAGGACCGCGACATCATCCGCTACAACCCGCACGCGCTGATCGAAGGCATGGCCATCGGCGCCTACGCGATGGGCATCACCGTGGGCTACAACTACATCCACGGCGAGATCTTCCAGGAATACCTGCGCTTCGAGGAAGCGCTGGAAGAGGCGCGCGCCGCCGGCTTCCTGGGCGACAAGATCATGGGTTCGGAATTCTCGTTCCAGCTACACGCCCACCACGGCTACGGCGCCTACATCTGCGGCGAAGAAACCGCGCTGCTCGAGTCGCTCGAAGGCAAGAAGGGCCAGCCGCGCTTCAAGCCGCCGTTCCCGGCCTCGTTCGGCCTGTACGGCAAGCCGACCACGATCAACAACACCGAGACCTTCGCGGCCGTTCCCTTCATCCTGAACATGGGTGCCGAGAACTACATGGGCCTCGGCAAGCCGAACAACGGCGGCACCAAGATCTTCTCGATCTCGGGCGACGTCGAGCGTCCAGGCAACTACGAAGTCCCGCTGGGCACCCCGTTCGCCAAGCTGATGGAGCTGGCCGGCGGCATGCGCGGCGGCAAGAAGATCAAGGCGGTCATTCCAGGCGGTTCCTCGGCCCCGGTGATCCGCGGCGAAGTCATGATGGACACCGACCTCGACTACGATTCGATCGCCAAGGCCGGCTCGATGCTGGGCTCGGGCGCCGTGATCGTCATGGACGAGACCCGCTGCATGGTCAAGTCCCTGCTGCGCCTCTCGTATTTCTATTACGAAGAGTCCTGCGGCCAGTGCACCCCGTGCCGTGAAGGCACCGGCTGGATGTACCGCATGGTCCACCGCATCGAGCACGGCAAGGGCCGTCCGGAAGACATGGACCTGCTGAACAACATCGCCTTCAACATCAAGGGCCGCACCATCTGCGCCCTGGGCGACGCCGCGGCGATGCCGGTCGAAGCGATGATCAAGAACTTCCGCGAGGAATTCGAATATCACATCGAGCACAAGCACTGCCTCGTGCCCGCATACCTTTAAACCAGGTCAGGTAACGATCAAATGGTTGAAATTGAATTAGACGGCAAGAAAGTCGAAGTCGCACCAGGTTCCATGGTGATGGACGCCGCAAACAAACTCGGGACCTATATCCCGCACTTCTGCTATCACAAGAAATTGTCGATCGCAGCGAACTGCCGCATGTGCCTGGTCGAAGTGGAGAAGGCGCCGAAGCCGATGCCTGCCTGCGCGACCCCGGTCTCGCCGGGCATGATCGTGCGCACCCACAGCGACAAGGCGGTGCAGGCGCAGAAGTCGGTGATGGAGTTCCTCCTCATTAACCACCCGCTGGATTGCCCGATCTGCGACCAGGGCGGCGAATGCCAGCTGCAAGACCTGGCCGTCGGCTACGGCAAGAGCGGCTCGCGCTACGAAGAAGAGAAGCGCGTGGTGGCCCCGAAAGAGGCCGGCCCGCTGATCTCGATGGAAGAGATGTCGCGCTGCATCCAGTGCACCCGTTGCGTGCGCTTCGGCCAGGAAGTGGCCGGCGTGATGGAGTTCGGCATGGTCGGCCGCGGCGAGCATTCGGAAATCACCACCTTCGTCGGCAAGACCGTCGACTCCGAAGTGTCGGGCAACATGATCGACCTGTGCCCGGTCGGCGCGCTGACCTCCAAGCCGTTCCGCTACACCGCGCGTCCGTGGGAACTGCAGCGCCGCAAGTCGGTCTCGCCGCACGATTCGCTGGGCTCGAACCTGATCGTCCAGGTCAAGGGCGGCAAGGTCATGCGCGTGCTGCCGCTGGAAAACGAAGCCATCAACGAATGCTGGATCTCGGACAAGGACCGCTTCTCGTACGAGGCGCTGGACAATGCCGACCGCCTGGTCAACCCGATGATCAAGCAGGGCGGCGTATGGCAGGAAACCGACTGGCAGACCGCGCTGGAATACGTGGCCCACGGCCTGCGTAACATCCGCCACGAGCACGGCGCCGACAGCATCGCCGCCGTCGCCACCGCCAGCTCGACCCTGGAAGAGCTTTACCTGCTGAACAAGGCCGTGCGCGGCATCGGTTCGGACAACATCGACTTCCGCCTGCGCCAGAGCGACTTCGCCCTGACCGGCCAGGTCACCCCGTGGCTGGGCATGCCGATCGCCGCACTGAGCAAGCTCAAGCGCGCCCTGGTCATCGGCTCGAACCTGCGCCAGGACCATCCGCTGGTCGCCACCCGCCTGCGCGCCGCCACCAAGGCCGGCGCCAAGCTGTCGCTGGTGGGCGCGTCGGACACCGACCTCCTGATGCCGGTCGCGAACAAGCTGATCGCCGGTCCGGCCGACTGGCTGGCGGCCCTGTCCGAAGTGGTCGTGGCGGTTGCCGCGGCCAAGGGCGTGGCTGCACCAGCCGGCTTTGACGGCATCGAAGCCGGCAACGCCGCCAAGGGCATCGCCGCCTCGCTGGTCGTCTCCGGCGACATCGAGCTGCCGGGCGCCGTCCTGCTGGGCAATGCCGCGGGCAACCACCCGCAAGCCTCGAAGATCCACGCCGCGGCGCAATGGATTGCCGAAGCGACCGGCTGCAGCTTCGGCTACCTGGTCGAAGGCGCCAACACCGTGGGCGGCTACCTGGTGGGCGCGACTTCCGGCAAGAACGAAGCCGTGTTCGCAGCGCCGAAGAAAGCCTACGTGCTGCTGCACGCCGAGCCGGAACTGGATGCGGCCAACCCGCAGCAGGCCCTGGCAAGCCTGCAGGGCGCCGAGATGGTCGTGGTCATGTCGCCGTTCAAGCACGGCATGGACTACGCCGACGTGCTGCTGCCGGTCTCGCCGTTCACCGAGACCGCCGGCACCTTCGTGAACTGCGAAGGCCGCGCACAGAGCTTCAACGGCACCGTTCGTCCGCTGGGCGAGACCCGTCCGGCCTGGAAAGTGCTGCGCGTGCTGGGCAACCTGCTGGGCCTGACCGGCTTCGACTACGAGACCTCGGAAGCGATCCGCGACGAAGCGCTGGGCAAGGGCAACACCGACCTGTCCGCCAAGCTGGGCAACGCCGCCAGGCTGGCGCCTAGCGCCGGCACCTACGCCGGCGCCGGCCAGCTCGAGCGCGTCACCGACGTGCCGGTCTACTTCACCGACGCGCTGGCGCGCCGTTCCGAGCCGCTGCAGCGCACCGCAGCCTCGAACGCCGCGCTGGTCACGCTGTCGAAAGCCGTCGCCGAACAGATCGGCGTGAAGGCGGGCGACACCGTCAAGGTAACCCAGGGTTCCGGCAGCGCCGTCCTGGTGGCCGACGTGGATGCACGCCTGCCGTCGAACGCCGTGCGCGTCGCCGCCGGCCACCGCGCGGTCGCCACGCTGGGCGCCATGTTCGGTGCTATCCAAGTTGAAAAAGCAGGGGAGGGCAAGTAATGGCAACGCCCGGTTATATCGATAGTTTCTATGAATTTGGCGCTGCCAGCCCGATCGCGCCCGTGTGGCCGCTGATCTGGACCGTCCTGAAAATCGTGGTGGTGCTGCTGCCGCTGATGGGCCTGGTCGCCTACCTGACCCTGTGGGAGCGCAAGCTGATCGGCTGGATCCAGATCCGCGTGGGCCCGAACCGCGTAGGTCCGGGCGGCCTGCTGCAGCCGATCGCCGACGCGCTCAAGCTGCTGCTCAAGGAAATCGTCATCCCGACGAAAGCCACCCGCAGCCTGTTCGTGATCGGTCCGATCATGACCATCATGCCGGCCCTGGCCGCCTGGTCGGTCGTGCCTTTCGGCCCGCAAGCGGCGCTGGCCAACGTCAACGCCGGCTTGCTGCTGCTGCTCGCGATCACCTCGATGGAAGTCTACGGCATCATCATCGCCGGCTGGGCCTCGAACTCGAAGTACTCCTTCATGGGTGCGATGCGCGCCTCGGCCCAGATGATTTCCTACGAAATCCCGATGGGCTTCGTGATGGTCGTGGTGCTGATGGTGTCGGGCAGCCTGAACTTCTCGGACATCGTGGCCGGGCAGGGCGTGGGCATGTTCGCCGACATGGGCGTGACTTTCCTGTCGTGGAACTGGCTGCCGCTGCTGCCGCTGTTCGTCATCTACTTCGTGTCCGGCCTGGCCGAATGCAACCGCCACCCGTTCGACGTGGTGGAAGGCGAGTCGGAGATCGTCGCCGGCCACATGGTCGAGTACTCGGGCATGTCCTACGCGATGTTCATGCTGGCCGAATACGCCAACATGATCCTGATCGCGACCCTGGCCTCGATCATGTTCCTGGGCGGCTGGCAAGCGCCGTTCGGCTTCCTGGAATTCGGCCCGGTCGGCGGCTTCTTCTGGCTGTTCGCGAAGATGTTCGCGCTGGTCTCGATGATGATCTGGGTCCGCGGCACCTTCCCGCGCTACCGCTATGACCAGATCATGCGCCTGGGCTGGAAAGTCTTCATCCCGCTGACCCTGATCTGGCTCGTCCTGGTGGCTGCCGTGATGCAGACGCCCTGGAACATTTGGAAGTAAGGAAGCAGAAATCAAATGAATCGAGTTAAAGAAATCCTCGGCAGCCTGATGCTGTCCGAACTCTTCAAGGGCCTGGCCCTGACCGGCAAGTACGCGCTGTCGCGCAAGATCACGGTCCAGTACCCGGAAGAGAAGACCCCGATGTCGAACCGCTTCCGGGGCCTGCACGCCCTGCGCCGCTACCCCAACGGGGAAGAGCGCTGCATCGCCTGCAAACTGTGCGAAGCGGTCTGCCCGGCAATGGCGATCACGATCGAATCGGCGCAGCGCGACGACGGCACCCGCCGCACCACGCGCTACGACATCGACCTCACCAAGTGCATCTTCTGCGGCTTCTGCGAAGAGTCCTGCCCGGTCGACTCGATCGTGGAAACCCACGTGCTGGAATACCACGGCGAAAAGCGCGGCGATCTCTACTACACCAAAGAGATGCTGCTGGCCGTGGGCGACCGCTACGAAGCCGATATCGCCGCCGCCCGCGAGGCGGACGCGCGCTATCGCTAATGCACGCTAACAATAAGAGGCTCCTGGGTTAGTCATGGAATTTACAACTGCTTTGTTCTACGTGTTCGCGGCCGTGATGGTGCTGGCCAGCCTGCGCGTCATCACCGCCAAGAACCCGGTCCACGCCGCGCTGTTCCTGGTGCTCGCGTTCTTCAACGCCGCCGGCATCTGGCTGCTGCTGAAGGCCGAGTTCCTCGCCATCGTGCTGGTGCTGGTCTATGTCGGCGCCGTCATGGTGCTGTTCCTCTTCGTCGTCATGATGCTCGACATTAATATCGACCGCATGCGCGAAGGCTTCTGGGGTCACCTGCCGCTCGCTTCCGGCATCGGTGCCCTGATCGTGCTCGAGATGGCAGCCGTCCTGTGGCGCGGTTTCCTCGACTTCGAGCAGTCGCCAGCCGCGGCTGCCGCCAACATCGGCGGCACCAAGGAACTGGGCCTCTTGATCTACACCAAGTACATCTACGGCTTCGAGATCGCCGCCGTGATCCTGCTGGTGGCGATCATCGCCGCAGTCGCCCTGACCCTGCGCAAGCGCAAGGACACCAAAGCAATCGACCCGGGCCTCGCGGTTCGCGTCAAGCGTAACGACCGCCTGCGCATCGTCAAGGTGGAAGCGGTCAACCAGCGCGCCATCGATGCTGCCAACGCCGAGAAGGCCGCCGCTGCCGCCGCCGCTGCTGCACCCAAGGAGGCACAATGACTTTGTCGCTCGCACACTACCTGGTCCTGGGCGCGATCCTGTTCGCGATCTCGGTGATCGGTATTTTCCTGAACCGGAAGAACATCATCATCCTGCTGATGGCCATCGAACTGATGCTGCTGGCGGTGAACCTCAACTTCGTCGCGTTCTCCCATTACCTGGGCGACGCGGCGGGGCAGATCTTCGTGTTCTTCATCCTGACCGTCGCGGCCGCCGAATCGGCGATCGGCCTGGCGATCCTGGTGGTCCTGTTCCGTAACCTGGACACGATCAACGTGGAAGACCTCGACAGCCTGAAGGGCTGACGGTCTCGCTTGATAAACAATAACGAATAAGGTTCAACATGGCGGGGCAAATTCTCAACCCTAATCTCTTACTGGCGGTGCCCCTGGCGCCGCTCGCGGGCTCGGCGATCGCCGGCCTGCTGGGCACCAAGTTCTTCGGCAACGTGGTCGGCCGCAAGGTGTCGCATACCGCGACCATCCTCGGCGTGGCGATCGCGCTGGTCATCTCCGTGATGACCCTGATGGACGTGCTGGACGGCGCGACCTTCAACGGCGATATCTACACCTGGATGACGGTCGGCACGCTCAAGATGGCGGTCGGCTTCCAGATCGATACGCTGTCGGCGATGATGATGTGCGTGGTGACCTCGGTGTCGCTGATGGTCCACATCTACACGATCGGCTACATGGCCGAGGACGAAGGCTACAACCGCTTCTTCTCGTACATCTCGCTGTTCACCTTCTCGATGCTGATGCTGGTCATGTCCAACAACTTCCTCCAGCTGTTCTTCGGCTGGGAAGCGGTGGGCCTGGTCTCGTATCTCCTGATCGGCTTCTGGTACACCCGTCCGACCGCGATCTTCGCGAACATGAAGGCCTTCCTGGTCAACCGCGTGGGCGACTTCGGCTTCATCCTGGGCATCGGCCTCCTGCTGGCGGCCTCGGGCACCATGCAGTACAACGAAGTCTTCGCGCAAGCCGACAAGCTGGCCGGCATGACCGTGCCTGGCCTGGGTTGGCCGCTCCTGACCGCCGCCTGCATCTGCCTGTTCATCGGCGCGATGGGTAAATCGGCGCAGTTCCCGCTGCACGTCTGGCTGCCGGACTCGATGGAAGGCCCGACCCCGATCTCGGCGCTGATCCACGCCGCGACCATGGTTACCGCCGGCATCTTCATGGTGTCGCGCATGTCGCCGCTGTTCGAGCTGTCGGACGCCGCGCTGTCCTTCGTGATCGTGATCGGCGCCATCACCGCGCTGTTCATGGGCTTCCTGGGCATCATCCAGAACGACATCAAGCGCGTTGTGGCTTATTCCACGCTTTCTCAGCTGGGCTACATGACCGTCGCGCTGGGCGCCTCGGCCTACTCGGTAGCCGTGTTCCACCTGATGACCCACGCCTTCTTCAAGGCGCTGCTGTTCCTAGGCGCGGGTTCGGTCATCATCGGCATGCACCACGACCAGGACATGCGCAACATGGGCGGCCTGCGCAAGTACATGCCGATCACCTGGATCACCTCGCTGCTCGGCTCGCTGGCCCTGATCGGCACCCCGTTCTTCGCCGGTTTCTACTCGAAGGACTCGATCATCGAAGCGGTGCACGCCTCGAACATCCCGGGCGCGGGCTTCGCCTACTTCGCGGTGCTGGCCGGGGTCTTCGTGACCGCCTTCTACTCGTTCCGCATGTACTTCATGGTCTTCCATGGCGAATCGCGCTGGAACAATCCGCAGCCGCACAGCGAAGGCCACGACTCGGATGCGCACCATGAAGAAGACGAGCATGGCGACGACCATCACCACCACGGCCTGCAGCCGGGCGACAAGCCGCACGAGTCGCCGTGGGTCGTGACCCTGCCGCTGGTCCTGCTGGCGATCCCGTCGGTCATCATCGGCTACATCGCGATCGGCCCGATGCTGCATGGCGACTTCTTCAACAACGTGATCTTCGTCGGCGAGAACCACCCGGCGATGGAAACCCTGCGCGAAGAGTTCCACGGCGCCGCCGGCATGGCGATCCATGGCCTGCAGACCGCACCGTTCTGGCTGGCCCTGGCCGGCGTGGCGCTGGCTTACTACTGCTACATGATCAACCCGCGCGTGCCGGCCTGGTTCTATGCCAAGTTCAAGCCGCTGCACACCCTGCTGGACAACAAGTACTACATGGACAAGTTCAACCAGTTCGTGTTCGCCGGCGGCGCGCGCGCCGTGGGCGGCGGCCTGTGGAAAGTGGGCGACCGCGGCCTGATCGACGGCCTGATCGTCAACGGCTCGGCCAAGCTGGTGGGCTGGTTCTCGGGCATCACCCGTACCGCCCAGACCGGCTACATCTACCACTACGCGTTCGTCATGATCGCGGGCGTGGTTGGAGCCCTGCTGTACTTCTTCCCGTTCTGGCGCGGTTAATCAGAGGCAGAGAAAACAAACATGATGCAGTCAACGATTTCTACATTTCCACCGTACCTGAGCCTGGCGATCTGGCTTCCGATCGTCTTCGGCCTGATCGTACTGGCCGTCGGCCGCGACAAGAATGCGGGCCTGGTCCGCATGCTGTCGCTGGTCGGCGCCGTGGTCAGCTTCCTGCCGACCCTGCCGCTGATCGCCAACTTCGACAATGCCGCCCACGGCATGCAGTTCTATGAAGCGGCCGCCTGGATCGAACGCTTCAATGTGTTCTACAAGCTGGGCGTGGACGGCCTGTCGCTGTGGTTCGTCCCGCTGACCGCCTTCATCACCATCATCGTGGTGCTGGCGGCATGGCAGGTGATCGAGGAGCGCGTGGCCCAGTACATGGGTTCCTTCCTGATCCTGTCGGGCCTGATGATCGGCGTGTTCTGCGCCATGGACGGCCTGCTGTTCTACTTCTTCTTCGAAGCCACCCTGATCCCGATGTACATCATCATCGGCGTGTTCGGCGGCCCGAACCGTGTGTACGCGGCATTCAAGTTCTTCCTGTACACCTTCTTCGGCTCGCTGCTGACCCTGGTCGCGATCATCTACCTGTACAACCTGTCGGGTTCCTTCGACATCCTCGAGTGGCACCGCCTGCCGCTGACGATGAACGAGCAGGTGCTGATCTTCATCGCCTTCTTCATGGCCTTCGCCGTGAAGGTTCCGATGTGGCCGGTGCACACCTGGCTGCCGGACGCCCACGTGGAAGCGCCGACCGGCGGTTCCGTGGTGCTGGCCGCGATCATGCTGAAGCTGGGCGCCTACGGTTTCCTGCGTTTCTCCCTGCCGATCACCCCGGACGCCTCGCACTACCTGGCCCCGGTCGTCATCGTGCTGTCCCTGATCGCCGTGATCTACATCGGCCTGGTGGCTCTGGTCCAGAAGGACATGAAGAAACTGGTGGCTTACTCGTCGATCGCCCACATGGGCTTCGTCACCCTGGGCTTCTTCATGTTCAACGACCTGGGCGTGCAGGGCGGTCTGATGCAGTCGATCTCGCACGGCTTCGTGTCGGGCGCGATGTTCCTCTGCATCGGCGTGCTCTACGACCGCGTCCACTCGCGTGAAATCGCGGATTATGGTGGCGTGGTCAACACGATGCCGAAGTTCGCCGCCTTCGCCGTGCTGTTCTCGATGGCCAACGCCGGCCTGCCGGCCACCTCGGGCTTCATCGGCGAGTTCATGGTCATCCTGGGCGCCGTCGAGTTCAACTTCTGGACCGGCCTGCTGGCTGGCACCGCCCTGATCCTGGGCGCGGCCTACTCGCTGTGGATGGTCAAGCGCGTCATCTTCGGTTCCATCGTCCACAAGCACGTGGCCGAGCTGACCGACCTGAACGGCCGCGAGTTCGCCATCCTGGGCGTCCTGGCCATCGCCACCCTGTGGATGGGCCTGTACCCGGCCCCGATCGCCGAAACCCTGCAGACCTCGGTCACCGACCTGCTGCAGCACGTTGCAGTCAGCAAGCTGCCTTAATATCGCCATGAACGAAATGACTACGACTTTGCAAGCGGCGACCGACGTCAACCTGGCGCCGGTCTATGCTGAAATCTTCCTCTTGATCGCGGCGTCCGCGATCCTGCTGATCGACATGTTCCTGAAGGAGGGCAAGCGCACCCTGACCTACGCGCTGACCCTCCTGAGCATCGCCGGCTGCGCCGTGCTGACCATGGCCGACTTCAACGCCGGCGCGACCGTGTACACCTTCAATGGCATGTACGTGGCCGACCCGATGTCGAACCTGCTCAAGCTGTTCACCTACCTGGCCACCGCCATGACCCTTGTGTATTCGCGCCAGTACGCGGGCGACCGCAGCATGATGTCGGGTAACCTGGGCGGCGAGTTCTACGTGCTCGCGCTGTTCTCGATGCTGGGCCAGATGATCATGATCTCGGGTAACAGCATGCTCTCGCTCTACCTGGGCCTGGAACTGATGTCGCTCTCGCTGTACGCCCTCGTGGCCCTGCGCCGCGACCACGCCGTGTCGACCGAAGCCGCGATGAAGTACTTCATCCTGGGCGCGCTCGCATCGGGCTTCCTGCTGTACGGCATCTCGATGATCTACGGCGCCACCGGTTCGCTGGACATCACCGCCATCGGTCAACTCACCGCGAACGCGGAAGCAGGCAACCGCACCATCCTGGTGTTCGGCCTGGTGTTCCTGGTGGCCGGCCTGGCCTTCAAGCTGGGCGTGGTGCCTTTCCACATGTGGGTGCCGGACGTCTACCAGGGTTCGCCGACCGCCGTGACCCTGCTGCTGGGCGGCGCACCGAAGCTGGCGACCTTCGCCATGGCGATCCGCGTGCTGGTCGAGGCGCTGCCCTCGGTGGCCTTCGACTGGCAGCAGATGCTGATGGTCCTGGCCGTGCTGTCGCTGGCCTTCGGTAACCTGACCGCGATCGCCCAGACCAACATCAAGCGCATGCTGGCCTACTCGACCATCGCGCAGATGGGCTTCGTCCTGCTCGCCATGGTGGTGGGCGTGGTCGACGGCAACACCGAGAACGCCGCCAGCGCCTACAGCGCCGCGATGTACTACGCCATCACCTACGTCCTGACCACGGTCGGCAGCTTCGGCCTGATCATGATGCTGGCGCGCGCCGGCCATGAAGCCGAGCACATCGTCGACTTCAAGGGCCTGGGCAAGCGTTCGCCGTGGTTCGCGATCGTCATGACCATCCTGATGTTCTCGCTGGCGGGCGTGCCGCCGATGGTCGGCTTCATGGCCAAGTGGGCCGTGCTGCAGGCCGTCGCCAACGCCGGCATGGTGTGGCTGGCCGTCGTCGCGGTGATGTTCTCGCTGATCGGCGCCTTCTACTACCTGCGCATCGTCAAGACCATCTGGTTCGACGAAGCGGTGGACACCAACGCGATCCACACCCCGGCCGACATGCGCGCCGTGATGTCGCTCAACGGCATCGCCGTGGTCGTGCTGGGTATCGTTCCGGGCTGGCTGCTGGCGGTGTGCTACACCACCATGCAGGCGACCCTCGCAAAATAAGCTGGTGGACGTTTCACTGGCAGTCTGGCTGGTGGTCGCCCTGAGTGTGGCGGCCGCCAACCTGCCTTTCCTCACCGAGCGCGTGTTCGGTTTCATTCCCCTGAAATCCACGCCCGGTGGCGGAGCGCACAACAAACGCTTCCCGCTGCGCCTGCTCGAGTTAATTGTCTTATACTTCCTTGTCGGCGCGGTAGCCCGGCTGCTGGAATCCCGGATCGGTGGCGCCTTCGCGCAGAACTGGGAATTCTATGCGGTGACCGGATGCCTGTTCCTCGTGCTGGCGTTTCCCGGATTTGTCTGGCGTTACCTGCGCAAGCGTCGCGCTTGAACGGCCTGCGGGCCGTTTTTTCGTTGGCGTTCAACGCGCGTTTGCATGTGGGTTTCGTTGCGCGATCGGGATACGCCGGTTGAACGCGTCGGCGGCAAAGCCGCCAATCCTACTGGAGTCTGCATGACCGTGGAATTGAAAGAAACCCGCCTCGACGGCGGCGTCGTCTACGATGGTCCCTTCCTGAAAGTCGAACGCGACCGCATCCGCCTGCCGAACGGTGCGGAAAGCCATCGCGAATTCATCCGCCACCCCGGTGCCGTCGTGATCCTGCCGCTGCTGCCCGACGGCCGCGTGCTGCTCGAGCGCCAGTTCCGCTATCCGAATTCCCAGGTCTTCATTGAATTCCCGGCCGGGAAGATCGACCCGGGCGAGGACCACCTGGACTGCGCCAAGCGCGAGCTGGAAGAGGAAACCGGCTACACGGCGGCCAAGTGGCGCTTCGTCTGCACCATCCACAACGCGATCGCCTATTCGGACGAGCACCTCGAACTGTTCCTGGCCGAAGACCTGACCGCCGGCGAGCAGAAGCTCGACGAGGGCGAATTCCTCGAGACCTTCACGGCCACGGTTCCCGAACTGCTGGGCATGGTCCAGCGCGGCGAGATCACCGACGTCAAGACGATCATCGGGACCTTCTGGCTGGAAAAGATCCTCTCGGGCAGCTGGACGCCGGCTTGAAGCGATGAAGCCGCTGCCTGCGCTCCTGCTGACCTGCTCGCTGGTGGCGCAGGAAGCGGCGGCGCAGGCGCGTACGCCCTTGCAGGCCCGCTGCGAGGACACGCTCGAGCGCGCGGTGTCGGTGGTCGTCAGCCGCCAGCAGGGCTACCGCATCGACCACACCCGCTCCTACCATGACCTGACACGCCTGAAGGGCGGGGCGCGCGCCAACGCCTGGGTGCTCGGCCTGACCCATACCGAGTCGCGGGTCGGCATCAAGGTAGGCGGGCGCATGCTGAGCGATCCCGCCAGCGGCTACGAATGCATCGCGGCCCGTGTCGAGGTCAGCCTGACCTACCTGCCGATCGTCGTCTACATCGGACGCGAGTTTCCCGCGGGTTCCTGCGCCTACCAGGAGGTGCTGGCGCACGAGATGCGTCACCTCAACACCTACCTCGACTACCTGCCCAAGGCCGAGGCCAGGGTGCGCGCCGCGCTGGCCCAGCGCTTCGAAGCCAAGCCCCTGTATGCGCGCCTGGGCCAGGCGCAATCCCTGCTCCAGCGCGAGATCGACAGCGGCTGGATGGCCTATATTAAAAGCGAGATGGCGCGTGTCGAAAGCCTTCAGGCGGCGATCGATTCGCCGCAGGAATACGCCCGCCTCGGCAAGGTTTGCGCAGGTGAGGTACAGTCTCTGATTAAACAGGCAAGACGAAGCAAGACCTAATGACGAACACAGCAATTCAGCGCCAGGACCCACGCTACGTGGCCCTGATTCCGGCGGCCGGGGTCGGCGCGCGCATGGCCGCCGGCAGCCCCAAGCAGTACCTGCCGATCAACGGCAAGCCCATGCTGCGCCACACGCTCGACGCCTTCCTGTCCAGCCCCCTGATCGCCCACACCTATGTCGTGGTCAGCCTCGGCGACGCCTACATCGACGGCATCCTGCCGGAGCAGGGCGTGACTGTGCTGCGCTGCGGCGGCGCGACCCGCATGGAGTCGATCCGCAACGGCCTGCGCCAGCTGGGCGGCACGCTCACCGAGCACGACTGGGTGCTGGTCCATGACGCGGCCCGCCCGGGCCTGAACGCCGGGCTGATCGCGCGCCTCATCCAAGAGACGGGCGACGATCCGGTCGGCGGCCTGCTGGCCCTGCCGGTGGTCGACACCGTGAAGCGCAGCGTGGCCGGGGAGGTCACGACCGTGCCGCGCGACAGCCTGTGGCTGGCCCAGACCCCGCAGATGTTCCGCCACCGCCTGCTGCTGCGCGCACTCGACGCGGCCACCGACCCGGAAGCGATCACCGATGACGCCAGTGCGGTTGAAGCGCTCGGACTGGCCCCCAAGTTAGTGGAAGGACATCCCTGCAACCTGAAGGTGACGCTGCCGGCCGACATCCGGATCGCCGAGATGTACCTGGCGGCGTCGCAACCGACTGAGAAGAACTGAGAAGATATGGCACTCGCATCCTACAATCCCACTCCGCCTTTCCGCATCGGAACCGGCTACGACTGCCACGCGCTGGTCGAAGGGCGCAAGCTCATCGTCGGCGGCGTGACGATTCCCCACCGCCTGGGCCTGCTCGGCCACTCGGACGCCGACGTGCTGCTGCACGCGATCATCGACGCCATGCTGGGCGCGGCCGCGCTGGGCGATATCGGCAAGCACTTCCCCGATACCGACCCCATGTTCGCGGGCGCCGATTCGCGCACCCTGCTGCGCGAGGTGGCCCACCGCGTGCTGAACGCCGGCTACACCATCGGCAACATCGACGCGACCATCATCGCGCAGGCGCCCAAGATGGCGCCGCACATCCCCCAGATGGTGTCGCGCATCGCCGAGGACGTGGGGGTGTCGCCGCAGCAGGTCAACATCAAGGCCAAGACCAATGAGAAGCTCGGCTTCCTGGGGCGGGAAGAGGGCATGGCGGCGGAGGCGGTGGCGCTCTTGATTCGGGCGGAATGATGCCTTCGGTGCAATTGCGTGTAATTGCACTATAATTCGTAGGATAGACGGCTTTCTCGTCCACGCGGCGATTGTTAACGGCTCCGATCTCGGCCTCGATGATCTTGCCGCCAACGATCACCGCGTGGACGTTCGTAACTCGGACCATTGGCCCAAGTGACCCCGCCCACCCTACGTTTAGGCTTTCGCAGGAGACAGCATGACGAGCACCGCCCAACCCGAGATGACCCCGCGCGCCGCCTGGGCCCTGATCCTGGCCGCCAGCGCCATCCTGATGATCACCATGGGCGCGCGCCTGACTACCGGCCTGTTCCTGTCTCCCATCAATACCGCCACCGGCCTCGGCATCGCCTCGATCAGCTTCGCCATGGCCGTCGCCCAGCTCCTGTGGGGCGCTTCGCAACCCATCTTCGGCGCCGTCGCCGACAAGTACGGCCCCGGCCGCGTGCTGGTGCTGGGCGGCGTGATGCTGGCCGTGGGCACGGCCGCCACGCCCTTCATGAGCAGCGAGTGGGGCCTGATCTTCAGCATGGGCGTGCTGTCGGCCGCGGGCGCCGGCGCGGGCAGCTTCTCGATCCTGATCGGCGCCACCGCCCAGCGCCTGCCGGCCTCGCGCCGCGCCTTCGCCTCGGGCTTCATCAATGCCGGCGGCTCCTTCGGCCAGTTCGTGTTCGCCCCGCTGATGCAGGCCATCATCGCCGGCGCCGGCTGGGTCTGGGCCATGCTGACCATGGCCGCCGCCACCTTGCTGACCATTCCCCTGTCCTGGCCGCTGCGCCGCAAGAAGGCGACGGCATCGCCCACCATCAGCAGCACGGCCATTCCGCTGCCCGCTGCGATCTCGCTCACCGAACAGCTGCGCCAGGCCATGCGCGACCGCAGCTACCTGTGCCTGCACGCGGGTTTCTTCACCTGCGGCTTCCACATCGCCTTCCTGGTCACCCACCTGCCGGGCGAGGTTGCCCTGTGCGGCCTGCCGGCCGGCGTCTCGGCCACCGCGCTGGCCCTGATCGGCCTGTTCAACATCCTGGGCAGCCTGCTGGCCGGCGCGCTCTCGTCGCGCTACCGCATGAAGCACCTGCTGGCCATCATCTACGGCAGCCGCGCCCTGATCATCGTCGCCTACCTCATGGCGCCCAAGACCGCCTGGACCTTCTACATCATGGCCGCGGCGCTGGGCTTCACCTGGCTGGCCACGGTGCCGCCGACCGCCGGGCTGGTGGGCAAGCTGTTCGGCATGCGCTACCTGGCGACCCTGTTCGGCCTCACCCTGCTGTCGCACCAGATCGGCGGCTTCTTCGGCGCCTGGCTGGGTGGCCTGTCCTTCGTGCACAGCGGCGACTACACCTGGATGTGGTACGCCGACATCCTGCTGGCCCTGGCCGCCGCCCTGGTCAACCTGCCGATCCGCGAGGCGGCGCCGCGGCAGGCGGCCGGCCTCGCCCCGGCGCAAGGCTGAGCATGGCGCGCGAGGCCTGGGCCTACCGCGACGTGGCGGTCGAGTCGGTGCTGGATCCGCGCAGCGGCCGCCTGCGCATCCGTCCCGTGCCGGGCCAGGCCTACGCGACCAGCCTGCGCGTGCAGTGTGCGCGCGCGCTCACCGATCCGGAGCGCTACCCGGCGGGGACGCGCTTCCTGCTGTCGGCCAAGCTGACCGACCGCCAGGGCGGCGAACCCTTCCTGTATGCCTGGCACGGCGACCCGGTGCGGGTGCTGGACAAGCGCGAAGCCGCCGTCTTCCTCGAGCAGTACCGCCGCCTGCGCCTGTGAACCCGATCCGGCGGCAACGCGCCGCCGCAAAAATGCTTATCATCATGGCTCCACCACCGCACACACGGAAAGGAGCACCATGGCAACCAGGAATATCGCCGTCATCGTCGGCAGCCTGCGCAAGGAGTCGTTCAGCCGCAAGGTCGCCAACACCCTGATCGAGCTGGCCCCCGCATCGCTGCAGATGGAGATCGTCGAACTGCGCGACCTGCCGATGTATAACGAGGACGACGAAACGGCCGACCCGCCGGCCGCCTTCACGGCCTTCCGCGAACGCATCCGCCAGGCCGACGGCGTCCTGTTCTGCACCCCCGAATACAACCGCTCCATTCCCGGCGTCCTGAAGAACGCCATCGATGTCGGCTCGCGCCCCTACGGCAAGGCCGCCTGGACCGGCAAGCCCTGCGCCATCGTCAGCGTCTCGCCCGGCGCGCTGGGCGCCTTCGGCGCCAACCACCACCTGCGCCAGACCCTGCCTTTCCTGCAGATGCCGGCCTTGCCGGCCGAGGCCTACCTGGGCGGCATCGCGGCCAAGTTCGACGGCGCCCGCATGACGGACGACTCGACCCGCGCCTTCCTGCAGGCCTATGTCGACAACTTCGCCGCCTGGGTGGAACGCCATGCAGCCCGCTGAGGGCCACGCCATTCCGGTGCGCGGGCTCGACCACATCGTGCTGCGCGTGACCGACCTGGATCGCATGGTCGGCTTCTACGGCCAGGTGCTGGGCTGCCCGGTCGAGCGCCGCCAGGACGAGATCGGCCTGGTCCAGCTGCGCGCCGGCAGCGCCCTGATCGACCTGGTGCCGGTGACGGGCAAGCTGGGCCGCATGGGCGGGGCCGCGCCGGGTCCTGAGGGGCGCAACCTCGATCACCTGTGCCTGCGCGTCGAGCCTTTCAGCGAGGCCGCGATCCGCGCCCACCTGGCGGCGCACGGCGTCGATGCCGGTCCGGTCGAGCCGCGCTACGGCGCCGAAGGCGAGGGCCCTTCGATCTACCTGCAGGACCCCGAGGGCAACACGGTGGAGCTCAAGGGGCCGCCTTACCAATGAGCCCGCTGGGGACGCCGGCGCCCTCGGACCTGCCCGACGTGCTGGGCAGGCCCGCCGGCGGCTGGCGGCGCACGATGTTCGACGTCATCTTCGGCGTCGACACACCGGCAGGACGGCGCTTCGACATCGCCTTGGTGTGCGCCATCCTGCTCAGCATCCTGGTGGTGGTGCTGGACAGCGTGCCCGCGATCGGCAAGCGCTATGCGGGCCCGATGGCGGGGCTGGAATGGGCCTTCACCCTGCTGTTCACGGTCGAGTACCTGGCGCGCCTGGCCTGCGTCCGGCGCCCGCTGCGCTACGCCACCAGCTTCTACGGCGTGATCGACCTGATGTCGGTGCTGCCGACCTATTTCTCGCTGCTGGTGCCGGGCAGCGAACTGCTGATCGACATCCGCATCCTGCGCCTGCTGCGCGTGTTCCGCATCTTCAAGCTCACGCTCTACATCGAGGAATACACGCGCCTGGGCGAAGCCCTGGCGGCGAGCCGGCGCAAGATCCTGGTGTTCCTGTCGGTGGTGCTGATGCTGATCCTGATCCTCGGCACCGTGATGTACGTGGTCGAGGGGCCGGAGAACGGCTTCACCAGCATTCCGCTGTCGATGTACTGGGCCACGGTGACGATGACCACGGTCGGCTACGGCGACATCGCGCCCCAGACCACGCTGGGACGGACCATCGCCTCTTTCATGATGCTGCTGGGCTGGGGCATCCTGGCGGTGCCGACCGGCATCGTGACGGCCGAGATGACGGCGCGCCGCACCGACCGCCGCGGCGGCGAGGAAAGGCCGCGCCAGCCGGCGCGGGACTGCCCGGCTTGCGGCAGCGCGGGACATGAAGCGGCGGCCCGCTACTGCAAGGATTGCGGAGCGCAGCTGGAAGCCGGCTGAGGATGGGTTACCCCGGGGACGACCTCGGACTCGTTTGGCATACGTCAAGCTCCGCTCCGGGCGCGGGGCTAGCCTATCAGGCTCGTGCCGAATCGCCGGCGCCATGGACGCCGCCGGCACCCGTCCAACTACCATTTCAGCGAGGAACCGCATGTACCCATTTCCGCAATCCGTGACCCCGGCTGTGCGCAGTCACCTGGACGCGCACGCCGCCTTCGTCAACGAGATGTCGAAGTCCCTGTTCCGTTCCTTCCAGAACATGTGCGACCTGAATATCCAGCTGGCCCAAACCCTGCTCGAGGAAACCACCCTGGCCAGCCAGCAGGTGCTGAGCGC
The DNA here is from genome assembly GCF_018119405.1 of Massilia sp. ST3. GTDB lineage: Bacteria > Pseudomonadota > Gammaproteobacteria > Burkholderiales > Burkholderiaceae_D > Telluria. The sequence goes on along the minus strand of NZ_JAGPWC010000026.1, from coordinate 17,053 downwards.
CGACCGCCAGACCGAGCTGCTCAGCGCCGCCGCGGCGCGCGCCCAGCCGACCACCGAGAAGCTGCGTGCCTACCAGCAGCACATCGCGCGCCTGGCGGCCGAATCCCAGGTCGAGCTGGCGCGCGTGACCGAGCAGCACGTGCAGAACACCAGCCGTACGGCGCGCGCCCTGGTGGACGAAGTGGCGCGCTCCACCGCCGAGGAAGCCGAGCGCGGCATCCGCTCGCAGCAGGACGCGATGCGCAGCATGGCCGACCCCTTCGCCCGTCCCAGCGGCGAGGCCCAGCGGGCGATGAGCGGCAACGGCGGCGACAAGGCCGCGCCGCCGCCCCAGGCCGGAAAGGAGCCGCGTTCGTCCGGCAGCACTGCCCACTAGGCGGCGCGTTCCGGCGCCGCTTGTGCTGGCGCTGCGGCGTCCTGTCCCTTGCGCGCACCGGCATGGGCGCGCAGGGGCGCCAGGCCGAAGAGCGGGCGCAGCATCCGCACGCGCCGCACCGCCTCGAACAGGGCGAAGCAGCCGCCGATGGTCAGTACCGCCAGCACCAGCGCTTCCAGGCCCGGCGCCAGGCGCAGCGGCTTGAAGGCGTGCGCCAGCACCACGATCAGGGTCTGGTGGGCGATGTACACGGGGAACACCGCCTCCGTGAGATAGCGCCGCGCCGGGCCGTCGCGGTCGAGGTGGCGGCGTGCGAAGCCGCAGGCCGCGACGATGGCGCTCCAGGTGCACAGCGTATAAACGCAACGCATGACGGGCGAGAAACTGCTGACGAAGACGGCGCTGACGGCTTCCTCCGGCGTGGCGTTCCATAGGACGATCGCGGCCCAGCTCGCCAGCGCCAGCCCGAGCGCCTGCCAGCGCAGCGCCGTCATGCCCTCCCAGAAGCGCGGCGCGTGCGCCATCAAGGCGCCGAGCAGGAAGGGGCCGAAGTAGGCGGCATGGTTGTACCAGTCGTCGACCAGGCCGTGGGTGGTCGGGAAGCGGCCGGCAAGCAGGATGCGCACCAGGCCCAATGCCAGGGCCGGCAGGACCAGCAGTCTCCAGCCGCCGAGCAGCTTGCCGGCGCGGGTGGCCAGGGCCGCGATCCGTCCCGGCGGCAGCAGTGCGGCCAGCAGGCCCAGCAGCATGGTATAGACCCACAGGTAGGCGACGAACCACAGGTGGTTCCAGGTCGGCAGGTCGAGGCAGTCCTCGCGGCAAAAGCCCCCGTAGGCGCTGTAGTAGAGGCGCATGAAGGAGAAGAAACCGTCGCCGTAGCCGAGCTTCTCGACCACCTCCAGATAGGGCTGGGGCGGCACGATCACGGCCATGCCGAACAGCAGCGGCGCCAGCAGGCGCAGGCTGCGCTGGCGCAGGAAGGATGCCGTCCCGAGGCGCCCGATAAGGAAGCGCGACGCGGCGCCGGCGACGAAGAACAGCAGGGTCAGGCGCCAGGGCGAGGAGAGCATCATGAAGGGCTCGGCCGCGTCCGAGGCGAAGGGGCTCTTCACATGCCAGTCCCAGCTCACGTAGTACATGCCGATGTGGTAGGCGATCAGGACGAAGAAGGCGAGGATGCGCACCCAGTCGAGGAAGTAGAGGCGCGCCGCCGGCTGGTGGGGGAGAGTTTGCATGGTCCGCTCACGAAGTGGAGATGGGGCCAGCTTGCCGCCGCGCGTGCGTACGGGCCAGCGGAAAGGGGCAAAGCGGGAGTGGGGCGGGGCGAACCGGAGGGCCGCATGCTTGCAGGCTTGGGCTGGGCATCATGCGCCGCCTGGACGCGGCGGCGGCGGAGCCGCCGACCCTACGGCTGGAGCTTTTCCACCAGCTCGGCGCGGTATTGGCGGCTGCAGGGCACCCTCGCGCCGCTGCGCAGCACGATCTCGCCGTCGCCCTTGTCGAGCGGCACGATCCTGTCGATGCAGCTCAGGCGCACCGCCGCGCGCCGGTGGCAGCGCACGAAGCCCGGACCGAGCCGTTCCAGCAGCCCGGCCAGGGTCTGGCGCAGCAGCGGCGCGCCCTGGGCCGTGTGCAGCGCCACGTAATTGTCCGCCGTCTCGAGCCACTCGATGTCGGCCACCGGCACCACCCGTGTCGCGCCACGCTCGCTCACCAGCAGCTGGCGCGGTGGCGCCGAGGGCAGGGGCGATGCATGTCCCGCCGCCAGGCGCGCGCGCAGGCGTTCCAGCGCCCTGTGCAGGCGCGCCTGGTCGAAGGGCTTGAGCAGGTAGTCGACCGCCTCGGCGTCGAAGGCGCGCAAGGCGTACTCGTCGTAGGCGGTCACGAACACCACCAGCGGCGCCGGCGCCGGCAGCGAGGCTGCCACGTCGATGCCCGACAGTTCCGGCATCTCGATGTCGAGCAGCAGCGCATCGGGCGCGAATGCGCTGATTCGCTGCAAGGCCTCGATGCCGTCGCCCGCTTCCTCGACCGCCTCGATGCCCGCTTCGAGCGCCAGCATGCGGCGCAGCCGGTCGCGCGCCGGGCGTTCGTCGTCGACGATCAGGAGCCGCATGGCAGCCGCATTTCCGCCCGCACCCCGGCCGGCTCCAGCTGGATCAGATCCAGGGCGGCCCGGCCCTCGTGCAACGCCACCAGGCGCGTGCGCAGGTTGGCCAGGGCGATGCCGGGCGCGCCGTTGGCGTCGAGCCGTCCCGCATCGTCGTCGACGCGCAGGACCAGCAAGCCGTCGCGGCAGGCCGCGCTGACGGCGATGCGGGTCGGGGCGCGGCGCCGTTCGACGGTGTGCTTGAAGACGTTTTCCACCAGCGGCTGCAGGCTGACCGCGGGCAGCGCCACGCCGAGCGCCTCGTCGGGAATATCCCACGACAAGCTCACCCGGCCTTCGAAGCGCTCCGCCATCACGCCCGCGTAGCCGCGCGCCAGGCGCAGTTCGTCGGCCAGGCTGGCTTGGGGCCGTTCGCCCAGGGCCAGGGTGGCGCGCAGTACCTCGGCCAGTTGCACCAGGGTGGCGTCGGCGCGCGCGACGTCCTGGTGCATCAGCGACGAAATGGTGTTGAGGGCATTGAACAGGAAGTGGGGCTGCATCTGGCGCGTCAGGCGTTCGAGCTGGGCTTCGCGCAGCAGGGCCTGGGCCTGCTGCGCGCGCACCCGTTCGCCGAGCAGCTGGCGGTAGGAGAGCAGGCCGAAGCCGATCGCCGTGAACAGGCAGACGAACACCGTGATCTTCAAGGCTTCGTAGACGAAGACCTCGCCCCAGGGCTCGTGCTCGTAGCTGGCGCCCGCCAGTGCGTACACCGTGTGGCGGATGCCGAACACCACCGGCACGAAGGCGATCCAGTACAGCGGCAGCCAGCGCGCCTGGACCAGGGCCCAGCGCCAGGGCGTGGCGATCAGGCCGTCGTGGCGCGCCGTGAAGCGGCGCTGCAGCAGCAGCAGGGAAGTGGCCACCAGGGCCGAGGAGGTCTCCCACAGGATCGGCTGCCAGATCGCCTGGCCGCCGTCGCGCCGGTAGTCCTCGACCGCGACCAGCACCATCAGGAGCCAGAACAGGCTCCAGGCGAGGATGGCGGCAATGGTGCTGCGGTTTGGGAGCATGGCGGCGGCGTGGATGAGCAATGGCCGATGATCGGCGATCAGCCGCCGCTTGTCAAAGCGACGTACGTTAGTACGTCGTCCCCGCGCAGGCGGGGAGCCAAGCAATCTAGTACCTTCCGTACGTCACCCTCGCGCAGGCGGGGGCCCAAGTTTGCCGGCGCATCGATAGCGCTGGCAAAACTTGGATTCCAGCCTGCGCCGGAATGACGGTGAATGCGCGGGCCGCCGACGGCATTCGGCTTCGTCCCGAACTCACTCCGGCGAGAAGCTATACCGCCCGACCTGCCCATCCCTGCCGATTGCCAGACTGGCGACCATCGTGTCGCCTCCATGGTTCAACCGGTAGCGGAAGTCCCGGCCTTGCGCGACAGCAGTTCGAGCGAGCGTAGCGCGCCATTTCATGCGCGCCACATCCCGGCGGTCTCCGCCCACACGGCAGCCTAGCTGCTGTTGCGTCTGTTCAAGGGCAAGATCGCCTCCGTGACGCATTGCTCGGGCGTGAGCTTGCGGCGCTGTGCCGGTTGCGTGAGCGTACGCTCGATCACCGGCTCGGGCACCTGCTTGTGCTCCATGTAGCGTCGTGCGACGAGCGCGTCGCGCACAAACAGAATGTTCAGCCCGCGTGCCACGGCATTCGCCGTGGCCTGGTCGGAGCGTCGCTGGCGCGGTTCGGACATGTCTCCAATCTCCCTTGAACCATCTGATGCATCTTTTTTTATCAAGGACAGCACTATACGCGCTCATGCGGGCTCGCGCTACGCATGCGGAAAGGCAACTCAGCCGTCGTCGCCCGGCCTGCGCTTGCGTTCGGCGTCGATCTCGGCGCGCATCGCCTTGACCTGGCCGATGAACTCGGCCACCGGCGCGTCGGGGCTGGCGCGCATCTCGGGCGGCAGCAGCACCGACATGTAGAGCTCGTCAGCCACGCGGCCGTGGCGCTGCTGGTTACCGACCAGCACCAGGCCGGAGGCCAGCATGGCCAGCGCCGCGCACATGGCGCGCAGGCGGCGCCGCAGCTGGGGCTTGACGGTGGCCAGGTGAAAATAGATGACGCCGGCCACCGTGAGCACCGCCGCATGCGAACCGTAGCGCGTCAGCCATTCCCACGAATACGCGTAGGCCAGCACGCTTTCCAGCAGCCGAAAACCCAGCAGGGCCGCCATGCCGCAGCCAAAGATGAACATGTGCCTTCCCAGGCGCGCGTGGCGCCCGAACACGCGGTTGTTGAAGGCCCACAGGCCGCTCCACAGCAGGCCGATGCCGACGCCGGCTGCGAGCGCCTGCACATAGCGTTCCAGCTCGAAGGCGCCGCGGTCGGTCAGCCAGGCCGCCAGCAGCGCCACCATGCCGGTCAGCAGGGCGCCGGCGGCGCCCGGCAGCAGGCCTTCCCAGCCGTGCATGGTGCGGTCGCGCAGCTCGGGCGGCACCGGGTAGTCGGCGCCGCGCACGCGCAGGCTGGTGTGCCCCATGCGCACCACGGTGTCGCCGTCGAGCCCGAGCTCCGTGACGCGGCGGCCCTTGTGCACGATGCCGTTGCGGGTGCCGAGGTCGCGCAGCAGCAGCTTGCCGTCCTCGCCCGCCTCGATCAGGACGTGGTGGGGCGCGGTGTAGTCGTCGTCGACGATGAAGTCGTTGTCGTAGGCGCGCCCGACCCGGATCGGCAGCGCGGCCACGCGGTAGCGGTGCAGCACCTCGCCGTTGCGGGCCAACATCTCGATGGTCCAGGGCCCGTTCATCGGCGGCCGCTGCGCCCGAAGGCGCCCAGGAAGGCCTGCGTCACGCGCAAGCCGTTTTCATACGACACGCCGGCCACGTCGACCCGGCTTTGCAGGCTGGCCTGGGCGGCGTCGGTGCTGGCGGTGAGCAGGGTGAAGTTGTACAGGCCCTCGAATTTGCGGTAGCCGCGCACGCAGGTGACGGCGCGCAGGGGCAGTGAGCGGGTGTGCACGAAGCGTTCCGTGCAGAAGGGCTTGGTCAGGCGCGGGTCGCCCAGGTTGCCGAAGCCTTCGACCCCGAACAGGTCCCCGGCCAGCGCCGCGAAGCGCAGCGGCTCCATGCTGCCCGAACGAATGTAGCGGTGGCTCACCGCCACCGAGCCGGTTTGCTGCGAGTCCGACACGAACACCGCCGACTGCATTACGCAGTTCATGGCGTCGACGCTGAAGGCGGCTGCCGCCTTGACCGTCGAGCGCCCCCAGCAGCGCACCTGGCCCGATTCGCGCACCGGCACCAGGTAGGGCCCCATGCCCTTGAGCGTGAGTGGCTCGTCCAGCAGGCGGTCGACCATGCCGCCCTGGTGCACCAGCAGCTGCTGGGCGATCAGCGGGTTGAAATCCCTGGGCGGCGCGGGCTGGGCGGCCACCTTGCGCAGCAGCTCCTGGGCATGCTTGACGGGCACCAGGAAGCTGACCGATTCGCCGTCCAGGCGCCGCGCCACGTTGATGCCGGCCACGGTGCCGCTGGCGGTGATGGTCGGGCCGCCGCTCATGCCGGAGTTGATCGGACCGCTGAAGATCAGGCGGTCGTAGAAGCTGCGCTGCAGGACGCCGTTGTACGAGCCTTCCGAGATCGCGAAGCCGAGGTCGAGCGGATTGCCGAGCGCGTACAGGTACTGGCCCTGGCTCAGCTTGACGGGGCGCTCCGGCACCTTGAAGAAGCCGCTGCCGTTGCGGTTGACGCGCACCACGGCCAGGTCGTGCAGGACGTCGACCGCCATCAGCTCCACCGGGCCGGTGTTGCCGTCGGTGTCGATGTATTCGGCGGTGTAGACGTCCGGGTCGAGCGCCATCTGCGACACCACGTGGTAGTTGGTGACCGCCAGGTTGTTGGTCCCGACCAGGAAGCCCGAGCCCACGGTCGACTGGGTGCGGCCGTTCTTGAGCAGCATGCGGATCTGCAGCAGGTCGGCGCGCGCGGAGGCGTACAGGTCCTGGGCGGCGGACGAGGGCGGCGGCAACGGCTCCAGGGCCTCGACTTCGCCGGGGTCGGGCGCGGGCGGCGTGGCGGCGGGCGGCAGCGCCTGCGCGGCCTGGCCGGCGGCCTGCTGCGCTACCTGGTTCGCGGGTCGGGAGGCGGCGGGCGGCGCACTTGGCGCGGTCGCCGCGCTCAGCCCGATACAGGACAGTAGAAGAGCGATGACAACCCGTTTCATGCAATCTCTTGATGGCAAGACGAAGGACTCCATCTTGCCACCAGATCAACGGCGAGTGCGCGCGTTACGCGCCCGGCGGAAGGCTCAGGCCGCGTCGGACGCGGTGAGCGGCGTCATCATGTGGCCCAGCTTGGCCTGCTTGGTGTTCAGGTAGCTGTTGTTGAAGGCGTTGCGGTTGACCAGCAGCGGCACGCGCTCGGCCACCTCGATGCCGAGGCGGGTGAGGGCGTCGATCTTGCGCGGGTTGTTGGTCATCAGGCGCACCGCCTTGATGCCGAACTGCTCCAGCATCGGACGGCACAGCTCGTAGTTGCGGGCGTCGGCGTGGAAGCCCAGCTGCAGGTTGGCTTCGACGGTGTCGGCGCCGGCTTCCTGCAAGCGGTAGGCGCGGATCTTGTTGACCAGGCCGATGCCGCGCCCTTCCTGGCGCAGGTAGAGCAGGATGCCGCGGCCTTCCTCGGCGATGCGCTGCAGCGCGCCCTCGAGCTGGGCGCCGCAGTCGCAGCGCTGCGAGAACATCACGTCGCCGGTCAGGCATTCGGAATGCACGCGCGCCAGCACCGGTTCGCCGGTCGACAGGTCGCCCAGAGCCATCGCCAGGTGCTCCTTGCCGGTCGCCGGCTCGACCCAGGCGTGCAGCGTGAACTGGGCCCAGGGCGTGGGCAGGGTGCACGAGGTGGCGTAGTCGAGGAGGGCGGGGGCGGCGGTGGCTTGCATGACGGTGTTTCCCAATCGGTGGCGTGATTCCATGTAACACGCAAGTTTACCGGAAATCGGCTGTGGCCGTGCGGAATGGGGGACGTTCACCGGCGCCGGCCGGCGCCCGCCTACCCGCGCCGGGTAGGCGCGTTCGCCACTGGCGGCCGTGCCTGCACGGGTGTGTTACCCTGTGGATTCCATTTTTTATGTGCGCCATGGCAACTTTTCGCTCCCTGATCGACCCTCTGAAGCCGCGCGGCCTGGGAGCGTGGCTGGCGCTGGCGTTTTCCACCCTCACCGTGGTGCTGACCCTGCTGCTGGTCGAGGTGGTGGAGAGCGCCTCCACCGAGCAGGTCAAGAACAGCATCGGCCACGGCCTGGGCGAGATGGCGATGCAGACCGCCGACAAGCTCGACCGCGGCATGTACGAGCGCTACCGCGAGGTCGGCCTGATGGCGCGCCGCCGCGACCTGGTCGATCCGGGCACCACCCAGGCAGAGCGCCGCAAGGTGCTGGCCGATATGCAGGAAACCTACTGGTACTACGAATGGATCGGCATGGCCGGCCTGGACGGCAAGGTGCTGGTCGAGGCGCGCGGCCTGCTGGAAGGCGCCAACGTGGCGCAGCGTCCCTGGTTCCGCGATGCGCTCAAGGGCATCCACGTAGGCGACGTGCACGAGGCCGTGCTGCTGGCCAAGCTGCTGCCGGCGCAGGACGGCGAACCGCGCCGCTTCGTCGACGTCGCCTTTCCCTATGCCGACGCGCAGGGCCGGCCGGCGGGCGTGCTGGGCGTGCACCTGTCCTGGCAATGGGCGCGCGACGTCGAACGCTCGATCATCGCGCCGGTGCAGATGCGCGGCAAGGTGCAGGCCCTGATCGTCAGCGCCGAGGGCGTGGTGCTGCTCGGGCCCGAGGACCTGCAGGGCAAGACCATCGACCAGCCCAGCCTGCGCGAAGCGCGCCAGCGGCGCACCGGCTACCTGGTCGAGGAATGGCCGGACGGCCGCTCCTACCTGGTCGGCTACGGCGCCACGCGCGGGCGCGGCATCTATCCGGGCCTGGGGTGGAACGTGCTGGTGCGCCAGGACATCGGCGATGCTTACCAGCCGGTACGGCGCCTGCGCGAGCGTGCGCTGTGGAGCGGCGCCGCGCTGGCGGTGCTGTTCTCGGTGGCCGGCGTGCTGGTGGCGCGCCGCATCACCCGTCCGCTCGGCGAACTGGCCGATTCGGCCGACCGCCTGCGCCGCGGCGATACCACGGCGCTGGTGCCGAGCCGGGACGGCTACGACGAGGTGCGCAAGCTGTCCGGCGCCCTGAACGCGCTGGTGAACAACCTGGTGCAGCGCCGCGCCGAGCTGCAGGACCTGAACGCGACCCTGGAACGGCGCGTGGAGGAACGCACGCGCGACCTGGAGCGCGCCCTGGCAGCGGTGCGCGCCAGCGAACAGCGCATCGTCGCCATCGTCGACGCCGCCCAGGACGCCTTCGTCGCGGTCGACCAGCGCGGCATGATCGTCGACTGGAACAAGGCCGCCGAGCGCATGTTCGGCTGGCGCCGCCACGAAGCCGTGGGCTGGCCGCTGGCCGAGCTGGTGGTGCCGGAGCGCCACCGGGCCAGCGTCGGCAAGGCCTTGCATGCTTTCCGCCAGACCGGCCAGCTCGGCGTATTGGGGCGGCGCCTGGAGCGCACCGTGATGAACCGCCAGGGCGCCGAATTCACCATCGAGATGACGGCCGGGCTGGCGGGCGAGGGCGAGGACGCCTTCTTCAGCGTCTTCCTGCACGATATCTCGGAGCGCAAGAAGATCGAGCGCCTGAAGAACGAATTCATCTCGACCGTCTCGCACGAGCTGCGCACGCCGCTCACCTCGATCCGCGCCTCGCTGTCCATGCTCGACGAAGGCATGGCGGGCGAGCTGGCGCCCGACGTGGCGGGCCTGATCCGCATCGCCAGCCAGAGCGCGGAGCGGCTGGTGCGCATGGTGAACGACCTGCTCGACATCCAGAAAATGGAATCCGGCATGATGGAATACCGGCGCGCCGCCCAGCCGCTGCTGCCGCTGGCCGAGCACGCGCTTGCCTCGATGCAGGGCCAGGCGCGCGAGGCCGGCGTGCTGCTGCGCCTGGACCGCCCGCAGGGCGCGGAGCAGATCCGCTCCGAGGTCGACCACGACCGCATGGTCCAGGTGCTGGTGAACCTGCTGTCGAACGCGATCAAGTTCACGCCGCACGGCAAGGCCGTGACCCTTGGCCTGTCCCAGCTGCAGGGCCGGGCGCGCCTGACGGTGACGGACGAGGGGCCGGGGATACCGCCCGAGTTCCGGGACAGGGTGTTCGAGCGCTTTGCACAGGCCGATTCGGCGGATACGCGGCCCAAGGGCGGGACGGGGCTGGGGCTGAGCATCAGCAAGGCGATCGTCGACGAGCATGGGGGGACGATCGTGTTCGAGACCGAGATGGGGAAGGGGACGCGGTTCGTGGTGGAGTTGCCGGTGGCGGCGCACCACCCCGCTTGAACTAGGCCCTACCCTCAAAACCGTCATCCCCGCCTGCGCGGGGACGACGGTTTTTGGGCTGCGGGCAGACTGTTACTGCACTTCACCGCCACTCATGCAATGCCATCCCCCCAAACCCCTTCCACGCCCCGAACACCGCCTCCAGCTTCGGCAGCAAGCGCCTCAACGCTTCCTTGTCCCCATGAAACGTCGTCGCCGACCCATCGATGCGCCGTGTCCCGGCCAGGGTGAAGGCCTGCGCCTTCGGATGCGCCGCCGGCTGCCGCAGCAGCACCAGCACCGGCAGCCCGTCCAGCTCCACCAGCAGCATGTCCCCCGCCGCACCCGGCGCCGCGCGCCGGTAGCGGCGCTGGGTCTCGGCCCCTATCGGCCCCGCCTCCAGCGCGATGCGCACCTGCTTGCCGTGCGCCTCGGCCCAGTCCAGGAAAGGCACGGCGAAGCGGTAGATCTGCCCCGGGTCGGTGCGGTAGTCCATCACCGACAAGGCGTCGGCCGATTGCGCCAGTTCGCGCAGCAGCTCGGTCTTGCTGTCCCACCAGAACGGCACGACGAACTCCAGCCGCATCGTCCCCGCCGCCTGGCGCAGCCGGGCCGCCAGTTCCAGGTAGCGGCGGTCGCGCTGGGCGGGCGGCAGCACGTGCGCCGGAATCAGGTAGGGCTCGACGTCGAACTGCATGCCCTTCAGGCGCGCCGCCGGTTCGGCCTGGGCGTTGTAGTCGGCATAAGCGCGGGCGCGGGCGGCGGTGGGCGCCTGCTGCTCCGGCATCACCATGTGCGGGTCGCCCTCGACCGCCGTGATCGCGATCCCTCGCGCACCGGCCGCCTTGATGAAGGCGGCCAGCGCCTCCGGCTCGGCCACCCGGCCTTCCGCCAGCGGCACGGTGATGAAGATCTCGCCGATCCGCTCGCCGGCCGCCCAGTCGAGCATGGCCTGGCCGCGTTCGCGCCACTCGGTGCGGCTCCAGATCCAGGTCGAGCGCGGCGCGGGGTGGGCGGCGGCCGGTTCCAGGGTCAAGGCGTCGAGCGACAGGCTGGCCGCCTGCTGCGGACACAGCACGGTGAAGTGGCGCCAGGCGCCGCGCTCCAGACCGGGCGGCAGCGCCAGGCGCCCGCCGGCCGGCAGGCTGCCCATGTCGAGCGCCCCTTCGCGCGCGGCGCGCGCCTCGTCCGCCGCCTGCCACAGGAAGGCTCCGCTGCCTGAAAATGTCGCCTGCAGCGCCGCTTCGGCGCGCGGCAGGTACCAGGGGCCGCGCAGCAGCACCCCGGCCGGCTTGGCGCCGGCCTTGCAGGCGATGCGCAGGCGGCCATCCTGCAGCGTCGCCGTCACCCTTTCCTCCACGCCGAAGCTGCGCAGCTGCATCGCGGCCAGCAGGTTCTCGCCGAAGGGCATCGGCGCCGGCGGATCCGGCTCCGGCCTGGACGCGATCAGGGTGTGCTCGCTGACGTCGAGCGCACCCTTGCTGTCGTCGCCCTGCAGCAGGATGGTCTGCTCCGGCTTCGCATCGCGCGGCAGCGGATACACGGCTTCGATCCGGGCCGTGTCCAGGCCCAGCGCCAGCTTGCGGCAGCCGGGCAGCGAGGCGGCCTCGCTGACCAGCACGCGCAGGCGCGCCCCGTCGGGCGCGGTGACGCCGGCGCCGATCGCCGCTTGCGGCGCCTTGTCGAGGGGGCACAGGTAGAGCGAGGCAGCGTGGGCCGGTGCGGTCATGAGGAGCAGGGGAAGAAGATAGCGGGACATGGTTCACTTGGGCGCGTTGCTTTGCCAGGTTCCTTTGCGTTTCATGGTGCCCCAGGTCGATTCCTTCTGCACCAGCCAGCGCCACAGGCCGGTCAGGCGCCAGACCGAGTTGAGCTGGCGGTAGCCGAAGTTCTCGAGGATCACGACCAGGCCGAGGGCCAGCAGCTGCTTGCCGCGCGGGTAAATGTGGAAGGACATCTCTTCCAGCAGCAGGCCCGAGGCCGACAGCAGGATGCCCAGGCCCACCGCGACGAACAGGAAGGCGCCGAAGGCCTGCCACGACACCATGCCGGTGAAGAAGGCCCACACCATGAACACGTAGCCGCCCAGTTCCACCAGGGGCCCCAGCCACTCGAACAGCAGCATGAAGGGGAAGGCGACCCAGCCCGGCACGCCGCCGTTGCGCGAGAAAGGCAGGCCCCAGTTGGCGTTCAGGCTTTCGGCCAGGCCGCGCTGCCAGCGGATGCGCTGGTTCTTGAGGGTGCGGTAGTCTTCCGGCGCCTCGGTCCAGCAGACCGGGTCGGGGACGAACTCGATGCGGTAGGGCTGGCGCCGCTCGCGCAGCAGGCGGTGCATGCGCACGACCAGCTCCATGTCCTCGCCGATGGTGTCGCGGCGGTAGCCGCCGGCCAGCACCACGGCGTCCTTGCGGAACACGCCGAAGGCGCCCGAGATGATCAGCATGCCGTTCATCGACGACCAGCCGAGGCGCCCGAACAGGAAGGCGCGCAGGTACTCGACCACCTGGAACAGGGCCCAGATGTTCTTCGGCAGGCCAACCTGGGTCAGGAAGCCGCCGCTGACCTGGCAGCCGTTGGCCACGCGCACGGTGCCGCCGGCGGCCACCACGGTAGGATCGCGCAGGAAGGGCTCGGTGACCTTGGCCAGGCTGTCGCGCTGCAGGATCGAGTCGGCGTCCACGCCGCAGAACAGCGGGTAGCGCGAGATGTTGATGCCGGCGTTGAGCGAGTCGGCCTTGCCGCCATTGAACTTGTCGATCACGCGCACGTTCGGGTAGCGCGTGGAGCGGTAGACCTGGCGCACTTCCTGGGTCGGGATCTGGCGCCGGTAGGCCTCGGGAAAGGGCAGCAGGGCGAACTCGCGCTTCAGTACGTCCAGGGTGCCGTCCTTCGAGCCGTCGTTGATGATGACGATCTCGAATTCGGCGTAGCTCAGCTGCAGCATCGAGCGGATCGAGGCGGCGATGGTCGCTTCCTCGTTGTAGGCCGGGACCAGGATGCTGATCGGCGGCTCCAGGCCCGAGTAGGCGCGCGGCAGCTCGGCCATGAACAGTTCCTGGCCCTTGCGCCGCAGCGCCCGCAACGAAAACACATTGAGCGTCAGGTAGCCCACGTTCAGCGCGATGAAATAGCAGAACACGAACCAGGTGATGAACTCGACCAGCAGGCTCCCGAAGCTCATGCGGTCTCCTCCTCGGCCAGCACCTGCTGCAGCATGTCGGCGGCGAAGCGGTCGGTGAGCGAGTCGCGCAGCTGTTCCAGGTCGGCGCGCGAGAGCGCCGGCAGCTCGCGCAGGGCCTGGGCCGCGCGGTAGCGCACCCACCATTGCGGGTCGGCGAGCAGGGCACGCAGGCGCTCGGCGTCCTCGCGGGCGCCGATGCGGCCCAGCGCGCGCGCCGCCTGCACCCGCACCTGCCAGTCCTCGTGGGTGAGCAGGGCGCGCACCTCCGCGATGGTCTCGGGCGTGATCACGCTGCGCAGGCCGGCGATCACGACCGGCACCGCGCTGCTGCGCAGGGAGCCGGCCAGCACCGGGCCGGGCAGCGGCACGCGCAGCGCCTCGGCGATGCGCAGGGCGCGCGGCAGGCGTTCGGCGGGCAGGGTGGGCAGCACGCGCCCCAGCACCGCCGCGGTCGGCGCCGCGGCCTGCTGCAGGATGCCGGCGACGTGCGACAGCGCCCAGTCCTCGCGTTCGATGAACAGCGGCGTCAGGTACTCGGCGGCGGCCTCGGGATCGACCCGCACCAGGGCCCACAGGGCCGTTAGGGACAGCGCGCTGTCGCTCAGTTCCGCCAGCGGCAGCAGCTGCGGCCAGGCTTCGCGGTCGCGCAGGTGGCCCAGCACCAGCACCGCCAGCAGTCGTTCCTGGCGCGCGCCGCGCGCCAGGAAGGCGCGCGCCAGGCGGTCGGCCCCCAGTTCGCGCGCCAGCGCGTTCAGGGCGTCGGTGGCTTCGCCGCGCAGCGAGCCCTGCAGGTGCACCCACAGGCGCAGGAAGGGCAGGCGCTCGCCCGGCTCCAGCACCGGCAGGCTCGGATGTTCGCCGACGATGGCCTGGTTCAGCAGCGGACGCCAGCGCGCCAGCACCCGCGCCTCGCGCCGCTCGCGGCGGCGCAGGGACAGGCGCATCAGCAGGATCTGGATGCTCAGCAGGAGCGTGAGCGCGAGCGCGACGGCGCCCGTCCAGACCGCGACGGTGACGAAGGTGTCAGGCGACTGGGCGATCGCCAATGGGGCCTCGGTGAGGTGACGTCATGCCGCGGGCCTCAGGAAGCGGCGCACGCGCGCCAGGAGTTCGTTCGGCTGGAAGGGCTTGATCACGAAATCGTTGGCGCCGGCATCGAGGGCGCGTACCGTGTCGCGTTCGGTGTTCTTGGCGGTCAGCATGAGGATGGGGACGGCGGCCCAGTCGGCGCGCTCGCGCGCCAGGCGCACGACTTCGAAGCCGTCGATATAGGGCAGCATCACGTCGAGCAGGACAAGGTCAGGCGCGGCCGTGGCCGTCGCGATATGCTCGCTGGCGGCACGCCCGTCCGCAAGATGCGTGACCCGGTAGCCCTGGCGCTCGAGCATGAAGCGCAGGACCTGGGCGATGTGGTCGTCGTCCTCGACGACCAGTACCAGCGGCGTGGAAGCGGTATCGTTCGGCATCGGTAGTGGCGAGTGGTGTTGCCCGGATTATATAGCGGCAAACCCGGTCGTGATGTTCCCTCCAGTATAGACGAGGGACACGCTGACCCGCTTCCGCCTGCTAGGGACGCGTGCGCAGCGGATAGAGCAGGTCGCGCAGGTCGTTGTGGTCGAGTTCGTACATCAGGGCCAGCAGCTGGCCCAGCTCGCCCTTGGGAAAGCCTTCGCGGGCGAACCAGCCCAGGTAATGCCCGGGCAGGTCGGCGATCTTGCGTCCTTTGTATTTGCCATAGGGCATCTCCCGGACCAGGAGCAGTGTCAGGTGTTCGGAATTCATCGTGCGATACTTTAGCAAACACGGAGCACGCAAACAAAAAAGAACCCATGGCATCTAAGCGACAGGGAGGGGAGATCATGACAGACGAATTCAACCTGCAACGTTTCGTCGATGCGCAGGCTCCGGTCTACGAGCAGGTCGTGGCCGAGCTGCGCGCGGGACGCAAGCGCAGCCACTGGATGTGGTTCATCTTTCCGCAGATCGCGGGCCTGGGGCAGAGCGAGATGTCGCAGCGCTACGCCATCCGCTCGACCGACGAGGCGGCGGCCTACCTGGCCCATTCGCTGCTGGGCGGACGCATGAACGAGTGCGCGGGCATCGTGGCGGCGCTCGACACCGATGTCGTCGAGGACGTGTTTCCGCCGCCGGACGACCTCAAGTTCCATTCGTCGATGACCTTGTTCGCCGACGTGGCGCCGGACGTGGCGGTGTTCCAGGCGTGTATCGACAAGTATTTCGATGGGGCGCCGGATCGGAATACGCTGGCGCGCTTGTGAGGGCTTGTACGCGGGCTGCAAACTGCCCTTTTATTGTTAGCCCAAGACCGTCACCCCGGCGAAGGCCGGGGTGACGTGCTTATGCCGCGGGATTGCCGTGTCACGCCTGCGCATACTGCTTCTCCAGCACCTCCTTGCGCCCCCGCTCGGCAATATGCACGATCACCGTCTGCGACAGCACCAAGGTCGGATGACGCGCCCGGTGCTTGGCGAACCAGAACACCTCGTCCAGTTCCTCTTCCTCGTGCGAGGTGGTCATCACCAGCTTCTCGTCGGGAATGTCTTCGTAGTCGAAGGCCTCGAGGTTGGCGTCGTCGACCGATTCGGCCCAGTCCTCGCAATACTGGCCCCAGGCCAGCACGTAGCGGCAGGAGGACGCGGCCAGCCAGCGGCTGGCTTCCCAGCGCCACATCTCCTCGCAGACTTCGTCGATCACGAGCACGGCGAGGAAGGGCGGGAACTGCCCGAGCGGGGGCAGCTCCTCGTTGGGACGGACATGGAGATAGGTAAGGGTCGGTTTTTGCATGGCGGTGATTGGACGCGTGGACCCCGCCATTATCCCAGATGCGGGCCTTGCGCAGCCCGTGACGCGCCGTCGCCGCCTTGTTGCGTATAATCGCCCTTGAATCTCCCAACATTTTCCAGAAAACAACAATTCATGGCTTCATCCTCCGACAACATCAGCATGGCGGTGTTCTGCGACTTCGAGAACGTCGCCCTGGGCGTTCGCGACGCGAACTACGAAAAATTCGACATCAAGCCCGTGCTGGAGCGCCTCCTGCTCAAGGGCAGCATCGTGGTCAAGAAAGCCTATTGCGACTGGGACCGCTACAAGGGCTTCAAGTCGACCATGCACGAAGCGAACTTCGAGCTGATCGAGATCCCGCACGTGCGCCAGTCGGGCAAGAATTCGGCGGACATCCGCCTGGTGGTCGACGCGCTCGACCTGTGCTACACCAAGTCGCACGTCAATACCTTCGTCATCATCAGCGGCGACTCCGACTTTTCGCCGCTGGTCTCCAAGCTGCGCGAGAACGCCAAGCAGGTGATCGGCGTGGGCGTGAAGCAGTCGACCTCGGACCTCCTGGTGGCCAACTGCGACGAATTCATCTTCTACGACGACCTGGTGCGCGAGCAGCGCCGTACGGCGGCCAAGCGCAAGGAAGAGCAAGACGCGCGCCGGGGCCAGCCGCAGAACAAGCGCCCGAGCGACGACCGCCGCAAGGAAGAACTGGACGCGCGCAAGGTGCAGGCGCTGGAGATGGTGGTCGAGACCTTCGACGCCCTGGTGACCGAGCGCGGCGATACCGGCAAGATCTGGGCCTCGCTGCTGAAGGACACCCTCAAGCGCCGCCGCCCGGACTTCAACGAGACCTATTTCGGCTTCCGCACCTTCGGCAACCTGCTCGAGGAAGCGCAGACGCGCGGCCTGTTCGAGTTCGGCCGCGACGAGAAGTCGGGTACCTATGTCTACCGCAGCGCCCATGCGCCGGTCCTGGTGCCGGCTGCGGAACCGGTTCTTGACGCGGCGCCGGAAGCCTACGCCGCCGAGCAGGCCGAGGCCGCCGAGCCGCGCAGCGAGGCCGCCGCCGAGGCGCCGCAGGAAGAAACGGTGCGCGAACCGCGCCGCCGCGGCCGTGGCGGCCGCAAGCAGGGCAGCCGTGGCGAGCAGGCGCCTGCCGCGCCCGAGGTCCAGCCGGACGCCGAGGCGGC
>NZ_JAGPWC010000025.1 GCF_018119405.1 Massilia sp. ST3 | reverse complement strand
CGGGCCGGGGCGGGGTTGGCCCCCCCAACCCACCCCGGGGGGGGGGGGAACCCCCCCCACGCTACTTGCTCAAATCCACCTTCACCGCCTCATCCTGCGGCTTCCCGAAAATCTCCCGGTACCCCGCATACATCGCGCACTGCAGCAGCAGGATGAACAGGAAGATCAGCCACATGATCAGCACGCGGGTGATATTGGTCCCGCCCAGGATCATGGTCAGCACCATGGTGATCGCGAAGAAGATCGCGAACCACGCCAGCAGCAGCACGATGAACACGCGCGCGCTGCGCAGCACGGCGAAGAAGCTGTAGAAGGTCGCCTTGAAAGGGCTCATCTTCTGCCAGTAGGCCAGCGGCGCCGCGAAGCACAGGGCCATCAGGGCCGCCACGTCGAGGCCGAAGATCGCGAACATCGCCATGATGTCCGAGGCCGCCACTTCCGGCTGGCCGCCTTCGCGCCCCTGGCGCGCCACGTTTTCCCAGAAGCCCGGATCGACCGCGAAGCGCGTGACCAGGGCCAGCAGCAGCGACACGCCCAGGTACACCAGTCCCACCTTGCACAGTTCCGCGAAGGCCGGTTTGCGGAAGCCCGTCAGCAGCACCGCCGGCGTGACCCGCTGCCCGTTCTCGATCATCAGGCAGGCCTGCATGAAGGCCATCGAGAACGCGGGAATCAGGACCACCGCGATCATGGGCCCGAGCAGGGGCACGGCGCTGATGCCGATGCTGATCAGGATATTCGCGAACAGCAGCGTGGTCAGGGCGGCGGGTTGTTGACGGAACAGGCTGGCGCCTCGCTTGAGCCAGGTCCAGCCGGTAAGTGCGGGCAATGAGTTCATGTAGGCAGTTCGGGCGCGGGGCAGGCGATGCGCTCGCGCAGGATGCGTTCAAAATGGGTCGGGTCGTGCGGCGTGAGCAGCTCCGCCGCACGGGGTAGATGCAGATCGTACAGGCGCGACAGCCAGAACCGCAAGGCGCCGGAGCGCAGCATCGGCTGCCAGGCGGCTTGTTCGTCCGGCGTGAAGGGCCGCACGGCATGGTAGGCATCGAGCAGGGCGCGCACGCGCGCTTCGTCGAGTGTGCCGGTTGCCAGGTCGATGCACCAGTCGTTGACGGTGACGGCCACGTCGAACAGCCAGGTGTCGCAGCCGGCAAAATAGAAGTCGAAGCAGCCGGTCAGGCGCTCCCCCTCGAACATGACGTTGTTGCGGAACAGGTCGGCGTGCACCGGTCCGCGCGTCAGGCGCCCGTAGGTGGCGCCGGCCGCGAAGGTCTGCTGGAACGCGACCTCGCCGCGCAGCAGCGCCGCCTCGGGTTCGCTCAGGAAGGGCAGGACCTCGGGCGCGGTGGCCGTCACCCAGTCCAGGCCGCGCAGGTTGGGCTGCTGCAGTGCGAAGTCTTGCGCGGCCAGGTGCATGCGCGCCAGCATCCGGCCCACTTCGGCGCAGTGCGCCGGCTGCGGGTCCATCTGCGAGGCGCCGCTCAGGCGGCTGACGATGATGGCGGGCTTGCCGTGCAAGGCCACCACCAGCTCGCCGTCCACGTTCGGGACCGGCGCCGGCACCGGAATGCCGCGTTCGGCCAGGTGGCGCATCAACTGCACGTAGAAGGGAAGCTGCTCGAAACGGAGGTTCTCGAAGATCGTCAGCACATATTCTCCCCGCTCGGTGCTCAGGAAGA
Source organism: Massilia sp. ST3 (assembly GCF_018119405.1). Classification (GTDB taxonomy): domain Bacteria; phylum Pseudomonadota; class Gammaproteobacteria; order Burkholderiales; family Burkholderiaceae_D; genus Telluria. The sequence goes on along the minus strand of NZ_JAGPWC010000025.1, from coordinate 66,827 downwards.
AGTTGCTGTTGTCGATGCCGGAGGAGATGCCTTCGAGCCGGAGCGCCTGGCCGAGGGGGAACTGCTTGATCCACTGGGTAAGGTCATCCAGCGAGACCGCGGTGAAAACTGCCATGTGCTAGCAAAGAGTCAGGTGAGTGATGTCGCCGGCCGCGCCGCGGCCGGAAGTCTTATTTTTTCGGAGCCTGTTCGAGAGGCGGCGGGGGCGGCGCCTCGGCGCGCGCCGGCGCACCGGGCTTGGCCGGGGCCGGGGCTACCGGCTGCTCGGTCGCACCCTGCTTTTTGGGATTGCCAAAATCGAACTCCATCACCTGCCATTGTGGGGCACGGATTGCACTGCTCTGGGCGTCGCCTGGTTGGGCGTTTCCAGCTGGAACGTTGGGTTTCATGGTGTAGCGGCTGGGGCCGCTTTGCACTTCGACTTCGGTGACCTGGCCGCCCTGCTTCTTCTCGGTGATGCGGGTGCGCTCTTTCGGCGGAATGGTGGTGGCCGGCACGTCGCTGCCCGGCTCGATGCGGTCGAGCTTTGGCGGTTCCTGGCTCGGCGGCTGCTGGGTTTGCTGCTGGGCGGCGGCGAAACCGGAGGCAATCAAGCACAGCGTCAGGAGGGCGGAGCGGGAAGATGTGCGCAGCATGATGGTCACCTTGTGTCGTTTAGACCATTTTAACAAACAGCGTCGCTTCCCTGTGAAAAGTGTGCTGGCGACCCTATATATGGAGCAATGAAGAAAGCCTTCCCGGCAGGGAACTTGTGCTTTCTCCAACCCGATTCTGCGATAATGCCGGACACCCGGCGCGCCCCTCCGGCGGCTTTCGCGCTACCCATTTCGCCCCACCAGATTTCGCCCTATGGACAATACCCTGCTGCTCGTTGACGGATCCAGTTATCTCTACCGCGCCTACCACGCACTGCCGGACCTGCGCAGCCCGGACGGATTCCCGACCGGCGCCATGCACGGCATGGTCAACATGCTGCGCCGCCTGCGCACCGACTTCCCGGCGGCCTACATCGCCTGCGTGTTCGACGCCAAGGGCAAGACCTTCCGCGACGACCTGTATCCGGAGTACAAGGCCACGCGCGCCTCGATGCCGGAAGACCTGGGCAAGCAGATCGAGCCGATCCACGAAGTGGTGCGCCACATGGGCTGGCCGATCCTGATGGTCGAGGGCGTGGAGGCGGACGACGTGATCGGCACCCTGGCGGTGCAGGCCTACGCGCGCGGCATGAACACCGTGATCTCCACCGGCGACAAGGACCTGGCCCAGCTGGTCAACGACAAGGTCATGCTGATCAATACCATGACCAACGACCGGCTCGACGAAGCCGGCGTGATCGCCAAGTTCGGCGTGCCGCCGAACCGCATCATCGACTACCTGACCCTGATCGGCGACACGGTCGACAACGTCCCGGGCGTGAACAAGTGCGGTCCCAAGACCGCGGTCAAGTGGCTGACCCTGCACGGCTCGCTCGACGGCGTGGTCGAGAATGCCCACAGCATCGGCGGCGCGGTCGGCGAGAACCTGCGCGCGGCCCTCGAATGGCTGCCGCGCGGCCGCGAACTGATCACCGTGAAGACCGACTGCGACCTGGCGGCCCACGTGGTCTCGTTCGAGGAAACCCTGGTCGGCCGTCCGGAAGACGCCGAGGCCCTGCGCGACTTCTTCCAGCGCTACGGCTTCAAGACCATGCTGCGCGACCTGGGCGGCGCCGCCCGTGCCGATGGCGCGGTGGCGCCGGCCCGCGGCGCCGGCCCCGGCGGCGCGCCGCTCAACTCGCCGGAGGGGGCGAGCGGCCACCTGCCGGGCATGGCCGTCATCAAGGGCGAGTACGAAACCGTGCTCACCGACGAACAGTTGGATAAATGGCTGGCCCTGGTCGACGCCGCCGAACTGACTTCGGTCGACACCGAGACCACCTCGCTCGACCCGCTGGCGGCCGAGATGGTCGGCATCTCGCTGTCGGTGGAAGCGGGCAAGGGCGCCTACATCCCGGTCGCGCACCGCTACGCCGGCGCGCCCGACCAGCTCTCGCGCGAGCACGTGCTGGAGCGCATGCGCCCCTGGCTCGAGAATCCGGCCAAGCCCAAGCTCGGCCAGAACCTGAAGTACGACATGCACATCTTCGCCAACCACGGCGTGCAATTGAAGGGCATCGTGCACGACACCCTGCTGCAGTCCTACGTGTTCGAGTCGCACAAGCCGCACGACATGGACACCATGGCCATGCGCCACCTGGGCTACACCACGATTCCCTACGTGGACGTGTGCGGCAAGGGCGCCAGCCAGATCTGCTTCGACCAGGTGGAACTGGCGCGCGCGACCGAGTACGCGGGCGAGGATTCCGACATCACCCTGCGCCTGCACCAGGCCATGCTGGGCCATGTGGAAGCCGACCAGGGCCTGAGCTATATCTACCGCAACATCGAGATGCCGACCATGGAGGTGCTCCAGAAAATCGAGCGCAACGGCGTCCTGATCGACAGCGCGCTGCTGGAAGTGCAGTCGTCCGAGCTGGGCAAGCGCCTGCAGGAGCTTGAACAGCAGGCCTATGAACTGGCCGGCGGCCCCTTCAACCTGGGTTCGCCCAAGCAGATCGGCGAGATCTTCTTCGGCAAGCTCCAGCTCCCGGTCATCAAGAAAACCGCCACCGGCGCGCCCTCGACCGACGAGGAAGTGCTGCAGAAGCTGGCCGAGGATTATCCGTTGCCGAAGATCCTGCTCGAGCACCGCGGCATGTCCAAGCTGAAGTCGACCTATACCGACAAGCTGCCCAAGATGGTCAACCCGAAGACGGGCCGGGTGCACACCAACTACGCGCAGGCGGTGGCGATCACCGGCCGCCTGTCCTCGAGCGACCCGAACCTGCAGAACATCCCGGTCAGGACCGCGGAAGGGCGCCGCATCCGCGAAGCCTTCGTCGCGCCGCCGGGCAGCGTGATCGTCTCGGCCGACTACTCGCAGATCGAGCTGCGCATCATGGCGCACATCTCGGGCGACGCGGCGATGCTGAAGGCCTTCGCGGAAGGCGAGGACATCCACCGCGCCACCGCCGCCGAGATCTTCGGCGTGCCGGCGGAAGAAGTGCAGAGTGAGCAGCGCCGCTACGCCAAGGTCATCAACTTCGGCCTGATCTACGGCATGAGCGCCTTCGGCCTGGCCCAGAACCTGGGCATCGAACGCGGCGCCGCGGCCAGCTACATCGACCGCTACTTCGCACGCTTCTCGGGCGTGAAGCAGTATATGGACGAGACCCGCCTGCAGGCCAAGGCGCGCGGCTACGTCGAGACCGTGTTCGGCCGCCGCCTGTGGCTCCCGGAAATCAACTCCCCGAACGGCCCGCGCCGCGCCGGCGCCGAACGCGCGGCGATCAACGCGCCGATGCAGGGCACGGCGGCGGACCTGATCAAGCTGGCCATGATCGCGGTGCAGGGCTGGATCGAGACCGAGGGGCTGGCGACCCGCATGATCATGCAGGTGCACGACGAACTGGTGCTGGAGGTGCCCGAGGCCGAGCTGGAACTGGTGCGCGTCAAGCTGCCGGCGCTGATGGCGGGCGTGGCCAAGCTGAACGTGCCGCTGCTGGCGGAGACGGGCGTGGGCAAGAACTGGGAAGAGGCGCATTGACCAGCATCCACTAGCCACCTGCCCTTAGACCGTCATTCCGGCGAAGGCCGGAACCCAAGTTTGCCCGAATGCCGTAACGCTCGCACGCACCACGGCTTCTCGACGAACTCAGGTTCCGGCCTTCTCCGGAACGACGTTACGGGGCGCGTGTCGCAAAACCACCACCACACCTCCCCTCCGTCTGTAAAGTCTGTAAGCAACTGTTTCAAGGTGCGTTGTCGAACGCTACATATTTGTCTGGAATGCTAGGATGAGCCCATCGGCCCGCCGAGGCGGCCAGCCAGGTATCCAGCAATGTCCAAGACCCGATTCCGCCTCGTCCTGACCAGCGCCGCCATCGGCGCCGCCGTCCTCGTCGCCTGCCGCGGCGGCGGCGATGTCGCGCAGGACACGCCAGCCAGCACCCATGCGCACCAGCCAGTGGCCAAGCCGGCGCCTGCCCCCGGCAGCATCGCAGGCTTCGTCAGCACCGCGCTGCTGGGCCCCAGCGTGCAGGTCTCGGCGCAGCAGGACGGCGTCATCGCCGCTACCGCCACGCCGAACCGGGACACCGGCGAATTCCTCCTCCCGCGCCTGGCCCCGGGGCACTACGAGGTCGTGATCACCGCCGCCGACAGCGCGGCCAGCGTGGTCGCCGCGGTGCCGGTCGCCGCCTCCCATTCCACGATCCTGAGCACGGCCAGCGCGCCGATCATGCTCGCCCCGGGCAATACCGGTTCGATCGGGGGGAGGGTGAACCTGCATCCCGCGATCGGCAAAGGCGCCACCGTGGCCGCCAGGCAGCGCCTTGCGGATGGTCCCACCATTACCGTCAAGGTCCAGGGCGCCGAGCCGGCAAGCGGCGCCTACACCCTGGCCAGCCTGCCGGTAGCACCACCCCAGCTGGCGACCTACGGCAAGCGCTTGCCGCTGGTGTTCAGCGCCAGCAGCGCGGCCACGCCGGGCCGCTACACGGTGGAAGCCGCCGCCACGGGCTACGCGCCCAAGACGGTCGACAAGGTGGACATCGCGATGGCGAACCGCTCCAGGCTGAATTTTGCCCTCGTCCCCTAAGCCGTTTCGAGCTCAAGCGTGCGCCCCCGGGTCTTTGCTAAACTAGCAAGCCTGTCCAACTGACTGAAGGGGTGAGCATGAAAGATCTCGTATCCGATGGCAGCAGCCTGGTGTCCGCCAGTGCATTTGGCGACGGCGTCGACCGCCGCAACTTCCTGAAGGCGGCGGTGGGCAGTGGTTTCGCCGCGGCCTCGCTGCCCGTCGTCGCCCAGACGATGGTCCAGACCAGCCTTGACGGCCTGGACGCCGCCGACCACATTGTCGTCATCAACGGCCAGGACGTACGGGTCTACCGCGCCCAGCCCAAGGACCGCACCAACCTGCCGGTGGTGCTGGTGATTTCCGAGATCTTCGGCGTGCACGAACACATCAAGGACGTGGCGCGCCGCTTCGCCAAGGCCGGCTACATGGCCGTGGCGCCGGACCTGTTCGTGCGCCAGGGCGACGCGACCAAGGTCGCCAACATCGCCGACCTGATGCGCGACATCGTCTCGAAGACGCCGGACGCCCAGGTCATGTCCGACCTCGACACCGTGGTCAAGTGGACCAAGCAGCGCGGCGGCAACACCGACAAGCTGGGCATCACAGGCTTCTGCTGGGGCGGCCGCATCACCTGGCTGTACGCGGCGCACAACCCGAACGTGAAGGCCGGCGTGGCCTGGTACGGCCGCCTGGTGGGCGAGACCAACGCCAACCAGACGAAGCAGCCGATCGATGTCGCCCAGGCCCTGAAGGTGCCGGTGCTAGGCCTGTACGGCGCCAAGGACCAGGGCATTCCGCTGGAATCGGTCGAACGCATGCGCAAGGCGCTCGCCTCGGGCAACAGCCGCTCGCAGATCCACGTGTACCCGAACTCGGGCCACGCCTTCCACGCCGACTACCGCCCCAGCTTCAACGCCGACGACGCCAAGGACGGCTGGAGCAAGGCGCTGAACTGGTTCTCGACCCACGGCGTGGCCTGATCTTGCACGGCCGCGGGCCGGGGACGGTACAATCTCCGGTTTGCGCTTGACCGCAAGACCAGAACAAGAGGCTTACAAATCGATTCCATTCTCGGCTCCATCCTGCTGGCGACCATGGTCGCCGGCGTCCTCAGCATCACCGGGGCGGCCATTTTCTCGTTCGCGCTGCTCTCGAAGGTGGTGGAGCGGATGGTCAGCCTGTCGGTGGGCATCATGCTGGCGACCTCGCTGCTGCATGCGCTGCCCAGCGCCTTCGAATCCGGCGCCGACCCGCGCAGCCTGTTCGCGACCCTGCTGGGAGGATTGCTGGCCTTCTTCGTGCTGGAGAAAATGGCGATCCTGCGCCATTCGCACCACCACGAGGGCGACGGCCATCACCATGCCCATGGTCACGACAAGCGCGAGGCCGGCAAGTCGGGCTGGATGATCCTGATCGGCGACGGGATGCACAACTTCACCGACGGCATCCTGATCGCCGCGGCCTTCCTGGCCAACCCCGAGCTGGGCATCGTGACCGCGCTGGCGATCGTCGCGCACGAGATCCCGCAGGAGATCGGCGACTTCATCGTGCTGCTGAACGCGGGCTTCTCGCGCCTGCGCGCGTATGTGTTCAACCTGCTGTGCAGCCTGATGTCGGTGGCGGGGGGCTTGCTGGGCTACTTCACGCTGGATAAGGCGAGCGACCTGATTCCCTATGTGCTGGTATTCGCGTCATCGGGCTTCATCTATATCGCGGTGAGCGATCTGATGCCGCAGATGCAGAGGAGGGCGACGGTGCGGGAGTCGGTGCCGCAGGTGGTGCTGATCGCGCTGGGGGTGGGGGTGGTGCTGGGGTTGAATCGGTTGGTGTGAGCGCTGGTGGCTGCGCTGCGTGAACTTGGGTCCCCGCCTTCGCGGGGATGACGTGCATCTGCTAACGACTACTTGCTTTTGCACGTCGTCCCGGCGAAGGCCGGGATCCAGGTTTGCGTGATCAATCCGCGCCTTTGGCAACCGGCCGCGACGCATCCCCCACCCACTCGCTCCACGACCCCGGATACAGCGCCGCTCCCGGCATCCCGGCGACTTCCAGCGCCAGCAGGTTATGGCAGGCCGTCACGCCCGAGCCGCACTGCATGATCGCTTTCGACGGATCGTCCACCACGGCCGCGAACTCCTCGCGCAGCTGCTCGGGCGCCTTGAAGCGCCCGTCCGCCTGCAGGTTGTCCTTGAAGAAGCGGTTGCGCGCGCCGGGAATGTGGCCGCCCACCGGATCGATGGTCTCGTTCTCTCCGCGGAAGCGGTCGGCCGCACGCGCATCGATGACGACGCGCTCGCCCTTGTCCAGGTTTTCCATCACCTCGAGCACGCTCACGGTCGGCACGAAGGGTGCGCGGATCGTGAAGCGTCCCGGCGCGCGCGCGGGCACGTCGCCCGTCAGCGGCTTGCCCAGCGACTGCCAGGCCGCCATGCCGCCGTCCAGCACCGCCACCGCCTCGTGGCCGAGCCAGCGCAGCATCCACCACAGGCGCGCCGCGTACATGCCGCCGTGCGCGTCGTAGGCCACGACCTGGGAGTCGTCGCTCACGCCCCAGCCGCGCAAGAGTGCGGCCAGCGCTTCCTTCTCCGGCAGTGGGTGGCGGCCCCTGAAGGCGCCGTCCGTACCGTACTTCGAGCCCGACAGTTCGGTCTCCATGTCGCCGAACACCGCGTTCGGCAGGTGGCCGATGGCATAGCCTTCGCGGCCGGCGGTCAGGTTCATCAGGTCGTGGCGGCAGTCCACGACGATCCAGTCCGGGTCGTCGATGTGGGCCGCGAGGTCGGCGGCGGTGATCAGGGTCTTGTACATGGCGCTCCTCAGGTTTCGCTGGCGATCGGATCGGTCTTTTCCTGCACGGCCCCGCGGGCCGTCTTCTGCGTATTGTAGAACGTCGCGGCGATCCCGGAGGCGAGGATGACGCCGATGCCCAGCCAGACATGCCAGTTGAAGCGGTCGCCCCACAAGGCCAGGCCCCACAGGCTGGAGAATACGATGCCGGTGTACTGGAGGTTGGCCACCACCAGCACCTTGCCCACGCGGTAGGCGCGCGTCATGGCCATCTGCGCCAGCAGGGCCGAGAAGCCGATCCCCAGCAGCAGCGCGGCGCTGGTGGGCGTGTGCGCATGGAAGAGCGCATCCTGCGGGCCGTCGCCCAGCAGGGTGCCCGCCAGGCCGGCCAGGGTGGTGGTCAGCGAGAAGTAGAACACCACGCGGTATTCCGGCTCGCCCATCTGGCCGAGTTTGCGCACCTGCATGTAGGCCATGGCCGAGATCACCGACGAACAGATGCCGGCCAGGCCGCCCAGCCATTGATTGCTTTCGACGGCCGGCTGCAGCACCAGGGTCACGCCAAGGAAGCTCATGGCGATCGCCAGCACCAGCGGCCATTCGGCATGCTTGGTCCCGGTCCACCAGCCGGTGGCGAACATCCAGGCGGCGATCCAGATCGGCGCCATGTAGTTGAGCGTGACGGCGGTGGCCAGCGGCAGGCGGGTAATGGCGAAGAACCACAGCCACAGCGAGGTGACGCCGACGACGCTGCGCCAGATGTGGGCCTTGGGGAAGGGCGTCCTGAAGGTGCCGCCCTGGTGGCGCACCATCAGCATCAGCATCAAGGTGCCGATCAGGCCGCGGTACATCAGGAGTTCGGAGGTGGAGTAGAACTCCGAGGCCAGCTTCACGCCCGCGCCCATGGCGGCAAACGCGAAGCTGGCGAACAACATCCAGAGAGAAGGCATTACGTTCCTAGTTTTACAGCTCCAGCTTGCTGCGGTACCACTCGTGGAAATGCTGCATGCCGTCTTCCATCGGCGACTGGTAGGGGCCGACTTCGTTGACGCCGCGGTTCATCAGGATCCTGCGGCCCGCATCCATGCGCAGCGCGATCTCGTCGTCCTCGACCGCGGTTTCCATGTAGGCGGCGCGCTCGGCCTCGACGAAGCCGCGCTCGAACAGCACGAACTCCTCGGGGTAGTAGAACTCGACCACGTTGCGGGTCTTCTGCGGTCCGACCGGCCACAGGGTCGACACCACCAGCACGTTCGGATACCACTCGACCATGATGTTCGGGTACAGGGTCAGCCAGATGGCGCCGTACTTCGGCGGTTGGCCGTTGTTGAACTTCAGGACCTGTTCCTGCCATTTTTTATAGGCGGGCGAGCCGGCCTTCTGCAGGGCGCGGTTCACGCCCACGGTCTGCACGCTGTAGTCGCGGCCGAACTCCCATTTCAGGTCGTCGCAGGAGACGAAGTTGCCCAGGCCCGGATGGAAGGGCTCGACGTGGTAATCCTCCAGGTAGACCTCGATGAAGGTCTTCCAGTTGTAGTCGCACTCGTGGATCTCGACGTGGTCGAACATGTAGCCGCTGAAGTCGAGGTCGCGGGTCACCTCCATGTGCTTCAGCTTGTCCATGACGTCGTAGCCGTTCTGCTCGAACAGCAGGCCGTTCCAGTTCTGCAGCGGCGTCTTCGACAAATTCAGGCAGGGCGTTTCCGCGAAATGCGGCGCGCCGATCAGTTGGCCCTTCAGGTCGTAGGTCCAGCGGTGCAGCGGGCACACGATGTTGTTCGCGTTGCCGCGGCCATTGAACATCAGCGCCTGGCGGTGACGGCAGACGTTGGACAGGACTTCGATGCCGCCGGCATTACGCACCAGCATGCGGCCTTCGTGTTCGGAAGCGAGTGTCGCGAAATCACCGATTTCCGGGACCATCAGCTCGTGGCCGACGTACCTCGGGCCCTTGTGAAACAGTTGCTGCATCTCGCGCTGCAGCAGCGCTTCGTCAAAGTAGACATTTACCGGAAGCTGAGCGCAGGAGCGCGCCAGCTTGGCGTGGGTAGCCAGATCGGACATCCCAACCCCCCTTTAATCAATTATTACCAAAGAAGAGAAAGAATCCAAAGACCAGTATTTTGGTAAAAGGAATACGGTATTTCGGACAGAACCGGAGATTATACCGTGTAACGAGCTCTACAGTCTTGGGCCGGCGCGGGAATGTGGTGCACGGGTGCACAAAAATTGCCGGAAAGGCATCGTTTTCATGAGGGGGGAAGGGGAGTCGGCTAAAATGTGGCCTTGCGAACAAGTTGCGGATGGTGCAACGCGGACACCCGTCCGAGGGTGGATTGATCTAAAATACGCGATTGGACCGACCCATGGCGCACAACTGATGCCGCCTTCACGAAACAATTCTATGCCAAACACTACTACCGCCGCGCCTCCCGCATCCTTCGAGGAAGCCATGGCCGAGCTGGCCCAGCTGGTCACCCAGATGGAATCCGGCCAGCTGCCGCTGGAAGCCTCGGTCGCGGCCTATGCGCGCGGCTCGGAGCTGGTGAAATACTGCGCCGCCCAGCTGGAAAAGGTCGAGGCCCAGGTCAAGGTGCTCGAGGGCGACATGCTCAAGCCCTTCTCCAGCGACGGCGACGAGGGCGCGCAATGACGGAACTGGCATTCAAGGACTGGGTCCAGGACGTCCAGGCGGACGTCGAGCGCGCGCTCGAGACCTTCCTGCCCGAAGCGACCTCGGTTCCGCACAAGCTGCACGAGGCGATGCGCTACACCGCCCTGGGCGGCGGCAAGCGCGTGCGCCCGCTGCTGGCCTACGCGAGCGGGGCGCTGTTCGGCGCCGACTTGCGCGCGCTGGCGCGCGTGGCCGCCGCGGTGGAAATGATCCACGTGTATTCGCTGGTCCACGACGACATGCCCTGCATGGACGACGACGCCCTGCGCCGCGGCAAGCCGACGGTGCACGTGGCCTACGACGAAGCGACCGCGCTGCTGGTCGGCGACGCGCTCCAGGCCCAGGCCTTCCAGGTGCTGGCCGAGGCCGACACCCTGCCGCCCGGCCGCCTGGTGGGCATGCTGCGCCTGCTGGCCGAAGCCGCGGGTTCGGCCGGCATGTGCGGCGGCCAGGCGATCGACCTGGACAGCGTCGGCCTGGCGCTCACCCGCGAGGAGCTCGAGCGCATGCACCAGCTCAAGACCGGCGCCATGCTGCGCGTCTCGGTGATCCTGGGCGCCCTGGCGGGCCGCGACCTGGAGCCGCGTGAGCTGGAAGCGCTGGCCACCTATTCGAAGGCGATCGGCCTCGCCTTCCAGGTGGTCGACGACGTGCTCGATGCGACGGCCGATTCGGCCACCCTCGGCAAGACCGCCGGCAAGGACGCGGCCGACAACAAGCCGACCTATGTGTCGATCCTCGGGCTGGAGCCGTCGCGGGCACTGGCCGAGCAATTGCGGCGCGAAGCGCATGAGGCGCTGGCGCCATTTGGAGAACAAGCACTGCGGCTGCGCGAACTCGCGGACCTGATCGTGCAGCGGAAGGCCTAAATGAAACTGCTAGAAACCATCAACGACCCGTCCGACCTGCGCCAGCTTCCGCGCACGCAGCTGACGCCGCTCGCCCACGAACTGCGCCAGTTCCTGCTCGACTCAGTGTCGAAGACCGGCGGCCACCTGTCGTCCAACCTGGGCACGGTCGAGCTGACCATCGCGCTGCACTACGTGTTCAACACCCCGCGCGACCGCATCGTGTGGGACGTGGGCCACCAGACCTATTCGCACAAGATCCTGACCGGCCGCCGCGAGCGCATGCCCAGCCTGCGCCAGCTGAACGGCCTGTCGGGCTTCCCGAAGCGCGACGAGAGCGAATACGACACCTTCGGCACCGCCCACTCGTCGACTTCGATCTCGGCGGCCCTGGGCATGGCCCAGGCGGCCAAGCTGAAAGGCGAGGACCGCCACGCGATCGCCGTGATCGGCGACGGCTCGATGACCGCCGGCATGGCCTTCGAGGCGCTCAACAACGCGGGCGTCGAGGACGACATCAACCTGCTGGTGATCCTGAACGACAACGACATGTCGATCTCGCCGCCGGTGGGCGCCCTGAACCGCTACCTGGCGCGCCTGATGAGCGGCCAGTTCTATGCCGCCGCCAAGAACGTCGGCCGCAGCGTGCTGCCGGCGCCGATGCTGGACCTGGCGCGCAAGCTCGAGGAACACGCCAAGGGCATGGTGGTCCCGGCCACGATGTTCGAGGAATTCGGCTTCAACTACATCGGCCCGATCGACGGCCACGACCTGGAATCCCTGATCCCGACCCTGGAGAACATCAAGAAGCTCAAGGGTCCGCAGTTCCTGCACGTGGTGACCAAGAAGGGCCAGGGCTACAAGCTGGCCGAGGCCGAGCCGATCCTGTACCACGGCACCGGCAAGTTCAACCCGGCGGAAGGCATCAAGCCGTCCGGCGCGCCGAGCAAGATCACCTACACCGAAGTCTTCGGCAACTGGCTGTGCGACATGGCGGCCGTGGACAAGCGCCTGGTCGGCATCACGCCGGCGATGCGCGAAGGCTCGGGCATGGTGCGCTTCCACCAGGAATACCCGGCCCGCTACTTCGACGTCGGCATCGCCGAGCAGCATTCGGTGACCTTCGGCGCCGGCATCGCCACCGAAGGCCTGAAGCCGGTGGTGGCGATCTACTCGACCTTCCTGCAGCGCGCCTACGACCAGCTGATCCACGACGTGGCGCTGCAGAACCTGGACGTGACCTTCGCGCTCGACCGCGCGGGCCTGGTGGGCGCCGACGGCGCGACCCACGCCGGCAACTACGACCTGGCCTACCTGCGCTGCATCCCGAACATGGTGGTGATGGCCGCCTCGGACGAGAACGAGTGCCGCCAGATGCTGACCACCGCCTACCACTTCCCGGGCCCGGCCGCGGTGCGCTATCCGCGCGGCGCCGGCGTGGGCGCGGCGATCCAGCCCGAGCTGACCTCGATCGAGATCGGCAAGGGCGTGTTGCGCCGCGAAGGCAAGGACATCGCGATCCTGGCCTTCGGCTCGATGGTGGCGCCGAGCCTGGCCGCCGGCGAGGAACTGAACGCCACGGTCGCCAACATGCGCTTCGTGAAGCCGCTCGACGTCGAGCTGGTCAAGCGCCTGGCCAAGGACCACGCCTGCATCGTGACGGTGGAAGAGGGCTGCATCATGGGCGGCGCCGGTGCTGCTGTCGCGGAAGCGCTGGCGGCGGAAGGCCTGGCCAAGCCGATGCTGATGCTGGGCCTGCCGGACAAATTCATCGACCAGGGCGACCCGGCGGCGCTGCTGGCCTCGGTGGGGCTGGATGCCAAGGGCATCGCGGCGTCGATCCGCCAGCGGTTTGCGGGTGGGGAGCCGAGGCTGGTGGTGAACAATATCTGACGTTAACGTCGAAATGTGAAAAGGGGTTCCTGCGCAAGCGGAACCCCTTTGTCGTTTTAAGTGCCAGCCTAAAAGCCGTCATCCCCGCGAAGGCGGGGACCCAAGTTCGCGTGAGTGGCTGCGGCGCGAACTTGGATTCCCGCCTTCGCGGGAACGACGGTTTGGGGGCTAACGCAGAGAGCAGTGAAGCGGTGTGCTAACGCTCAAGCCTTCCCAAACAGCGTCTCCGCCCGCTGATACAAGATCCACGACGTCGCAATATACTTGTCCCCGCTCTTCGGCACATGCCCCTTGTGCGTATGCGTGAACCCCGCCGGTGCGATCACCAGGCGGCCCTTCTTCGGCGCCACCTTGCGCCCCTGGTAGAGGAACTCGGTCTCGCCGCCTTCCTCCACGTCGTTCAGGTAGAACTGCCACAGCAGCACCCGGTGCAGCGTCTCGCAAGACGCGTTCTGCGGGTAGATCTCGGAATGCCAGTGGTGGTAGCCGCCCGTGCCCTTCAGGTACTTCTGCAGGTTGACGCTGCCCGGACGGTAGAGCGTCTGCATCAGCTCCTCGATGTGCGGCTTGCCCACCTGGTCGAAGTTCTCCATCGAGAGTACGGTCGGCTTGCCGGTCTCCGGATGGGCCAGGGAAGGGGAGAGCGATCCCATCACCAGCATGCGGTAGCGGTCGATGTAGTCTTCCAGATGGCGCGACATGGTCTGCAGCAGCATGCCGGTCGCGTCGTTCCACTCGGGGAACTGGCTGATCGTGATGTCGTAGCTGTCCTTCTTTTCCACGTCCACGCCCATGCCGGTGCGCCCGCGGCCCACCTTGTCGCTGGCGTCGAAGCGCGCCACCAGGGCGTCGCATTGCTCCGGGCTCAGGGCGCCGTCGTATACTCCGATAAAGTCTTCCACTGCTGCGGTCTCCGTTGTGTTTTTTATCGCGGATCTTGATCGAATCAGCCGCGCTTGCGCTCGTGCTGCCACAGCACGTCCGCGCCGCCGGCGAAGCGATTCAGCACGCGCGCCAGTACGAACATCAGGTCCGACAGGCGGTTCACGTACTGACGCGGGTGGGCGTGGATCTGCTCGGCCTTGGACAGCGCCACGATGGCGCGCTCGGCGCGGCGGCACACGGTGCGGCACACATGGGCCGTGGAGGCGGCGCGCGAGCCGGCCGGCAGGATGAATTCCTTCAGGACCGGCAGGTCGGCGTTGTACTTCTCGAGCAGGCCGTCGAGGCGCGCCACGTGCTCTTCCTTGATCATCTGGTAGCCCGGGATGCACAGCTCGCCGCCCAGGTCGAACAGGTCGTGCTGGATCGAGACCAGCTCTTCGCGCAGCTCGGCCGGCATGTCCTCGCACAGCAGCAGGCCCACAAAGGAGTTCAGCTCGTCGACCTCGCCGAGCGCATGGATGCGTGCGCTGTCCTTGCCGGTGCGGCTGCCGTCGCCCAGGCCGGTGCTGCCGTCGTCGCCGGTGCGCGTCGCGATTTTTGAAAGTCGGTTGCCCATGATGTTGTGTAATGTAGAGTGTTAAAAAAACGATAGGCCGAGCATACGACAAAACGTGCCAAATGTGCTTACAATCTGAGCATGTCCGCCCACCATTTCCCTCACGCCGAACGACGCCGGCAGGTCGCCAGTGCGCTGCGTGCGCGGCTTTCCGAAGGCCGCGTGCTGTCCGATCCCGAAGACACCCGTCCCTACGAATGCGACGGCCTGGCCGCCTACCGCCAGCTGCCGCTGATCGTCACCTTGCCTGTCGACGAAAGCGAAGTGCTGGCGATCATGCAGGTCTGCCGCGAGCTCAATGTCCCCATCGTCCCGCGCGGCGCCGGCACCGGCCTGTCGGGCGGCGCGCTGCCGATCGCCGACGGGGTGGTGATCTCGACCGCGCGCATGAACCGCATCGAGCGCGTCGATCCCTACGCGCGCACCGCCGTCGTGCAGCCGGGCGTGCGCAACCTCGCGATTTCCGAGGCGGCCGCACCCTACGGCCTGTACTACGCACCCGACCCATCCTCGCAGATCGCCTGCACCATCGGCGGCAACGTGGCCGAGAACTCGGGCGGGGTGCACTGCCTCAAGTACGGACTGACCGTGCACAACGTGCTGCGCGTGCGCGTGGCCACCATCGATGGCGAGATCGTCGAGCTGGGCGGGGATAGCCTGGACGCGCCCGGCCTGGACCTGCTGGCCGTGTTCATCGGCTCCGAAGGCATGCTCGGCATCGTTCTCGAGGTGACCGTCAAGCTTGTGCCCAAGCCCGCCGTGGCCCAGGTCATCATGGCCTCCTTCGACGACGTGGTCACCGCCGGCAACGCGGTCGCCAACGTGATCGCGGCCGGCATCATCCCGGCCGGGCTGGAGATGATGGACCGCACTTCGGTGCGCATGGTCGAGCCTTTCGTGAAGGCCGGCTACGACCTGGACGCCGCCGCCATCCTGCTGTGCGAGGCCGACGGCACCGCGCTCGAGGTGGCCGAGGAAATCGAACGCATGAGCGCCGTGCTGCAGGGCGCAGGCGCGACCGCCATCGCGGTGTCGCAGAGCGAGGCCGAGCGCGTGCGCTTCTGGTCCGGGCGCAAGAACGCGTTTCCGGCGGCCGGGCGGATCTCTCCCGACTACTATTGCATGGACGGCACCATCCCGCGCAAGCAGCTGGCGCGGGTGCTGTCCGACATCGAGAAAATGGAGCAGACCTTCGGCCTGCGCTGCGCCAACGTGTTCCACGCGGGCGACGGCAACATGCACCCGCTGATCCTGTTCGACGCCAACCAGCCGGGCGAATTCGAGCGCGCCGAAGCCTTCGGCGCCGCGATCCTGGCGCTGTGCGTGGAAGTGGGCGGCACCATTACCGGCGAACACGGGGTAGGCATGGAGAAGATCAATTCGATGTGCGTGCAGTTCGGCCGCAAGGAGCTGGACGCCTTCTTCGAGGTCAAGCGCGCCTTCGACCCGGCCATGCTGCTCAACCCGGACAAGGCGATCCCCACGCCGCACCGCTGCGCCGAATTCGGCAAGCTGCACGTCCACGGGGGCGCCTTGCCGTTCCCGGATTTACCGCGTTTTTAAGAGAATCCATGCAGTCGATCGAACAATTACAGGAACGCGTGCGGGCAGCGGCGGCCGATGGCCGGAAGCTGCGCATCCGCGGCGGCGGCACCAAGGACTGGTATGGCCAGCGCCTCGAAGGCGAGATCCTCGACACGCGCGGCCACACGGGCATCGTCGATTACGAACCCACGGAACTGGTCATCACCGCGCGTTGCGGCACACCCCTGCGCGAGATCGAGGCCGCGCTGGCCGAACGCAGGCAGATGCTGGCCTTCGAGCCCCCGCACTTCGGCGAGGATGCCACCTTCGGCGGCGCCATCGCGGCCGGCCTGTCCGGCCCGCGCCGCTCGTCCAGCGGCGCCGTGCGCGACTTCGTGCTGGGCGCCAGGCTGCTGGACGGGAAGGGCGATGTCCTGTCCTTCGGCGGCCAGGTGATGAAGAACGTGGCCGGCTACGACGTCTCGCGCCTGCTGGCCGGCTCGCTCGGCACCCTGGGCGTGCTGCTGGAGATCTCGGTGAAAGTGCTGCCGCGCCCCTTCGCCGAGACCACGCTGCGCTTTCGCATGGGCGAGATCGACGCCATCCGCAAGCTCAACGAATGGGGCGGCCAGCCGCTGCCAGTGGCCAGCAGCTGCTGGCACGACGGCGTGCTGGCGCTGCGCCTGTCCGGCGCCCAGGCGGCGGTCGATGCGGCCGTACGCTCGCTCGGCGGCGAGGTGATGCCGGACTGCGGGCCGTTCTGGGCCAGCCTGCGCGAGCAGCGTCATCCCTTCTTCGCCGGCGAAGGCGCCTTGTGGCGCCTGTCGGTGCCGCCGACCACCGGGGCCATCGTGCTCGGCGGCGCCCAGCTGATCGAATGGGGCGGGGCCCAGCGCTGGCTGCGCGCAGAGGGTGACGCCGCCACTGCCGAGTCCATCCGCCGCACCGTGGGCGCCTGCGGCGGCCACGCCACCCTGTTCCGCGGCGGCGACAAGGGCGTGGGCGTGTTCCAGCCCCTGCAGCCGGCGCTGGCGAAAATCCACGAACGCCTGAAGTCCTCGTTCGATCCGTCGAACGTGTTCAACCCGGGACGGATGTACTAAGCCATGCAAACCAATCTCGCCGATTTCATCAAGGGCACGCGCGAAGGCGAAGAAGCCGAAGCGATCCTGCGCGCCTGCGTGCACTGCGGCTTCTGCACCGCCACCTGCCCGACCTACCAGCTGCTGGGCGACGAGCTCGATGGCCCGCGCGGCCGCATCTACCTGATCAAGCAGGTGCTGGAAGGCGCCGAGCCGACCCGCAAGACCCAGCTGCACCTGGACCGCTGCCTCACCTGCCGCAACTGCGAAACCACCTGTCCCTCGGGCGTCAAGTACGGCCGCCTGGTCGACATCGGCCGCCGCGTGGTCGAGGAACGCGTGGCGCGGCCCTTCAAGGACCGTGTCAAGCGCACCACGCTCAAGGAGTTCCTGCCGCGCACCGGCCTGTTCAAGCCGGCCTTCATGGCCGGGCAGGCGGCGCGTCCGCTGCTGGCCAAGGACCTGCAGGACAAGCTGCAGCCGGCGCGCCCGGCTGGGCGCTGGCCGACGCGCACGCATGCGCGCAAGATGCTGGTGCTGGACGGCTGCGTGCAGCCGGCGATGGCGCCCAACATCAACGCGGCCACCGCCCGCGTGCTCGACGCACTCGGGGTGCAGCTCATCAATGCGCCGAAGGCAGGCTGCTGCGGCGCCGTGCGCTACCACCTGAACGACCAGGCCGGCGGCCTGGACGACATGCGGCGCAACATCGACGCCTGGTGGCCCTACGTGGAGCAGGTGGAGGCCATCGTCATGACCGCCTCGGGCTGCGGCGTCACGGTCAAGGAATACGGCCATTTGCTGGCGCACGACGCGGCCTATGCGGCCAAGGCCCGGCGCATCTCGAGCATGACCAGGGACCTGTCCGAGATCCTGCCGCCCTTCCAGGACGAGCTGGCCGCAAAGCTGAAAGGCCGTATCGGCAAGCGCGTGGCCTACCATCCTCCCTGCACCCTGCAGCACGGCCAGCAGATCCGCGGCAAGGTCGAGGGCGTACTGCACGCGGCCGGCGTCGACGTGGTGCTGTGCGGCGACAACCACCTGTGCTGCGGCTCGGCCGGCACCTATTCGGTGCTGCACCCGGAGATCGCGCATGCACTGCGCGACCGCAAGCTGGCCAGCCTGGCGGCCACGGGCGCCGAAGAGATCGTCTCGGCCAACATCGGTTGCCTGACCCACCTGCAGTCCGGCACCCACACGCCGGTCACGCACTGGATCGAGCTGCTCGACCGCGCGCTGGCCTGAAGAGTGGTAGCATCGCGCCCTGTTTTGAAAGGAGGCGATGATGAGTTTTATGTTCCAGCTCCTGCGCGAGGACGAGGGCTTGCCGCCGGCCGTCGTCTTCGAGGACAGCACCAGCCCAGGCTTCGTGCCCTTGTGGGAAGAAATCGGCGTATATGAGGCCCTGTACAACAGCGACGGCAAGCGGGCGCGCGAGGTCTCGCGTGCGATCGCCTTCGGCGTGGACCGCGCCAGCGAGGAAGCCGCGCTCACGCGGCTGCTGCCGGCCGGCCTGACGCTGGAGGAGGCGGTGCGCTTCCTGGAGAACGTGCACCGTGGCTGCACCACCCATCCGGTTGCCGAAGTAAAGACACGCTAAAGCAACGCTCTTCCTTGCGTTGGTAGTCGAGTTACATCTTTTGTCTTATCATCGAAGCAAATCTACCGATGGAGAGGTAGTTTTGCTACCTCATCGGATAAGAACAGGAGACTCCCGCATGCACCTGCGCCGCATCGCCGCCGTCCTGGCGGCTTCCTT
Source organism: Massilia sp. ST3 (assembly GCF_018119405.1). GTDB lineage: Bacteria > Pseudomonadota > Gammaproteobacteria > Burkholderiales > Burkholderiaceae_D > Telluria. The sequence continues at coordinate 48,100 of NZ_JAGPWC010000025.1, read as the reverse complement.
CACGCTCGGCCTGCCCGCCTGGGCGCAAGAGCTCATCGCCAGCGCCACGTCGCCCGACCAGCAGATCGGCGTCGAGGTGCAGCTCGACGGAGGCAAGCTGGCCTACACGGTCAAGCGCCGCGGCAAAGAGGTGATCGGGCTGTCGCGCCTTGGCTTCAACCTGGCCAATGCGCAGAAACTCGACGGCGGCTTCAGCCTGCGCGAACAGAAAATCAGCGAGCATGACGGCACCTGGGAGCAGCCATGGGGCGAGCGCCAGTTCGTGCGCAACCGCTACCGCGAGCTGCGCGTCGCGGTCGAGCAGAAGAACAAGGGCAATCGCCGCCTCGACATCGTATTCCGCATCTACGACGACGGCATCGGCTTCCGCTACGAATTCCCGGCCCAGCCCCAGCTGCGCGATGTCGAGATCCTCGACGAGCTGACCGAGTTCACGGTTGCCCAGCCGGCCACCGCCTGGTGGATCCCGGCCGGCGAGCTGCCGGGACTGGAAGAGCAGGTGCGCAAGGCGCCGCTCAAGGAGATCGGCATCGCCAATACGCCGCTCACCCTGCGCCTGGACGACGGCACCCACATCGCCTTCCACGAGGCGGCGCTGGTCGACTACGCCTCCATGTGGCTGCGCAAGGTCGATGGCCAGAAGCTGCGCGCCATGCTCGCGCCTTCGTCCTACGGCCCGGCCGTGGTCAAGCACGGCGCCTTCACCACGCCCTGGCGCACTGTGCAGATCGCCGACAACGCGGCGGGCCTGGCCATGTCGGACCTGATCCTCAACCTGAACGAACCGAACAAGCTGGGCGACGTGTCCTGGGTGAAGCCTTCAAAGTTCGTCGGCGTGTGGTGGGAGATGCACCTGCAGAGCGGCACCTGGAACGCGGGTCCCAAGCATGCCGCCAACACCGCCAACACGAAGCGCTACATCGACTTCGCCGCCAAGAACGGTTTCCGCGGCGTGCTGGTCGAAGGCTGGAACCAGGGCTGGGAAAGCGACTGGGGGCACGGCGGCGCGGACTTCAGCTTCACCAAGTCCTATCCGGACTTCGACCTGCCCCGTTTGGCCGCCTATGCGAAATCGAAGGGCGTACGCCTGATCGGTCACCACGAGACCGGGGCCAACGTGCCGGCCTACGAAAAGCAGATGGACGCGGCCTACAAGCTGTATGCCATGCACGGGGTCGACAGCGTCAAGTCGGGCTATGTGCACGAAGCGGGCAGCGCCCTGTTCACGGGCCGCGACGGCAAGCCGCGCTTCGGCCACTACGATTCGCAGGACGGCGTGCGCCACTTCCTGAAAGCCGTCACCGAAGCGGCCAAGTACCGCATCGCGATCGACACCCACGAGCCCATCAAGGACACCGGCCTGCGCCGCACCTATCCGAACTGGATGACGCGCGAAGGCGCGCGCGGCGTCGAGTACAACGCCTGGGGCAATCCGCCCAACAGCGTGGACCACGAGGCCAAGCTGGTGTTCACGCGCATGCTGAGCGGGCCGATGGACTACACGCCGGGCGTCCTGAGCCTGGTGGGGGCGGACGGCAAGGTGTTCAACTCGACCCAGGCCAAGCAGCTGGCCAACTTCGTGGTGATCTATTCGCCGCTGGTGATGGCGGCCGACCTGCCCGAGAACTACGAGAAATACCCGGCGGCCTTCAAGTTCATCCGCGACGTGCCGGCCGACTGGGCGGACACGCGTGTCCTGAATGGCGAAGTGGGCGAGTTCGCGACGATCGCGCGCAAGGCCAGGGGTTCGCAGGACTGGTACCTGGGCGCCGTCACCGACGGCCAGGCACGCACCCTGGCGCTGCCGCTGGGCTTCCTGGAGCAGGGCAAGCGCTACACGGCCGAGATCTACCGCGATGGTGATGCGGCCGACTACCGCACCGAACGCCGCTTCGACCTGGTGACCGAGACCAGGACCGTCACGGCGGGCGACACGCTGCAGCTGAAGCTGGCGCCGGGCGGGGGGCAGGCGATCCGGTTCTCGCCACAACCATGAGGTGATCGGCCAGTACGGTTGGCGGCGTAGCCGCCAACCGTACGGAGGTTTATTGCGCGAGCAGCTTTTCGATATCGCCGCTGATCTCTTCCGGCTTGGTCTGCGGCGCGTAGCGCTTGACGACCTTGCCGTCCTTGTCGACCAGGAACTTGGTGAAGTTCCACTTGATGCCCTCGGTGCCCAGCACGCCGGGGGCTTCGCCTTTCAGGTATTTGTAGAGCGGATGGGCGTCGGCGCCGTTGACCTCGACCTTGGCGAACATCGGGAAGCTGACCCCGTAGTTCTTCTCGCAGAAGGCGCCGATCTCGGCCTCGGTGCCCGGTTCCTGCTTGCCGAACTGGTTGCAGGGGAAGCCCAGCACGGCCAGGCCCTGGCCGGCATAGCGGCGGTGCAGCTCTTCCAGTCCCTTGTACTGCGGGGTGAAGCCGCATGCGCTGGCGGTGTTCACGATGAGCATGACCTTGCCGCGGTAGGCAGCGAGGTCGACGGGTTGTCCGTCCAGGGAGGTGGCCTGGAAATCGTGGGCGGTCATGGTCGTCTCCATCTTGTTTAAAAGAGGGAGTGTATGACAAGGGGGGAATGTTTGCTTTGGGGTGGTTCGGGCAAACCTGGGTCCCCGCCTTCGCGGGGATGACGTGTAGAGGTAGCGGACTACGACGACTGTGGTGGACTGCTGCTCTTGAACGTCATCCCCGCGAAGGCGGGGACCCAAGTTGACTTTCGTCGAACAGCTAAGGAATCAAACCAGACCAAGCGATTCCGTCCCCGCCGAAAAATCCCTGTCCTTCGCATGCTTGCTATTGAGCTTGATGTTCAAGCGCAGGTCATTCACCGAATCCGCATTGCGCAGCGCATCCTCGTAGGTGATCTTGTCCGCCTCGTACAAGTCGAACAACGCCTGGTCGAAGGTCTGCATCCCGAGCTCGCGCGACTTCTTCATGATCTCCTTGATCTCATGGACGTCGCCCTTGAAGATCAGGTCCGAGATCAGCGGGGAATTGAGCAGGATCTCCATCGCCACCACGCGGCCCTTGGCTGCCTTCTTCGGAATCAGGCGCTGCGAGATCAGGCCCTTCATGTTGAGCGACAGGTCCATCAGCAGCTGCTGGCGGCGCTCTTCCGGGAAGAAGTTGATGATGCGATCGAGCGCCTGGTTGGCGCTGTTGGCGTGCAGGGTGGCCAGGCACAGGTGGCCGGTTTCGGCGAAGGCGATCGCGTGCTCCATGGTCTCGCGGTCGCGGATCTCGCCGATCTGGATCACGTCCGGCGCCTGGCGCAGCGAGTTCTTGAGCGCGGCCTCGAAGCTGTCGGTGTCCACGCCCACTTCGCGCTGGGTGATCACGCAGTTGCGGTGCGGGTGCACGAATTCCACCGGATCCTCGATGGTGATGATGTGGCCGTAGCTGTGCTCGTTGCGGTAGCCCACCATCGCCGCCAGCGTGGTCGATTTACCCGAACCCGTGGCGCCCACCATGATGACCAGGCCGCGCTTGGTCATGATCACGTCCTTCAGGGTCTCCGGCAGGTCGAGGTCTTCGAACCTGGGGATGGTGGTCGTGATCACGCGCAGCACCATGCCCACGGCGCCCATCTGCATGAAGGCCGAGACACGGAAGCGTCCCAGGTCGCCCGGGCTGATCGCGAAGTTCGATTCCTTGGTCAGTTCGAAGCCGGCCGCCTGCTTGTCGTTCATGATGGCGCGCGCCAGGTCGGCGGTGTGCGTGCTGCTCAGGGCCTGGTTCGACACCGGCGTCATCTTGCCGTCGATTTTCATCGCCGGCGGGAAGCCCGCCGTGATGAACAGGTCCGAGCCGCCTTTCGCCGTCATCAGGCGCAGCAGGTCGAACATGAATTTGGATGCCTGGTCGCGTTCCATCGCCACTCCTTAGCCTGGGAAGTTTTCCGGAATCTTCGCGGCGGCGCGGGCCGCGGCGCTGGAAATCACGTTGCGGCGCACCAGGTCGGTCAGGTTCTGGTCCAGGGTCTGCATGCCGACGTTGCTGCCGGTCTGGATCGCCGAGTACATCTGCGCGATCTTCGCTTCGCGGATCAGGTTGCGGATCGCCGGGGTGCCGAGCATGATTTCGTGCGCGGCCACGCGGCCCGAGCCGTCCTTGGTCTTGAGCAGGGTCTGCGAGATCACGGCCTGGAGCGACTCCGACAGCATCGCGCGCACCATTTCCTTTTCCTCGGCCGGGAACACGTCGACGATACGGTCGATGGTCTTGGCGGCCGACGAGGTGTGCAGGGTGCCGAACACCAGGTGGCCGGTCTCGGCCGCCGACAGCGCAAGGCGGATGGTTTCCAGGTCGCGCAGTTCGCCCACCAGGATCGCGTCCGGGTCTTCGCGCAGCGCCGAGCGCAGCGCGTTGTTGAAGGACAGGGTGTGCGGGCCGACTTCGCGCTGGTTGATCAGGCACTTCTTCGGTTCGTGCACGAATTCGATCGGGTCCTCGATGGTGAGGATGTGACCCAGCTCGTTCTCGTTCAGGTGGTTGACCATCGCCGCCAGGGTGGTCGACTTGCCCGAACCGGTCGGGCCGGTCACCAGCACCAGGCCGCGCGGCTTGAGCGCCAGCTCGGCGAAGATCTTCGGCGCATTCAGTTCTTCCAGCGACAGGATCTTGGACGGAATCGTACGCAGCACCGCGGCCGCGCCGCGTTCCTGGTTGAAGGCGTTGACACGGAAGCGCGCCAGGCCCGGGATCGCGAACGAGAAGTCGCACTCCAGCACTTCCTCGTACTGCTTGCGCTGGCCGTCGTTCATGATGTCATAGATCATGCCGTGCACGTCCTTGTGCTCCAGCGCCGGCAGGTTAATGCGGCGCACGTCGCCGTGCACGCGGATCATCGGCGGCAGGCCGGACGAGAGGTGCAGGTCCGAAGCTTTGTTCTTGACCGAGAAGGCGAGGAGTTCCGAGATGTCCATTTATAATCCCTGTGCCGTATGGAAGCGGGACGCTTCGCGACGACTGAAAAATATTTCCTATAGAAAATCATTATGTCCATAATCGCCGAGAACTTGCAAGCTGTCGAAGCGACAATCGCAGGGGCTGCGCAGGCGGCGAACCGGCCCCGCTCGAGCATCCAATTATTGGCCGTATCGAAGACCTTCCCAGCGGAAGCGGTGCTGGAAGCGATGGCGGCGGGGCAGCAGGCCTTCGGCGAAAACTATCTGCAGGAAGCGCTCGACAAGATCGATCTCGTCGCGCGCGCGCAACCTGGGGTAGCCGCCGAATGGCATTTCATCGGCCCGATCCAGAGCAATAAGACAAGACCGATCGCGGCCAGCTTCCAATGGGTGCACACGGTCGAGCGGCTGAAGATCGCCCAGCGCCTGTCCGAGCAGCGGCCGCCGGAACTCGGCCCGCTCAATGTCTGCATCCAGGTCAACATCAGCGGCGAAGCCAGCAAGAGCGGCGCGCACGAGGACGAGGCGCCCGAGCTGGCGCGCCAGGTCGCGCAGCTGCCGAACCTGCGCCTGCGCGGCCTGATGGCGATTCCCGAACCCGAGACCGATCCGGCGCTGCAGCGGGCGGCCTTCGCCCGCCTGCGCGCGCTGGCCGAGCGCCTGCGCGCCGGCGGGCTGGCGCTCGACACCCTGTCGATGGGCATGTCGGGCGACATGCAGGCCGCGATTCTGGAAGGCGCGACCATCGTGCGCATCGGCAGCGCCATCTTCGGCGCCCGCCACTACGAATAGACAAGGACAACCATGACGATTGCGTTTATCGGCGGCGGCAACATGGCCACGGCCCTGATCGCCGGCCTGGCCGGACAACTCACCGAAGCCGGCCGCCTGCACGTGGTCGACCCGAACGCCGAGGCCCTGGCGCGCCTGGCGCAGCAGTACGGCGTGAGCGCGGCGTCCGGCATCGACGCCCAGGTGGACGATGCCGACGTGGTGGTGCTGGCGGTGAAGCCGCAGCAGATGCGCGAGGTGGCGGCCAGCCTGGCGCCGCACCTGGACAAGCAGCTGCTGCTGTCGATCGCGGCCGGCATCCGCATCGCCGACCTGTCGCGCTGGCTGGGCGGCTACGGCGCCATCGTGCGCTCGATGCCGAACACGCCCGCACTGATCGGCATGGGCATCACCGGCATGGTGGCCCAGGATGGCGTGAGCGCGGCCCAGCGCGAGGCGGCCGACCAGGTGATGCGCGCGGTCGGCAAGACCGTGTGGCTGGATGACGAGGCCCAGATCGATCCGGTGACGGCGGTGTCGGGCAGCGGGCCGGCCTATGTGTTCTACTTCCTCGAGGCGATGCAGCAGGCGGCGCTGGAGATGGGCTTGAATGCGGAGCAGGGCAGGGAGCTGGCGCTGGCCACCTTCACCGGCGCGGCGCAGCTGGCGGCGCAGTCGGGCGATCCGGTCGAGGTGCTGCGGCAGCGCGTGACCTCCAAGGGCGGGACGACGCATGCGGCGATTACCAGCATGGAGGGGGCGGGGGTCAAGCAGGCGATCGTGGAAGCGATGAAGGCGGCTGCGGCGCGGGGGCGGGAGCTTGGTGAGGAGCTCGGAAAAAATTGAAGTGTTGCCGGCGAGCCGGCAAATGTAAGGAAACTTGGGTTCCGGCCTCCGCCGGAACGACGGTCTTTAGGCAGGTAGTGACGGCATTGATCCTAGCCCGCTGCTTATGCACGTCGTCCCGGCGCAGGCCGGGACCCAAGTTCGCCAGCAAGCTGATAGCGCCTCAGTGAACCTCAAACCCCTTCCACCGCAACACCGGCAGCACCCGCTGCGCAAACTTGTACAGCGACACCCCGGCCGTCACCACGCCAACCGCCCACTTGGGTTTAGTAGCAAGAAAACCCGCCGCCACCCCCGCCACGATCAGCGCCGTCTTCTTGTGCTCACTGACATAAGCCGGCACCACCCCCAGCGTCTCGGGCGACTTCAGCACGGCGAATTCGTGCGCAACGACGGCGCGCTGGGCCGCGCACTGCGCCACCAGCGCCGCACGGCGCGCAGCCAGTTCCTGGGCATTAGCCATCGACCTGCTCTCCTTTCGCAAACCCGACGTCCTTGCGCAGCTCGGCCAGGGTGGCGCCGAGCAGCGGCGGACGCGCCGCCAGGCCGCCGCGCAGTTTCATGACCGCGAAGCCGCAGCCGAGTGCGAACAGCACGGCCATCCCGCCCACCGCCAGCAGGCGGTGCGTGTCCCAGAACAGCACCAGCACGAACAGCACCGCCAGGGCCAGGGCGCCCAGCGCCAGCACCGCGGCGGCCAGCGCCCAGGCGAGGTAGCCGAACAGGCGCTGCGTTTCCTCCTGCAGCTCGACCGCCGCCAGCTCCAGGCGCGTGCGCGCCATGGCCAGCACAGTGGTCCCGATCCGGCCTACGGCTGTGGAAATACTCATTACTTGCGGGCGATCAGCATGCCGACCACGACGCCGACCGCGGCGCCCAGGCCCACCGATTTCCACGGGTTTTCCTTGACGTATTCGTCGGTCGCCTTGGCGGCGTCGACCACGGTTTCCTGGTAGTGGGCCAGGCCGGCCTTGGCGCTGGCCAGGGTCGACTCGAACTTGGCTTTCAGCTCTTCGCCGCCCAGGGCGCCGCCGTTGCGCAGCCAGGCTTCGGCGTCATGGATCACGGTCTTCAGGTCGGTGACCAGTTGTTCGCGGGTGCCGGTTTGGGTAGGGATCTTGTCAATCATGATAAGCCTCTTTGCTTGGTTGAATGAATGCCTTTTGGACAATATTACCTGAATGCATAGTCGAGTGCGACACCGCTGAATAAGGCGGCGCCCAGCCAGTTGTTGTGGCGGAAGGCCTTGAAGCAGGCCATGCGCTCGCGCTCGCGGATCAGGGTGTAGTGGTAGAGCGCCAGCCCGGCCGCCACGGCCACGCCGGCCACGAACCACCAGCGCAGGCCCAGGTACCAGCCGCACACCAGGTCGATCGCCAGCGCGGCGCCGTAGCACAGCATCACGGCGGCCACGTCGAAGCGGCCGAAGGTGATGGCCGAGGTGCGAATGCCGATCTTGAGGTCGTCGTCGCGGTCGACCATCGCGTACTCGGTGTCGTAGGCTACCGCCCAGAACACGTTCGCCACAAGCAGCCACCAGGCCACGGCCGGCACCTGGCCCTGCACGGCGGCGAAGGCCATCGGGATGCCGAAGCCGAAGGCGATGCCCAGGTAGGCCTGGGGGATGGCGAAGAAGCGCTTGAAGTAGGGATAGGTGCCGGCCACCACCAGCGCCACCACCGACAGCTGCTTGGTCAGCATGTTAAGGGGCTGGATCAGCAGGAAGGAAACCAGGGACAGCACCAGCGCCACCATCACCGCCTCCCAGCCGCGGATCTTGCCGCTGGTGAGGGGACGGTCGACGGTGCGCTTGACGTGGCGGTCGAAGTCGCGGTCGGCGTAGTCGTTGATGGCGCAGCCGGCCGAACGCATCAGGGCCGTGCCGAGCACGAAGATCGCCAGCACCAGCATGTCCGGCACACCGCCGGACGCCATCCACAGCGCCCACAGGGTCGGCCACAGCAGCAAAAGGATGCCGATGGGCTTGTCGGCCCGGACCAGGCGGAAGTAAAGCGCCAGTTTGTTCATGGGAGGAATCGCGTCTTGCCGAGCAAGAACTGTTGAGCAGAAGACAGCGATTCTAAAGCTTTTGCCGCAAGCGCGGGCAGGCGGCGCAGCTCAGGAGCTGATGAGCAAGGCTTGCCATACACCAGTGTGGAAGGCGTCGAGCGCGCACCGTCATATCGCGGGGATTGCAGCGCCGGAGACGGGCTGGCTTGCTCTCATGACGAACGAGTTCTGCTCGAGAAGCTCGTCCGGAGAAACGGGGAATCAATAAAAGGTGCCGCTTCGGCACCTTTTATATGATTAGAGCTTACCTTTGACGGTGCACGAAATTTCCTTGGTGCCATCCGAACGGATCGTCACTTTGCACTCATATTCGACGCCGCCAGAAACTTCATTCAGTTCTGCGACATTCAGTTCACGGATGTTTTGTTCAGTAGCTGCGATATGGTTCATTTCTATTCCTTGTTTATCAAATATGTGACGAAAACGCGTCACAGGAAAATATTATGATGAAGGCTTTTTATTGGTCAAGGAAAAAAGCCATACAGTCTTAATTAAACCCAGGTGCATAAGCGAATGGCATAATGCGGTGCGTGCGAATAAAAACTGGGTATGCTGTCGATATATGGAGAAAATGCAGGAGATAGGCTTGCCGATCAGCGTAGCGATATTGTTTGCGGAGGGCAGGATCGAGTCGGGGTAGTGGCGCATTTTCCCTGGGTTCCAGCGCCGGTTGCCATTCATGCGGTATTTTCGCGTGAATGGCAATATAAAAGGTGCCGCGTGGGCACCTTTTACAGGACTTTAGAAAGTGCCTTTGATGGTGCAGGAAATTTCCTTGGTGCCGTCGGATTTGATCGTGGCTTTGCACTCCCATTCGACGCCGCCGGAAACCTCGTTGATTTCTGCGGTGTTCAGTTCGCGGATGTTTTGTGCAGGAGTTGCGATCTGTTTCATTTGTCTTCCTCTTTATTAAATTACGTGACAACAAGTGCGGCCACGGATCAATATTATGGTTAACGTTTTTGGTGGTCAAGGCTAAAAACATGGCCATCTTCAAAAAAATCTGAATGCATAAGCGAGGAGCATAATCAAGGATGTTGAAATCTCATCCGGGTAAAAAGTAGTGGCCACGATGCTCCACTACTTACGCGGAGGTAAATACAATATGGCCGTGGCTGGAATGCCCGGCTTTGCGGCGCGCGTAGCGAATGCCGCGGGAGATACAGTGGGGCCGAAAGGACGCGGATCGTCACCTGATCAATGCGATAGGTCGAAAGCGTCGGGTTTTTGTACCAGTCAGTTAATCGGCGAAGGGAACAGGATATACCGGCGCCGTGAAGGCGGAGGGAGGATTCTTGAAGAATGCGGAAGGATGGAAGCCCGGTGCGCCGCATCGCGGCTCCACAGGTAGCGAAGTCGGCACCGCAGGCGCCGGCTTCGCACCGGGCGAGCGGACAGGCTGTAAAAAAGTCGTCAGATCCGGCCCGTTGCAGCCTGCTACCGGGGCGATACTGAATCGTATTCCCATGCGAGCCGCGAGCCGGCGGATCGCTTACTTGAGACTGATTTGGTGTACCGTGAAATCCGAACTGATAAACTTGGGTTGCCAGGGCGGATTAACCACGCGAATATTCGACACGCCGAGTTTTTTAAATCCATCGACAGAAAAGGTCCATCCCAGGCTTTTCTCGTCCTTCCCGAAGCGTTGCGAATAATAGGGTGTTTGCCCGAGAGTGGTAATGCGTTGATCGACTTTGATCAGCGCAAAAAAATCCCGTTCCTCTTGCTCTTTGCTGGCTACCATCTTCTTGATTTCATCGTCCAGTTGCTTGCGGGCGGCCATCTGCTCTTCTTTTGACATCGCAGCGAAAATGGCCTCCTGTTCTGCATCGAGCTTGAAGCTCTTGCTGCTGAGTCCACCGTGAAATCCTATCACTGCAAAATTGCTGACGATTTTCTTCGGGGCGGCCGTAAAGACATAATTCGCGCAGGAGGAAAAGCAGAATTCCAGAACTTTTACGGTTAACCCATGTTTATGAACCCAGGTCCCAAGCGCGATGCCCGGATCGGTAGGGCCGCCGGGGCTGCGTATCGAAAGCCGTGTCGGTTTGGTGTCGAGGGAGGCAAACAGGTCGAAAACCTCCTTGTTGGCTTCCTGCGAAATTTCCCCGATGTAGTTTAATTCGCCGTTATCGAGGTACACCTGGGTTGCTTTTTCGGCGTGAACCAGTGAGATGTCAAAGGCGAGCGCCAGGAAAATCAAGGATTTCTTCATGAGACAGGCACGGATTAATAACTTGTTCTTGGGTAAAACGATCTCTCGATTCGAGCTTCGCCTGGGTATACTGTCATTACGCGATTTCAGTCCTGACATGCAGCTGGTGCATATCCGCGGCGCATTGCAGCGCACCACCTGCGTTGACAAACTCGTCATTGTGCTTCACACAGTACAGATGCTGAACTGGTTGCGACGTCGTGATTTTACTCAAAGCTGGCGGCTATAAACTATTAAATTCTCACAGTTATATTGCATAAGTCTGTCCCGGGAATGCTTTTCTCGCAATATTTCATAGATTCTTGGTTAAAGACCATGTAAGCCCGACAGGCGACAAATGGCTCTTGACTGGCGGATTGGCCCGTTTGTCGCCGACATTCTTCCGGCGCACTGCTGGCGAGCATCTGCGAGACCTGGACGACAGGCTGCAAGACATGCCGGCTGGCTTCTCGTCTAAGCAAGGGGAAAGACAGGACCTCGCTTCACGTCATGCAGCGATCTTTTTGTTGTCATTGAACCGACATTTTTGTTTGTTTAAATGCATCGGTCCGTGCCATGGGGGTGTGGACGGAAGGCATGCACAAAGATGGCGAGGATCAATGACTGACAAAGAATTGTCGCCGTCGCGACGCAATCTGCTCAAGGGCTTGGCCGGCGCCTCCGCGCTGCCCTTCGTCGGCGCGTTCGCCGCCATGCAGGCCCGGCAAGCGCTAGCCGCCAACGGATCCACCGCGCTGGTCGACAGCCCCTATGGCCCGATCGCCCCGGTCAAGGACCTGACGACCGGCCTGCCGCTGCTGCAGCTGCCTGCGGGCTTCAGCTACAAGAGCTTCGGCTGGCGCGGCGACACGATGACCGACGGCCACGCCTGCCCGGGCGGCCACGACGGCATGGGCGTGGTCCAGACACGCAAGCTCGGCCGCAGCACCGAGCTGGTGCTGGTGCGTAACCACGAGATCGGCGGCACCGGCGCCGCCAATTTCATCAATGCGGTCGGCGTCTACGACGGCGGCAAGCTCAACGGCAGCTCCGACAACGTGTTCGGCGGCGGCACCACCAACCTGCTGTTCCGCGACGGGAACTGGGTCAGCATGAGCCCGAGCCTGGGCGGCACACAGACCAACTGCGCGGGCGGCATCACTCCCTGGGGCACCTGGCTGAGCTGCGAGGAAGTCGGCTCGGACGCGGTCAGCGTCTCGGGCAGGAAGCACGGCTACGTATTCGAAGTCACGGCCGACCCGGCGCTGACGACCGGCCAGCCCATCGTTGGCATGGGCCGTTTCGCCCACGAAGCCGCCGCCGTCGATCCGGCTACCGGCTTCGTCTACCAGACCGAGGATTCCTCGGGCAAGTCGGGCTTATACCGCTATGTGCCGGACATCCGCACCGGGGCGCCGGGCTCGCTGGCGCGCGGCGGCATCCTGCAGATGGCGCGCGTGCGCGGCATCCAGAACGCCAACCTGGCTGTGGCGCCCGTGAACGCGAGTTACGAGCTCGAGTGGGTGCCGATCGCCAATCCGGACGCCAACCGCGGCAACGCCACCGGTCCATCCGGCGTGACCATCACCAATGCGGCCGGTCCCTTCGTGCAGGGCTGGCTGCAGGGCGCGGCGCGCATGAACCGCGGCGAAGGCATCTGGTATGCGCAGGGCAAGATGTACGTGATGGACACCTCGGGCGGCGCGGTGCAGCGCGGCGCCATCTGGGAACTGGACCTGGCCACGCAAGTCCTCACCTGCATCTACTCGAGCCCGAGCCCGCTGGTGGGCAACATGGGCGACAACCTGACTGTCAGCCCGCGCAACGCGATCCTGATCTGCGAAGACGCCTCGACCGCCGCCACCGACATGTACGGCTTCGGACAGCGCCTGATGGGCCTCACCGGCCAGGGCGACGCCTACATCTTCGCCAAGAACAATATCAACCTGACCGAAGCCCAGCTGCAGGGCGCGGGCAAGCTGGCCTCGCTCGCGGGCGACCAGCGCGGCAACGAGTTCGCCGGCGCCTGCTTCGACCCGACCGGCCGCTACCTCTTCGTCAACATCCAGACCCCGGGCGTGACCTTCGCGATCTCGGGTCCATGGGCCAAGGGCCCGCTGTAAGCGCCATCCACCATCACAGGGGAATTCACATGCATTTTCTTAAAATGATCGCCGCCGCCTTCGCGGCCCTGATGCTGTCCGGCGGCGCCCAGGGCGCGGTCCTGCTGTCGAGCTCCGGCTCGCCGGAAAACGCCGTCACCGACTACAGCGCGGCTGGCCTGGTGTCCTTCAACCTCGACCTGAAGAACTTCACCGGCACCACGCTGAACTTCGTGCTGGAAGAGGAAGACCTGCTCGGTCCCCTGCACCTGAGCGCCATGGTGCTGAACCTGCGCGGCCTGCCTTTCCCGCACTTCAGCTTCAGCCTGCAAGGCATTGGCTTCGCCGGCGCCGGCAGCGTGACGCCGGCCTTCGGCGTGCTGGGCAGCGTCACCCACGACAGCGGCAAGGCGGCCATCCGCTTCGTCCAGGCCGAACCGGCCGAGTTCCACTTCGGGAATCCGCTCGGCCTGCAGGGCCAGGCCGATTGGGTGCTGGATACCACCGGCCTGCGCGCGGGCGACAGCTTCGCCATCGTGGCCGAGGTGCCGGAGCCGTCGACCGTGGCGCTGCTGCTGCCGATGCTGTGCATGGGCAGCCTGGCGGTCGCGCGCCGCCGCAAGAAAGACTAAGCAGCAGAAGGAGTGGACATGTTCATGCGCCTGGCATTGCATTGACGCCGTGCGCATGCCAAGATCGCGCGCTTTCGGCCAGGATCCAGACATGTCCATCTCCACCCGCCTCGCATCGCACCACGATCTTCCCCGCATCGCGCAGCTGTTCGACCTGTACCGCCAGTTCTACGAGCAGGCGCCGGACGCGGAGCTGGCCCGGCGCTTCATCGGCGAGCGCTTTCACAAAGGAGAGTCGAAGCTGCTGGCCGCGCTCGACGAAGCCGGCGAGATCGTCGGCTTCTGCCAGCTCTATCCGAGCTTCTGCTCGGTGGAAGCGGCGCCCATCTATGTGCTCTACGACCTGTTCGTCGATCCCGCCGCGCGCAAGGGCGGGGCGGGGCGGGCGCTGCTGCTGGCCGCCGAGGCGCTGGCGCGCCAGGACGGCAAGGCGCGCATGGACCTGACCACGGCCAGGACCAACCACGCCGCGCAAGCCCTGTACGCCTCGCTCGGCTGGGTGCGCGACGAGGTGTTCCTGGCCTACAGCCGGCGCCCGGCCTCCTGACCTTCCTGCTTAGGGCAGGCCCTGCACGCTGCCTTCCTTCGGATAGCCGATCGCGTAATCGACCTTGAAGCGGGCCGTCTCGTTCGGCTTCAGGCTGCGCTCCCAGCCCACCAGGCCGCGCCGCTGCTGCCAGTCCCTGACGTTCGGTTCGGGGTCGAGCGAGATCTTGACGTGCACCTTGTCCGACTGGCTGACCGGCGTCGGCTCCAGCAGCAGGATGTCGACCGGCTGGCGGTGCGAGCTGGTCACCACATAGGTATCGGCGATGCGTTTCTCGTTGTCGCGCTTGAAGAAGCCGGTCTGGCCCGACATCTCGTCGCGGTGCTCGATGGCGACGCGCATCAGGGGATCGCGGCCGAAGGCGAGGCTCAGGCGTTCGCTGTCCTGCGGGTCCCAGTGCAGGGCGCCGACATAAGAGCCGTCGCGGCGCAGCTGCACCTGGCCGGGCAGCCACACGCCTTCGGGGCGCGCCGCATCCGCGGTCAGCACCGCGACCTCGTCGCTGCTGCGCGGCGCGATGCGCACGCGCTGCTTCACGGGCAGGCTTTGCGCACCCAGTCCCACCGAGATCTCGCGGCCGTCCGCGGCCAGGTCGACCCTGGCCGGCACCTCGAATTCGGTGCTGAAATTCCCCTGCGTCTCCAGCACCGGCGCCACGTAATTGTCCGCCGCGATCCGCGAACCCGACACGGCCACCGCCATCGGCGCCGGCGCCGGCGGAGGGGCGGGCGCGTAGGACATCTCGGCGACTACCTGGGGTGGTCGATAGCTCAGCAGCCAGGATGATGGATCCGGCGCCTGGGCCGACAGGCTGGGCTGGCCGGTCGACAGGCGCAGCTTGACCCGGCTCCAGTCCTCGCCCGTCTTTTGCGAGATCGTGGCCAGGCGCTCCAGTTCGATGGTCGAGGCATGCGAGTCGAGCGATGCGCGGTAGGCCGGCTTCCAGCCGGCGCGGTTGACCTGGTAGCTCAGCACCAGCTTGCCCGCCTGTTTGGCCGCGACGGCGATGGTCATGACGCGGCTGTCGCGCGTATTGGCCTGGAGCTTGGCGAGGTCGCGCCTGACGACCTCGAGCTGCCTGGCCAGGGCGCGCTTCTTCACTTCGTTGTTGTGCACACGTTCGAGCGCGTCGGCGCCGCCCTTGCGGATCGCGTCCAGGGTACCGAGCAGCGTTTTCGGATCGCCAGCCGCCCGCCCCGCGCCCGCTTCGCCGCCGCCCAGGCGTTCCAGGTAGCCCTGGACCAGCTGGGCCGATCTGGAATCGGCGTCGATCAGCGCGATCTGGTCCTGCAGCGCCTGCACCTTGCTTTCCAATTCCGCCGCGCGCGGGCTGGGGCTGTCGGCGCGGGGCAGGTCGCGCGTGACCACCTGGCCGACCTGGATGCCGGGATCCGCCTGCAGGCGCACGGAGTCGGTACTGAAGTTCGCCAGCAGGCCGGTGATCTCGACCTGGGTCGCGCCCGGCGCCACCTCGACCACGCGTTCGACGGTGGCGCTGCCCGGATACAGGGTCACGCTGCGGATGGGCGCCTCGATGGCCCAGGCGCTGAAGGGAGACGTCGCCGCGAGCGCCAGCAGGATCGTCTGTTTTTGTATGCTCGGCATGTGTTTTCTCGTGATGAAAGGCAATATTACGAGCGTAACAGATGCACTCGGAAAACACATTCCGGAACCGAACCACCAGGCCGCAAGCTCATCGCGGCTGGCGGCCTCCAGTATTGCCGATCGCCTTGTTGAGCGCCACATAGCGCACGGCCAGGCGCGTTTCGGAGGCAGCCAGCTCGCGGCGCGCCTGCAGGTGGCTGCGCTGGCTGTCGAGCACGGCGACGAAGTCCACGGCGCCGCCCTGGTAGCGCGCCTGCGTCAGGCGGTAGGCCTCGCCGCTGCTGCGCACGCGCGCCTGCAGGTCGTCCGCCTGCCGCTGCTCGGCCGCGTAGGCGCTCAGGGCATCGTCGATCTCCTGCCAGGCCTTGAGCACGACGCGCTGGTAGTCCACGGCCGCTTCCTGCTGTTCCAGCTCGCGCAATCGCACCGTGCTGCGGCGGCGCCCGCCGTCGAACAGGGGCAGGTCCAGGCTCGGTCCGATGGACCAGGTGCGGCTGCCCCATCCGCCGAAACGCTCGTCCAGGTAGGACTCGGCGCCGAAATGCGCGCCCAGGCGCACGCTCGGGTAAAGATCGGCCTGCGCGACACCCACTCTGGCCACGGCGCGATGCAGGCGCGCTTCGGCGGCGCGGATGTCCGGGCGGCGCAGGGCGACTTCCGACGGCAGCCCCAGCTGCAGGTCCGGCAGGGCGGGCAGGGCGCCGCCCGCCTGGTCCGAGGCCAGCATGCCGTCCAGGGCGCCGGGACGCTCGCCCAGCAGGAGGGCGATCTGGTTGATGCTGGCGCCTTCCTCGGCCAGCAGGCCCGGCAGGCGCACCCTGGCCGCGGCCAGTTCGGCGCGCTGGCGTTCCAGGTCGAGGTGGTCGCTGGCGCCGCTGCGAACCCGGGCTTCCAGGAGCCGCAGGCGCTCGCCGAGCGCGTCGACGTCCTCGTGTGCCAGCCGGATCTGGCGCCGCGTGCCGCGCAGTTCGAGGTAGTGGCGCGCCAGGTCGCTGGCAAGGCTCAAGCGGGCAAGGTCGAACAGCGCGGCCTGCTGCGCGACGCCGGCGTCGGCCGCTTCCACGGAGCGCTTGACCCTGCCCCACAGGTCCGGCTCCCATGAGGCGTCGAAGCCGGCCTGGTAGAGCGTGAAGGGCTGGCTCAGCGCGCCCGCCACGGTGTCGCGGTCGGCGGCGATGACGTCGCTCAGGCGCGTCCCGGCGCCGTATTCGCTCTGGCGCTGGCGCTGCACGCCGCCGCTGGCGCCGAGCTGCGGAGCACCCTGCGCCGGCGCCGCCGCGCGTTGCACCCGGGCCTGCGCGAAACGCAACGCGGCGCTGCGCAAATCCGGGCTGGCTTCCTGCGCCCGCTGCTGCAGGCTGTCGAGCATCGGGTCGCCGAAGGCCTGCCACCACTTCGCCGGCAAGGACTGCTCCGTACCGGCGGGGATGCGCAGCATCGGGTCCGCGCTGCGCCAGCTGCTCCAGTCCTCGGGGGCGGCTGGGCTGGGCTTGACGAAGTCGGGGCCCGCCACGCACCCCGCCAGCAGCAGGCCGCAAGCCAGTGACGCCGCCCGCCGGGAGCCTGGAAGGGAGGAGGAAAAAAGGAGAGTGAAAGTACGCATGGTCGACTCGTCAATCAGGAAAGGCGGTGCCGGAACAGCCAGGCCGCGAGAGGCAGGGTAATGGCCGCCAGCACCAGCAGGGGAACGAAATCGAGGGCGACGTCGGCCAGCACGGCGCCCTCCAGGTAGACGCGGCGCACGATGCCGATGCCGAAGCGTAGCGGGTTGGCATAAGTGGCGAGCTGCAGCAACTGCGGCATGTTGCGCACCGGCGTTAGCAGGCCCGAGAGCAGCATCATCGGCATGATCAGGAGGAAGGCATACAGCATGGCCTGCTGCATGGAAAGCGACAGCGCGGAAATCGACAGGCCCACGCCGACCGCCGCGATGGTGAAGACAAGCAGGCCGAGGTAGAGCAGCCCCACCGAACCGTTCATCGGGATGCCGAACCAGAAACGGATGATCAGGAAGATGACGGTCGACTGCAGCAGTCCGATGCCGATCGGCGGCAGGGCCTTGCCGACCAGGATCTGCAGCGGCGTGAAGGGTGTCACCAGCAGCTGGTCGAAGGTGCCTTGCTCGCGTTCCCTGGCCACCGACAGCGCCGCGAGCAGCAGGGTCTGCAGCATGCTCAAGGCCGCGATCAGGCCCGGCATCAGGTTCCAGCGCGATTCGAGATTGGGATTGAACCAGGCGCGCCGCTCGATGCTCACGCTGCCCCGGGCGCCGGGCGGCCCGTTGTAGGCCGCGACGACCGCGTTCACGTAGGCCGCCGCCATGGACGCGGTCGAGGAGTTGCGGCCGTCGAGGATGAGCTGGAGCGGCGCCCGCTCGCCGGCCGCCAGGCGCGTCTCGAAGTCGTCCGGGAAGCCGAGGAAGACGATGGCCTGGCCGGCGTCGATGACGCCGGCGATCTGGCGCGGCGATTCCAGGGTGGCGACCCGTTCGAACACGCCGGTGCCGTCCAGGCGCGCCAGCAGCGCCTGCGAGGCGCCGCTGCGGCTCTGGTCGAGCACCGCATAGGGAACGTGCTTGAGGTCGAAGGTGGCCGCATAGCCGAACAGCAGTGCCTGGACCAGGGCCGGCGCGACCAGGAGCGCGCGGCTGCT
This sequence comes from Massilia sp. ST3, assembly GCF_018119405.1. GTDB lineage: Bacteria > Pseudomonadota > Gammaproteobacteria > Burkholderiales > Burkholderiaceae_D > Telluria. Next base: position 29,774 of record NZ_JAGPWC010000025.1, on the reverse strand, counting down.
GGGCTCCTTCAGGAGCACCAGGATCTCCTTGCGCACTAGCGCGAATACCGGGGCAAGCGTGGCGAACAGCCGGGAGAAAAAGGCGGACATCGTGTCAATCCAGTGACTTGCGCAGCTGGCGCCGCGTGGCGGCGGCCAGCACGAGGGCATAGAGGGCAAGGATGGCAAGGCCGCGCCAGATGGTCGGCCAGTGGTTCCCCGCCAGGAAGAGGGTCTTGACCAGGTCCATGAAATGGGTGGCCGGCAGCGCCTGGCTGATGAGCCGCACGGCGGCCGGCACGTTGCGCAGGTCGAACACGAAACCCGAGAGCATCAGCGCAGGCATGAAGCTGACCAGCAGGGCCAGCTGGCTGGCCTGGAACTGGTTGCGGGTCGCGCCGGAAATGAACAGGCCCAGCAGCAACGACACGGCCAGGTAGAGCATCGAGGCGGCGACGACCAGCAGCAGCGAGCCGCGGATTGGCACCTCGAACAGGAAGCGGGCCGCAACCAGGCAGAAGGCCAGGTCGACGGCGCCGACCACCAGGTAGGGGGCCAGCTTGGCGAGGACCAGCTCCAGCGGGCGCACCGGTGTGACGAACAGCGCTTCCAGGGTGCCGCGTTCCCACTCGCGGGCGATCAGGAGCGAGGTCAGGAAGGCGCCGATCAGGGTGAGCACCAGCACGATCAGGCCCGGCACCAGGAACCAGCTGCTGTCGCCGGCTTCGTTGAACCACATGCGCTGCACCACCTCGACGCCGCCCGCGCCGGCATGGGCGGCGCCGGCGCGGTCGGCGCGCTGCCGGGCCCAGACGCCGAGCACGCCGTTGACATAGCCTTCGATGGTGGACGCCGTGCCGGAATCGACGCCATTGAGCACGAGCTGGATGCGCGCCGCGCCCGCAGCCATCTGCCGCGAGAAGTCGGCGGGGACGCGCACGATGGCGTCCACCTCGCCGGCGCGCAGGCGGGCTTCGGCCTCGCGCATGCCCGTCACCCGGACCGGCGCCACGAAGGGCGTCCCGTGGAAGCCCTGGACCACGTCCTGCGCCGCCGGCGAAGCGTCTTCCATGACGATGGCGAGCGGCGCCTCCCTGACGTCGAAGGACAGGCCGTAGCCGAACAGCAGGATCAAGACCACCGGCAGCAGCAGGCCCACGGCCAGGTTGCTGCGGTCGCGCAGCATCTGGCGGGTCTCCTTGCGCAGCAGCGCGAGGAAGCGGCTGCCGAAACGCGCGCCGTTCATGCCCCGGCTCCGGGCCGTGCGCGTGCGCCGGCGCGCGCCTGCTCGACGATGGCGATGAAGGCGGTATTCATGTCCATCCGCGCTTCGGCGCCGGCTTGCGCACGCACCTGTTCGGGCGTGCCCAGGGCCAGCACCTTGCCGGCGTCCTGGATCGCGATGCGGTCGCAGTACTCGGCCTCCTCCATGAAGTGGGTGGTCACGACGACCGTGACGCCGCCCTCGGCGAGGGCGGTGATGGTGCGCCAGAACATGCGCCGCGCGAGCGGGTCGATGCCGCTGGTGGGCTCGTCGAGGAACAGGACTTCCGGCTCGTGCAGCAGGGCGGCGGCCATGGCCAGGCGCTGCTTGAAACCGCCGGGCAGCTCGCCGCTGGCCGCGGCCGGGTCGAGTCCGAACTGGGCGACCAGGGCCTCCACGCGCTTGCGCAGCGCCGCGCCGCGCAAGCCATAGGCGCCGCCGAAGAAGGACAGGTTCTCGCCGACCGTCAGGTTGCCGTACAAGGCGAACTTCTGCGACACGTAGCCGATCCGCGCGCGGGCCCGGGCGCGCGCCCGGCGCAGGTCCAGGCCGGCGACTTCCAGGTGGCCGCTGCTCGCGGGTAGCAGGCCGCACAGCATGCGGAAGGTGGTGGTCTTGCCGGCGCCGTTCGGGCCGAGCAAGCCGAAGATCTCGCCGCGCGCCACCTTGAAGCTGGTGCTGGCCACGGCGGTGAAGTCGCCGAACCTGCGCACCAGGTCGCGCACCGCGATCACCGGCCCTTCGCCGGAGGCGTGCGCCGCGCCGCGCCGCGCCATCTCCGGCGGGAGCGCGGGGCGCGCTTGCGGCGCACCTTGCTGGTCCTGCTGCTGGCGCAGCAGCATCATGAAGGCGTCTTCCAGTTCATGTGCGCGCGGCGCGCGGCCGGCCTGGCCGAGCAATGCGTCCAGCGCCGGCCCGTCCGCCTGCGCTTGCCGGATCAGCCGGACGGCGCCGCCCTGGGGGACGGCGTCGACCACCAGTTCGCCGGCGTCGATCAGGGCCGCCTGCAGGCGGCGCACCCCCACGCCCGGGGCCGGCGTGGCGGTCCAGGTCAGGCCGCGTGCGCGCTCGGCCAGCGCGGCCGGCGTCCCGGCGGCCAGCAGCCGCCCTTCGTGCATCACGAATACCTGCGCGCAGCGCTCGGCTTCGTCCAGGTAGGCGGTGCTGACGATCACGCTCAGCTGCTCAGCTTCGACCAGTTGCTGCACGATGGTCCAGAGGTCGCGGCGCGACAGCGGATCGACGCCGACGCTCGGTTCGTCGAGCAGCAGCAGTTCCGGCGAGCGGACCAGGGTGCAGGCCAGGCCGAGCTTCTGCTTCATGCCCCCGGAAAGCTTGCCCGCGGGACGCGCGGTGAACGCGGCCAGCCCGGTCATGTCCAGCAGCCTGCCGAAGCGCTCGGCGCGCAGCCGGCGCGGCACGCCGTGCAGGTCCGCATACAAATCCAGGTTCTCCTGGACGCTCAGGTCCTCGTACAGGCCGAAGCGTTGCGGCATGTAGCCGATGCGCGACTGCAGGGCCTGGGGATCCTTGGCCGCGTCGATGCCCAGCACCTCGAGGCGCCCGGCGTCGGGCTTGAGCAGTCCGCTCATCATGCGCAGCAAGGTGGTCTTGCCCGCGCCGTCGGGGCCGACCAGCGCGCTCAGGGCGCCGGCCCGTACCGACATCGATACCGCGCGCACCGCGTGCAGGGCGCCGCCGGGCGCGGCGAAGCGCTTGCCCAGGTCCTCGGCGACGACGATGGCGCCGGCGTTCATCGCGGGGTCCCCGCATCCAGGCGCACCGTGGCGGGCTGGCCCAGGCGCAGCAGTTCCTGCTCGTCCTCGACCATCACCCTTACCTCATAGACCAGGCTGGTCCGGAGTTCTTCGGTCTGGACCGCCTTGGGGGTGAATTCGGCCACCGAGGAGATATACCCGACCTTGCCGGCGACCGGCCGCCCGGGATGACTGTCGGTCAGGACCCTGGCCGCCATGCCCGGCCGGACCCGGCCCAGGTCGGTCTCGCCGACATAGACGCGTATCCATTTCGGGCGCGCCAGGGCCAGCGCGAACACCGGGCGCTGGGGCGCGGCCATGTCGCCCGGCTCCGCCAGCCGCGAGCGCACCAGCGCATCGACCGGCGCCCGCAGTTCGCCCTGCGCGACCTGGTGCCGCAGGAGGGCCAGTTGCGCCTCCGAGGCCTTGAGCTGGGCTTCGGCCGCCGCCACGTCTTCCTTGCGGGCGCCAAGTTCGGCCAGGCCGAGGGCCTGGCGCTGTTCGTCGGCCTGGGCGGCCGCGACCTCGGCGGCGCTGCGCGCGCGGTCCAGGTCCTGGGCGCTGACGCCGCGCCCCCCGGTGCTGGCGGCAATCTCCTGCAGCCGCGCCAGATCCTGCCCGGCGCGCAGGGCGTTGGCCTGCGCCGCCTTCAGGCGGCTGCGCGCCTGGGCGATTTCCTGGGGGCGTAGGCCATTGCGCAGGCGCGCCAGCGCCTGGCGCTGGACCTCGGCCTGGGCCGCCGCCTGCTCCGCATGCAGGGCCAGGGTGCGGGTGTCGAGCGTGCCGAGCAGCGCGCCCGCCTTCACCCGGTCGCCTTCGTCCACATGCAGCGCGGCGATGCGCCCGCTGCCTTCGAAGGCCAGCGACACCTGGCGGATATCGACGTTGCCGTGCAAGACAAGTTCGCCGGCCGGCGCTGGGGCCCGGTGGGCCAGCCAGGCCCAGGTCGCGCCTGCGGACAGGACGAGCAGGGAAGCAAGAGCGATCTTTTTGGTGCGGGGAGCAAGTTTCATGGCGTGCTGGGCGTCGGCCTGGAGTTGAATGTGGTCATTTAATTTAAATCGAATTTAAATTATGCGCCGGCTTTCTTGGAATTTCAATTGAATTTAAATTTTGTCTGAGGGAAAATCGGCGCTAGTTGAATGAGTGGGATGAAACGATGAGAAGGACACCATGAGGAGCAAACGCGAACCCCGGACCGATGGGGAAGCGACCCGCAGCCGCATCCTCGAGGCGGCCGGCAAGCTGTTCAGCATGACCGGTTATGCCGAAACCTCGGGCAAGGCCATCGCGGCCGAAGCCGCCGTCGATGTCGCGTCGATCAACTACCATTTCGGCAGCCGCAGCGGTCTTTACCAAGCCGTCCTGTTCGAGGCCCATCGCCGCCTGGTCGATCTCGCCGACCTGCAGCAGCTGCTCGACAGCCCGCTGGCGCCGCCCGCCAGGCTGGCCAGGCTGATCGAGCGCCTGGTCGACGAGGCGCTCGGCGAGCCGCGTGGCTGGCACCTGCACGTGCTGGCGCGCGAAGTCATGGCGCCGTCCTCGCACCTGCACACGCTGATCCGGGATGCGGTCGGGCCCAAGCTGGCGGTCATCAAGCGCATCCTCAGCGAGATCACCGGCATTCCGGTGGACGACCCGGCGCTGCTGCGCTGCCTGATCAGCGTGGGCGCGCCATGCATGATGCTGCTGGTGGGCGGATCGCACGCGCCCGGCCCCCTGCACGAGGTGTTCAGGATGCCGCGCCAGGCGATCGTGGACCACCTGGTCTCCTTCGCCTTGAGCGGCCTCGAGACGATCGGCCGGGATTACGCGCGGCGGACGCGCTAGGCTGCACGGCGCCGCCCCTGTGGCGCGTGCAATGCGGCTACAATGGCCATCCGGCTGGCTTCCAGCATTCTTCCTTCCGCTCTCATGCACATCTGGGTCGACGCCGACGCCTGTCCCGCCGTCATCAAGGACATCCTGTTCCGGGTGGCCGAACGCCTGCAATTGAACGTCACGCTGGTGGCCAACCAGCTGATCCGGGTGCCCGGCTCGCGCTTCATCCGGGCGCTGCAGGTGCCGGCGGGCGCCGATGCGGCCGATGCGGAGATCGTCGAACGCGTGCAGGCCGGCGACATCGTCGTCACCGGCGACATTCCGCTGGCCTCGCTGGTGCTGGAAAAGGGCGGGCTGCCCCTGAACCCGCGCGGCGAGTGGTACACCAAGGACACCATCGCCCAGCAGCTGACCATGCGCGCCTTCATGGAAGAGCTGCGCGGCAGCGGCGTCGATACGGGCGGCCCGTCCGCCTTCAGCCAGGCCGACCGCCAGAACTTCGCGAATGCCCTCGACCGCGAGCTGGCGCGACGAAAAACGTATCGGTCCTGATAAAAAAGTGATTGGATCAGGTCCCGGGGCTTTCCGTACCATCGGAGCAGCCGCCGGGCGTAGGCTCACGCCCGGCGGGATAACCATACGGAGACCGAGCATGACCCTACGCCGCCTCGCCTGTGCGCTGGCCAGCGCCTCGATGCTGTCCGCGGCCGCCGCCGCGACCGATTTCGCCAACCCGCTGGTACTGCAACGCGCCGACCCCCACGTCACCCTGCATGCGGACGGCTTCTACTACTACACCGCCACCGTGCCGGAATACGACCGCATCGAGCTGCGGCGCGTGCGTTCGCTGAACGAACTGGGCAAGGCGGAGGCGAAGGTCGTCTGGCGCCGCCACGAGTCCGGGCCGATGAGCCGCAACATCTGGGCGCCGGAGCTGCACCACATCGACGGCAAGTGGTACCTGTATTTCACGGCGGGGCGCGCGGACGCGCCTTTCGACATCCGCCTGTACGTGCTCGAGAACGCGGCCGCCAATCCGCTCGACGGGCAGTGGGTCGAAAAAGGCCAGCTGAAGACGGGCTGGGAGTCGTTCGCCCTGGATGCGACGACCTTCTCCCTGAAGGGCCAGCGCTACCTGGCCTGGACCCAGCGCCCGCCGGCGTCAGGCAAGCACATGACGGCCGTGTATATCGCGAAGATGGACAGCCCGCTGTCGATCGCGGGGCCGGCGGTGCTGCTGACCAAGCCCGACTACGGCTGGGAAAAGATCAAGTTCGACGTCAACGAGGCGCCCGCGGTCCTGGCCAGGAACGGGCGCGTGTTCATGACCTATTCGGCCAGCGCCACCGACGCCAACTATGCGCTGGGCATGCTGAGCGCCAGCGACAGCGCCAACCTGCTCGACCCGTCCGCGTGGACCAAGTCGCCCACGCCGGTGCTGGCCAGCAGCGCGGCCACCGGCCAGTATGGTCCCGGCCACAATTCCTTCACCACCAGCCCGGACGGCAAGACCGACATCCTGGTCTACCATGCGCGCAACTACCGTGACATCACCGGGGATTCGCTGCACGATCCGAACCGCCACACGCGCGCGCAGGCGATCCGCTGGCGCGCCGACGGCACGCCGGATTTCGGGGTGCCGGTCGCCGACGCGGTCCGGTAGTTTTGCAGGTTCAGGCCGCGGCTTCGAGCGCCACCAGCTCGACGCCCGGCAGCCGGCATTCGCCGACGGCGCGGATGATGGCGTCGATCGCGGCGCGCCGGGTGAAGCTCTTGCGCCAGGCGATCACCACGCGGCGTGAGGGCGAGGGGGCGGAGAAGGGTACGTAGGTCAGCAGGCCGCTGCGGTCGTGCATGTCGGCCACCGAGGCGCGCGGCAGCACGGTCAGGCCGATGCCGCTGGCCACCATGTGGCGGATGGTCTCGAGCGACGAGCCTTCGAAGGTGCGCTGCATGCCGTTTCCGCCGGCCGAGAAGCGCGCCATTTCCGGGCACACCTCCAGCACCTGGTCGCGGAAGCAGTGGCCCGCGCCCAGCAGCAGCATGGTCTCGAGCTTGAGGTCCTCGGCCGAGATCTCCTTGCGGCTGGCCCAGGGGTGGCTGCGCGGCATGGCGACGATGAAGGGTTCGTCGTACAGCGGCTGCACCGACATGCCGTGGTCGGGCAGGGGCAGCGCCATGATGGCGGCGTCCAGTTCGCCCTGGCGCAGCATCTCGAGCAGCTTGTGGGTGTAGTTCTCCTGCAGCACAAGCGGCATCTGCGGCACGGTGTCGATCAGGTTCTTCACCAGGGGCGGCAGCAAATACGGGCCGATCGTGTAGATCACGCCCAGGCGCAGGGGGCCGGCCAGCGGGTCCTTGTTTTGCTTGGCCAGTTCCTTGATGGCGGCGGTCTGTTCCAGCACGCGCTCGGCCTGCGCCACGATCTGGGCGCCCAGCGGCGTTACCGATACCTCCGATCCGCCACGCTCGAACAGCGTCACGCCCAGCTCGTCCTCGAGCTTCTTGATGGCGACGGAGAGGGTAGGCTGGGCCACGAAGCAGGCTTCCGCAGCATGGCCAAAGTGTCTGGCGCGCGCGACGGCAACGATGTATTTCAACTCGGTCAGTGTCATAAGCGTTTCGTCTGGGAAAGGCGCGCCTGGCGCCTTGCGGGCAGCCGGTCAGCCGTGAATTATTATTTTAACGGGAATCTTAGTCGATATAATTGCCACGCAGGTCAGTTACCTGCACCTTTGAGAAAGAAAAGCCCGCATGTCCTCGACCTTCGGCCCGGCGGAAGCCCAGGCGTACATCCACAAGCTGCTGACGGTGATGCACCACCAGGGCGGATCCGACCTCTTCATCTCCGCGGACTTTCCTCCTAGCATGAAACACCAGGGCGCCATGAAGCCCCTGAGCCAGCAGCGCCTGAGCGGCGAGGTGACGCGGGCGCTGGCCATGTCCCTGATGAACGAGCGCCAGCGCGCCGAATTCGAGGCCGAGATGGAGTGCAATTTCGCGATCTCGCTGCCCGGCGTATGCCGCTTCCGCGTCAACGTCTTCGTGCAGCAGCAGAGCGTGGGCATGGTGGTGCGCACCATCGCCTCCGAGATTCCGAATTTCGAGAAGCTCGACCTGCCGGAAGTGCTGAAGGACGTGGTCATGACCAAGCGCGGCCTGGTGCTGGTCGTGGGCGGCACCGGCTCGGGCAAGTCGACCACCCTGGCGGCCATGATCGACTACCGCAACAGCAATTCGGCGGGCCACATCATCACGGTGGAAGACCCGGTCGAATACGTCCACAAGAACAAGAACTGCCTGGTCACGCACCGCGAGGTCGGCGTGGACACGCATTCCTGGCACAACGCACTGAAGAACACCCTGCGCCAGGCGCCGGACGTGATCCTGATCGGCGAGATCCGCGACACCGAGACCATGGAGCACGCGATCGCCTTTGCCGAAACCGGCCACCTGTGCCTGGGCACCCTGCACGCGAACAACGCCAACCAGACCCTGGACCGGATCATCAACTTCTTCCCGGAAGAGCGGCGCAACCAGTTGCTGATGGACCTGTCCTCGAACCTGCGCGCAGTGGTGTCGCAGCGCCTGATCCGCACGGAGGACGGCAAGGGCCGCAAGGCGGCCATCGAGATCCTGCTGAACACGCCGACCATCAGCGAGATGATCCTGAAGGGGAGCTTCCAGAACATCAAGGAGATCATGCACAAGTCGCGCGAGCTCGGCATGTGCACCTTCGACCAGGCCTTGTTCGAGCTGTACAACAAGGGCTACATCGGCTACGACGAGGCGATCCGCAACGCCGACTCGGCCAACGGCCTGCGCCTGCAGATCAAGCTCTCGGGCGACCGCAAGGGCCCGGACGCGGGCGGCGGCGCCAGGGCGACCGAGCTGTCGATGCAGATCGACGAAGAACCGGAAGACAACGAACCACCCAAGACCTGAACAACATGCCTGACTTCGAAAACAAGATCTGCGCCCGTGCCGAGCTGGCCGCGCGCGTCGCCAAGCTGCCCAAGCCGGTGGTGCTGACCAATGGCGTATTCGACATCCTGCACCGCGGCCACGTGACCTACCTGGCGCAGGCGCGCGAGCTGGGCGCCTCGCTGGTGGTGGCGGTGAACACCGACGCCTCGGTCAAGCGCCTGGGCAAGGGCGACGACCGCCCGCACAACAACCTGGCCGACCGCATGGCCGTGCTGGCCGCGCTGGAGGCGGTCAGCCTGGTGGTGGAGTTCGACGAGCGCACCGCCCTCGAGGTGGTGCAGGAAGCGCGCCCCGAGATCTACGCCAAGGGCGGCGACTACGTGATGAGCGAGATTCCGGAAGGGCAGGCCGTGCTGGCCTATGGCGGGCGCGCGGTGGCGATCGATTTCGAGCATGACCGCTCGACGACCAAGCTGGTGGCGAAGATCCGGGGATGAATCTTATCCGCGGCTGAACCGTAGGGTGGGCGGGTTTCCCGCCCACCTACGGTTAGCTAAAACTCTCTTCCACCCGGCGCCGCATCCGCAAGCAAATCCCCACCAGCCCCACCCCCAGCATCGCCCAGGTCCCCGGCTCCGGCGCCTGCGACATCATGGTCAGCCGCGTATCGCTGGTCCAGAGCAGGTGCCGCTCCTGCGTCCCGCCCGGATTGAAATCGTAGGCGTAATGCATGTCGCCGGTCGTGGTCAGGCGTCCGCCGCCCACCCAGCCTTCGGGGTCGCTGCCATAGGTGCCCACCGCGAACTGCAGGCCCGTATCGGGCGAGAACGAGAACGCGGTGGCGCCGCAGGTGTACCAGTCGTTGCTGCTGGCCGCGCAGGCGATGTAGTCGGTCTCGCCGACCACCAGGCTCAGGAGCTCGTTGCGCTCCAGCAGGCCGTCGCTGTCCAGGTCATTGCCCTTGAAGGAGCCAGCGATGGTCTCGTCGGTCAGGAAGACATTCGCTTCCTGGTCGTAGAAGCCGGCGAAGGAAAAGCCCCAGGAAACGGGGTCGGCATGGGCGGCGGCGCAGCCGAGGAGCAGGGCGCCGGTGGAAAGCAACTTCTTCATGGGATACCTCGAACAGAACAGGGGGCGCCGGGAGTGTGAATTGTGTCTGCCGCGTTTGTGAAAACGTGACAGTGACAAGCGTACTCCCGAAACCCCTAACTGTTGTGTTCGATGATTATCTTTTGTCGCAGCTCTGCCACAAGGCGGGCTTAGACGCCGCCGGCGTAGCCGTTCTGGCGCCAGGCTTCGTAGACGACCACGGCCACCGTGTTCGACAGGTTCAGGCTGCGGTTATCCGGGCGCATCGGCAGGCGGATGCGCTGGGCGGGAGGGAAGGTTTCGCGCAGGGCCGGGTCCAGGCCGCGCGATTCGGCGCCGAAGACGAAGACGTCGCCCGGCCTGAAGGCCGCCTGGGCGAAGGGCGAGGAGCCGTGGGTGGTCAGCGCGAACATGCGCGCCGGGTCGGGCCGGGCATCGGCCAGGAAGGCGTCCCAGTCCTTGTGTACCTTCATGGTGGCGTAATCGTGGTAATCGAGGCCGGCGCGGCGCATCTTCGCGTCGTCCAGGGGAAAGCCGAGCGGCTCGATCAGGTGCAGCTGCACGCCCGTGTTGGCGCACAGGCGGATGACGTTGCCGGTGTTCGGCGGGATTTCTGGTTCGACCAGGACGACGTGGAACAACGTGGACTCCTCAATGTTTATCGTAGGGTTGGCGGCTCTGCCGCCGACGCGTCCGGCCCATGCCCGCATGGCCGTGCAGGCGCGTGTCGAACGCGTCGGCGGCGAAGCCGCCAACCCTAACGGTGTGGCGGCGTGCGCGCGAACACGAAATTGGTCACGCGCACGGCGCCCGCCTGCTTCAGTACACGCGCCAGTTCATCCAGCGTGTGCCCGCTGGTCATGACATCGTCGACCACGCCCACGTGCTGGCCGCGCACCAGGGTGTCGTCCGCCACGGCGAAGGCGCCGCGCACATTGCGCCGGCGTTCCCCGGGCGCGACACCCGACTGCGCCGCCGTTTCCAGCACCCGCTGCGCCAGCCGCGGCGCCAATTCGGCGCCGAGCAGCCGCGCCAGGGGGCGCGCCACCTCCAGCGCCTGATTGTAGCCGCGCCCGGCCAGCCGGTGCGCGCCCAGCGGCACGGGGCACAGCAGATCGGGCGGCGGCAGGCCGGCGCGCCCGGCTTCGCGGTGCAGCGCGCGCGACATCCAGGGCGCCAAGGCCAGCTGGGCGCCGAACTTCAGCTGCAGCACCAGGCCGTCGAGCGGCGCGGCATAGTCGCAGGCGGCCAGCGTGGCGTCGAAGGCGGGCGGCGCGGCCAGGCAGGCGCCGCAGGGCAGGGCGGCGTCGAGCGCGCCCGCCGGATTGGCGCACACCGGGCAGCGCGGCCGCGCGGCGACGTAGGCATGCTCGCAGCCGTGGCAGACCCCGTCCTCCCCGCGCATGCCGCACAGCGCGCAGCAGGACGGCAACAGCCAGCGCAGCAGGGCGCCGGGCCAGCGCCGCCAGGGAGGGACCGCATCAAGCATCGGCTTGCTTCGTCATAAACGAGTAAACTTCCGCCATTATCTCATTTGTACGCACCCCTTCCATGGCTTCTCCTCAATCCCCGTCCACCATGAGCGCGCCGATCGACCTGGCGCGCGTGCGCGCGCTGTTCGCGCAGCCGGAGCGCATTGCGCCCTCGGACTTCCTGCGCCGCGAGATCGCCCAGCGCATGCACGAGCGCCTGCAGCTGGTGAAGATCGCCCCCAAACAGGTGCTGGATGCCGGCTGCGGCGCCGGCGCCGACCTGGCCCTGCTGCAGAAGACCTATCCGGCGGCCCAGATCCTGGGCCTGGATGCGGCGCCCGCCATGACCGCCGCCGCCGGCAAGCCGGCGCCCAGCACCCGCTCGCTCAACCAGATGCTCAGCCGTTTCCTGCCAGCAAAGGCGGGCCTGGACGTCCTGTGCGGGGACTTCGGCAACCTGCCCCTTGGCGCGAACTCGCTCGACCTGCTGTGGTCGAACCTGGCGCTGCACTGGCATCCGCTGCCGGACCGCGTGTTCGCGGAATGGCGCCGCGTGCTGCGCGTGGACGGCCTGCTGATGTTCTCGAACTTCGGCCCCGACACCTTCCAGGAGCTGCGCGCCGCCTTCGCCGCGCTCGACGACGCCCCCCACACTTTGCCTTTCGTCGACATGCACGATTTCGGCGACCAGCTGGTGGAGGCCGGCTTCTCGACCCCGGTGATGGACATGGAGCGCATCACCGTCACCTACGACACGGCCGAGGCGCTGCTGGCCGACGTGCGCGCCCTGGGCGGCAACCCGCTCGACAACCGCCGCCGCGGCCTGGTCGGGCGCGCCGCATGGCGCAAGGTCCTGGACGCGTTCGAGGCGCAGCGCCGCCCGGACGGCAAGCTGGCGCTCACCTTCGAAGTCATCTATGGCCACGCTTTTCTTCCCGCGCCCCGGGCCACGGCCTCGGGGGAGGCGATCGTGCGTTTCCACCCGCCGAAACCGCGCTGATTCAACATGCATACGACAGTCTGCCGGTGTCCCGATTTTCCTTGAATAAAAATTAGCAATTTCAGTATAATCAATCGCTATTTTTCTCTTCCGGACCAGAATAACGCTGAAAAAAACAGCAATCCGGGGAATAAATAGAACTGAATTGCAGCATCCGCAGAGAGACGCCGGTCCCTGCCAGCAGAGCGCTGGCCGGGCTCGGCGTGATGGTTTCCACCATTCCGCAGCGCAATTTTCGCGGGACGACCCGGCAGCCCTCTGCGAACAAGGTTCGGAGCGGCGGCGGTTTGTTCTCGAAAATCGCCGCCGTCTAAAAAATACTTTTATTTTTTTGGGTGGTTGGGGACATACATGACTTATGCATCGCGACTTGGGGCCATGCTGTTCGGCCTCGCTGTAACTGCCGGCATCCCTGCGTGGGCGGCACCGGAAATCACGGGCCGGCCGGTCGAGCACCAGCTCAACATGCAGGCCCCCGTGACCGGCGTCGGCGCCGACATCTATTCCCTCCACAACTGGATGATGATCGTCTGCCTGGTCATCTTCGTGGGCGTGTTCGGCGTCATGTTCTATTCGGTGTTCAAGCACCGCAAATCCCTGGGCCACAAGCCCGCCACCTTCCACGAATCGACCGCCGTCGAAATCGCCTGGACCATCGTTCCCTTCCTGATCGTCATCGGCATGGCCCTGCCGGCCACCAAGACCGTGGTCGCGCTGAAGGACACCTCGAACGCCGACATCACCATCAAGGCCACCGGCATGCAGTGGAAATGGGGCTACGACTACCTGAAGGGCGAAGGCGAGGGCATCTCCTTCCTGTCGAACCTGGCCACCCCGCGCGCCCAGATCGGCCTGCCGGGCGAGGAAGCCACCCAGCAGAAGGGCGAGAACTACCTGCTGGAAGTCGACAATGAAATGGTCGTCCCGGTGAACAAGAAGATCCGCATGGTCTTCACCGCCAACGACGTGATCCACGCCTGGACCATCCCGGCCTTCGCCATCAAGCAGGATGCGATCCCGGGCTTCGTGCGCGACGGCTGGTTCAAGGCCGAGAAGACCGGCGTCTACCGCGGCAACTGCGTCGAGCTGTGCGGCAAGGACCACGCCTTCATGCCGATCGTGGTGCGCGTCGTGACCGACGCCGAGTACACCGCCTGGGTCGACGGCAAGAAGAAGGCGATGGCCGCCCTGGCGGACGATCCGACCAAGACCTGGACCATCGACGAACTCAAGACCCGCGGCGAGCAGGTCTACAGCGCCAACTGCGTGGCCTGCCACCAGGCCAACGGCAAGGGCGTGCCGGGCGCGTTCGCGCCGCTCGAAGGCTCGGAAGTCGTGCTGGGCGCCAAGGCCCACCAGGTCGACGTGCTGCTGAACGGCCAGGACACGCCGAAGTACCCGGCCGCGATGCCGGCCTGGAAGCAGCTGTCCGACACCGAGATCGCCGCCGTGATCACCTACACCCGCAACGCCTGGTCGAACAAGGCCGCGGAAAACATCGTCCAGCCGGCAGAAGTCCTGGCCGCACGCAAATAACGCAGGCAACTGAGTTCGCTTCAAGGATATTGAAATGACTACCAGCACTATCGATCACGCACACGATCACGGCCACGATCACGCGCACGACCATCCGCACGGTCTGCGCCGCTGGCTCTTCGCCACCAACCACAAGGACATCGGCACCCTGTACCTGTGGTTCTCGTTCATCATGCTGCTCTCTGGCGGCGTGCTGGCGCTGATGATCCGCACCGAGCTGTTCCAGCCGGGCCTGCAGTACTTCCGTCCGGAGTTCTTCAACCAGCTGACCACCATGCACGGCCTGGTGATGGTGTTCGGCGCGATCATGCCGGCCTTCGTCGGCTTCGCCAACTGGATGCTGCCGCTGCAGGTGGGCGCCTCGGACATGGCATTCGCGCGCATGAACAACTTCTCGTTCTGGCTGCTGCCGCCGGCCGCGATCCTGCTGGCCGCGTCCTTCCTGTCGCCGGGCGGCGCCACCGCCGCCGGCTGGACCCTGTATGCGCCGCTGTCGACCCAGATGGGCATCGGCATGGACATGGCGATCTTCGCGATGCACATCATGGGCGCCTCGTCGATCATGGGTTCGATCAACATCATCGTCACCATCCTGAACATGCGCGCACCGGGCATGACCCTGATGAAGATGCCGATGTTCTGCTGGACCTGGCTGATCACCGCCTTCCTGCTGATCGCCGTGATGCCGGTCCTGGCGGGCGCGATCACCATGACCCTGACCGACCGCCACTTCGGCACCTCGTTCTTCAACGCCGCCGGCGGCGGCGACCCGGTCATGTACCAGCACATCTTCTGGTTCTTCGGCCACCCCGAGGTCTACATCATGATTCTGCCGGCCTTCGGCATCGTGTCGCAGATCATCCCGGCCTTCGCACGTAAACCCTTGTTCGGCTACGCCTCGATGGTCTATGCGACCGCGTCGATCGCGATCCTGTCCTTCATCGTCTGGGCCCACCACATGTTCACCACCGGCATGCCGGTGACCTCGCAGCTGTTCTTCATGTACGCCACCATGCTCATCTCCGTGCCGACCGGCGTGAAGGTGTTCAACTGGGTGGCCACCATGTGGAAGGGCTCGATGACCTTCGAGACCCCGATGCTGTTCGCGGTCGGCTTCATCTTCGTGTTCACCATGGGCGGCTTCACCGGCCTGATCCTGGCCGTGACCCCGATCGACATCCAGGTGCACGACACCTACTACGTGGTGGCGCACTTCCACTACGTGCTGGTGGCGGGCTCGCTGTTCGCGCTGTTCGCGGGCTTCTACTACTGGGGTCCGAAGTGGACCGGCCACATGTATCCTGAAACCGCCGGCAAGATCCACTTCTGGCTGTCTCTGATCACGTTCAACATCACCTTCTTCCCGATGCACTTCCTGGGCCTGGCCGGCATGCCGCGCCGCTATGCGGACTATGCCACCCAGTTCACCGACTTCAACATGATCGTGTCCATCGGCGCCTTCGGCTTCGGCCTGTCGCAGGTGTACTTCCTGTTCTTCGTGGTGCTGCCGACCATCCGCGGCGGCAAGAAGGCGGACGCCAAGCCGTGGGAAGGCGCGGAAGGCCTGGAGTGGACCGTGCCGAGCCCGGCGCCGTTCCATACCTTCGAAACCCCGCCGCTGGTGAAGTAATCATGGGCACCGAGGCAAACAAGCCCAGCAATCTGAAAACCGCCCTGGTCCTGGGCGGGATTGCGCTGTTCTTCTTCATCAGCGTGTTCGTCAAGTTCACGCTGCTGAGCTGAACCGGGGGCCGGGATGAACCCGACGAGCAGCCGCATCCGCCGCCTGAACCGGACCACCCTCGGGAAACTGGTGGTGGTGGCGGTGATGATGTTCGGTTTCGGCTACGCGCTGGTGCCGATGTACCGCCAGATCTGCGAGGTGCTCGGCATTAATGTGCTGACCCAGAAGGACGGGCTGGTCGAGGCGCCGACGAATACCCAGGTCGACCGTTCGCGCGTCATCACGGTCGAGCTGGACGGCAATGCGCAGGGACCGTGGCGGTTCCGTCCGACCCAGCGCAGCATTGAGGTGCACCCTGGCGAGCTGACCACCGTGGTCTACGAGGTGGTCAACACGCAGGGCAGGGTGGTCAAGGCGCAGGCGATTCCGAGCTACGCGCCGCAGTCCGCCACGCCGCACTTCAAGAAGGTCGACTGCTTCTGCTTCCAGGAACAGACCCTGAAGGCGAACGAGGCGCGCCAGATGCCGGTGGTGTTCTTCATCGATCCGGCGCTGCCGCGCGAAGTGAAGAACATCACCTTGTCGTACACCTTCTTCGAGATCGGCGGCATGAACGGCGCCACGACGGTGGCGGCAAAGTAAGGAAGGGACATGGAGGACAAACCGCACCAGCGCAAGGGAAGTTTCCTGGCTTCGATGAAGGCGGTGTTCTGGTCCTTCTTCGGGGTGCGCAAGCGCCGCGACTACGAGGACGACGCCGCCAACCTGAACCCGGTGCACGTCATCATCGCCGGGCTGATCGGCGCGGCGCTGTTCATCGGCGTGCTGCTGCTGGCGGTGAGGTTCGCGGTGTCGCAGTAAAAGGACAGTGAAAGAATAGGCAGATACGCGTTCCGGCCTCTGGCGCCGAAACGTCTTCCCCGCGAAGGCGGGGATCCAAGTTCTGGTAGAGCAGCCCAACAATTCAAAAAGCAGTTCGATTGAGGAGATGAAGATGAGTTCGCCAACAACCACGCCACACGGCGCGCCTTACTACTTCGTGCCAGGCCCGTCGCGCTGGCCCATGTTCGCCGGCATTTCGATGCTGACCACCATGGCCGGCGCCTCGGCCTGGGTCAACAGCCTGTCCTGGGGCCCGGCGGTCTGCCTGGCCGGCATCGTGGCCATGCTGATCGTGCTGTATTTCTGGTTCGGCGACGCGATCGGCGAATCCGAGCGCGGCATGTACAGCAAGCGCATCGACGTGTCCTACCGCTGGTCGATGAGCTGGTTCATCTTCTCGGAAGTGATGTTCTTCGGCGCCTTCTTCGGCGCGCTGTTCTATGCCCGCGCCGTCAGCATGCCCTGGCTGGCCGACCTGGACCACAAGTTCATCTGGCCCGACTTCGCGCCGGTCTGGGGCAACACCGGCCCGGCAGGCGTGGTCGACAACTTCCAGACCATGGGCCCATTCCCGATCCCGACCATCAACACCGCGCTGCTGCTGCTGTCTGGCGTGACCCTGACCATCTCGCACCACGCACTGCGCGCCGGCCACCGCTCGAAGACGGCGTTCTGGCTGTTCGCCACCATCCTGCTGGGCGCGATCTTCATGGGCTTCCAGGTCTATGAATACATGCACGCCTACTCGGAACTGAACCTGAAGCTGACCTCGGGCATCTACGGCTCGACCTTCTTCATGCTGACCGGTTTCCACGGCTTCCACGTGACCATGGGCGCGATCATGCTGTCGGTGATCCTCTACCGTGTGCTGAAAGGGCACTTCACGGCGGACAATCACTTCGGTTTCGAAGGCGCCGCCTGGTACTGGCACTTCGTCGACGTGGTGTGGCTGGGCCTGTACGTCGTCGTGTACTGGCTGTAAGCGCTACGGATTGACATGCATGGGGACGGTCACGGTGTGGCCGTCCCTATTGTTTTCGTGGGTGTGGGTGATGCGGGTTTGCGGTGCGCTTAACGGATACCGGTCGGCGCGATCCACCCCATCTTGTAGGCCGCAAGCAAGCTCAGGAACAACGCGATCGACAAGCCCACCCGCATCGCCAGCGCATGCACGGTGCGGTTGCTACGGCCCTTGTCGCGCATCAGGAAGAACAGGGCCGACCCCAGGCTGGCAAGGATCAGGATGAAGGCGATGGCAACAAAGAATTTCATGATGGGCCCGGGAAAGGTTGAGGCACCATTGTAATGCGCTTCGCCTTCCATTTCCGCCTCATTCCTTTCATCGCGGCAGTCATCGTTGCCGGCATCGGCATCCTGCTCGGCAACTGGCAGCAGGGCAGGGCGGCCCAGAAAACCGAACTCCAGGCGCGCCAGGCCGCCCGCGCCGCCGAGCCGCCCCTGGTGTTGGGCATGGCTGGCGTTCCCGCTGCGGGCCAGGACGCCGGCGCACTCGAATTCCGCCGCGTGCGCATGCGCGGCGAATTCGTCGCCACCTGGCCGGTCTTCCTCTCCAATCGCCCCATGAACGGCCAGACCGGCTATGTGCTCGCCATGCCGTTTAGAATAGCAGGCGGCGACACGCATGTGCTGGTGCTGCGCGGCTGGCTGCCGCGCCAGGCGGAATATGGCAAGCTGCCGCCGTTCTCCACGCCTGCGGGCGTGGTGACGATCGAAGGGCAGGTGGTCGCCTCGGCCGGCAAGGTGATGGAGCTCGGCGCCGCGCAGGCGCTCAAACCGGGCGAGCTGGTGCAGAACCTGGCGCCCCAGGACCTGGCGCGCGCCAGCGGGCTGGCCTTCGCGCCCTTCCTGGTGCAGCAGAGCGCCCCGGGCGCTGCGGGCGACACGCTGGCGCGCGACTGGCCGGCGCCCTCCAGCGGCATCGACAAGCATCGCGGCTATGCCTTCCAGTGGTATGCGCTGGCGGCCATGGCCATCCTCTTCTTTGTGATAACGGGATTTCGAAGTGGTTCAAAAAAACGTGATTGACCCCGGCGCGGCCGACCCGGCCAAGGCGCGCATCCGTGGACGCTGGAAACTGTTCCTGGTGCTGCTGGTATGCGCCTCGCCGCTGATCGCCTCCTACCTGGCCTACTACGTCATCAAGCCGGAAGGCCGCACCAATTACGGCGCCATCCTCGACCCGCGCCAGCACCCGATTCCCAAGCTGGATTCGACCACCCTGGAGGGCCAGCCGCGCAGCCTGGAGCAAATGGCGGGCAAATGGCTGATGGTCAGGAGCGGCGGCGGCGCCTGCCTGGCCGCCTGCCAGGAGCAGCTGCACGCCATGCGTCAATGGCGCCTGATGCAGGGCAAGAACATGGACCGCATCGAACGCGTGTGGCTGGTCACCGACGGCCAGCCGGTGGATAGCGCGGCCCTGCGCGGGTTCAAGGACGCCGAAGGAGCGCCCGCCGACCTGCTCGAGGGCGTCACGGTGCTGCGCGCCCCCGCCGCCGCGGTCGCCGGCTGGCTGCCGGTGGAGGGCGGCGCCAGCGCCTCCGACCACGTCTACCTGATCGACCCGCTCGGCAACCTGATGATGCGCTTCCCGAAGTCGCCCGATCCGCGCAAGGTGTACAAGGACATCGCCAAGCTGCTCAAGGCCTCGGCCATCGGATAAGACCATGCAAGCTTCCTCGATACTGCAGCTGGCCGCGATGGGCCTGCTGGTCGCCAGCCTGCCGCTGGCCATGGTCTGGATGTCCTCGGATGCGAATAAATACCGCAAGCTGGTCTGGATCGCGGTCTTCCTCACCTTCGACCTGATCGTGTTCGGCGGCTTTACCCGCCTGACCGATTCCGGCCTCGGCTGCCCCGACTGGCCGGGCTGCTACGGCATGGCCAACCCCTTCCTGGCGCACGAGGAGATCGCGGCCGCCGAGGCGGCCATGCCGACCGGCCCGGTCACCGTGGCCAAGGCCTGGATCGAGATGATCCACCGTTACCTGGCGATGGGTATCGGCGTGATCATCATGGCGCTGCTGTTCACCTCGATCATGCAATGGCGCCGCACCCGCCACCAGGCCTTCAAGCCGGCCATGCCCCTGCTGCTGTTCGTGTTCGTCTGCATCCAGGGCGCCTTTGGCGCCTGGACCGTCACCCTCAAGCTGCAGCCGGTCATCGTCACCATCCACCTGCTGCTGGGCATGGCCCTGCTGGCCATGCTGACCTGGCTGGGCGGGCGCGAGGACTTCCTGATCAAGCCCAAGGCAATGACGGGCGGCCTGCCCATCGCCGCGCCGGTGCTGCGCGGCCTGCGCCGCCTGGCCCTGCTGGCCGCCGTGGTGCTGGCCGTGCAGATCGCCCTCGGCGGGTGGGTGAGCACTAACTATGCGACCCTGGCCTGCGACGAATTCCCCCTGTGCGACGGCCAGGTGGTGCCGCCGATGGACTTCGAGCACGGCTTCCACCTGTGGCGCGAGCTGGGCAAGACCGCCGCCGGCCACTACCTGCCGTTCTCGGCCCTGGTGGCGATCCACTGGGTGCACCGCATGTCGGCGCTGGTGGTGGTGGTGGTGCTGGGCCTGGCGATCTGGAAGGCCTTGCCCTATGCCAGCCTGCGCCCGACGGCGCTGCGCCTGGCCCTGGTACTGGCGCTCCAGCTGTTCACCGGCATCGCCACGGTCTACTTCGACTTTCCGCTGGCGATCGCGGTCCTGCATAACGCCGGGGCGGCCCTGCTGGTCCTGCTGGTGACCATGTTAAACTACCGGGTGAAGTTCCAACTCGACATGGCCGGCGGCGCTGCTGCACGATCGTCCGCCGCGATAGCACGCGGCAGGCGCTAAGGTAGACGGCAGCGCAGCGCGGCAAGAAGCCAACCAATGACAACCCAGACAGCCATCCATAAAACCCCGAGCAGGTTCTCGCAGTACTGGAGCCTGACCAAGCCGCGCGTGACCCAGCTGGCGGTATTCTGCGCGGTGATCGGGATGTTCCTTGCCACCGACGGTTTCCCGGGCTGGCAGGTCCTGATCGCCGGTACCGCCGGGATCTGGCTGCTGGCCGGCGCCGCCTTCGCGGTGAACTGCCTGGTCGAGGCCGAGATCGACGCGCGCATGGCGCGCACGGCGCGCCGCGCCACCGCCATGGGCGAACTCAGCCAGACCCAGACCATCCTGTTCTCGAGCCTGATCGGCGGCCTCGGGATGTGGATCCTGTACGCCTTCGTCAACCCGCTCACGATGTGGCTGACCTTCGTCACCTTCGTCGGCTACGCATTCATCTATACTCTCCTGCTCAAGCCGAACACCCCGCAGAACATCGTCATCGGCGGCCTGTCCGGCGCCATGCCGCCCGCCCTGGGCTGGGCCGCGGTGGCGGGCGAGGTGCCGATGCAGGCCTGGCTGCTGGTCCTGATCATCTTCGTGTGGACCCCGCCGCACTTCTGGGTGCTGGCCATGTACCGCCGCGACGACTACGCCCGCTCCGGCCTGCCGATGCTGCCCATCACCCACGGCATGCGCTTCACCGGCCTGCAGGTGTGGCTGTACACGGTGGCCCTGGCCGCCACCACCTTGCTGCCCTACGCGGTGGGCATGAGCGGCCTGATCTACCTGGCGGCCGCGGTCGCGCTGAATGCGGTCTTCCTGCGCCACTCGTGGCGCATCCACCGCCACTACAGCGACATGGCGGCGCGCAAGACCTTCACCTGGTCGATCGTCTACCTCTCGCTGCTGTTCGCGGCGCTGCTGGTGGACCATTACTTCAGGTTCTAGGTTTTCCTCAACACGTTCCGACACAAGGCGAGCGATGAAGCGACTCCTGACCCTCCTGCTGCTGGCCGCGATGGCCGTGTTCAGCGCCGGCTGCGACAAGATGGCCGACAAGCCGGCCGCCTTCAACAACGTCGACGTGACCGGGCTCGACTACGCCAAGGGCTTCTCGCTGGTCGACCACCACGGCAAGCCGCGCACCCTCGAAGACTTCCGCGGCAAGCTGGTGGTGCTGTTCTTCGGCTACACCCAGTGCCCGGACGTCTGCCCGACCACGATGGCCGAGATGGCCGCCGTGCTGAAGGACCTGGGCCCGGCCGCCGACGAGGTGCAGGTGCTGTTCGTGACCCTCGACCCGGAGCGCGACACCCAGGAGCTACTGGCCAGCTACGTGCCGGCCTTCGACAAGCGCTTCCTGGGCCTGCGCGGCGACCTGGAAGCCACAGCGCGCACGGCCAAGGAGTTCAAGGTGTTCTATAGCAAGGTGGCGGGCGCCGAGCCATCGAACTACACCATCGACCATACCGCGGGCAGCTATGTGTTCGACCGCGAGGGCAAGGTGCGCCTGTTCCTGCGCCACGGCCAGGGCCCGGCGCCCATCGCGCACGACCTGCGCCAGCTGCTATGATGGTGTAAACACCACTTCACCGATAAGGCATGGAACAACGCGCAGGCCGCAACTACACCCGAATCGCCATCGTCGTCCTGCTGACGCTGGGCTGCCTCTACGTCCTCAAGCCTTTCCTGGCCGCGATCCTGTTCGCGGCCGCCGTCGTCATCTCCTCCTGGCCGCTGTACCAGCGCCTGCTGCGCGCGATGCGCGGGCGCCGCAGCCTGGCGGCGCTGACGATGACGCTGACCCTGACCTTCCTGATCATCTTCCCGCTGTCGATGGTGGCCTACAACCTGGCCGACGACGTCGCCCGCGGTTTCGAGGAATTGCGCACCCTGGTCGAGCACCGCGAGCTGCTGCCGCCATCCTGGATCCGCGACATCCCGCTGGTGGGCGAAGCGGCCGATACCTACCTGCGCCAGCTGATCGCCAGCCGCGAGCGCATGGTGGAGCTGGCCCAGCGCATGGTGGAGCCGGCGCGCCGCTGGCTGCTGGCCGGCGGCATCATGCTCGGCACCGGCGTAGCGCAGATGAGCCTGGCGGCCTTCGTGAGCTTCTTCTTCTACCGCGACGGCCAGGCGCTGCTCGACGTGATCGCCGTAACCATGCGCAAGGTGATGGGCGAGGGCGCCGAATCGGTCTCGCACACCGTCAGCCAGACCGTGCGCGGCGTGATGTACGGCCTGCTGGGCACCGCCCTGGCCCAGGCCGTGGTGGCGGCGATCGGCTTCTTCATCGCCGGCGTGCCGGCGGTGCCGCTGCTGTCGGTGATGGTGTTCCTGTCCTCGCTGGTGCCGGTCGGTCCGCCGCTGGTGTGGGGCGGGGCTTCGCTGTGGCTGTTCGCCCAGGGCGAGACCGGCTGGGGCATCTTCATGGTGGTCTGGGGCGCGCTCCTGATCAGCGGCGTGGACAACGTGGTGCGCCCGATGCTGATCAGCCGCGGCAGCAGCCTGCCTTTCCTGCTGACCCTGCTCGGGGTACTGGGCGGAGTGATCGCCTTCGGCTTCGTCGGCATGTTCATCGGCCCGGTCCTGCTGGCGGTGGGCTATTCCCTGATGAGCGAATGGACCGGCACCGCGGACCCGATCGTGCGCCAGGACCAGCCCTAGGCCGCCAGCATCCGTCCCAGCCGCTCGAAATCGATCGGCTTCGTGAGGTGATGGTCGAAGCCGGCCTCGAAGGCCAGCCGGCGGTCCTTTTCCTGTCCCCAGCCGGTGGCGGCGATCAGGTTCACCTCTTGCCAGCCGGGCAGGGCGCGCAGCCGGCGCGCCAGTTCGTAGCCATTCATGTCCGGCAGGCCGATGTCGAGCAGAGCGGCCTGCGGCGTGAACGTCGCCGCCAGGTCGAGCGCGGCCGCCGCCGTGTGCACGATCCTGGTCTCGCAGCCGAACAGCTCCAGCGCCATGCCGAGGGTCTCGGCGGCGTCCTCGTTGTCGTCCACGATGAGGATGCGCCTGGCCGTGGGCTGCACCGCCTCCGCCTGCGCGGAGGCCGGGCAGGCGGCGCCCAGCGCAAGCGGCAGTGAAATCTCGAATTCGCTGCCGCGTCCAGGTCCGGCGCTATGGGCGTTCACGGTGCCGCCATGCAGCTCGACGATGCCGCGCACCAGCGCCAGGCCGATGCCGAGGCCGCCTTTCGAGCGGTCCAGGGCCGGTTCGAGCTGCGAGAACATGTCGAACACGGTCGCCAGCGCCTCTTCCGGGATACCGATGCCGTTGTCGCGCACGCTGATCCGGGCGTGGCCGGGATCGCAGTCCAGTTCGAGGTCGACCAGCCCGCCCTCGGGGGTGTACTTGGCGGCGTTGGTCAGCAGGTTGATGACGACCTGCGCCAGCCGGGTCGCGTCGCCGTCGACGACGACCGGCGGCTGGGCGATGTGCAGCCGCAGCGTATGGCGCGCCGCGGTCATGATGGCGGCGACGTCGCCGGCGGCGCTGCGCACCAGCGCGCTCAGCTCGACCGGCTCGCGGCGCAGCTGCATGCGCCCCTGGGTAATGCGCGATACCTCCATCAGGTCGTCCACCAGCCGGGTCATGTGGCGCAGCTGGCGGTCGAATGCCTGCAGCAGCCGCTCGTCGGCGCCGGCGCCGAACTTCAGCTTGAGCACCTCGAGCGCGCTGCGCATGGGCGCCAGCGGGTTGCGCAGCTCGTGCGAGAGGGTGGCCAGGAATTCGTCCTTGCGCCGGTCGGCATTCGACAGCTGCGCATTGAGCTCCTGCAGCTTGGCCTCGGCGCCGAGGCGCGCTTCGAGCGCCGCCTCGGCCGCCTTGCGCGCGGTCAGCAGTTCGCGCTCGTAGGCGCGCCGGTCCGACGCCTTGAACAGCGCCCACTGGTCGAAGACTTCGTCCCCGTCCTGGAAACGCACGATGTTGATCAGCATGGGAAGACGCTCGCCGGGGCGGTTGCGCATCTCGACCTGGATCTCGGCGACCGAGCCCTGTACCTGCAGGATCGGCAGGCAATGCGTGTAATGGAACAGGCGTGCGCCGACCGGCAGCAGGTCGAGCAGGCGAAGCCGCCCAACCAGCTCTTCCTCCTCGTAGCCGAGCCAGCGGCGCGCGGTGCCGTTGGCCCGCAGGACCAAACCGGCCTTGTCGGTCAGCATCAGGCCGCAGGCCGCATGCTCGAACAGGAAGTCGCTTCCGGGGAGGGCGCCGGCCACGTCAGCGCAGCGTCTGGGCGAGGAAGGCGTCGATTGCTTGCGAGCTCTCGGTCGGCGCGCTCAGGTGGGGGCAATGACCGATGTTGTCGATCACGTGGAGGGTGCTCGCCGGCAGGTGGCGGTGCAGGTAGTCGCCTACCGACAGGGGCGCGATCATGTCGTCGCTGCACTGCAGGATCAGGGCCGGCACCCGCGACAGGGGCAGGTCGGCGCGATGGTCGGACAGGAAGGTGACGCGGGCGAAGTGCTTGGCGATCTCGGGATCGTTGCGGCAGAAACTGTCGGTCAGCTCCCGGCCCAGCTCCGGCCGGTCCGGCGCGCCCATGATGGCCGGCGCCATGCTGCTCGACCAGCCGAGGTAGTTCGCATCCATCGTCTCGAGCAGCTCGTCGATGTCGGCGCGGCTGAAGCCGCCGACATAGTCGCCGTCGTTGATGTAGCAGGGCGAAGGCCCCACCATCACTTGGGCAGCGAAGCGTTCGGGCGCCTTGATCGTCGCCAGCAGCCCGATCATGGCGCTGACGGAATGGCCGACGAAGACCACCGGGCCGGCGCCGCAGGCGTCGAGGATTTCCAGCACGTCGTCGGCATGGCCGTGCAGGCTGCCGTACTTGTCGCGGTCGTAGGCGCCGAGGTCGGAGCCGCCGCTGCCGGTGAGATCATAGGTGACGGTGCGGAAAGCACCGGCGAAGCTGGGGGCCAGGAAGCGCCACATCGTCTGGTCGCAGCCGAAGCCATGCGCGAACACCATCGTCGCCGCGCCATCGCCCGTGATGCGGACATTATTTCTGGTAAAGAGGGACATGATACTCTCGGTAGGGGAGCGAAAAGCTGCTCGGCAAGGGCGGATTATACTGTTTATACAATACTTTTCGAGGGCGCGAGATGTATCGTGCGCCTGTATGTATGTCAGCGCAAGGAGGCGTCCAGGAATGCGTCGATCTCGCGCACGCAGGCGCCCGGTGCGCTCATGTGCGCGCAGTGGCCGATGTTCTCGATCATGCGCAGGCTGGCATGGGGCAGGCGCCGGTGCAGGAATTCGCCGGCGGTGCGCGGCGCGATCAGGTCGTCGCTGCATTGCAGGATCAGGGCCGGCGTGGTGGACCGCGGCGCGTCCTCGCGGTGGTCGGACAGGAAAGTCACGCGCGCGAAGTGGCGCGCGATGTCGGGCCGGCTGCGGCAGAAGCTGTCGGTCAGTTCCTGGCCCAGGGCCGGCTGGTTGGGCGCGCCCATGATCAGGGGCGCCATCGCGGCCGACCACTCCAGGTAGCTGGCTTCCATCTTGGCCAGCAGCTCCTCCAGGTCGGGCCGGCTGAAGCCGCCCATGTAAAAGCCGTCGTTCAGGTAGCAGGCCGAGGGGCCGACCATGACCTGGGCCGCGAAGCGTTCCGGCGCCTTGATGGTGGCCAGCATGCCGATCATCGCGCTCACCGAGTGGCCGACGAAGACCACCGGCCCGTCCGCGAATTCGTCCACGATCTCGAGCAGGTCGTCGGCATGGCCGTGCAGGCTGGCGTACTTGTCACGGTCGTAGGCCGCGTGGTCGGACTGGCCGCTGCCGGTCAGGTCGAACAGTACCGTGCGGCAGCGCCGCGCGAAGTGCGGCGCCAGGAAGCGCCACATGCCCTGGTCGCAGCCGAAGCCGTGCGCGAACACCATGGTGATGTCGCCGCTGCCTTCGACCCGCACATTGTTGCGCCGTTCGACGCTCATGCCCGCATCCTCATCCGCGCCTCAATCCTGGTCGTCATCGCCGTCGCCGCGCGTGAGCCGCGGGAACACCTTGACCAGCAGGATGCGCGGGCCGTTCATCTTCTTGACCACCACGTCGAAGCGCGGGAACTCGATGCGCTGTCCCTGCTTGGGGATGTCGCCCAGCTTGGCCATCAGCAGGCCGCCGACCGATTCGACATCGTCCAGGCCCATCTCCTCGTTGTCGATGTCGATGCCCAGCACGCGCTCGAGCGAGAAGATCGGCAGGCTGGCCTTGCCGATGTAGGTGCCGTCGGCCTGCTTGAGCCAGTCGTTCTCGTTGAGGCGGAATTCGTCGCGGATCTCGCCCACCATCGCCCCCAGCAGGTTGTCGAGCGTGATGAAGCCGACCGGGCGCTTGCCCTTTTCGCCGATCAGGGCGAAGTGCGGCGCGCCGCTGCGGAAGCGCCGGAAGATGTCCTGGGCCGGGGTGCGCGCCGAGATCGTCTCCACCGGGCGCAGGAACTGGGTCAGGTCGGTGATCTGGCGGCCCGCCTGCAGGGCGAAGAACAGGTCCTTCAGGTGGATCACGCCCAGCACCTCCTCGCCGTCCTGGTCGAAATAGGGATAGCGCGAGAAGCGGTTGCGGCGCACCGTCTCCAGGTTCTGCTCCAGGCCGCGGCTGGCGTACAGCGCGCTCACCTCGTTAATCGGGCGCATCAGGTCGGACACGGCCAGCTGGCTGAAGTCGAGCGACTGCGCCAGGATGTTGCGTTCGTCGTCGGTGAATTTCGCGCCCGAGCTTTCTCCCGTCGTGGTGCTGGTGTTGGTGCGCAGGATGAGCTTGAGCTCGTCGGTCGAATAATGCGTGTCGTGGCTGCCGGCGCCGGCCAGGCCGGCCAGGCGCAGCACCATGTTGGCGCTGGCGTTGAGCAGCCAGATTGCCGGGTACATGGCCCAGTAGAAGGCGTACAGCGGCAGCGCGCACCACAGCGCCACCGCCTCGGGCACGCGGATCGCCAGCGTCTTCGGCGCCAGCTCGCCCACTACGATGTGCAGGAAGGAGATCACCGAGAAGGCGACGATGAAGGACACGCCGTGGATCACTTCCGGCGAGGTCACCCCGGCCAGGGCGAACAGGGGTTCGAGCAGGCTGGCGAAGGCCGGTTCGCCGACCCAGCCCAGGCCCAGCGAGGCCAGGGTGATGCCCAGCTGGCAGGCCGACAGGTAGGCGTCGAGCTGGCCGTGCACCTTGGCCAGGATGCGGCCGCGCAGCCCCGCCGTCTTGGCGATGGCCCGCACCCGGGTCTTGCGCAACGTGACGATGCCGAATTCGGCCGCCACGAAGAAGCCGTTCAGCGCCACCAGGAAGAGCGCGAGAACGACAAATAGAAAGTTTTGCATAAACGTGGTTAGTTAACAAAAGGCAAAGCCGTCACCATTGTACCGTCCCGCAGCCAACTAGGCGTCGGCAAGTGCGCCGCCGTGCACCGCGTTCAGGATCGCCTCCACCGCCGGGTGCTTGATCTTGCGTTCGTTCGAGATCGCGTAGAAGTGCTCGCGCACCTCGGGCACGCGGCCGACCAGGGCGGCGCCCAGCTGGAGCTCGATCTCGGGCAGCGGCGCCGCCGGCGTGAAGAACAGGCCCAGGCCGCGCCGGCCGAAGGTGTTGAGCAGGGCGTTGTCCTCGAACTCGCCGGCCACGTCGGGATGGATGCCGTGGCGCTCGAACCAGGCGTCGATCTTGCCGCGCAGGGCGGTATCGCGGGTCGGCAGCAGGAAGGGCGCGCCGTGCAGGGAGCGCGGGAAATCCTGCTGGTAGGCCTGGGCCAGCGCCGGGGCGCCCACCACGAACATCTCGCTCTCGTACAGCAGGTGGCTGAACACGCGCAAGGTCGTGCCGGTGGGCACTGCGCGGTCGGTCAGCACCACGTCGAGCTTGTGGAGCGCCAGGTCGCCCAGAAGCGCCTCATACTGGTCTTCGTAGCAGACCAGCCTGACGGGTTTGTCGAGCTGGGTGGTCACTTCGAGCAGGCGGTAGGCGGTGAACTTGGGCAGGGAATCGGAAATGCCCACCGTCAGGCGCACGCGCGAACTGCCGGATTCGTCCAGCGCTTCCTGCATCTGCTCGCCCAGCAGGAAGATCTGGTCGGCATAGTTCAGCACCATGCGGCCCGCTTCGGTCAGGACCAGGCGCCGGCCCTGCTGGGTGAACAAGGCTTTGCCGAAAGATTGCTCGAGCAGGGCCAGCTGGGTGCTGACGGTCTGGATCGCCAGGCCAAGGCGCTCGGCCGCGCGCGTGATGCTGCCTTCCTTGGCGACCACCCAGAAATAATGCAGGTGGCGGAAGTTCGGAGGGCTGTTTTTCATGTCTTCTGTTTTTCGGAAGTAATTCTTCGATTATCTTCGCTTTTTCATGATATTGCAAAGAACTACACTGCGCCTATTCGATTTTTAAAACGATGTATTCATCAAGGGGAGAAACAACAATGAAGCACTTCACAGGGTCATTCATCGTGACCTTCATCTGCCTGGCGCTCGCCGGCTGGTGGGGCTACGAACATAGCGGCCTGGCCGGTGCGATGACCGCGATCGGTATCGCGGCCATCCTGTCGATCATGGAGGTCTCGCTGTCCTTCGACAACGCCGTGGTCAACGCCTCCGTGCTCAAGGGCTGGGACGAATTCTGGCTCAAGCTGTTCCTGGGCCTGGGCATGATCATCGCCGTGTTCGGCATGCGCCTAGTGTTCCCGCTGGTCATCGTCGCCGTGGCGGCCGACCTGGGCATGATGGACGTGTGGAACCTGGCGCTGTCGGATCCGAAGGCGTTCTCGTCGCACCTGACCAACCACCACGCGGAAGTGGCGGCCTTCGGCGGCATGTTCCTGCTGCTGGTGTTCCTGAACTTCCTGCTGGATGACGAGAAGGAAGTCCACTGGCTGGGCCACTTCGAGCGCAAGCTGGGCGCGCTGGGCAAGGTGTCGTCGATCGCGGTGATGATCTCGCTGGCCACCCTGATGTTCAGCATGACCTATGTCGACGAGGCCCAGAAGATGGTGGTCCTGATCGCCGGCCTGTGGGGCATCCTGGTCTACGTCGGCGTGGACATGATCTCCAGCCTGCTCGAGAAGGGCGAAGAGGGCGGCGGCGAAATGGGCGACATGGTCAAGCGCGGCGGTATCGGCGGCTTCCTGTACCTCGAAGTGCTGGACGCATCGTTCAGCTTCGACGGCGTGATCGGCGCCTTCGCGATCACCACCGACGTCGTGATCATCATGCTGGGCCTGGCGATCGGCGCGATGTTCGTGCGTTCGATGACCGTCTTCCTGGTGAAGAAGGGCACGCTCGACGAATTCGTGTACCTGGAGCACGGCGCGCACTATGCGATCGGTATCCTGGCCGTGATCATGCTGGCCTCCATGAAGTTCCACGTGCCCGAGCTGGTGACCGGCCTGGTGGGTGTGGCCTTCATCCTGGCTTCGCTGTGGAGCTCGCTGCGCCACAAGAAGCAGCAGGCCGCGCTGGAAGCGAATGGCGGCGAGAAGCTGCCGGCGTAATCGGAATCATCGGTAACGCCGGCTGTAGGGTGGGGGGGGGCCCCCCCCCCCCGGGGGGGGGGGG
>NZ_JAGPWC010000024.1 GCF_018119405.1 Massilia sp. ST3 | reverse complement strand
CCCCCCCCCCCCCCCCCCCCCCCCCCCCCCCCCCCCCCCCCCCCCCCCCCCCCCGACCCTACATCCGCAACCCGCAGGGTGGACGGCTCTACCGTCCACGCGTTCAAGCGACGGTGATGCGCCAACGCGATGGCCGGTTGGACGCGTGGACGGGAGCCCCGTCCACCCTAGAAAATTCCCACGGAAAAAATAATTAACTCGGGATAACTTTTTATGGCCAATACGACATCATTGGCGATACAATACCCGTGTCTCTTTTGCAATCCCGAGTCCGGAGAATACGATGATGAACGAAACGCGTGAGTTGCCCGCCGCGGCCGAAGCCGCACAGCGCAGGCAGCGCACCGATATCCGCACGCGCGACCTGATCAACCAGGCGATCGCGTCGGTGCCAACGCTGGGCCTGCAGCGCGCCGCCGAATTCCTGGCGACGATGAATGTGCCGGCCGAAGTGGCCGTCCGCGTGCTGGTCTACCCGCACCGCCGCCGCGCGAACTAAGCGGGGGCATGATATGACCCGGCGGCCTTGCGCGCCGGGCTTCCTGCCTTTAGCGTTTCTTTTCCTGCTGGGCGATGTCCGCCAGCGACTCCTGCCCCTTCTCGGTCAGCGCATAGCCGCCGCCTTCCTGTCCGGCGACGTGCGATTTCAGCTGCAGGAACTGCAGCACCTCGTGGTCGACCTCCGCCCCCGGATTCTCCGCCAGCGCGCGCAGCGCGATCACGCAGCGGCGCAGGAACAGCACCTCCTGTCCCTTCTTCGTCAGCGCGATGCGGCCGTCGCGGCTGTATTCGATCATCTTCAGGCCCGAGAGACGCTTGGCATTGCGTCCCACGCAGGCCGTCGACGTGTCATTCTTGGCGCCGCGGCGCACCAGTTCGAGCGCGTCGTATTCGTCCGTCGTCAGCTTTTCGTTCTTCATTACCGCTTTCATTTAACCAGGGCGCGACATGGTAACCCCGGCGGCGGCCGGCGGCAACCTTCGTGTCGCGCCAGGCCGCGCAAACGGCGAGGCGAAAACTAGCGCAGCGAACGCAGGGCCATCCATCCCAGACCGACGCTGGCGGCCAGGCCCAGGGCCATGGCGAGCTGCATGCGGCGCGTTTCGATGGCCCCGCGGCCCAGGTAGATCTTGTTGTACAAAGTGGAACCCATCATCTCCTCCTGCGGTGGCGTGTTATGGCTCTGATTATAGAAAACCCGTCATGACGGCCATGTGACAGCGAACACACCAAAGACCGCGACGCCAGAAAAGCAACACCGCCGGCCGGTCCTAGCGCGCGCCGGACCCCATGGGGGCCTGCTAGGATCATACGACATTGACAACTTTACCGGAGCACAGCATGAACGATCCGACCAAGGCGGACCCGCCCAACAGCCGGCGCGGGATCTTCGACGAAGCCGACATCGGCAGCGGCGAAAAGTCCCCTGGCCAGCATGAAACCGAGGAGATGATCCGCGAGATACCGCCGCTGCCGCCCTCGAACCGGCAAGCGGACGAAGGCAGCAGGCAGCAGGACGAAGCCGGCAAGGACGACACTGGAAAGGGGAAGGACACGGGCGCCGGCAGCCCGCAGGGGGAGCCCGGCAACCGCCAGGCTTCCGGCGCGTGACAGCTTGATTCAGCTTGCCCGGATCGGCGGTTCGGGCAGGCGCGGCTCTTCGACCGGCGCGTTGACCGGATCGGGTACGTCGTCCGGCACCGGCGGCTGGGGCGGCGGCTGTTTCGGATCGGTGGGGGTATCGGGTTCCGGTGTGATGTGCGCCTCGATGGCGGTGAAATCGCGCAGAGGGTCCTGCGCCGTGAGCATGTTCATGGTGGGCCTCTCCTAGAAAGTCATGCGCCGCCGGTGCGGCGCGGCGCACGATGCGTGGAAGGCGGGTATCCGCCTCGCGGTGTGCCGCGGTGGCGGGCGGGCGCCCGCCGCGAGGGAGCGTGGCGCTCCCCTGCCAACCTAGTGGTTCTGCTTCTGCTTGGCGCCGCCGCCTGCGCCCTTGTCGGTGCTGGCGCGTTCGCGCGACATGTGGTCGTGGCTGCTCTTGTCGCTCACGCCGGCGCGTTCCTTGTCCTCCTGCTCCTTGGACTTGTTCGCCGACTGCTCGTTCTGCTGTCCGGTGGATTTCGAATTGCTCATCGTCTGCCTCCTGATCAAAAACGTGGGTGTCGTGCGCAGCCTAGCATGGATGCGTCCAGCGGGTCGCTCGGCGGGCCGCTCAATCGTGCGCCCACCATGCGGCTCGGCTATAGTGGCGTTCCGACCATCCGCACCCTTTCACGCACCCATGTCCCTTCTTCGCCTGCTCCCGATGTCCCTGCTTGCCGCCGGCCTGCACGCCCAGGCCGCCGCCCCCATGAAGCTGGCCGACTACCTGGCGCTGAACGGCCCCGCGCCTAGCGCCCGCGTCGCCTACGGACCGGCGCCCTCGCAGTACGCCGAGCTATTCCTGCCGCCGGACGGCGCCGGCAAGGCGCCCTGGCCGGTCGCGGTGCTGGTGCATGGCGGCTGCTGGACCAGCAAGTT
Organism: Massilia sp. ST3; assembly: GCF_018119405.1. GTDB lineage: Bacteria > Pseudomonadota > Gammaproteobacteria > Burkholderiales > Burkholderiaceae_D > Telluria. Next base: position 67,903 of record NZ_JAGPWC010000024.1, on the reverse strand, counting down.
CGGCGGCATCACCCAGCTGCGCAACATGGCGGGCGCGCTGGCGGCGCGCGGCATCGCGGTCTGGAACGTGGAATACCGGCGCGTCGACGAGCCGGGCGGCGGCTATCCCGGCATGTACCAGGACATGCATGCCGCCCTCGAGGCCTTGCGCGCGCAGGCGGCCACCCGGCCGCTGGACCTGCAGCGCATCGTCGCGGTCGGCCACTCGGCCGGCGGCCAGCTGGTGCAGTGGATCGCCGGGCGCGCCCGCATCCCGCAAGGCAGTCCGCTGTACCGCGCCGACCCACTCCCGGTGCCGAACATCGTGAGCCTGGGCGGCCTGGCCGACCTGCGCCGCGAAGCCGCCCTGATCCAGTCCAGCTGCGGCCGCGGCACCGCCCAGCTGGCCGGCGAACCGGGTCCCGGCCGGCCGGACGTATTCACAGACACCAATGCGGCCGAGCTGCTGCCGAACGGCAGCCGCACCTGGCTGGTCACGGGCGCGCTAGACACCATTTCGCCGCCACGCGTGGCGCAGGAATACGCGGCCCGCGCGCGAGACGCCGGCGACCGCGCCGAGGCCGTGATCCTGCCTGAGGCCAGCCACTACGACGAAGTGGCCGCCACCTCGCCCGCCTGGCCGCAGGTGCTGCGCGTGATCGAGAACGCGCTCGGCCTCACTCCGTGAAGACCGGCGCCCTTCTACGCGCCAGCGGGGCCTCGAGCACCAGGTCGCCGCGCGCCGCCGCCACGCAGGGCAGGATATAGCCTTCGCGCTTTTCATCGGCCGACAGCCCCGGCCATTCGATCAGGTGCACCGCCTGCCCGCTGAGCAGGCGGCAGATGCAGGTGCGGCAAGTGCCGTTGCGGCAGGAACTGGGCAGCTCCAGGCCGGCCGCCTCGGCCGCGCGCAGCAGGGTGGTCGCCTCGTCCGCGGGAAACGTTTCTCCGCTTGGCTGCAGGCTGATGGTATGGATGGTGGAGGACATGGGCGCCGATTGTAGCGCCCTGCCCGCCAGCATGCTGAGTTCGTTGTCGCACAGACTCGGACGGGGCGCCCCTCTACGCTGGAATCTCCAGAAAGCAAGAGGCAGGAATCCATTATGAAAAACAAGCATACCGCTCCCCTGATCATCGCCGCCCTGCTGGGCGCCCTTCCCTTTGCGGCTTCGGCTGCCCGCGACGGCGCACAGGCGCCGGCCGCGCAAGCCGCGGCGCCGGCGCAACCTGCCACGCCGGCCCCGGCCACGCCGAACGCACCGGCCCAGGCCACCCTGGCCGCGCCGGCCCTGCAAGGCACCGCCCTGGCGCCGCAAGCACAGGCCCCGGCCAACGCCAAGCAAGCCCAGTTCGAGCGCCTGCTGCGCGCCCAGGTGCTGCTCGACCGCGCCCACTTCTCGCCGGGCGAGATCGACGGCGCCTACGGTTCCAACATGCGCCAGGCCCTGAACAGCTTCCAGGCGGCGCGCAAGCTGCCGGTCACCGGCAAGCTCGACGAAGCGACCTGGAACGCGCTCAACGCCGACAACAGCCCCACCCTGCTCACCTACACCCTGGTCGAGGCCGACGTCGCCGGCCCCTTCCGCCCGGTACCGGAAGACATGATGGCCAAGGCCTCGCTGCCGGCCCTCGGCTACGCCAGCGCGGCGGAAGGCCTGGGCGAGAAATTCCACGCCAGCCCGAAGCTGATCGAGCGCCTCAACCCGGGCAAGAGCCTGGCCAGCGCGGGCGAGCAGATCCTGGTGCCGAACATCGTCGGCAAATCTCCGCTGCCGAAAGCGGCCAAGGTGGTCGTCAAGGACGGCCCCAAGGTGCTGCAGCTGTACGACGCCGGCGGCCAGCTGCTGGCCCAGTATCCGGCCTCGACCGGCAGCGAGTACGACCCGCTGCCGATCGGCACCTGGAAGATCGAAGGCGTGCACCCGAACCCGGTGTATCACTACAACCCGAAGCTGTTCTGGGATGCCGAGCCGGGCGACAAGAAGGCCAAGATCGCGGCCGGGCCGAACAACCCGGTCGGCGTGGCCTGGATCGACTTGTCCAAGCCCCACTACGGCATCCACGGCACCCCGGTCCCGGCCCACGTGGGCAAGACCGAATCGCATGGATGCATCCGCCTGACCAACTGGAGCGCCGCCGAAGTGGCGAACCTGGTGGCGGCGGGTACCGAGGTGGTATTGCAGGACTGACCCAACGGAGGACGTGATGAAATGGCTGATGACCTTCCTGGCCGGCGCGCTGGTCGGCGCCGGGGTGCTGTTCGTGTTCCTGAACGAAGTGCCGGATGAACCGGCGCCGGTGGTGGCGGCCGCCCCGCCGCCGCCCGCCCCGGCGCCCGCACAGGCGCCCGTGCAGGCGCCCGGGACAGCGCCGGCCCCTGGCCCCGACAGCCAGGGAGGCTCGGTGGTCCAGACGGACCTGGCCGAGACCGAGCTGCCGATGCGTCCTTCGTCCGGCGCCCTGTCGGCGGCCAACGCCACGCCGGGCGCATCCTCCGCCATCCCGGCCAAGCTGCTGGTGCCGGTGCAGGGCGTGAAGACGGCCGACCTGACCGACACCTTCGACCAGCCGCGCGGCAACCAGCGCCACCATGAGGCGCTGGACATCATGGCCGCCAAGGGCACGCCGGTGGTGGCCGCCGGCGACGGCAAGGTCGTCAAGCTGTTTACCAGCAAGCCAGGCGGCCTCACCGTCTACCAGTTCGATCCCGGCGAAAAATACGCCTATTACTACGCCCACCTCGACCGCTATGCGGACGGCCTGAAGGAAGGCATGGTGCTCAAGCGCGGCGACGTGCTGGGCTATGTCGGCGTGACCGGGAACTCGGACCCCAACGCGCCCCACCTGCACTTCGCCGTGGTCGAACTCACGCCCGAAAAGCAGTGGTGGAAAGGCACGCCGCTCAATCCGTTTCCACTGTTGACGAACTGAGCGCGTCGTCTGGCGGCGCCGGCTCGGCGAGCGGTTCGTCCGTCAGTTCGTCCGCGCTTTCATCCACGTCGGCGCCGACATTGATCGCCGCGTAGGCGCGCTGCACGGCCACCGCTTCGCGGCTGCCCTTGCCGTACAGCTCCTCGGCCGACAGGAGCATCTTGGCGCGCGCGTCCGCGTAGTTGGTGCTGGACGTGAACTTGGTGGTATTCGCATGGAACCAGATGCGGAACGCCTTGTCCGTGCCGATGCCGCTCATCGCCGCCGGCTGCTTCACCAGGTACTTGCTGTAGGCGTCGCTGGCCTTGTCGGCTTCCGAGCCGCGCGCCAGGAAGTAGAACATGCGGTTGTTCGGGCCGCTGCTGTAGTGCACGTCCAGGCGCCGCAGGCTCGGGCTCCAGGCATCAATGCTGCTGCCATCCTTGCTCGGCTTGATCATGGTGCGCAGCGGCGTGCCGTTGCGGCTGATCTCCTTGCCCAGCATCCAGTCGTTGCCTTCGTCGGGAATGACATCGCCCTTGCCGCCGGCGCGCGCATAAGCCTCCACCACCTCGCCCGAAATGTCCGAGCTCGATTCGTTCAGGCCGCCCGACTCGCCCGCATACACCAGGTTCGACGTCGCCGCCGTCACGCCGTGGCCCATCTCGTGGCCGATCACGTCGATCGACCCCAGGCTGGTGAAATAGGTGCCGTCGCCGATGAACATGCAGCGGCAGGTATCGCTGTAGTAGGCGTTGTCGTAGCCGCGGTTGACGTGGGCCGCGATGTAGGTGGCGGTGTCGTGGCCGTCCAGCGAGCGCCAGCCCAGCACGTTCTTGAACGCATCGTAGGTGTTCATCAGGCCCCACATGGCGTTCACCGCCGCCGTCTGGCCATTCGGGCCGGTGGTGCTGCCGCCCTCGACGAACTGCTTGCCGTCGCCCCAGGTGTTGGTGTCGTTGGTGTAGACCTTGCCGGCGCTGCTGCCGTTGTTGGCGTTGGTGATCGCCATCGCGCCGAAGGTCCCGCCCTTGCCGCGCTCCGGATCGAGCATGCGGTAGGTGCCCTCCGTGAAGGTGGTGCTGAGCGGGACTTCGCCGTTGTACTGGCTCTTGCCCACGCCGGTCGCCGTCTGCAGCATGCTCCACTGGTCGATCAGCTGGCCGTCGCGCGCGCTGATCACGGTGTCGTGGTACAGCGGCTGGTCGCCCAGGCGCATGCGGGTGCGCACCAGCCAGGCCAGCTGGTAGCGCTCCACGGTTTCCTGCAGGTCGAGCGCGTTCAGTTCCTCTTCCGCCTTGCCCTGGGCCTCGGGCACGCGCTCGTCGCGCATCACCGGATAGATCAGGAGTTCCGCGCGCGGCGCCACGATGTGGGCGGCGCCCGGCACCAGGTGGGCCAGCGCCGCCGCGATCGCGGCCTTGGCGGCGATCCGCGGCCGGGTATCGAAGCTGGCGGTTTTTGCACCCAGGCGGTTGGCGGCGCCGCGCCCCAGGTGCAGGCGGCGCGGCGAGGCGGTCTCGGTCACCACGCGCTGCTTCTGGTCCAGCACCACCACCGAATCGGAACCGAAGATGCGCAAGCCTTTGTAGGTGTGCGCCGCGCGCACCACCTGGGTGCCCCCGGCGCCGGGGTGCTGCCCCAGCACGCGGTAGGAATGGTCCTGGTCCAGCCCCTGGGCGTTGCGCCCGGCGCTCAGCTGCCCCAGGACGGAGGCGCGCACCTTCACGTCCAGGTTCTGGGGCGGGCTCATCATCGGCGCGGCAAGGGCGCCGTGAGCGAGCAGGACGGCGGACGCCAGCATCGCTGCCAGGCGCGGGGTCGACATCGGTTTTGTGGGGGTGTGCGGCATCATCTCGTCTCCATCCGGTCAGGTCAGTCCGGGCCTCGGGCGGCGCGGGTCATCGGCCAGTGTGGACGAGCTTATTGTGGAGAACTTGCTTGGACGCAAAAGAAATGCCGGCGCGGTTCGCGCGCCGGCAAAGGATGTGAACGAAGGCCGGGCGGCCTTCCCGTAGCTTTCGCTAGGGACGCTTGTTCGGCGTCAGCGGTAGCGGCTGCGGCGGTTGAGCAGGTACCAGGCGGCGCCGACCACGGCGGCGCCGATGGCCGCCTTCTTCACCAGTCCGGCCGGATTGTGCTTCCACTCGGCGCCCAGGCCCATCTCGGCGAACACGTTCGGCACGTGGCCATGGGCCAGGTCGTCGGCGATGCCTTCGACCACATTGACACGGTCCGCCAGCAGCAGGAGCAGCCAGTGGCGCAGGTCGCTTTCGGTGGTCTTGAAGGCGGCGCGCCGGATCATGCCCGACAGGCCGGATGGCGGCTGGACCGTGCCGAACAGCGGCGTGATGCCGGGCCGCTCGGGCGAGACCAGCACCTCGACCCGCTCCGGCTGCTGTTCCGGCACGCCTTCCTTGGCGTCGGTATAGCGCGGCGGGGTGCGTTCCATCGGCACGCCGGGGCGGTTCTTGCGGTCGAGGTCGGCGCCCCAGCCCTGGATGTGCGTTAGCTCCTCGGGCGAGGGACGGCGCGGCACGATGTGGCCCTGCTGCGGGTGCGCATGCACATGGCCGTGCCCGTGCTCATGGTGTGTGTGCCCGTCGTGGGCGTGCTGGTGTGCGGTCAACTCGTGGCGTGTTTCCATATTCCCTCCTCAATGCAATGCGCTGGCCGACACCGCGCGCACCTGGTCGGCGTTGGGCGGAATCAGGACGGTCTTGATGCAGTTGTCGAGCTTGCTCGAGAAGATGTGGTAGGCCTCGGCAACCTCCTCCAGCGGCACCCGGTGGGTGATGATTTCCTTCGGGTTCAGGCGGCCCGCGCGGATGTGCTCGATCAGGCGCGGCAGGTGGCGCTTGACGCTGGCCTGGTTCATGCGCAGGGTCAAGCCCTTGTTCAGGGCATTGCCGATCGGTACCGCGTTGAAGGTCGGGCCGTAGACGCCGACGATCGAGACGTTGCCGCCCTTGCGCACCGAGTTGATGCACCAGTGCAGCACGGTGGCCGCGCCGGCCTGCATCTTCATCAGGCGCCCGGTGAGAGTCTGGGCGATGCTGCCGGCCGCGTCGCCGCCGACCGCGTCGATGCAGACGTCGGCGCCCATCCAGTCGGTCATCTTCTTGATGTGCAGGGCCATGTCGTCCACTTCGCGGAAGTTCACCACTTCGCACTGGGCGTAGCGCTTGACGAACTCGAGCCGGTACTCGACCTCGTCGACCACGATCACGCGCCCGGCGCCCATCAGCCAGGCCGACTTGGCGGCGAAGATGCCGACCGGCCCGGCGCCGAACACGACTACGGTGTCGCCCTGCTGGATGTCGCCCATCTCGGCCGCCTGGTAGCCGGTCGGCACGGCGTCGGTGAGCAGCACGGCGTCGTCGTCGTCGATGTCGTGCGGGATCACCAGCGGCCCGACGTCGGCCATCGGCACCCGCACCAGCTCGGCCTGGCCGCCGTCGTAGCCGCCCGCCGTGTGCGAATAGCCGTAGATGGCGCCCACCGCCGTGGCCTGCGCATTCGTGTTGTGGCAATTGCCGTAGAGTTCGTGCTGGCAGAAGAAGCAGGACCCGCAGAACAGGTTGAAGGGCACCAGCACCTTGTCGCCCACCTTCAGGTTCTGCACGCCGGAGCCGACTTCCTGTACCACGCCGATGAATTCATGGCCGAAGGTATGGCCGACCCGGGTGTCGGGCACCATGCCATGGTACAGGTGCAGGTCCGAACCGCAGATGCAGGTGCGGGTGACGCGCACGATGGCGTCGCCCGGGTGCTCGATGACCGGTTCGGGCTTGTGGTCGGCGCGGACGCGGTAGGGCCCGCGGTAGTTCATTGCCAGCATAAGTCCTCCTCCTCAATGGTTTGACAAAGTCCGCCCCGGAGGGCGGACTGATGTGATAACACGTTATGTCAAAATGCCAAGCAAGGCGATACGCGCACGGAAACGAACTGCTGATTTCGCCGATTTTTTCCGCTTTTACACGCCAATGCGTTCACATGCGGAAATATCGGCGTCAAATCCTACAGCTCGCGCGCCTCGAAGGTATTGCAGGACTCGACCTGGCCGCTGTCCAGGCCGCGGCGGAACCAGCGCACGCGCTGGGCCGAGCTGCCGTGGGTGAAGGAGTCCGGCACCACCACGCCGCGCGACTGCTTCTGCAGCGCATCGTCGCCGATGGCCGAGGCGGCGGCCAGCGCCGCTTCGACGTCGCCCTGTTCCAGGATCTGCTCGCGCTGGTCGGTGCGGTTGGCCCAGACCCCGGCGAAGCAGTCGGCCTGCAGCTCCAGGCGCACCGACAGCGCATTGCCCTCGCTCTCGGACACCCGCTGCTGGGCGGAATGCACCTTGTCGGACAAGCCGAGCAGGTTCTGCACGTGGTGGCCGACCTCGTGCGCGATCACATACGCTTGCGGAAACTCGCCGGAGACCTTGAAGCGCTGCTGCATCAGGCGGAAGAAGCTGAGGTCGATATACACCTTCTGGTCCGGTGGGCAATAGAAGGGGCCGGTGGCGCTCTGGCCGGTGCCGCAGGCGGTGGGAGTGGCGCCTTCGAACAACACCAGGCGCGGCGGGGTGTACTGGGCGCCCTGCTCGCGGAACAGCGCCGCCCAGACGTCTTCGGTGTAGGCCAGGGTGGTGCGGACGAACTGGGTTTCGCGGTCGTTCGCGGGCACGGTCTGGGTTTGCTGCTGGACCGGCGCCGGGCTGCCGCCGCCCAGCAGGGCCAGGATGGTGCCGGGGTCGACCCCGAAGATGGCGCCGCCGATCAGGGCGATCACCAGGGTGCCGATGCCGACGGTCTTGCCGCCGAATCCGCCGAATCCGCCCCCGCCGCCGCCGCGGCGGTCCTCCACGTTGTCACTCTGCCGGTCGCCTTCCCATTTCATTGCGTTCTCCTCGCCTGCGGCGCGGCTAGCCGCCCCCGTGCCGCTTCAGGTTGCTCGTATCGGGACGCTCGCGCGCATCCTTGGTGCGGAGGTCGTCCGCCGGCGCCAGACCCGCGCGCGCCTCGTCGTGCAGGTGGCGCTCATGGCGCTCGCGCTCGATTTCGCGGGCGATGCGGCCGCGCGGATTGCTGTCCCGTTCCTTGGTAGCCATTTTTCTCTCCTGCTGGTGTGAACGGCTGTGCGCCCCAGTATGGGCACCGGCCGGTACGCGGACTGTTCGAACATTCACATAGTGACGCAAAATTCCCCGGGGGCCGTGCACGCTTGCGTTGGGCAGCGCACGGTAGCCCGGCGGCGGGCAGGCGAGACTCTCCGGCATGAACCCATCCCAAGCCGCCGCCCTGCTCACCCTGGGCCACAGTCTGCGCCAGGCAGGCTACCGTTTCATGACCGTGACGCCCTCCACCCACCGGCGCATCAATGGCCGCCCCGGCAACGAACGCGCGCTCGACCTGCGCGGCATCTTCGGCTGGAGCCGCCCCTTCGAGCCCGGCCTGCTGCCGCCGCGCATGCTGGCGCTGATGCGCGAAGCGGGGATCGTGAAGGAGGAAGGCAGCCTGCTGCGCTCGGGTTTGCGCCTGTCGACCCTGGGCAATCTCCTACTCTACCACTCGGCCTATCCCACCAGCGAGGACGATGCGGTGTTCTTCGGGCCCGATACCTACCGCTTCGTCGGCACCATGGAGCGCGCCTTCGGCTGGCTGGGGTCGGGGCCGACGCGGGCGGTGGAAATCGGCTGCGGCGGCGCCCCGGCGGCGATCGCGATCGCGCAGCGCTACCCGCATGCCGAGGTGCTTGGGACCGACATCAACATCAAGGCGCTGGACCTGGCCACCGTCAACGCCCGCCTGGCGGGGCTGGACAACTTCCAGGCCTGCCACAGCGACCTGTATGCGGGACTGCAGGGAGACTTCGACCTGATCGTCTCGAACCCGCCCTACATCCTGGACGAGGACGAGCGGCCCTACCGCCATGGCGGCGGCGAGCGCGGCGCGGAAATCTCGCGCCGGATCGTCGAGGAAGGCCTGGAGCGGCTGCGGCCGGGCGGCAGCCTGATGCTGTATACGGGGGTGGCGATCAGCGGGCCGGACGACCACTTCCTGGAGAGCGTGCGGCCGCTGCTCGAACAGGCCTGCGGCACCTGGAGCTACGAGGAGCTCGATCCGGACATCTTTGGGGGGCAGTTGGGAGAGCCCGGGTATGAGGAGGTGGAGCGGATCGCGGCGGTGTGGCTGCACGCGGTCAAACGGTAGGGTTGGCGGCTTCGTTTTCGCGCACGGGCCGGCGGGTGCTGGTCGAACGCGTGGACGGCAAAGCCGTCCACCCTACGATGAGCAGCCAACGATAACCCGTAGGGTGGACGGGTCCCCCGTCCACGCGTGATCGTTGGCCGCAAGATAGCCGCGCCCTGTATTGGTGCAGCCGAAGATGATCAGAAATCCTGCGTCCAGCTCACCGCCAGCGTCCGCCCACGCCCCGCATAGGTGCCCGCCGCATCCAGCGCCGCAGCCGACTGCGAGTAGTAGCCGACGTACTGCTTGTCGAACAGGTTCTCGATGCTCACACCCACCTTGCCGTAGCGGGTGTCGAAGGTGGTCGCGGCGTCCACCAGGGTATAGCCCTTGAAATGCTCTTCCAGGTTGCTGGTGCCCACACGGCGGCCAATGTTGATGTCGCGGTCGCGCAGGTGGGTGGCCTGCAGGCGCAGCTGGGCCTTCGGCAGGAAGCTCCAGTTACCGCCCAGCACCGCCTTGTTCGGCCCCTGCGAGCGGGCGCCCAGGTCGAGGTCGAGCGGCGCGCCCTGGGTGGCCGCGGTCTTGCCGTCGGTGGTGGCATAGGTGCCGAACAGCGACAGCCCTTTCACGGGCTTCCACTCCGCATTGGCTTCCCAGCCCTTGACCGTGGTCGGCACGCGCTCGACCAGGCCGATGCCGGCCGAGGTGATGCGGATCACGCTGCCCAGCTTGGAACGCGAATCGTAGCGCGAGATGCCGAACTGGCCGTTCGCGCCGCGCCAGTTGATGCCGACTTCCTTGTTGCGGGTGACGATGGGCTGCAGGCTGATCAGGTTGGCGACCGACTGGTTCGGCACGTTCACGCCGCGCAGCACCAGGCCCGCGTCCGGCAGGCCGAAGCCTTCCGACACCGCGGCGAAGGCCGACCACTGCGGCATGAAACGCCACACCGCGCCCAGGTTCTTGACCGACTTCGAGAACTCGGCCGCGCCGCCTTCTACCCGCCGGCTGCCGTAGGCGGCCAGGGTGGTATAGGTGTCGACCTCGAGCTTGGCGTCCTCGTGGCGCACGCCGCCGCGCACGGTGACGTCGCCGATCTCGTATTCGAGCTGCGCGAAAGGCGCCAGCGAGCGGAACTTCAGTTCCGGCACCCACACGCGGTTGGTGCCCGCCAGGCGCTGCTGGGTGTGGTCCTTCAGCCAGTCCAGGCCCGCGGTCAGCTCCAGGCCTTCGACCAGGGTATCCGGGCGCACGTAAGTGATGCGCGAGCCGATCTTGTCGGCCACCACTTCGGACTGGTCGTACAAGGCGCCGCGCGGCGCGATGCTGACGTCCTGGAAGGTCGAGGTGTTGGTGGCGCCATACAGCGATTCGAAGTCGTGCTTGAACACCTGGGCGGACAGCGAACCGCCGGCGAGCTCCGCATGGCGGTAGTCGAGGCTGGCGCTGCGCACGCGGTTGCGCGGGCTCATGCCCTCCGGCGTGCCCGGGATCGAGCTGGTCGGGATGCCTTCCGCCACCACGCCCGGATCGTTGCGGTAGTCGCCGTCGCCGCTCATGTCGAAGCGGTTGAGCGAGAGCTGCAGGCGCTGGGCGCCGAAGCGCTTGCCGATCTTGAGGAACAGGTCGTTGCCGTGCGAATCCAGGGTGTCGCCCTGCACGTTGTCGATGCCCAGGCGGCGGCCCTGGCCGTCGTAGCCCATGCCGCGCCGCTGCACGCTGGCGTAGCCCAGCAGGTCGAAGGCGTCAGATTTATGGTTCACCGTCAGGCCGGTCTTCCAGTCCAGGTTGTCCGAACGGAACTGGGTGGCGAAGCGGGTGTTGACGCTGTAGGTCGTGCCCTCCTTGCGCGGGGTCTTGGTGATGTAGTTGATGATGCCGCCGGTCGCGCCCATGCCCTGCATGGCCGAGGCGCCGTTGATGACTTCGATGCGCTCGATGATGGCGCTGTCGGCAAAATAACCCTCGCGCATGCCGGCGCGCAGCGGGTTCGATTGCGGGATGCCGTCGAACAGGATCAGCGGCTGGCGGCCGCGCAGCGATTCGCCGGTCGAGGTCATCTTCTGGCGGCTGGGCGCGTAGCCCGGCACATAGGTCGACAGCGCCTGCGAGGGATCGTCGGCGATCAGGTACTGGGTCGCCAGTTCCTGCTGGGTGATCACGGCCACGGCGCCGGGGATCTTGTCCACGGCCTTGGCGGTACGGGTGGCGGTGACCACGACCGAGGCCATGTCCTCCTCTTGGGGCTGCTGGACCTGCTGGGCCAGTGCGACAGGCATCGCCATCAGGGCGCACGCGGCGGCCACCGCAAGAGAAACCGGCTTCATCGAACTCATTCTGTCTTCCTGCTTTTCTTAAAAGAAATACGAGACGCAAATGATAATGATTCTCATGTATTTAAGCAAGGTAGGAATCGTTCTCATTTGCGTTTATCATGGCGGGTATGAAAAATCTCATCCGTACCGTCCACCTGTGGGCCGGCCTGGTCTTCGGCGCCATCCTCGTCCTGCAGGGGCTGACCGGCTCCCTGCTCAGCTGGCGGCACGAGCTCGACGCCTGGCTCAATCCGGGGCTGCTGCAGGTGGCGCCGCCGGCGGGCAAGGTGGCCGGCCAGCCGGCCTACACCGAGCCGGGCGTGGCGGCTGCGGTGGTGGAGCGCCTTCTCGAAGACCCGGCCTACGGCCGTCCGGACACCCTGTTCCTGCCCGAGGTGCATGGCGACGTGTTTGTGGCCTGGTACCGCCCGGCCAAGCCGGCCTCGAGCTGGGAGCAGGCCGTGGTGCGCCAGGTGATGGTCGATCCGGCCAGCCTGGAGGTGCTGGGCGAGCGCAACTGGGGCGAGGCCGGCCTGTCGCGCCCGCTCCTGATGCCGACCCTGTTCCACCTGCACCGCTACCTGATGTCGGGCGACGCCGGCAAGCTGGTGATCGCCGTGCAGGGCGTGGCCTTGTTCCTGCTGACCCTGACGGGCATCGTGGTATGGTGGCCCAAGCTGACCCTGTCCGCCTTCTGGAACGCCATCACCGTGCGCCATGGCGGCAACTGGCCCAAGTTCAGCTTCCAGCTGCACCGCGCGGCCGGCTTCTATACGGCGCCGGTGCTGCTGGTGCTGGCGCTGACGGGTGTGTACTTCAACATGCCGGACTGGGTGACGCCGGGGATCCGCGCCGTAACGCCGCTGACGCCGAACACGAAAGTCACGAACGCCAGCGACGCCGCCGATCCGCGCATCGGCATCGCCGCGGCGATGGCGGCGGCGCAGGCGCGCTTTCCCGAAGGACGCATCTCGCGCGTGAGCATCCCGGCCAAGGCGGAGCAGCCCTTCGAAGTGCGGGTGCGCCAGCCGGGCGAGCTGCGCCAGGGCTCGGGCGCCACCCGCGTCAGCGTCGATGCGGGCAGCGGCGCCCTGCTGCGGGTGCTGGATCCGCTCACCGCAAGCGGCGGCGACTGGCTGGTCAGCACCATGTTTCCGCTGCACACCGGCGAGATCGTCGGCCTGGCCGGGCGCATCCTGGTCAGCGTGGCCGGCCTCACGCCGCTGGCCTTCTTCATCACCGGCCTGGTCATCTGGCTCAAGTTCCGCCGCAAGCCGGCCAAGCGCCAGACGCCGGCGCCTGCACCCGCGGCTGCGCCGGCCGAGCCGGCCAAGGTCGCGGCCAGCGTCGACTAAGAGCGCTTCATTCCCGCCAGAGCCAGCGCAGCGACTCCGCCAGGATGGCTCCGCCGTGTTTGAGCGAGTGGCTCCCCTCGCCCACCACCAGGCGGTGTTCGATGCCGCGGTAGGCCAGCGCCGCGGCCAGCTCGCGGTTGGCCAGCAGCCAGTCGCCGAACAGGATGTCGAGGTCGTGCTCCCCGGTTTGCAGGAACACGCGCAGGGGACGCGGCGGCTCGCGCCGCACCCGGCTGGCGCAGGTGCGGCCGCCGCGGATGTCGACGAAGCTGCCGCAGTGGCTCAGCACCTTGCCGAAGGCGTCGGGGCGCTCCCAGGCGGCGTTGAAGGCGCAATGGCCGCCCGAGCTGAGTCCCGCGATCGCGCGGCGCGCCGGGTCGGCGCTGACACGGTAGCCCGCTAATGCCTCGGGCAGCAGTTCCTCCAGGAGGAAACGCGCGTAATCCGGCCCGGAGGCATCGTATTCGATGCTGCGGTTGCCCGCGCCGCCGTACACCGGCAGGCCGGGACCGGTTTCGCCCGGCTCCACGAACAGGGCGATCGTCACCGGGATTGCGCCCTCGTCGATCAGCTGGTCGAGCACGCGCGCGCTGTTCGCCTCCGGGCCGAGATAGCGTGCGCCGTCCTGGAACACCATCAGGCCGGCCTCGGCGCCCTCGCGGTACTGCTGCGGCACATACAGGACGTAGTCGCGTTCCACGCCCGGATAGACGCTGTGCGAACGGTGGCGACGGCGTTCCAGCCGCCCTGCGGGCACGCTGTCGGGGACCGGCGGCGCTACATAGGGTTCGGCCACGCTCAGGGCCGCCGCGAACCGCCCGATGTCGCGCTCCGGAATGCCGGGCATCTGCTCGCGCAGCATGCGGCGCAGGGCCGCCTGTGGATCCTCGTCATGCATGGCTGCTTCTCCTCTCGGTGTGGGCGCCGCAGCGCGCCAGCAGGCGCTCGAAGCCGGCGCGCGCGCGGGTCGCGGCGCCGGTTTGTTCCAGCAGGCGCGCGTCGTGTTGCGCGGCCAGCAGCAAGGCGTAGATCTCGAAGACCAGCTGCTCCGGGTCGGTCGCCGCGTCCAGTTGGCCCTGTTCCACCGCGCCCCGGGCCGCTTCGCCGAAGGCGTCGCGCCAGGCCGTCACGCTGCTGGTCAGCGCGTGGCGCACCGGGCCTGGACGGTCGTCGTATTCCGCCGCGCAACTGATGTAGAAGCAGCCGGCCGACTTGCCCGACTCCACCTGCAGCAGGCTCATGTCGAACAGGCGGCGCAGGCGCGGCAGGCCGGGCGCCGTCATGCGCGCCGGGTGCAGCACCTGCGCCTCGAAGCGCTGGCGGTAGTTCGCCAGCACCGCCAACTGCAGGGTTTCACGCGAGCCGACGCGGCTGAACACGCCGCTCTTGCTCATCTTCATGGAATCCGCGAGCGTTCCCAGGGTCAGCGCTTCCAGGCCGTCATGGCTGGCTACGCCGAGCGCGTGCTCGATGATCGCTGCGCGGGTCGACTCCGATTTTCTGGCTGCTACCACGGCTGGTCTCCTAAATAGTTTTAACCTGTCATACAGGTTGATATAAGATTGGCAGAAATTTCCTTGATTCACAAGTAAAACTGCACAGACCTATCGGACAGGAACCATGGACACGACAACGCCGCTGCGCATCCTCCACCTTGGCCTGGGCGCCTTTCACCGCGCCCACCAGGCCGCCTACCTGCAAGATCTGCATGATGCGGGCGACCGGCGCTGGACCATCGTCGCGGGAAACATCCGCCCCGATCCCGCCGACGTCAGCGAAGCGCTGCGCGCCCAGGGTTGCGCCTACACGCTGGAGACGGTGACGCCGGACGGCGAGCGCGCCTACCGCCGCATCGGCGCCATCGGCGCCGTCGTTCCCTTTGTTCCCGGCCTGGCGCCGCTGGTGACGCAGGGCGCCGATCCGGTCACGCGCATCGTGTCCTTCACCGTCACCGAGGCCGGATACTTTCTCGACACCCGCGGTGAACTCGACCTGTCCTCGCAGGAGCTGCGGGCGAGCCTGGAGGATACGCGCCGGGGCCGCGCCGGCGCCACCATCTACAGCGTGCTGGCCGCCATCCTGCGCGCCCGCCGCGGCGCCGGCGCGGGCGCGGGCGCGCTGACCCTGCTCTGCTGCGACAACCTGCGCCACAACGGCGAACGGGTGCACCAGGGACTGGCGGCCTTCCTGGTGCAGGCTGGCGAGGCCGAGCTGGCGGCATGGATGGAGGAGAACGCCAGCTTCCCGAATGCGATGGTCGACCGCATCACGCCGCGCGCCACGCCCGAGCTGAGGCAGCGCGTGCTGGCGGCCACCGGGCGCGACGATCCGGCGGCCGTGATGAGCGAGTCCTATATCGAATGGGTGATCGAGGACGATTTCCGCAACGGCCGCCCATGCTGGGAGCAGGCAGGCGCGCGGCTGGTGGCCTCGGTGACGCCCTACGAGGAAGCCAAGATCCGCATCCTCAACGCCAGCCACAGCTGCATCGCCTGGGCCGGCGCCCTGCTCGGCTACCACTCGATCCACGAAGCCATCCGCGACCCGCGCATCGCCGCCCTGGTGCGCGACTACGTGACGAACGCGGTGTTCGACTGCCTGCGTCCCAGCCCGGTCGACCTGGAAGCCTACCGCGACGCCGTGATCGCGCGTTTCTCCAGCGACGCCGTGCGCGACACGGTCGAGCGCGTGCTGGCCGACAGCTTGGCCAAGCTGCCCGGATTCATCGTGCCCACCATCCGCGAACGCATGGCGCGCGGCCTGGCGCTGGACGCGGTGACGCCGCTGCCCGCCCTCTACCTGGCCTTCCTGTGGCGCTGGCGCGAAGGGCTGGTACAGGCCGACTACCGCGACGCGGCCTTCGAGCCCGGTTTCGAGAAACGCGTGCTGGGATCGTCGGATCAGGTGGCGGCCTTCTGCGCCGAGCCCGCGATCTGGGGCGACCTGGCCGGCTCCGCCATCCTCACGGCGGCCGTGCGCACCGCCCACCTGCGCATCCTGCCGCTGGCGCAGGCCGTTTCCTAGGCCAGGGGCGAGGCCCGGTTCAAGACGGTGCGCAGCGCGAAGCCGGACTTGATGTGGGCCACGCCGGGAATCCGGGTCAAGGTGCGAGTCAGGAAGCGGTGGTAGGTTTCGAGGTCGGGCACCACCACGCGCAGGCTGTAGTCCGCGTCGCCCGTCATCAGGAAGCAGCTCATCACCTCGGGCGCGGCGGCGATCGCTTCCTCGAAGCGCGCCAGCGCTTCTTCCGACTGCGAACTCAGGGTGACCGCCACCAGCACGCTCATGCGCCCCACCAGCCGGGCCTCGTCCAGCTTGGCCACATAGCCCTGGATGTAGCCCGCCTCTTCCAGCCGGCGCACGCGGCGCAGGGTGGGCGTCAGCGACAGGCCGACCAAGTCGGCCAGCTCGCTCCAGGCGATGCGCCCATCCTGGGCCAGGTGCTGCAGGATCTTGCGGTCTATCCTGTCGATCTCGATCTCGCTAGTCATATTCGCCTACGCTTATTTAATCGGGTAGCAATGTACGCCAAAATGGCCGTGCATTCCAGTCGTTTTCAGTCCCAATCGCTCCGCCCTTGCTCCTAGAATTCCGGTATCGAACAACAAGCATGGAGACAGGACATGGAGCTTTCACGGCAGGCGCCGCGCGCCAGCATTTATCAACAGGCGCAAGGCCGCGTCTTCCTCACCGGGATCCAGGCCCTGGTGCTGCTGCCGATGCTGCAGCGCCGCCTGGACCGCGCGCAGGGCCTGTCGACGGCCGGCCTGGTTTCCGGGTACCGCGGCTCGCCACTGGGCGCCTACGACCAGCAGCTGTGGAAGGCGCACAAGGACCTGGAAGCCCACGACGTCGTGTTCCAGCCCGGCCTGAACGAAGACCTGGCCGCGACCGCGCTGTGGGGCGCCCAGATGCACAGCGCCTACGGCCCGACGCGCGTCGATGGCGTGTTCGGCATCTGGTACGGCAAGGGCCCGGGCGTGGACCGCACCGGCGACGTGTTCCGCACCGCGAACATGCTGGGCACCTCCAGGCTGGGCGGCGTGCTGGCCGTCTCCGGCGACGACCATGCAGCCCAATCCTCGATGTACCCGCACCAGACCGACGGCATCTTCCATGCCGCCTCGATGCCGGTGCTGCAGCCGGCCAGCGTGCGCGAGGTCATCGAACTGGGCCTGGCCGGCATCGCCCTGTCGCGCTACTGCGGCCTGTGGGTGGGCCTCAAGACCATCGCGGAAGTGGTCGAAACCGCCGCCACCTTCGACCTGCCGGACGCGCCCGCCTTCGTCACGCCTGATGAAGCTGCGCCCACGCACGGCTACAACTGGGACCCCCGCATCGCCTGGCCCGGCCAGCGCGCCGAGCTCGAACGCCGCCTGATCGAGGAACGCCTGCCAGCCGCCCGCGCCTGGGCCCGCGCGAATCGCCTCGACCGCGCCGTCATCGACGCGCCGCTTCGCCGCTTCGGTATCGTCACCGTGGGCAAGGCCCACCAGGACCTGATGCAGGCCTTCACCGACCTGGGATTGAACGCCGGGGACGTGGCGGAACTCGGTATCTCGGTCTACAAGGTGGCCATGAGCTGGCCGCTGGAAACCGAGGGCGCCTGCGCCTTCGCCGCCGGCCACGAGGAAGTGCTGGTGGTCGAGGAAAAGCGCAGCAATGTCGAAGCCCAGCTGAAGGACGCGCTCTACGACCTCGATGAGGCCCAGCGGCCCCGCATTAGCGGCAAGGGTGGCGCCGTCCTGCCGGAAATCTCCGAGTTCTCGCCCCTGATCGTGGCCCGCGCCCTCGCCGCGCGTTTCGGCGCCGCCCTGCCCGTGCTGCGCGAGCGCCTGGCGCGCATCGACGCGCCGCGCGCCGCCCTGCCGGCCGCCGTCATCCCGATCCGTGCGCCCTATTTCTGCTCCGGCTGCCCGCACAACTCCTCGACCCGCACGCCGGAAGGTTCGCGCACCGGCGGCGGCATCGGCTGCCACGTGATGGCCCTGGCCCAGCCCGAGCTCAAGACCACCACCTTCTCGCAGATGGGCGGCGAAGGCGCCCAGTGGCTGGGCGCGGCGCCCTTCTCCGGCACGCAGCACATGTTCCAGAACCTGGGCGACGGCACCTACCAGCACTCGGGCCTGCTCGCGATCCGCGCGGCGGTGGCGGCGAAGACCAACATCACCTACAAGATCCTGTACAACGACGCCGTCGCCATGACCGGCGGCCAGGCCGCCGAGGGCGTGATCGATCCGGCCCGCATCACCCGCCAGCTGCATGCGGAAGGCGTGGGCCGCATCGCGCTGGTGTCGGAAGACCCGGCGCGCTGGCACGGCGCGCAAGACCTGGCGCCCGGCGTTACGGTGCACGACCGCAGCCTGCTGGACGCGGTCCAGCGCGAACTGCGCGAGATCCCTGGCGTGAGCGCCATCGTCTACGAACAGACCTGCGCGGCCGAAAAGCGCCGCCGCCGCAAGCGCAAGCAGCTACCCGACCCGGACAAGCGCATGTTCATCAACGAGCGCGTGTGCGAAGGCTGCGGCGACTGCTCGGTGCAGTCGAACTGCATCTCGATCGAACCGCTGGAAACCGCCTTCGGGCGCAAGCGCAAGATCAACCAGAGCGCCTGCAACAAAGACCTGTCCTGTGCCAAGGGCTTCTGCCCCAGCTTCGTCGAAATCGAAGGCGCGCGCCTGCGCAAGCCGGACGACAGCCGCCTGCGCACCCTGGAAGCGGAGCTGGCGGCCGGCCTGCCGCAGCCCGCCGTGCCGGCGCTGGCGGACAGCTTCAACGTGGTGGTGACCGGCATCGGCGGCACCGGCGTGCTGACCATGGGCGCCCTGCTCGGCGCCGCCGCCCACCTGGAAGGCAAGGCCGCGACCGTGCTGGACTTCACCGGCCTGGCCCAGAAGAACGGCGCCGTGGTCAGCCAGGTGCGCATCGCGGGCACGCCGGAGGGCATCGGCGCGGTGCGCGTTGGTCCCGGTGCGGCCGACCTGCTGCTGGGCGCCGACCTGGTGGTGGCCACCGCCAGCGACAACCTGGCGCGCCTGTCGCCGGCGCGCACGGCGGCCATCGTCAACACCGACGAAACCCCGACCTCGGCCGTGGTGCGCCAGCGCGACGCCACGCAACCGACCAAGCTGATGCTCGACCGCGTGCGCCAGCGCTGCAATGGGGCCGGCTTCCACACCGTGGCCGCCGCCTCGCTGGCCCAGTCGCTGTTCGGCGATACCGTGACGGCCCACACCCTGATGCTCGGCTATGCCTGGCAACGAGGCTTGGTGCCGCTGTCGCTGGCGGCCATCGAGAAGGCCATCGAACTGAACGGGGCGGCCGTAGCGCTCAACCTGCGCGCCCTCACCTGGGGCCGCATCGCCGCGGCGCGGCCGGACGCGCTGGGCGAGGTGAACGCCCCGCCCGCGCCCGCGCCGCAGACGCTGGACGAGCTGCTGGCCCTGCGCGCGTCCGACCTGGCCGCCTACCAGGACGAGGCCTACGCCGAGCGCTACCGCGCGCTGGTGTGCACCGCCCACGCGGCGGAGCAGCGCATCCCCGGCGCCGGCGAGGACTTCAGCCGCGCAGTGGCGCACAACGCCTACCGCCTGATGGCCTACAAGGACGAGTACGAGGTGGCGCGCCTCTACGGCAGCGCCGAGTTCAAGGCCGCGCTGGCGACGCAGTTCTCCAGCACCGGCAAGCTGTCCCTGTGGCTGGCCCCGCCCCTGATGTCGCGCATCGACCCGGCCACCGGGCGGCCGAAGAAACGCAAGTTTGGCCCGTGGATCCTGCCCGCCTTCGCCATGCTGGCGCGCCTGAAATTCCTGCGCGGCAGCCGCTTCGATCCTTTCGGCCGCACCCACGAGCGGCGCGAGGAGCGCCGCCTGGCGGCCGACTACCTGGCCACCATCGACGGCTTGTGCGCGGACCTGGACCGCGAGCGCCTGGACTGGGCGCGCGAGATCGCCGCCCTGCCGCAGGAAATCCGCGGCTTCGGGCCGGTCAAGCAGGAGGCGATGGAGGCCTACTGGCGCAAGCGCGCCGAGCTCCTGGCGGCCGAGCCGCAGGCATTGCGGCCTACCGGCACCAGGTGAAGTTAGCGCCGCGTCCTCAGGCGAGGACGCGGCCAGCGAATTCGTTCAGCAGCGCCGCGTATTGCGGGCTGCGGCGCAGGCTGACGCCGTGGTCGCAGTCGGGGAAGCGGTGCACGCTGGCCTGGCGCGCGGCGGCGACGTAATGCGCCTCGCCGCGCACGTGATTCGTATCGGCGTCGCCGTTGATGAACATGGTCGGCTGCTGGATCGCCGCCAGCCGCGCACGGAAGTCAAATCCGCGCAAGGCCGCCACCGCCTGGGGAAAGACCTTCAGGCTCACCCCGGCCGCCATGGTCGCCGCCACATCCTCTTCCGCCATCCCGCATTCGCGCAGCGCCGCCGGCATCCTGCGCTCGACCAGCTTGTCTTCGCCGAATAAGCCCAGCAGCACCTTGAACATCATGGCCTTGGCCGCGTAGGGCAGCACCGGCCGGCCAATGAATTCGTGGCTGGCGCCGCCCAGCACCAGTCCCTTGAGACGGTCCTGGGGCAGCGCGGCGGCGGCGGCCTGCGAGGTGTAGCTGCCCAGCGAATCGCCGGCCAGGATGAAGGGCGCGTCGCCCAGCTCGCGGGCGCATGCGACCACCGTATCGATGCCGCCCTGCAGGGTATAGGGCTCGCCGCGGCGCTTTCCATGGCCCGGCAGGTCCGGCGCCAGCACGCGCAGGCGTGGGTCGATCAGGCGCCGCACCGGGTCCCAGGAACGGCCGTTGAGGGTGGCGCCGTGGACCAGGATTACGGCGGCTTGGTCGGTCTGCATGCTGTCTCCTATTTTTTTGTATTTAGAAAACATATCATACAGGTCTAGGGAAAGCTATGGCATATTCGACCCAGGACGGGTGTATCCCCGGCGTCACATATCAAACATGTTTGACAGGTTGACGGGGCAAGCGTATTCTCGGCTGCACAACAAACAGTTCCAACAAGGACGGAGAATGAGCACGAGACACCCTCTGACGCATTTCGGCCCGGTCGACGCCGTAATCGCCCCCCTGCGCGAACGCTACGGCGACCGGGTCAGCGTGGCCCAGGCCGTGCGCGAGCAGCATGCACGCGGCGAAGGCCTGGCTACCAGCCTGCCTCCTGACGTCGTGGTCTGGCCACTCGATAAGCACGAGGTCAGCGCCATCCTGGCCCTGTGCAACCATCACCGCGTGCCGGTCATCGCCTTCGGCGCCGGCAGCTCGCTCGAGGGCCACGTCAGCGCCCCCTACGGCGGCGTGTGCATCGACATGTCGCGCATGGATGCGGTGGTCGCCGTCAACCCCGAGGACAGCGACTGCGTGGTCCAGCCGGGCATCACGCGCGAAGCCCTGAACGGCTACCTGAAAGGCACCGGCCTGTTCTTCCCGGTCGACCCGGGCGCCAACGCCACCATCGGCGGCATGGTCTCGACCCGCGCCTCCGGCACTACCACCCTGCGCTACGGCTCCATGGCGCACAACGTGCAGTGCCTGGAAGTGGCGCTGGCCGATGGCCGCCTGGTCAAGCTGGGCACCCGGGCGCGCAAGTCCTCGGCCGGCTACGACCTGGTGCACCTGCTCACCGGCTCCGAAGGCACCCTGGGCGTGATCACCGAAATCACCCTGCGCCTGCATCCGCTGCCGGCGGAAGTGGCGGCCGCCAGCTGCGCCTTCCCGACCCTGGCGGCGGCGGTCGATGCGGTCACCGAACTGTCGATGTCGGGCGTGCCCTTCGCGCGCATCGAATTCCTGGACGAGCACCAGGTCCGCGCCTGCAACCTGCATTCCAACCTGGGCCTGCCCGAATCGCCGACCCTGTTCCTGGAATTCCACGGCACCCCGCTGGCGGTCAAGGAACAGGCCGAGCTGGCGCAGGAAGTCGCGGCCGGCCACGGCGGCACCAATTTCGAATGGGCGACCCGCCCCGAAGACCGTTCGCGCCTGTGGCATGCGCGCCACCTCGCCTATTTCGCCGCCCTGGCCCTGCGTCCCGGCTGCGTCAGCGTGGTGGCCGATATCTGCGTGCCCATGTCGGCCCTGGCCGACAGCGTGGCCGAGGCGCGCGCCATGATCGACGCGGAAGGCCTGGTGGCCCCGATCCTCGGCCACGTCGGCGACGGCAACTTCCACGTGCTGTTCATGCCGATGCCGGACCGGCCGGACGAACACGCCGCCGTGGAGCGCGTCTACGCGGCCATGGTCGACCGCGCACTGGCGGCCGGCGGCACCTGCACCGGCGAGCACGGCATCGGCATGGGCAAGAAATCCAAGCTGCTGCTCGAATACGGCGCCGAGGTCGTCGACCTGATGCGCTCGATCAAGGCCGCCTGGGACCCCCATTCGATCCTCAACCCCGGCAAGATCTTCGGCTAGCCGCCGCCCGCATCACCGCAGCACCAATAAAACATAAATCCAAAAAACTGGAGACATCATGCACCACGCACCGCGCTTCGCCCGCACCGCCACCGCCACGGCGGTATCGCTCCTCTGCGCCTTCGCCGCCTTGCCCATTCACGCGCAGGAAGCCGCCGCCACGGCCAACCCGGCGATCAACGAGAGCGGCATCGACAAGGTGATCGTCACCGCGCAGAAGCGCGAGCAGGCGGCCATCGACGTGCCGGCCTCGGTCACCTCGGTCAACACCGACCAGCTCACCAAGGACGGCAAGATCCGCCTCGAAGACTACGTGGCCCAGGTGCCGGGCATGTCCCTGTCCTCCTTCCGCCAGGGCTTCACCCAGGTGACCCTGCGCGGCATCACCACCGGCGTCAACCAGTCGGCATCGACCACGGCCTTCTACATCGACGAAGCGCCGATCGGCTCGGTCAACGCCTACGCGGCCGGCAGCGCGGTCACGCCCGACATCGATCCGGCCGACCTGCAGCGGGTCGAGATCCTCAAGGGTCCGCAGGGCACCTTGTACGGCGCCGGCGCCATGGGCGGCCTGGTGCGCTACGTCACCTCGGCCCCGGATTTCCGCAAGCTGCGCGGCAGCGTCACCCTGGGCGGCAACACGGTCAAGGACGGCGGCAATGGCAAGACCGGCCGCTTCTCGCTCAACGTGCCGATCGGCGAGCGCAGCATGGCGCTGCGGGTTTCGGGCTTCAGCCGCACGGACGCCGGCTACATCGACCGTACGGATGGCCGCGAGGACGTGAACGAAGCCAAGGTCGAGGGCGGCCGCGTGGCCTTCAACTGGATTATCAACCCCGAATGGAAGCTGAGCGCCTTCGCGCTGACCCAGAAGGTGAAGTCGAAGGGCAACAGCCTGGTGGACGTCGACCCGGTCTCGCTGCGCCCGCTGTACGGCGAACTGACCCAGAAGCGCTTCGCCGACGAGCTGTCCTCGGCCAGCCTGGACGTCGCCAACATCACCCTCAACGGCCAGCTGGGCGCCTTCGAACTGGTGTCCTCGACCACGGTGCAGGACGTCGACGCCTCGCAGGGCCTGGACGGCAGCTTCGGCTACGGGGTGGCGCTGGGCGCCGCCTTCGGCCTGCCGGACCTGGGCATCCAGTACGCCCAGGGCACCAGCACCCGCCGCGTGTCGCAGGAACTGCGCCTGCGTTCCCAGGCCCTGGACGACAAGCTCGAATACGAGGGCGGCCTGTACTACACCAAGGAAGACAACACCAACCGCATCCCCGGCTTCCGCCCGTTCTCGACCACCACCGGCCAGGACTACCCGCTGCCGTCCATCGTCAAGGCCTCGATCGACACCAGCTACAAGGAATACTCGCTGTTCGCCAACGCGACCTACGCCCTCAGCCCCGCATTCGACCTGATGGCCGGCATCCGCCACGGCAAGGACGAGCAGGTCTACTCCCAGGACTACCGCGGCCTGCTGGTCGGCCCCACCCCGGTCCTGATCAATTCCGGTTCGAAGGAAAACAAGACCACCTACCTGGCCAGCGCGCGCTACAAGCCGTCCGCCACCGACGCCCTGTACGGCCGCGTGGCCACCGGCTTCCGCCCGGGCGGCCCGAACGCGGTGCCGCCGACCGATGCCGCGCCGGCGCCGCAGACCTTCCAGCCCGACACCCTGACCAGCTACGAAGTCGGCTACAAGTCGGTGATCGACGGCGGCCGCGTCTCGATCGAGGCGGCCCTGTTCAGCACCAACTGGAAGGACATCCAGATCCAGACCAGCGCGGCCGGCTTCAACTTCATCGTCAACGGCGGCGCCGCCACCAGCCGCGGCGCGGAACTGGCGATCTCCTACTTCCCGCTTGCCGGCCTGGCGCTGCGCGCCTCCGCCGGCTACACCGACGCCAAGCTGAGCGAGGATGCACCGGCCGCCGGCGGCCTGGATGGCGACCGCCTGCCCTTCGTGCCCAAGCTGAGCGGCTCGCTGGGCGCCAACTACCGCTGGCCGCTCACCAAGGGATGGAGCGCCTACGCGGGCGGCACCATCAACTACACCGGCGAGCGCCGCTCCGACTTCAGCCAGCGCGCCGCCAAGGACGTGGACGCCTACACCACCGTCAACCTGAACGGCGGCATCGAGAACGGCAACTGGCGCCTGGCCTTCTACGCCAAGAACCTGGGCAACAGCGACGGCGTCACCTTCCTGAAGTCGCAGAGCCTGAGCCCGGCCGGCAGCCCCTTCGGCGCCAGCGTCATCGCGCCGCGCACCATTGGCGCCGACCTGAGCTACCGCTTCTGAGAGACCGCCATGGGCAACCACAGCATCCTGCACTATCACACCGGCCCGGACTACCGCCTGGCCAGCGGGGCCGTGCTGGCCGCCCCGACCATCGCCTTCCGCAGCATGGGGCGGCTGGACGCGGACGGCGCCAACGCGGTGCTGGTCCTGCACGGCTACACCACCGGCCCCGCCATGCTCGACCCCGACGCCAACGTGGCCGAAGGCTCGTGGAGCGAATTGGTGGGACCGGGCAAGCCGATCGACACGGACCGCTATTTCGTGGTCTGCCCCAACATGACCGGCTCGTCCTACGGCTCGACCGGCCCGGGCAGCATCGATCCGGCCAGCGGCCGCCCCTACGGCGCCGCCTTCCCCGCCTTGGCGCTGGAAGACATCGTCGGCCTGCAGAAGCAGCTGCTCACCGCCCTCGGTGTCAGGCGCCTGGCGGCGGTGGCCGGTCCTTCGTTCGGCGCCTACCAGTCCTTCCAGTGGGCGCTCAGCTACCCGGACTTCGTGGAACGCGTGGTCGCGGCGGTCGGCGCACCCTGGCATCCGAACCCGCCCGGCGCCGCCCGCGCCTTGCTGGAAGGCTTCAGCGCCGACCCGGCCTGGCCCGTCTACCAGGCCGGCGACAGCCAGGCGCTGGCCGAGCGGCTGACCGCGATGCGCATCGAGACCCTGACCCGCTACGGCGTCGACGCCGAGCTGGCGCCGCGCCTGCCCGACCCCGCCGAGCGCGCCCGCGAAGTGGCGCGCCTGGCGCGCGAGTGGGCGCTCGGCTTCGACCCGATTTCGCTGGTGGCGCTGATGGAAGCGGCCGAGGGCTTCGACCTGCGCGGACGCCTGGAGGCAATCCGCGCCCCGGTGCTGTACGTGCTGTCGCGCAGCGACGCGGTGTTCTCGCCCACGCTGGCCCGGACCGTCGCCCGGCAGCCGGGCACGGACCGCTGGTCCTACGTGGAACTCGACAGCGACAAGGGGCACTTCGCTTCCGGCGCCGACGCGGCGCTGTGGGCGGACGAGCTGCGGCGCTTCATGGAATCGGCACCGGCGGCCTGGACGCCGCTGGGTTTCAAGCAACTGGATAAAGAGGTGGCGGCATGAATAACGGAACCCTGGATGCCGGCGCCATGCCGGTCAGCGCATCGACGGCCGCCGTGGCGCCGAAACAGTTCAGCGACGCCTACCGCACCTATGTGCTGGTGGCGCTGGCCGTGGTCGGCTTCATGTGCTCGGTCGACAAAGTGGTCATCTCCATGTTCATGGAGCCGATCAAGAAGGAATTCCTGCTGAGCGACACCCAGCTCGGCCTGATGACCGGCCTGGCCTTCGCGCTGCTGGGCGGGATCGTCTCGATCCCGCTGGCGCGCATGGCCGACCGCGGCAACCGCAAACGCATCATCTTCCTCAGCTTCGTGGCCTGGACCCTGATGACCGGCCTGTCGGGCATGGCGACCAGCTTCGCCCTGCTGCTGGCGGCGCGCATCGGCGTCGGCGTGGGCGAGGCGGGCTGCGTGCCGGCCAGCCACTCGATGCTGGGCGACTACTACCCGCGCGAGCTGCGCGGCCGCGCCTACGGCGCCCACTTCTGCGGCGTCTACCTGGGCATGCTGGGCGGGATGCTCGGCGGCGGCATCCTGGTGCAGACCGTGGGCTGGCGCATGGGCTTCATCATCCTGGGCGTGCTGGGCATGGTGATGGCCCTGGTCTTCCACTTTACGGTGCGCGAACCGCTGCGCGTGGACCAGCCGCCGCCGTCCAGCCTGGGCGCCAGCATCTGGACCCAGCTGGGCGACCTGCGCTGCTTCTTCATGCTGGTGTTCGCCTTCGCCTTCGTCGGCCTGGCCGGCGCCGTCGCCGCCTGGCTTCCCAGCTACTTCGAGCGAGCCTTCGCCATGAGCCCGATGGCCATCGGCCTGGGCCTGGGCCTGTGCATCGGCCTGGCCAGCGGCATCGGAGCCCTGATCGGCGGCCAGCTCACGGTGAAATTCGGCAAGGGATCGCGCACCTGGGGCGCGCGCTACTCGGCCCGGGTCAGCTGGGGCGTGCTGCTCCCCTTCATCGCCAGCTTCTACGTGCCGAATCCGCTGGTCGCGATGGCCCTGCTGTTCCTGACCTTCCTCGTGGCCGGTACCCTGGCCGGCCCGGTATTCGGCACCGTCCAGGACCTGGTGACGCCGCAGGCGCGCGCCACCGCGGTCGCCATCATCGGCGTGGTCGGGGTGGTAATCGGCCAGGGCATGGGGCCGCTGATCGTGGGCATGCTGAGCGATGCGCTCAACACCGGGGCGAATGTCGACGGCCTGCGCATGTCGATGACCCTGGTGGCCCTGATCAACCTGTTCACCGGCCTGTTCTTCTGGCTGCTGGGCAAACGGATCGCGCGCGTCTACCCCACGCCCGGCCCGACCGTTTGACAGCGGTGGACAGAAAAGCTAGGCTGCTTCGATGAACCAGATCGCCCCCCTTCCCTCGCTCGAACGCCCGACTCTCTCCGCGCAGGTGGCGCGCCACCTGCTTGCGCTCGTCAACCGCGAACAGCTGCGCCCGGGCGACACGGTGCCGAGCGAAGTCCAGATCGGCCTCGAGCTGAAGGTCAGCCGCGGCAGCGTGCGCGAGGCCTACCGCACCCTGGCCGCGCTGGGCATTCTCGAGATCGAGGGCGGGCGCAAGCCGCGCCTGAAGGCGATCGACCCGCACGTGCTGGCCCAGGTGTTCGATTACGCGCTCACCACCGCCCAGGTGAGCGTGGCCCACGTGATCGAGACCCGCCGCGCCATCGAGCTGCAGACCGCCCAGCTGGCGGCGCGCTACGCCACGCCGGAACAACGCCAGCAGCTGCGCGAACTGGTGGCGCAGATGCGCTCGGCCGGCTCGGACCATGCGCGCCGGGTCGCCTGCGACACCGCGATCCACACCGTGATCGCGGAGGCCAGCGGCAATCCGCTCAACAGCATCCTGCTGGCCGCCCTGCGCACCCCGGTCGAGGCGTCCTCGCGCATCCACTTCGACGACCGCCGCAGCGAGGCGGAACTGGCGCGCGTGATCGACGCCCACGAAGCCGTGGTCGACAAGATCTGCTCGGGCGACGCCATGGGCGCGGTCACGGCCATGTCCTACCACTTCGACATCTCGATCGTCCACGTCACCCGGCGCGAGGCGGCCGACACGGCCGAGTCCCAGCCGCGCGTGGCCTGAGGCTTACGGCCTCAGCGATTCTCCATCGCCCAGGGCCAGCGGCAGCGCCCGCGACCAGCGGTTGGACGACAGCGAAAAGCTCAGCGAACGCACCTGGTGATACCAGCCGGCCGGCACGTACAGCATGTCGCCCGGCCGCACCACCAGTTCGACCAGCGCCGCCTGGCGCGCCAGCGGAAAGCGGTCGAAATCCGGCGCTTCCGGGTCGAACGGGGAGCCGAACAGCAGCGCGTTGGCCTCGCGCGGATACAGGAACTCGTCGTGGTGGGGCGGCGCCAGGAAGATCCGCTTCGATCCCCATACCTGGGCGAACAGGTTGTCGTCGTAGTCGGCGTGCAGCGGCGTCACCGTTCCCGCCGGCCCCATCCAGAAGCGCGGCGGGCCAGGTTTAGTGAAATAAGCCGGCCAGTGGCAGAAGCGGTTCAGTTCGCGCAGTTCCAGGTTGCCCAGGTAGGGCGGCAGTCCTTCCGTTCCCTGCGCCGCCAGGTCCAGGTACGCCAGCATCGACATGTCTTGCATCGCGCGGTCGGGCGCGAAGGCCGTATTGACGTAGTCGCCGACACGGGCGCGCACCGGCAGCGCGGCGAAGCGCTCGCGCAGGGTCTGGGGCGTCATGGCGCACAGGGGCCAGCGCCCGGCGACGCCGTCGATGAGGAAAGGCAGGCCGCGCGCGGCCTGCTCCCGGAAAACGGCCGCCGTCGGCGCTTTCAGGCGCGGCAGTGCCTCGATCGAGGGTAGCTTGCTTGCAGCCTCCTTGATCGCCTGGCGCATCGCCTCGATCGAGCTGACGCCGCGCACCTGGGCATCGCGCTGCGCGCGGGCCTGCCGGGCGGCGTCCGAATCCGCCGGCAGCGGCGGTAGCCTGGTCTTGTCGGGCGCACCCGCCATCTTGTCGTCCTGGTCTGAAAATCAACGTGGGGCGACAGGATAGCGCATGCGCCGCGAACTTGCTATTCCCTCAGGCCGGCGCCAGCTGGCGCGCCCGGGTGCTGCCGCCGACGCCGACCGCGGTGGCGATCGCCAGCGCCTGGAACAGGGCCACTCCCGCGAACACCCAGCCCGGACGCCCGGCATCCATCACCAGGCCGAACAGCAGCGGGCCGATCGCCAGGCCGCTGTCCAGGCCGGAATACACCACGCCGTAGACGCGGCCGGTGGCGCCCTTGGGGGCGGCGGCGCGGATCATCAGGTCGCGCGAGGGACCGGCCACGCCCGAGCACAGGCCGATCAGGCCCATCAGCGGCAGCGCCATCCAGGACGGCCCGGCGCCCGCCGCCAGCACCAGGGCCAGCGCGGCCGCGGCGGCGAAGGCCAGCGCCACGGTGCGGTCATGGTGCCTGGCGCCCGCGCCGAGGAAGCCGCCGGCCAGCATGCCCACCGCCGAGGCCAGCATGTAGGCCGTATAGGAACTGGTGGCCAGCTCGCGCGAAATACTGTACAGGCTCTCGAGGCTGATCGAGGCGAAGCTCTGGATGCCGCCCAGCGCCACCGCCGTCAGCAGGAAGAATCCGAAGCACATCCACACCGAACGCAGCCTGAGGAAGTCCAGCGTGCCGTCCTGGCCGGCCTGCGTCTTGCCCTTGGGCGCAATCGGGTCGGGACGCAGCGCGTGCCGGTTCAGCACCAGCGCCGCGAGTACACAGGCCGGCAGCACGGCCGCCCACAGCAGCGCGGCGCGCCATCCTTGGGTGGCGGCGATCGAAGTCAGGAAGATGGGCGACGCCGCCCAGCCGATGTTGCCGCTAATGCCGTGCACGGAAAAGCCGTGCGCCAGCCGGGCGCGCGAAACGCGCTGGTTCAGCAAGGTGTAGTCGGCCGGGTGGAACACGGCATTGCCGAGACCCGCCAGCAAGGCTCCCAGCACCAGGCCCGGATAGCTCCCGGCGCCGGACAGCACCAGGGCGGAGACGCCCAGCATGGCCACGCCGGAAAACAGCACTGCACGGGCGCCGACCCGGTCGACCACGAATCCGGCCATCGCCTGCCCCACGCCCGAGACGACGAAGAACACCGTCATCAGGAGGCCGAGTTCCGTGTAGCTCAGGTTGAAAGCGGGCTTGAGCCAGGGGATCAGGGCCGCCACGATCAGGTGGTAAAAGTGGGAGATGCCGTGCGCCAGGCCCACGAGGCCGATCACGCGGGCGTCCTGGCGGACGGTGTTGTCGTCTGAGCTCATGACTATCCTTTGCTGAAAAGGCCAGTGTAAGCAAAAGCGGTCCGTCCGATTTAAGATAGAGCGTCAAGATTTGTCGAATTACTGTCATGAAAAGCTATCCGCCCACACCCGGCCCCGGGCCGACGCCGGAATGCCCGGTCGGCCTGTCGGCGCGCGACCTGCCTGCCGACGCCAACGTCGGCGCCCACAGCCACGACTGGGGACAGCTGACCTATGCCGCCAACGGCATGATGCGGGTGAGTGCGGAAGGCAGCAGCTGGATCGTGCCGCCCCAGCGTGCAATCTGGATCGCGCCCCAGGTCGAGCACGAGGTGACGATGCTGGAAGCGGCGCGCCTGAGCCCCTTGCGCGTGCATGCCTCGCGCGATCCCTTCCCCGGCGAATCCTGCCGCGTGGTCGAAGTGAGCAGTTTGCTGCGCGAGCTGATCGCGGCCCTGATCGCGGGAGGCGATCCGCCGCCCCCTCACCGCGCCGCCCTGCTGGGAGAGCTGATCCTGGACGAACTGGCGCGCGCGCCCTCGCGCCCGATCCGCGTGCCCCTGCCGCGCGACAAGCGCCTGAAGGCCTTGTGCGCGGCCCTGATCGCCGCGCCCGACGACACCCAGACCCTGGCCCAGTGGGCCCAGGCCAGCGGCGCCTCCGAACGCACCCTGGCGCGCCTGTTCGACAAGGAGCTGGGCATGAGCTTCGGCCAGTGGCGCCAGCAGGTGCGCCTGGCCCACGGCGCGTCGCTGATCGCGCGCGGCGTTCCCCTGTGGCAGGTGGCCGAGCAGCTCGGCTATGCGAGCCAGTCGGCCTTCACGGCGATGTTCCGCAAGAGCTTCGGCAGCACGCCCTCCGCCTTCTTCGCGGACGAGCAGCGCCGCAAGTAAGCCGGGCGCATCTTCCTCTAGAATGCCGTTTGCCCCACACAAAGGAGACACGATGAACGCAAGAAAACGCGCAGCAGTCATGCGCGGCCCGATGGTGCTGGCCTGGATGGTGCTGGCCTGGACTGCGCAAGCCGCCCCGCAGGCGAAGCCCGAAGATACCGAAGTGTGGAAGCCCGAGCCCAGGCGCGTGACGCCGGCCGCGCCCAATCGGGCGCCCTCGGACGCCATCGTGCTCTTCGACGGCAAGGACCTGGCCGAGTGGGTAGCGGCCGACGCGCCGGACAAAGCCGCCGCGTGGACGGTGGCGGACGGCGCCTTCAGCGTGCGCGCCGGCAGCGGCGATATCCAGACCCGGCGCCCCTTCCTCGACTACCAGCTGCACCTCGAATGGCGCGCGCCAAGCACCCTGAAAGGCAGCGGCCAGGAACGCGGCAACAGCGGCGTGTTCCTGGCCTCGACCGGCAAGGGCACGGGCTACGAGATCCAGGTGCTGGACTGCGCCGAGGCCACCAGGACCTACGCCAACGGCCAGGCGGCCAGCCTCTACAAGCAGCACATCCCTCTGGTGAACGCCTGCGCCGGGCGCGGCGAGTGGCAGGCCTACGACATCATCTGGACCGCGCCGCGCTTCAAGGCCGACGGCGCGCTGGCGTCGCCCGCCTACGTCACGGCCCTGCACAACGGCGTGCTGGTCCAGCACCACGTGGCCTTGCGGGGCGAGACCATGTACATCGGCGCGCCGGGCTACCGCAAGCATGGCCCGGCCCCGATCAGGCTGCAGGACCATGGCGACCCGGTGAGCTTCCGGAATATCTGGGTCAGGCCTTTGCACTGAGGCCTGTCGCGCGGCGCCTGGCGCCGCCTGGCCGCCGCTCCCTTTCCAGTTCGTCGTGGATGACCTGCTGCCCGTGCTCGACGATGAACTCGTGGAAGGCGGCGGCCACCGTCGGAATCGCGTGCCCCGCCTTGTGCATCACGTGCCAGTCGGCCGATACCGGCGTGCCCGCCACGTCGAGCGCCAGCAACAGCTTGTTGCGCACCTCCAGCGTGCAGGCGTGCACCGACAGGAAGCCCACGCCCAGCCCGGCCGCCGTCATCTGCTTGATCGCCTCGTTGCTCGACAGCTCAGACCCGATCGACAGCGGCGCGCCGGCGTCCTGGTACAGCTTCTCCACCGCCGCGCGCGTGCCCGAGCCGCGCTCGCGCACCAGCAGGTTGTGCTCGGCCAGTTCCGGCAGCGCGATGGCGCGCGCCTTCAGCAAGGGGTGGCCAGGAGCCGCATAGAAGGCCATCGGGTGGCGCGCGAAGCGGCTGGCGCTGGTGGGGAATTCGCGCGGCGGCGTCCCCATGATGGCCAGGTCGATCTCGTCGCGGCTCAGCATCCCGATCACTTCCGGGCGCGAACCCACCTGCAGCCGGATGCGCACGTGCGGGCGGCCGGTGGTGAAGCGCACCAGCATCGCCGGCAGCAGGTGCTCCGCCGTCATCACCGCCCCGATACGCAGCGTACCGCTGGTGACGCCCTTGAAGGCCGCGATCTCGTCGCCCGCTTCTTCCCACAGCTTCAGGATGCGCTCCGCATACCCGACCAGCAGCTCCCCCGCCGAGGTCATCTGGATGTTGCGTCCCTGCTTGCGCGTGAGCGGCGTGCCGGCGGCTTCCTCCAGCAGTTTCAGGTGCAGCGACACGGCCGGCTGGGTCACGTGCATGGCTTCGGCGGCGCGCGACACGCTCTGGTGGCGCGCCACCTGGACCAGGGCCTGGAGCTGCTTGAAACTGGCCGGATACATATAAGCGTTTCCTTATCGGTTTTCTGGAATTTCTGATTTTTATTTTAACTTGTGCGGCCGTATAGTGAAACCGTCAATACCACTTCACTGTCCGGAAAGGGGAAACACATGCCAGCACAAGCGATCATCTTCGACCTGTCGGCCTTCGCCACGGAAAACGCGGCGCCACTGGAAGCCGGCAAGCTCCTCGACGAAGCGATCCACCAGGGACGGCACTGCGCCCTGGTTACCGAGCTGCCGCACCACGAGGCCGGCCTGCGCCTGCGCGAGCGTTTCGGCGACACCGCCCACCATATCTTTTCCGTCGTGCTGACGGGCGCGAACTACGCCGCGCGCGGCCACAAGGCGCCCTATTCGGTAGTGCTGCGCGCGCTCGAGCTGGCGCCGGACGAAGCGCTGGTGGTCGCCGCCTCGCAGCCGGCCCTGCAGGCCGCGCGCCGCGAGCGCCTGCGCATCCGCGCCTAGCATCGGCAAGCATTCTTTCATTTCAAGGAGGACAGTATGGAAACAGTCGTGATTGCAGGCGGCGGGGTGGCGGGGCTCGACCTGGCCACGCGTCTTGGCCGGACACGCGGCGCGGTGCGCCGCGTCATCCTGGTCGACAGCGCCCCTACCCATTTCTGGAAGCCGCTGCTGCACTCGGTGGCGGCCGGCCTGATCGACCCCGCGCACTACCACATCGACTACGCCCGCCAGGCGCTGGAAAGCGGCTTCGAGTTCGTATGCGGCGAGATCGTCGGCATCGACCGCGCCACCCGCAGCCTGGAGGTGCGGCTGCGCCGCCCGCGCGAGGACGCAGCGACCGCCACGGTGCACTACGACCGGCTGGTGCTGTCCTTCGGCTCGGTCACCGACTTCTTCGGCGTGCCGGGCGCCCGGCAGCACTGCCTTTCCCTGGACAGCGTGGGCCAGGCCGAGGCCTTCCGCCAGCGCTTCCTGAATGCCTGCGCCGCCACCGGGGCGCGGCGCGACGCCTTCCATGAAGCCGGCTTGCGCGATACCAGTGCGCCGCTGGTCGACATCGTGATCGTCGGCGCCGGCCCGACCGGCATCGAACTGGCGGCCGACCTGCGCCACACGGTCGACACCCTGGTGAAATACCGGCTGAGCGGGCTGGGCGCCTCGCGCCAGGTGCGCATCCGCCTGCTCGAGCGCGGCCAGCGCCTGCTCCCTGGCCTGGACCCCGCGGTCTCGGCGCTGGCGGTGCGCAAGCTCAGGGGACTGGGGATCGAGATCTGCACCGGCGCCGCGGTCTCGGAAGTGGGCCCGCGCGAAGTGCGCACCGAGGACGGCCGGGTGTTCCCGGCGGCGCTCACCGTGTGGGCGGCCGGCGTGCGCGGGCCCCAGCTTGCCATCGCGCCGGCCCTGGGCGCCAACCGCAACGGGCAGATCCTGGTGAACGAACAGCTGCAGACCGTGGACGACCCGCGCGTGTACGCGATGGGCGACTGCAGTTCGCTGGTGCAGCCGGACCGCAGCCAGATGATTCCGCCGACGGCCCAGGCGGCGCGCCAGCAGTCGGCCTTCCTGGCCGGGCTGCTGACCCGGCGCCCTGGCGCCACGCCGCCGCGCTTCGCCTACCGCGACTACGGCACCCTGGTGACCCTGGGACGTTCGGGCACCGTCGGGATCCTGCTGCGCGCGGTCGGCAAGCGCAACCTGCGGGTGCGCGGGGCCATCGCCAGCCTCATGTACCGCATGACCTACGAGCGCTACGTGATGTCGCATGTGGGCCTGCCGCGCATGATCGGCCACATGGTGGCGCGCTGGTGCCGCTCGAAGATGCTGATGCCCGTCAAGTGGCATTGAGGAGTTATTACTCGAGGGCAATCATGCAAGGCCCGGTGGATGGATTGGCTAGAATGAAGTGCGCCCGCCAGGGTGCATCCGTCAACTTCATCGGCCGACCATGTCACTTGACGATCCGAACGAAGCAGGCCGCCTGGGCGCGCTGCACAGCTACGACATTCTCGATACCGGTCCCGAGGAATGCTTCGACCGGCTGGCGAGGCTGGCCGCGGCGCTGTTCGGCACCTCCATGGCGGCGATCTGTTTCCTCGACACAAAGCGCGAGTGGCGCAAGGCGCTGGTGGGCCTGGCCAGCCGGGAGGTGGCGCGCGCCGATTCGCTGTGCGCGCAGGTCCTGGCGGACCGCGACGCGCTCGTGCTTCCGGATCTGGGCGGGCCGTCGCCGGCCGGCGCCGAGGCGGACGGATGGCGCTTCTATGCCGCCGCGCCGCTCGTCACGCCAGACGGCTTCGTCCTTGGCGCGCTGGCCGTGATGGACCGGGTGCGCCGCGCGCCTACGCTAGACCAGCTCGATGGATTACGTACGCTGGCGCAGGCGGTCATGGCCCAGCTCGAGCTGGACCGATACCGGCGCGACGCCGCCGAGCCTCAGCACGAGCGCTTCCGCCAGCTGGCCGATTCCATGCCCTACATCGTCTGGTCGGCCAACCCGGAAGGCTTGATCGACTTCGCCAACCAGGCTATCCTCGACTACGCCGGCATTCCCGACATCAGCCGCATCGGCCAGCAATGGATCGAGCTGCTGCACCCGGACGACGTCGACCGCACCATCGCCACCTGGATGGACTCGGTCCGCACGGGCGAGGTATTCTCGGCCGAGTACCGCCTGCGCCGCGCCGACCACAGCTACCGCTGGCACCTGGCCAAGGGCATGCCCATCCGCGACGGCAAAGGCAACATCGTCAGGTGGTACGGCACCACCACCGACATCCACGACATGAAGCTGGCCTACGAGGAGATCGGCAGGCTGGCCTTCTACGATACCCTGACGCGCCTGCCGAACCGGCAGCTGCTCATGGACCGCCTGGCGCACGCCGTGACCCTGCACACGCGGGTCGCGCGCATGGGCGCGGTGCTGCTGCTGGACCTCGACAACTTCAAGGTGATCAACGACACGATCGGCCACGACAACGGCGACCTTCTGCTCGACCTGGTCGCCAAGCGCCTGGTGGCCAGCGTCGCCGCGCGCGACACGGTGGCCCGGCTCGGTGGCGACGAATTCGTCATCATCCTCGAAGACATCGGCGCCTGCAACGAGGCGGCCGCGCCGCACGCCAGCGAGGTCGCGCGCCGCATACTCGATGCCCTGAGCAGCTCCTTCAACCTCGACGGCCACGAGCGCCACATCACGCCGAGCATCGGCGTGACCCTGTTCGGCGACGTGGCCTCGACCACCACCGAACTGCTCAAGCGCGCCGACCTGGCGATGTACCAGGCCAAGGCGGCGGGCCGCAACACCGTCCGCTTCTTCGATCCGAAGATCCAGGCGGCGGCGCTGGCGCGCGCCGGGCTGGAGGCGGAATTGCGCCATGGCCTGCAACGGGGCGAGTTCCTGCTCCACTACCAGCCCCAGCTCGACAGCGAGGGGACGGTCACCGGCGTCGAGGCCCTGGTGCGCTGGCAGAATCCTCACCGCGGCATGGTGTCGCCGGCGGAATTCATTCCCCTGGCCGAGGACACCGGCCTGATCCTGCCGCTAGGACGCTGGGTGCTCGAGGAAGCCTGCGCGCAGCTGGTGCGGATGGCGTCCGACCCGGCGACCGAGGCCGTCCATGTCGCGGTCAACGTCAGCGCGCTGCAGTTCCGCCAGCCGGGCTTCGTGGCCGGCGTGCTGGCGGTGCTGGCCGAGTCTGGCGCGGCGCCGCAGCGCCTCAAGATCGAGCTGACCGAATCGATGCTGCTGGAGGACATCGAGAGCGCGATCGGCAAGATCAGGCAGCTGAGAAAGCACGGAGTCTGCTTCTCGCTCGACGATTTCGGCACCGGCTACTCCTCGCTCGCCTACCTGAAGCGCCTGCCCCTCGACCAGCTCAAGATCGACCAGTCCTTCGTGCGCAATCTCCTGAGCGACCGGCGCGACCTGGCCATCGTCGACGCCATCATCGCGCTGGGACGGGCGATGCAGATCGGCGTGATCGCCGAAGGCGTCGAGACGCCGGCCCAGCGCGAACTGCTGGGACGCTGCGGCTGCAACTCCTTCCAGGGCTACCTGTTCAGCCGGCCCTTGCCGCGCGAGCAGCTGCATGCTTTTCTGACGGCCGCGCCGAAGGCTTAGTACAGGATGCGACGATGACTGGCGCAGAAGCTCGATTCGCCTACATTCCCATACCTTACCGTAGGGTGGGTTCGCGATACCTGATGCGGAAAATAAAAAAGGCTCCCATGGGGAGCCTTTTTTATTACTACTGGCGGAGAGGGTGGGATTCGCCTACATCCCGCAGGCCGCCCGGGCGCTGGCAAGCGCCCGGCTTCGAATCCCACACGTGAGCCACATTGGTGGCTCACTCCTTCCGCGTACGCAATAAAAAAGGCTCCCATGGGGAGCCTTTTTTATTACTACTGGCGGAGAGGGTGGGATTCGAACCCACGGTACGGTCACCCGTACGCCTGATTTCGAGTCAGGTACATTCGACCACTCTGCCACCTCTCCTGATTCGGTCGATTCATGCTGTGAGCTGCAGGAGGCCGCATTATAGCGGAGCCCTCGTGAACAGTGCAAGTGACGAACTGCAACTTTTCAACGGATCCCTCAGTAGCGCGACATGCCCATGATCCGGTCGCCGATCGCGGCGCCCGCCATCACCATGCCCTGCCCCGCCGTCAGGCGCAACTGTTCCCATTGCGCCAGGCCGACGTCAGGCGACGCCTGGCGCTGGCTCAGGAGCATCGCCAGGGTGAGCGCGTCGGCGGCGGCCTTGGCGGTGCTGCCCGCCGTGTGCGGGCGCGGCACGAAGGCGGCGTCGCCGCACAGCAGGACGCGGCCGTCCAGCATCTTCGGCACTTCCAGGTCGACCACCGCCTGGGCAAGCGGGCTCTCGGTGGTGTCGATCAGCACGCGGAAGGACGGCGCGGCCAGCTGGCGCGCATCCTCGAACAAGGTTTTCGGCGTCAACATCGCGTCGAGCGTCTCGTCCGACCCCACCCGGCGGTACCAGGTCCAGTTCCAGCATCGCTTGCCGGGCTCGACCGCGCCGTGCTCGCCGGGCGCCAGGCAGGCCATCAGGAGGTGGCCGTCGCCCTGCTGGAACACGGATGCGCCGTCGAGCTTGTCGCGCGTGGCGGGCGGCAGCATCGCTTCGGGCACCATGCCCTGCCAGGCCACATAGCCGGCCGCGCGCGGCGCCAGGCCGGGCAGCATCTGCGCGCGCACCGCCGAGCGCGCGCCGTCGGCGCCAACGAGCAGGTCGCCGCTCTCGCTGGTGCCGTCCGAAAAATGCGCCGTGACCCGCTGCTCCGCCTGCTCGTAGCGCAGGAAGTTCCGGTCCGCATGCAGGTGTTGCGGCGGCAGGCCGGCGCGCAAGGTCCGGTACAGCACGGTCCATGAAGTCTGGGTCTGCGGCTGGTGGGCGCGCTGGAGGATGCGGTCGCCGCGGTCGAGGTAGATGCGCTCGCCGGACTGCACCCCGGGCAGGCGCTCGGGATCGAGCTGGGCGAAGCGCAAGGCCGCCAGCACGTCCGGCTGCAGCACGATGCCGCCGCCATGGCTGCTCAGCTCGCCTACCGAGCGTTCGAATACCTCGACCTCCCAGCCCACCGCGCGCAGCGCATTGGCCGCCAGCAGCCCGCCCAGCGAGCCGCCGATCACGAGTGCGCGCGGCGCGGCGCTCATGGGTTCCCCGGCATGCAGGCGGAGGCGCGCGCCATGCCCTCGGCCAGGCCGCAACAGGCGTGCGGACCGGCTGGCAGCTGGGCTGCGGCATGTGCGTGCATCGCATCTCTCCGGGCGTATTTACCGCCAGTGTAAGACGACTGCCTTGCGTTGAGAACATGCCAATAAAAAAAATGTCTTCGAGGGATGGAGGCGGCACAGCACGAAGGTGTGGGCCGCGCCTATCCCTTCGTCCGCATGGACGGGCCCGGCGCCGGATTCCAGAATGCCGTGGTGCGCCGCACTGGCGTTTTCCCCCTCCGCCCCGCAGAAAGGATTCAGCATGAAAGGCACCCGCACCCTCGACAAGGTCACCGTCCACGACGGCGCCCAGATCCACATCACCGACTGGGGCCACGGCGTCCCGGTCGTGTTCAGCCATGGCTGGCCGCTGTCGGGCGACGCCTGGGAAGACCAGATGATGTTCCTGGCCGAGCACGGCTACCGCGTGATCGCCCACGACCGCCGCGGCCACGGCCGCTCGAGCAAGGCCTGGCACGGCAACGACATGGACACCTATGCCGACGACCTCGCGACCGTGATCGAAACGCTCGACCTGAGCGGCGCCATGCTGGTCGGCCACTCGACCGGCGGCGGCGAAGTCGCGCGCTACATCGGCCGCCACGGCACGGGCCGCGTGAGCAGGGCCGTGCTGGTCGGCGCCGTGACGCCGCAGATGATGGCCTCGCCGGCGAATCCGAAGGGCGTGCCGATGGACGCGTTCGACGGCATCCGCGCCGGCGTGCTGGCCGACCGCGCCCAGTTCTTCAAGGACCTGACCTTGCCCTTCTACGGCTACAACCGTCCGGGCGCCAAGGTCTCGGAAGGCGTGCGCGACACCTTCTGGCTGCAGGGCATGCAATGCAGCCTCAAGAGCGCCTACGCCTGCATCCAGCAGTTCTCGGAAACCGACTTCACCGAAGACCTCGGGAAGATGGACATCCCGACCCTGGTCATCCACGGCGACGACGACCAGATCGTCCCGATCGACACCACCGCGCGCCGCGCCGTCGAGCTGCTGCCGCAAGGAACCCTGAAGGTCTACGCAGGCGGTTCGCACGGCCTGGCCACCACCCACAAGGACCAGCTCAACGCCGACCTGCTGGCCTTCCTGCGCGGCTGACCTCCCCTCTGGCGATAAGCCCGGGCTTATCGCCAGCCTCCCCCGATGTGATTGGCCACGGCCGGACGCAGGCCCTAGGATGGCTGCTCGGACCGGCATTGCGGCCGGTCCCGCATCCGAAGGGAGCCCCTTTTTGACCACCCGCTGCACATCCCTGGCCGGCGCCTGCACCGGCCCTTCTGCTTCCTACGCCGTCTTCGCCGGCCTGTGCGCCAGCCTGGTGGCCATCGGCCTGGCGCGCTTCGCCTATACGCCGCTGATCCCCGAGCTGATCAAGGCCGGCTGGTTCGCGCCCGGCGACGTGGTCTGGCTGGGCGCCGCCAACTTCGCCGGCTATTTCGCCGGCGCCCTGCTGGGCCGGCGCATGGGCGCGCGCTGGGGCCACCGCGCCATGCTGCGGGCGATGATGGCCGCCGCCGCCCTTTCCTTCGCCGCCTGCGCCGCGCCGCTGTCGCTGAGCTGGTTCTTCGCCTGGCGCTTCGTCTCCGGATTCGCCGGCGCCGTGGTCATGGTGCTGGTGGCCCAGACCGTGCTGCCGATGGTGGCGCCGGCGCGGCGCGGGATGGCGGGCGGCGCGATCTTCATGGGCGTCGGCGCCGGGATCGCCCTGTCCGGCGTCCTGGTGCCGCCGCTGCTGCGTGCCGGCCTGCCCGCCGCCTGGCTGGGCCTGGCCGCCTGTTCCGCCCTGCTCAGCGCGCTGTCATGGCGCGCCTGGCCGGCGCGCGACGCCGCGGCCCAGCGCGCCGAGCCGGTCGCCGCCCTGCCGCTGCGGGTGCGCCTGCTGTATGCCGAATACGCCGCCGTGGCCGTGGGTCTGGTGCCGGCGGCCGTGTTCCTGGTCGACTACGTGGCGCGCGGCCTCCATCAAGGCACGGCGCAGGGCGCGCTGTACTGGGTCGTCTACGGCGCCGGCGCGGTGTCGGGTCCGATGCTCTACGGCCTGCTGGCCGACCGCATCGGCTTCGGCCGCGCCCTGCGCCTCGGGCTGCTGCTGGCCGCCGCCGCGGCGCTGCTGATGGCCGCCTGGCCGCAGGCGCCTTCCCTGCTGGCGGCCAGCCTGCTGCTGGGCGCCTTCACGCCCGGGGTGGTGACCCTGATGATCGGACGCCTGCACGAGCTGCTGCCCGGCCGGCATGCGGCCCAGCACGCGGCCTGGAGCCGCTCGACCAGCATGTTCGCGCTGTTCCAGGCGCTGGCGGGGTACGGCTTGTCCTGGGTATTCGCGCGCAACGGAGGCCAGCACCGTGTGCTGTTCATGGCGGCGGGCGGCGCCTTCGCGCTGGCCCTGCTGCTCGACCTGCTCGGCGGGATGCTGCGCCGGGAGGGCTAGGACTCCGGCCCGGCGCCGAGCGCCAGGCGGCGCGCCTCTTCCGCCACGACCTCGATGAAGTCGAGCACCAGCGGCCGGCTCTCGTTCGTGCGCCAAAAGGCATGCATCAGCAGCGGCGCCAGTCCCGCCACCGGGATCGCCCGCATGCCCGGCAGCGCATCGCCCAGCACGTAGCCGGTGCCGAGCATGCAGCCCATGCCGGCGCGCGCCAGCTGCACGCCGGCCTGCACCTGGGTGGTCGCGTAGACGATGTTGGCTTCCCGGCCGGTCTCGCGGCAGGCGGCGAGGATGCGGTCGTACACGGCCGGGTTGACGTCGCGCGCGAACATGATGAGCGGCTGGCGTACCAGGCTGTCCAGGTCCACTTCGCTCGCCTGCGCCAGCGCATGGTCCTCGCGCACCAGCAGGCGCCAGCGCGAGGCCATCAGGCGCCGGCTGGCGATGGCGCCGTCCGCCGGCAGACCCGGGCCGGGATCGTCGAACATGACGCCGATGCCGGCATCGATCTCGCCGCGCTGCAAGCCTTCGGGCTGGGCCGGCGCGCCCATCTCGTGGCGGTCCAGGCGGATGCCCGGGTACAGGGCCTGCAGCCGTGCCAGCGCCAGCGGCAGCAAGGCCACGTTGGCGTATTCCTTGAGCCCGACGGACAGGCGCAGGTCCTCGAAGCGCCCGGCCTCGCGCGTGCTGCGCGTGGTCTGCTCGATCAGGTCGAAGACGCGCTGCACGCCGTCGCGGAACACCTTGCCGGCCTCGGTCAGGCTGACGCCGCGGGCGTCGCGCACGAACAGCGGCACGCCCACCGCTTCTTCCAGCCGCGCGATCTGCTGGCTGAGGGCGGGCTGGGTGATGAAGCACAGCTCCGCGGCGCGGCCGAAATGCAGCTCGCGCGCGAGGATCAGGAAGTAATGGAAACGCCGGAGTTCGCCGGTACGCATGCGCCGCTCGACTGGTTGGGGGCAACCAGCTTACCACCGGACCAGGAAGCCCGCTGGCCGCCCGGCGCATGGCTCAGTGCACGCCGAGTTCGGCCAGGACCGAATGCTGGCTGACCGGCAGCAGTTCGCCTTCCGCCACCAGGCAGGGCAGCGCGCTCACGCCGAGCAGCTCCGCCTCGGCGATGCGCTCGCCCTGCTGGCTCAGGTCGACCACTTCCAGCGCCGGCGTCAGGCGCGCCAGGGTGGAAGCGATCTGCAGGCAGGTCGCGCAGCCGTCGTGGTAGAAGGTGGCTGCGCGGGTGTCGAATGGGTCCTTCATTGGGTTTCTCCTTGTCGTGAATTCAGGTTGATGACGGTGGGTCCAGCCGGCGCCGCTAGGCATGCCAGGCGGCGCTTCCGGGCGGGACCAGGCAGCCGCCGTCGCCACAGCCGGACGGCGCGGGTTCGGCCAGCAGCTGCCCGAGCAGCGCGCCCACCTGCATGTCGGGCACATGCCCGAACAGGCTGTGGCGCAGCACGCCGGCGCGGTCGAACAGCAGCAGGGTCGGCGTGCCGCGCATGCCGTAGCGCGCCATCGTGCTCGGCATGGGGCCGCGCGCCGCGGGGCGGTCGATCCCGACCGGGAAGCCGATCCGGTACTCGTGGATGAAAGCGCGCAGCGCGTTCTCGTTCATCGCCTCGTGGTGCTCGAACACGGTATGCAGGCCGAGCACCGCAAGGTCGTCGCGCCCGATGTGCCGGGCGATGGACTGCGCCTGCGGGATCGCGTGCGCGACGCAGCCTGGGCACAGCATCTGGAAGGCGTAGACGGCCACCACCATGCCGCGCAGGGAAGCCAGGGTCACCGGGCCTGGCGCGTTCAGCCAGGCCGAGACCTCGAATTCCGGTGCAGGGTGTGCCGCGTGAGACGAGGTCGGGGGCATCATTTGGCGCGCAGCTTCACACCGGGGAAGTCGACCGGCACCTTGAAGGCCACGTTCACATAGTTGGTGAACAGGTTCAGGGCCACGTGCGCCATGATCTCGACGATCTCGCCGTCATCGAAACCCGCCTGGCGCAGGGCGGCGACATCGGCCTCGCCGACGTGGGCGCGCCTCTCGAC
Organism: Massilia sp. ST3; assembly: GCF_018119405.1. GTDB lineage: Bacteria > Pseudomonadota > Gammaproteobacteria > Burkholderiales > Burkholderiaceae_D > Telluria. The sequence goes on along the minus strand of NZ_JAGPWC010000024.1, from coordinate 25,269 downwards.
CACGGCGATCGCGAACTTCAGCGCGGCCGCGGTCTTCGGGTCGTCCGATTCGCCGGCCTGGGCGGCCGCCATTTCCTGGGCGCTGGCGCCGGCCTTCTGGCCCAGCACGGTGTGCGCGGCGAGGCAGTATGCGCAGTCGTTGCGGTCGGCGATGGCGACGGCGATCTGCTCGCCCAGGCGCGCGCCCAGCGTCCCATGGCCAAGGGCGCCGAAGGAAGCCCACATGCTCTCGAGCGCGGCCGGCGAGTTGGCGACGGCGCGGAACATGTTCGGGACGACGCCGAAGGCGCCGTCGATCTGCTGGAGCAGCGCGGCGGCGGCGCCCTGGGCCTTGGATGGGTTGACGAGTTCGATACGGGACATGGTGTTCTCCTTCATTGGCTGGCCGGTCATGGGTGCGGCCGATTCACCCTACATCACATGATGAAAATAGGAGTCCTAACTATTTGGCGCAAAAAAAATCTCAGGCAAAGCTTTCCCAATTTCGGCGCTGGGTCAGCGGGTCGGTCGGTTCGTGTTCCGCGCAGTCGATGCGCAGGAAGGAAATCGGCAAGGGCGCATTTACCAGGGCGCAATGGTGCGGCACCGCCTCGCCCGGGTACTTGTTCGCCTCGAAGTGGCGGCACGAGAGGCAGGCGCGCAGCTCCGGGAAGCGCTCGGTCTTCTGCAGCTCGGCGATCAGCTTGAACAGGCCGGTGAGGATCTGGATCTGCTGGCCCTGCGGCAGCTGCGAGGCGGCCGTGTCGGCGAAGGACAGCGCGTGTGCGAGGCGCGCGGCAACCTGCTCCCCTTCCCCCGTCAGGTGCAAGGCCGTGGCGCGGCCGTCGTCGTCCGCCTTCGCCTTGCGCACCAGTCCCTTGCCCACCAGCGCCGCGACCGAATCGCTGGCGCTGGCCGGCGAAATCGACAGCTGCTTGGCCAGCCAGCTCAGGCGCACGCCGCGGGTACGGTGCTGCAGCAATTGCAGGATCTCGGCCTGGGCCGGGTTCAGGCCTTCGCCCGTCGACACCTCCCACATCCCCGAGCGCAGCACGGTGGCGATGCGGCCGATGGCGGTCACGATGCGCGCCGAGATGTCCGGCGTGCTGTCCCATGGGGTTTCTGGTTGGATGTCCATGGGCGCTAGAATAACAGGAGTCAGGAATATGTCAAGGAGTCCTAATTAATCGAGGCGATAGCGGTGGGTTGGTGGACGAGGAGGCGGGCGCGGTATCGAAGGGGCCAACAATCGACGCGTCGGCGGCGGAGCCGCCAACCCTACCGGTGTGCTGATCGTAGGGTGGACGGGTCTCCCGTCCACGCGTTCGACCAGCGTCCGCCGCGACGTGCGCGATGATTCAAGCGATAACGATCACCGCGTGGACGGGGGACCCGTCCACCCTGCAGCGAGGGCGCCGAAAATAAAAAAGGCTCCCGTCGGGAGCCTTTTCTATTACTACTGGCGGAGAGGGTGGGATTCGCCTACATCCCGCAGGCCGCCCGGGCGCTGGCAAGCGCCCGGCTTCGAATCCCACGCGGGAGCCACATTGGTGGCTCCCTCCTTCGCCGTACGCAATAAAAAAGGCTCCCGTCGGGAGCCTTTTTTATTACTACTGGCGGAGAGGGTGGGATTCGAACCCACGGTACGGTCACCCGTACGCCTGATTTCGAGTCAGGTACATTCGACCACTCTGCCACCTCTCCTGATTCGGTCGATTCTTGCTGTGAGCTGCAAGAGACCGCCATTATAGCGGCTATCCCGGAAAAGGGAAGGGAAAATTTCACCGCCGTGTCATTTTCCCCTGCGCCCAATCTCTCAAGCGGCCGGCGCCAGGCGTTCCAGGCCGCCCATGTAGGGACGCAGCACTTCCGGAATGATCACGCTGCCGTCTGCCTGCTGGTAGTTCTCCAGCACCGCCACCAGGGTGCGGCCCACGGCCAGGCCGGAGCCGTTCAGGGTGTGCAGCAGTTCCGGCTTGCCCTGGGCATTGCGGAAGCGCGCCTGCATGCGGCGCGACTGGAAGGCTTCGCAGTTCGACAGCGAGGAGATCTCGCGGTAGGTGTTCTGCGCCGGCAGCCAGACTTCCAGGTCGTAGGTCTTGGCGGCCGAGAAGCCCATGTCGCCGGTGCACAGCAGCATGACGCGGTAAGGCAGGCCCAGCGAGGTCAGGATGAACTCGGCCTGGCCGACCATCTCTTCCAGCGCCGCGTAGGACTGCTCCGGATGCACCACCTGGACCATCTCGACCTTGTCGAACTGGTGCTGGCGGATCATGCCGCGGGTGTCGCGGCCGTAGCTGCCCGCCTCCGAGCGGAAGCACGGGGTGTGGGCCGTCATCTTGACCGGCAGCTGGTCCAGGGCCACGATCTCGTCGCGCACCACGTTGGTCAGCGACACTTCCGAGGTCGGGATCAGGTAGAAGTTCTCGCCCTCGCCTTCCGCGCCGCCCTTCTTCACCGAGAACAGGTCGGCTTCGAATTTCGGCAGCTGGCCGGTGCCGCGCAGCGAGTCGGCATTGACCATGTAGGGGGTGTAGCATTCGGTGTAGCCATGCTGGCCGGTATGGGTGTCCAGCATGTACTGGGCCAGCGCGCGGTGCAGGCGGGCCATGCCGCCTTTCATCATCGAGAAGCGCGAGCCGGTCAGCTTGGTCGCGGTGTCGAAGTCCAGGCCCAGGCGCTCGCCGATGTCGACGTGGTCCTTGACCTCGAAGTCGAATGCGCGCGGGACGCCCACCTTGCGCACTTCGACGTTGCCGGTTTCATCCATGCCCTGCGGTGCGCTCTCGTGCGGCAGGTTGGGCACCGCTTCCATGAAGCGCGCCATCTTGGCCTGCACCTCGCCGAGGGCGATTTCGTTGGCCTTGAGCTCGTCGCCCAGTCCGGCCACTTCGGCCATCACCGCCGTGGTGTCTTCGCCTTTGCCCTTGAGCATACCGATCTGCTTCGACAGCGAGTTGCGCTTGCCCTGCAGTTCCTCGGTGCGCGTCTGGATCGCCTTGCGTTCCGCTTCGATGGCATTGAAGGTGGCCACGTCCAGCTGGAACTTGCGCGTCGCCAGTCGTGCGGCGGCGGTATCGATGTCTTTGCGAAGAAGTTGGATGTCTATCATGTCGGGTTGGACTTGCGTATGTCGAAAACACAATTGTACCAAGCCGACAGCCGGAATCATCCAGATTCCTTTGCGAGATTCGTTGCGAGATTCGGCAACGGAGCAGTTCGTCCTTGCCGGGCTACCCGCCAGCCCTCACGGTTCAACCGTTCAGGCTGGCTTTCTCGGCAGCGGTGAGGCGCGGTGCGGTCACGACGATGGTCTGCACGTTCATGCTTTCCAGGCTCGGCGTGGTCGATTGCAGGATCTCGACCGGACGCTCGTTGGCGGTGGCGAAGCTGGCGGCCAGGCCCAGGGCGGCGGAAGCGAGGAACAGGGCTTCGAAGTTTTTACGGATGTTCATGGTGTTCTCCTTCAGGTCAAAAGTGATTCGGTATGGTTGAACTTTACCGATCGACCCGTGAAGACACCATCGACTTGCGATGAAGCGTAAAAAAGATGGTGCAGAATGCGGATTGCGCGGACGGAGCGTGTTCCGATTGCGCGATGTCTGCATGATGGGCGCGGTAGCGCGCAGAAGAGCTCAAGGGCGCGCTCCAGTCCCCTCTAGGCGCCCTCTTCGTCCGGGCGCGCCGCGTCGTCCAGGCTGCGCAGCCAGGCCAGTTTTTCGCCGATCTTCGCTTCCAGACCGCGCGGCACCGGCGCGTACCAGCCGGGTTCCGGCATCCCGTCCGGCAGGTAGGTTTCGCCCGCCGCATACGCATGCGGCTCGTCGTGCGCGTAACGGTATTCGTGGCCGTAGCCGAGTTCCTTCATCAGCTTGGTCGGCGCATTGCGCAGGTGGACCGGCACCTCGCGCGACTTGTCCTTGCGGACAAAAGCCATGGCCGCGTTGAAGGCGTTGTAGCCGGCATTGCTCTTGGCCGCCATCGCCAGGTAGATCACCGCCTGGCCCAGCGCCAGCTCGCCTTCCGGCGAGCCGAGCCGCTCGAAGGTGGTGGCGGCGTCGTTGGCCAGCTGGATCGCGCGCGGGTCGGCGATGCCGATGTCTTCCCAGGCCATGCGCACGATACGGCGCGACAGGTACTTGGGATCGGCGCCGCCGTCGAGCATGCGGCACAGCCAGTACAAGGCCGCGTCCGGATGCGAGCCGCGCACCGACTTGTGCAGGGCCGAGATCTGGTCGTAGAAATTGTCGCCGCCCTTGTCGAAGCGGCGCGCGTTGAGGGTCAGCGCGTTTTCGACGAACTCGCGCGTGATGCGGATGACGCCGGCCGTGTCGGCCGAGGTCTTGGTCTGCTCGAGCAGGTTGAGGAAGCGGCGCGCGTCGCCATCCGCATAGCCGACCAGGGTGTCGACCGCGACCTCGTCGAAGCTCAGGTGCTGCAGCACCCGCTCCTGGGCGCGCTTGAGCAGCTGGCGCATCTCGTCGTCGCTCAGGGCCTTGAGCACGTACACCTGGGAGCGCGAGAGCAGCGCCGAGTTGACCTCGAAGGACGGGTTCTCGGTGGTGGCGCCGATCAGGGTCACCAGGCCCGATTCGACGAAGGGCAGCAAGGCGTCCTGCTGCGACTTGTTGAAGCGGTGGATCTCGTCGATGAACAGGATGGTGTGCTTGCCCTGCTGGAGGTAGTGCTCGGCCTGCTCGACGGCCGCGCGGATGTCCTTCACGCCCGAGAGTACGGCCGAGAGCGCGATGAATTCGCAGTCGAATGCATACGCGGTCAGGCGCGCCAGCGTGGTCTTGCCGACGCCGGGCGGGCCCCACAGGATCATCGAGTGCGGCTTGCCCGACTTGAACACCAGGTTGAGCGGCTTGCCTTCGCCCAGCAGGTGGCTTTGGCCGATGACTTCGCCGATGGTGCGCGGACGCAGGGCTTCGGCCAGGGGCGGCGAGGGTTCGGTCTTGAAAAGGTCATCCATGGCGGCCTCCTGCGCGGACCAGCGATACGGGCGTCTGGGTCATTGTTGTCGAATGGTGTGGGACGCGCGTAGTGTAGCGCATGGGGGTGCCTGGCTGCAGGGCAGGAATCGCGGCATGTATCCACCCACACCTCCTCCAAACGTCATTCCGGCGAAGGCCGGAATCCAAGCTCGCATGCGCAGCCACTGGCACTTAACGCTCGTGGAGTGCGTAAAACTTGGGTTCCGGCCTTCGCCGGAACGACGTGCCGAGGTAGACAATACTGCTGGCGTGCTTTACTGCTTCACGACATCCGCCCCCTGCGGAATATCGAACTTGAACTGCTGCGCCCCCAGCTGCGGGTTGCGCTGGAAGCTGGTGAACTTGAGCACCGAGGTCTGGCCGAAGGCATCCTTCAGCTCCATCGCCACCGGCACGCCGCCCTTCAGGCCGATGCCGATCTGCTCGAAGCTGGTGTCCTTCGACTTGGGCACCGCGGTCAGCCATTCCGCGCCGTCGCGTTCGCCCGCTTCGGACAGGGTGAAGTTCTGCTCCAGGTTGTTACTGCCGAACAGGATCGCGGCCGGCGAGGAACCGAGCGCATTGCCCAGCTTCCTGACCGTGACCTGGTTCAGGTCCTTGTCGTAGATGTAGAGCTGGTCGCCGTCGGCCTGCAGCACCTGTTCGTAGGGCTTCTGGTAGGTCCAGATGAACTTGCCGGGACGGGCGAATACGAAGCTGCCGCTCGAGACGGGCGCGGCCTTGCCGTTCTTGGCCTTGCCTTGCTGCTGCTGGGTGAACTCGCCCCTGGCGGCCTTGGTGCCGGAGGCGAAGGCTTTCAGCTGGTCCAGGGCGCTGGCCTGGGCGGCGCCGGAGATGGCCAGGGTGGCTGCTGCGATGCAGAGTGCGATACGTTGACGCGTGAATTTCATCGGCATTCCTCTTGTTGGGTCCGCCGACGTGCGTTGAACGCGTCGGCGGCGTAGCCGCCAACCCTACGGTTAGCGGGATTATTCGGCGCTGGTGGCGGGCACCAGGATGTCGCGGTTGCCGTTCGACTGCATCGGCGAGACCACGCCGCTTTGCTCCATCTGCTCGAGCAGGCGCGCGGCGCGGTTGTAGCCGATGCGCAGGTGGCGCTGCACCAGCGAGATCGAGGCGCGGCGGTTCTTGAGCACGACCTGCACAGCCTGGTCGTACATGGCGTCCGACTCGCCGCCGCCCTCGCCCGCCGGCGCCCCGTCGGCGCCGCCACCTTCTTCCAGCGTCCCGCCTTCGAGAATGCCCTCAATGTAGTTCGGTTCGCCCAGCGACTGAAGATGTTTTACAACTCGATGCACTTCGTCGTCCGACACGAAGGCGCCGTGGACGCGGATCGGCAAGCCGGTGCCCGGCGGCATGTAGAGCATGTCGCCCATGCCCAGCAGGGTTTCCGCGCCCATCTGGTCGAGAATGGTGCGCGAGTCGATCTTGCTCGAGACCTGGAAGGCGATACGGGTCGGGATGTTCGCCTTGATCAGGCCGGTAATCACGTCGACCGAGGGACGCTGGGTAGCAAGGATGAGGTGGATGCCGGCCGCGCGCGCCTTCTGGGCGATACGGGCGATCAGCTCTTCCACCTTCTTGCCGACGACCATCATCAGGTCGGCCAATTCGTCGATGATGATGACGATGGTCGGCAGCTTCTCCAGCGGCTCCGGGTTGTCCGGCATGATCGAGAACGGATTCGGGATGTGCTCCTCGCGCTTGGCCGCTTCCACGATCTTGCCGTTGTAGCCGGCCAGGTTGCGCACGCCCAGCTTGGACATCAGCTTGTAGCGGCGCTCCATCTCGTTCACGGCCCAGTTCAGGGCGTGGCCGGCCTGGCGCATGTCGGTCACGACCGGCGCCAGCAGGTGCGGAATGCCTTCATAGACCGACATTTCCAGCATCTTCGGGTCGATCAGGATCAGGCGCACGTCCGCCGGGTCGGACTTGTACAGCAAGGACAGGATGGTGGCGTTGATGCCGACCGACTTACCCGAGCCGGTGGTGCCGGCCACCAGCAGGTGGGGCATCTTGGCCAGGTCGGCGCAGACCGGCTTGCCGGCAATGTCCTTGCCCAGCGCGACGGTCAGCGCGGAGGCGCTGTCGCCATACACCTTGGAGCCGACGATCTCGGAGAGGCGCACGATCTGGCGCTTGGGGTTCGGCAGCTCGAGCGCCATGTAGTTCTTGCCGGGGATGGTCTCGACCACGCGGATCGAGGTCAGCGACAGCGAACGCGCCAGGTCGCGCGCCAGGTTGACGATCTGGCTGCCCTTGACGCCGGTGGCCGGCTCGATCTCGTAGCGGGTGACGACCGGCCCCGGATAGGCGGCCACGACCTTGGCTTCGACGCCGAAGTCGGACAGCTTCTTTTCGATCAGGCGGCTGGTGAATTCCAGGGTCTCGACGGCCACGGTTTCCTGGGCCGGCGGCGCTTCGTCCAGCAGCGCCAGCGGCGGCAGCGGCGAGTCGCCGTCCAGCTCGTGGAACAGCGGCGTCTGCATTTCCTTCTGGGCGCGCTCGGACTTCGGCACATTGACCATCTGCGGCTCGATCTTGATGCTCGGGGCGGCGGCCTGGGCGCTCGGCAGCGGCGCTGCAGCCGGTGCAGCAACGGGCATTTGCGCAGACACCGGCGCGGATACGGACGGCGCGGCAGGTGCCGGCGGCGGCAGCGAATCGAAGCTCGGCTCGGCCTTGACCACGGCGATCGGGGCGTTCGAATGCTTTTCGGTGAACTTCGCGCGTTCGTGCACGACCACCTCGTCGCGCTTGACGGCCGCGGCCTCGCCCTGCTTGCGGTCTTCGTGGTCTTCGTAGCGCAGGCGGAACCAGTCCACGGCGCGTTCGACGGTCTCGCCGATGCGCTCGGCCACGGCCAGCCAGGACACCTGGAAGAACAGCGAGAAGCCCAGGCCGAACAGCAGCAGCAGGAGCAAGGTGGCGCCGGTGAAGCCGAAAGTGACGTGGGCCGCGTGGCCGATCAGCTGGCCCAGCACGCCGCCCGGGGCGCGCGGCAGTTCCACGTGCCAGGACCACATGCGCAGGTATTCCAGGCCCAGGCTGCCGGCGAACATCAGGCCGAAGCCGATCCAGCGGACGTACATCTCGCCATGGTGTTCCGGCTCGCCGGCGGTGGCGCCGAGCTTGTCGGTGAGACGGCGCCAGCCGCGCCAGACCTGGCGCAGGAAGATCACGCCCCACCACCAGGCCGAGAAACCGAAGATAAACAGCAACAAATCGGACAGCCAGGCGCCGGCGCGGCCGCCCAGGTTGGCGATCCTGGGGACGACGTTGGCGTGCGACCAGCCCGGGTCGGCCTTGTTGTAACTTAACAAAATGAGCACGAAATACAGGAAGGCGACGGCGCCGGCGATCCAGCGCGCCTCGTGCAGCAGGCGCGAAAGGCGGCCTGGCAGCGGCTGGCGGGCGGCTCCCTGGGTGCGGGTGTAACCTGAGGTGGCTGCTGGAGAATTCTTGCTCATGCTGGGGGTGCTGCTAGAGAGTTCGTAAGGACGATCCCCCCATTTTAAAGGATATATGGCCGCGTTGGACCACGATTCATGCTTGTGTGCATCATCGTCTATAATCCCGGCTGCTCCGGCCGGCCTTGATTCCTGCCCCGGTCGTCCCCAATTTCCGTCTGTCTATATACCTAGGAAGTGCCGCCATGACTACTACCAAACACGCCAAAGTCCTGATTCTCGGTTCCGGTCCCGCCGGCTACAGCGCTGCCGTGTACGCAGCCCGCGCGAACCTGAAACCGATGCTGGTGACTGGCGTCGAGCAAGGCGGCCAACTGATGACGACCACGGACGTGGAAAACTGGCCAGGCGACCCGATGGGCGTGCAGGGCCCGGAACTGATGCAGCGCCTGCTGCAGCACGCCGAGCGCTTCAGCACCGAGATCGTGTTCGACCATATCCATACTACTTTCCTGAATGAAAAGCCGATCCGCCTGGTGGGCGACGCCCACGAGTACACCTGCGACGCCCTGATCATCGCCACCGGCGCCTCGGCCCAGTACCTGGGCCTGGAATCGGAACAGGCCTTCATGGGCAAGGGCGTGTCGGCCTGCGCCACCTGCGACGGCTTCTTCTACCGCAACCAGGAAGTGGCGGTCATCGGCGGCGGCAACACCGCGGTCGAGGAAGCGCTCTACCTGTCGAACATCGCCAACAAGGTCACCCTGGTCCACCGCCGCGACAAGTTCCGCGCCGAGCCGATCCTGGTCGACCGCCTGCTGAAGAAGGTCGAGGAAGGCAAGATCGTGTTGGAATATAACCACACCCTGGACGAAGTCCTGGGCAACGAAGGCGGCGTGACCGGCCTGCGCATCAAGTCGACCACCGACGGCGCCACCAAGGACCTGAGCGTGCACGGCCTGTTCGTGGCGATCGGCCACAAGCCGAACACCGGCATCTTCGACGGCCAGCTCGAGATGAAGGACGGCTACATCAAGACCCTGTCGGGTACCGAAGGCATGGCGACCGCCACCAGCGTGCCGGGCGTGTTCGCCGCCGGCGACGTGCAGGACCATATCTACCGCCAGGCGATCACCAGCGCCGGCACCGGCTGCATGGCAGCGCTGGACGCCCAGCGCTACCTGGAAGCGCTGGAAAGCTGATATTGACGGAGTAGCACGATGGCGGGCATGAAGGAATTTTCCGAACTGAAGGGCTTGCGCGACAAGCTCAAGGAAGACGAGCGCCTGCGCGCCATCGAGAAGGCCGAGCGCGAGAAGCAGGAGCGCATCGCGCGCGAACGCGCCGTGGAGTTCCGCAGCGCGGTGCAGGACGTCAAGAAGCTGCCGGAATCGAACCGCTATGTGCACCGCCCGGTGTATGTGGCGCCGAACAAGGTGGCGGCGCCCGCCAGGCCCCTCAGTCCCGAGGAGGAAACCGCCGCCGTGCTGCGCGAATCGCTGTCCGACCAGTTCGACGTGGAGGGCCTGCTGGACGAGGACCCTACCCTCAGCTACGCCCAGGACGGGGTCGGCCCCGACGTGGTGCGCAAGCTGCGCAAGCGCCACTGGCCGGTGCAGGACGAGCTCGACCTGCACGGCCTGAACCGCGACGGCGCGCGCGACGCGCTCACCGATTTCCTCCACCGCGCCAACAAGCGCGGCGTGCGCTGCGTGCGCGTCATCCACGGGATCGGCTATGGCTCGCCCAAGGGCGAACCGGTCCTGCGCGGGATCGTGCACAGCTGGCTGGTGCAGAAAAGCGAGGTCGTGGCCTTCTGCGTGGCCGGCCGCGCCGACGGCGGCCATGGCGCCCTGATCGTCCTTCTCCGTTCCGCTCTCGAAGATTGAATCCACGCCTTTTATGACACGGCGGCGTGTCTTTCATGTAACACATTTCATTTACAATGTTGCAATTCGTGCCTGCCATGCGCCGCAAGCGGTAGAATGCGCACGACCCCGTGCATCTGCACCTGCACGTGCCCCTCCATCCGCGAAAGGACCTCGATTGAAGGCAAGGCAAGCAGTTCAGATGGCGCACGGGCGACAGGTCGACCTGCAGTCCTGCGCGGACGAGCCGATCCACCTGCCAGGTTCGATCCAGCCGCACGGAGCGCTGCTGTTCTTCCGGCGCGACGGCACGCTGGAAGGCTGGAGCGCGAATGCGCCTGCTCTGCTCGGCATCGAACCCCTGCTCGGCGCAGCCTTCGACGCCCTGCCGCTACCCGAGGCCGCGCATGAACTGATCGCGCTGAGCATGGCGCCGCGCGACGACGAGAGCGCGCCGGCGGTGTCCTCGCTGGTCATCAATGACGCCGACTACGACTGCGTGGTGCATTGCGCGAACGGCCGCATCGTGGCCGAGTTCGAGGCGCGCGAGACGCCGGCCGAGGAAGTGGTGCTGTTTGCCGTCAAGGCGCACGGTTCGATCGACCGCCTGCGCCGCCAGAAATCCATCGAAGGCCTGCTGGACGCGGCGGTGCGCCAGGTGCGCGAGTTCACCGGCTTCGACCGCGTGATGGCCTACCGCTTCCGCCCCGACGACAGCGGCGACGTGGTCGCCGAAGCGCGCCGCGAGGACCTGACGCCCTACCTGCACCAGCGCTATCCGGCATCCGACATCCCGGCCCAGGCGCGCCGCCTGTACATGCTCAACACCCTGCGCATGATTGCCGACGTCGACTACAACGCCGTGCCGCTGCTGGGCGAACCGGGCGCCGAACCGCTCGACCTGAGCTTCGCGGTACTGCGCAGCGTGTCGCCGGTCCACATCGAATACCTGAAGAACATGGGGGTCGGCGCGTCGATGAGCGTGTCGATCGTCATCAACGGCCGCCTGTGGGGACTGATCGCCTGCCACCACATGTCGCGCAAGCTGGTGCCCTACGCGATCCGCATGGCGGCCGACGTGCTGGCCCAGGTGATCGCCTCGACCATCCACAGCCTCGAGGCGCGCCGCGACGCGGAGCTGGTGGAGCAGGCGGCCACCATGCGCACCCGCTTGGTCGAGGCCCTGCTGCTGGACGAGGACCCGCTCGATATCCTGGCGCGGCACGCGGAGGAGCTGATCGGATCCTCGAATGCGCAAGCCATGGTGGCTTGCCTGGACGGCCGCATCGTCACCCACGGCGCGCTGCCGCCCGGGCTGGCCGAGGCCGTGGTGGCCTCGCTGCCGGCGGAGCCGCACGACCTGGTCACGCGCGAATCGCTGGCCGATTGGCCGCCCGAGCTGCACGCACGCCTGGGCAAGTGGGTGGGCATGCTCGCCCTGCCCTATGATCCCGCGTCCCAGGGCTGGTGCGTGCTGCTGCGCGTGGAAGAAATCGAACAGGTGGCCTGGGGCGGCCGTCCGGAAAAGACCGAGCAGGTCGGTCCGCTGGGCACCCGCCTGACCCCGCGCGGCTCCTTCGACGCCTGGTACGAGACGGTGCGCGGCAAGGCCCATCCCTGGGAAGCGGCCGTGCTGTCGAACGCCCGCCTGACCCTGGCCGAACTGATGCGCGCGACCGCGTCGCGCCGTGCCCAGCACGAGGCCACCCGCGCCCAGCTGCTGGCCATGCTCGGCCACGACCTGCGCGACCCGCTCCACTCGATCAACATGGCGGGCATGGTCCTGGAACGCGGGAACAACCAGCAGGGCCTGGGCAAGCGCATCCAGTCCTCGACCAGCCGCATGCAGCGCATGATCGGCCAGGTGCTCGACATGAGCCGCCTCGACCGCGGCATGGCCCTCGGCATGGCGCCCGAGCGCATCGACCTGTCCGACCTGGTGAAGGACCTGATCGACGAGGCGCGCCTTGCCTATCCGGCCATCGTGTTCGAGCTCGCGTGCGATGAAAGCGCGCTGGTGGACGCCGACAAGGGCCGTCTCGGCCAGGTGCTGTCCAACCTGCTGAGCAATGCGCGCCACCATGGCGAGCCGGGGCAGCCGATCCGCGCCTGCCTGTTCCGCCAGGACGGCATGGCGGTGCTGGAGGTGTCGAACCATGCGGCGCCGATCCCGGCGGACATCGTGGCCAACCTGTTCAACCCGTACAAGCATGCCTCGCTGAACAATCCGCGCAACCGCACGGGCCTGGGCCTGGGCTTGCACATCGCCCAGCAGATCGTGCAGGAGCATCGGGGCGAGATCACCTACCGTTACGAGGACGGGCGGGTGGTGTTCGCGGTGCGGCTGCCGCTGGCGTCCTAGAGGCTTACCGAAATGCCAAGTCGCGTGGTAGTCTAGCAAGGTCCCCTGCTACCCGCACCTGCATGACCCTCATCAAGTTCATCGAAATCATGGCGATCCTGGTCGGCGCCTTCTCGGGCTTCATCGAAGCCAGGCGCAAGCGCATGGATCTGGTCGGCGTGTTTACGGTCGCTTTCATCACCGCGTTCGGCGGCGGCACCCTGCGCGACATCCTGCTCGACAAGCGGCCCCTGTTCTGGGTAACGCACCAGGAATACGCGATCCTGATCTTCGTGCTGGCCCTGGTGGCATCGCCGCTGATTCGCACCCTGCGCCAGATCGTGTCGGAACGCCTGATCGTCATCGCCGACGCGGTGGGATTGGGACTGTTCTCGATCGCGGGGGTGTCGGCGGCGCTGGACGCGGGCATGCCGATCTTCATCGCCTCGATGATGGGAGTGATCACGGGGATCTTCGGCGGGGTGCTGCGGGATATCGTGTGCAACGAGGTGCCGATGGTGTTCCGGGACGGGAAGCCGTATGCGATCTGCGCCTTCCTGGGCAACTGGCTCTTCCTCCTGATGCGCAAGTACGATGCGCCGCATGATTTTGCGCTGTGGTCGAGCGCCTTGTTCATCAGCGGGTTGAGGTTGCTGAGCTGGCGGTTCGATATGCGGATGGGGCGTTAAGCAGGCGTGCGTTGAACGCGTCGGCGGCGGAGCCGCCAACCCTACATTGCGCGCCGCTGCTGCGTCACCCCCGCGAAGGCGGGGGTTCAAGTTTGCGTGCTCAGACCGCGTCCGCGCCGGTCTCGCCGGTACGAATCCGGATCACCTGCTCCACGTTCTGCACGAAGATCTTGCCGTCGCCGATCTTGCCGGTACGCGCCGCCTTGATGATGGCGTCCACCACCTGGTCCGCCATCGCATCGTCCACCACGACCTCGATCTTCACCTTCGGCAGGAAGTCCACCACATATTCCGCGCCGCGATACAGCTCGGTATGGCCCTTCTGGCGGCCGAAGCCCTTCACTTCCGTCACCGTCAGGCCGGTCACGTTCACTTCGGCCAGCGCCTCGCGCACCTCGTCGAGCTTGAACGGCTTGATCACGCAGGTAATCTGTTTCATGGTCATCCTCTTATAAAAATCTCGTTAGTCGGGAATGTTCGCCAGGTCGTCCAGCCACACGGTGGCCTCGGAGTCGGACGGGGCGCGCCAGTCGCCGCGCGGCGATAGCGAGCCGCCATTGCCGACCTTCGGTCCGTTCGGCACGCAGGAGCGCTTGAACTGGCTGGTCTTGAAGAAGCGGTACAGGAAGATCGACAGGTTGCGCTTGATGGCGGCGAGCTCGTACTCGTTGCGCACGCCGTCCGGGTCCGGCCACTTGCCCTGCTCGCGCTTGTGCCAGGCGCAGTAGGAAAGGAAGGCGACCTTGCTCGGCTTGAAGCCGAAGCGCAGGATGTAATAGAGATTGAAGTCCTGCAGCTCGTAGGGTCCGATCACGTCCTGGGTGCTCTGCGCAGGCTTGCTGTCGCTGGCCCCTCCGGGAACCAGCTCGGGGCTGATCTCGGTGTTCAGGATATTCAGCAGCACCTCCTTGCCGCCGTCGACCACGGCGCCGGTCTCGGCCACCCAGCGCACCAGGTAGGAGATCAGGGTCTTGGGCACGCTGGCGTTGACGTTGTAGTGCGACATGTGGTCGCCCACGCCATAGGTGCACCAGCCCAGCGCCAGCTCGGACAGGTCGCCGGTGCCGATCACCAGCGCATTATGGAAGTTCGCCAGGCGGAACAGGTGGTTGGTGCGCTCGCCGGCCTGCACGTTCTCGAAGGTGATGTCGTACTCCGCCTTCCCTTCCACATAGGGGTGGCCGAGGTCCTTGAGCATCTGGATGCAGCTCGGGCGAATGTCGATCTCCTGGGCGCTGCACCCCACCGCCTGCATCAGGTCGCGCGCCTGCTTCAGGGTGCGCTCGCTGGTGGCGAAGCCCGGCATGGTATAGGCCAGGATGTTGGTGCGCGGCAGTCCCAGGCGGTCCATGGTCCTGGCGCAGACCAGCAGCGCATGGGTCGAGTCCAGGCCGCCCGAGACGCCGATGACGACCTTCTTGATGCCGCTCGAGGACAGGCGCTGGATCAGGGCCTGTACCTGGATGTTGTAGACCTCGGTGCAGCGCTCGTCGCGGCGCGCCCGGTCGGCCGGAACGTAGGGGAAGCGCTCGACGTTGCGGTTCAAGGGCAGCACGCCCTGCAGCGGCAGGTCGAGGGTGAAGCGGATCACACGGAAAGCGGATACCTCGCCGGCGTGGCGCCGCACCGACTGCGCGAAGGTAGTGGCGTGCATGCGCTCGTTCGACAGGCGCTCCAGATCGACGTCGGCGAAGATGATGTGCGAGTCGTCGCTGAAGCGTTCCGACTCGGCCAGCAGGTCGCCCTTTTCGTAGATCAGCGACTGGCCGTCCCAGGCCATGTCGGTGGTCGATTCGCCGCGCCCGGCCGAGGTGTACAGGTAGGCCGCCAGGCAGCGCGCCGACTGCTGGGATACCAGCTGGTGGCGGTAGCCGCTTTTTCCCACCACGACGTTCGAGGCCGACAGGTTGACCAGCACCGTGGCGCCGGCCATGGCCGCGAAGGAGGACGGCGGCACCGGCACCCAGACGTCCTCGCAGATCTCGACGTGGAAGCGCAGCAGCGGCAGGTTCTCGACTTCGAACAGCTGGTTGGGGCCGAAGGGCACGATCTCGCCGAACAGCTCGATCTGGTCCACGGCCGCGCAATCCGCGGACGTGAACTGCCGGGATTCGTAAAACTCGCCATAATTAGGCAGGAAGCTCTTGGGCACCACGCCCAGTACCCGGCCGTTCGCGACCACGGCGGCGCAATTGAAGAGCATGTGGTTGACCCGCAGCGGCAAGCCGACGACCAGGGCCAGCGGCATGCCGCGCGAGGCCTCGACGATCTCGGCCAGGCCGTCCAGGCAGGCGTCCAGCAAGGCCCGCTGGTGGAACAGGTCGTCGCAGCTGTAGGCCGACAGGCCCAGTTCCGGGAAGGCCACCAGGGCCGCGCCCTGCTCCGCCGCCTGGCGCGCCAGCTTGACGGTCTGCTCGACGTTGTAGGCGGGATCGGCGATGCGGCAGCGCGGGATGGCCACCGCGACGCGGGCGAAGTGGTGCGAATAGAGGTTGAAGAATGGACTGTTCATGGGCGAGTCTTTCGCATTGCAACGAGCGCGGGATGACCGGAGTCGCTCCGGTGAGCAGGCCGCTCACTTCTTCTGTCAATCGATGTCATTTTGGGAAGCACTTTGAATTATCGCACGCATATCGTTTCTTCTCTTTCCGAGATAGGCCAGGCGTCCTGGGACGCGCTGGTGCAAGCCCAGGACGGGGCCACGCCCTTCCTGTCCTACGCCTTCCTGCATGCCCTGCACGAGTCGGGCAGCGCCTCGCCCGAGACCGGCTGGCAGCCCCAGTACATCGCGCTCTACGAGGGGGATGCACTGGCGGCCGCCCTGCCCCTGTACGTCAAAGGCCACTCCTACGGCGAATACGTGTTCGACTGGGCCTGGGCCGAGGCGTATCAGCGCCATGGACTGGACTACTACCCCAAGCTCCTGAGCGCGATCCCGTTCACGCCGGTCAGCGGCCCGCGCCTGCTGGCGCGCGACGCCCGCGCCCGCGCGGCCCTGGTCGAGGTGCTCAAGGCCACCCAGGGCGCGAGCGAGGTGTCCTCGACCCACGTCCTGTTCCCGCCAGAAGACCAGGCGCGCCAGCTGGAGGCGGCCGGCTTCATGCTGCGCAGCGGGGTGCAGTTCCACTGGCTGAACGGTGGCTACGCGAGCTTCGAGGACTTCCTGGCCACGCTCGAGCACAAGAAGCGCAAGAATATCCGCGCCGAGCGGCGCAAGGTGCGTGAAGCGGGGGTGAGCCTGCGCCGGGTGCGCGGGCGCGAGGCCGTGGATGCGGACTGGGTCCTGTTCAACCGCTGCTACCGCAACACCTACCGGGCGCATTTCTCGACGCCCTACCTGAACCTGGATTTCTTCCGCCGCATCGGCGCCGCCATGCCGGACAATATCCTGCTGGTGATCGCGGAGCGCGCGGGGCAGCCGGTGGCGGCCTCGCTGGTGATCCATGACGAGACGACACTGTACGGACGCTATTGGGGGGAACTGGAGCACGTGCCCTGCCTGCACTTCGAGGCGTCCTACTACCAGCCGCTGGAGTTCTGCATCGAGCAGAAGATCGCCGTGTTCGAGGGCGGCGCCCAGGGCGAGCACAAGATGGCGCGCGGATTTTTGCCGGTCAAGACCTGGTCGGCGCACTGGCTGGCGCATCCGTCCTTTGCGGATGCGGTGCAGCGCTTCCTGGAGCGCGAGGCAGGCGGCGTTGACGACTACCTGGATGAGCTGAACGAGCGCACGCCTTTCCGGGGGCCTGCCGCCCGGTAGGGTTGGCGGCTACGCCGCCGACGCGTTCAACAATCGCTTGCGGCTCGAAATGTGAACGGGTGACGCGGCTGCTTGAACGCGTCGGCGGCAGAGCCGCCAACCCTACGTCACAAAAGAAAACGGGCCCGTACGATGACGGGCCCGTTTGTTTCGACTGCGGCTACGGCGCGATTACTTCCAGCCGCCGGCGTTCGAGCTGTAGACTTCTTTCCACGGCTGGGAAACCTGCTCCTGCTTCAGCATGATCTGCTTGGCGCGCGCGCGGGCGGCGGCCATGAGGGTGGCTTTGACTGCGAAAATGAATTTGTTCACGTGCGGCTCCTTGATTGCGCTGCCGGCGGGCGGCACCGCCTATGACGACGATGCTACCGTTATACGGGCGTTCACCCGGAATTTCCAATTCCGAGTGGCAATATCAGATATCGCTTTCGTGAATGTTAGTCTGCGTGGCGATTCAGCCAGGAGCGGACGCCGTCCAGGGAACGGAACTCCGACACCGAACGGCAGGCGATATGCGGGTGGCGCGTCTGCAACATGCGCGACAGGGCCGCGCCCGGCCCCAGCTCCAGCGCCACCGTCACGCCGAACTCGGCGAAGGCGTCCATGCATTCCTTCCAACGGATCGGCTCCGCCAGCTGGCGCGCCAGGTGCGTGATGGCGAGGCCGCCCCTGTCGATCTGCTCGGCGGTGATCCCGGAAAGGACCGGCAGGTCCGGCGTCCGCCATGCCTGGCCGCGCAGCAGGGCCTCGAAGGGCGCGACGGCGGCGCTCATGAACGGCGTATGCGAGGCGATTTCCACAGGCAGCATGGTGGCGTGCGCACCTGAGGCGATGGCGCGGGTGGCGAGCGCCTCGCGCTGCCCGGCCGGGCCGCCGGCCACGAAACTGTCTTCGCCGGTGACGATGGCAAGATGGAAACCGAAAGGCTGGAGGATGTCCTCGGCATGGGTGACGGTCAGGCCCGACAGCGCCACCATGGCCTGGGGCGGGCCATCGGCCCGGCAGGCGTCCATCAGGCGCGCGCGCTCGCCCGCCAGCCGGACGGCGGCGCCCGGATCGAGCGCGCCCGACACGGCATGCGCGGCCAGTTCGCCGATGCTGTAGCCGGCCACCAGGGCGGGCCTTGGGCTCAGCTCCCCCAGCGCGGTCCAGGTGGCCAAGGTCGCCGCCACGATGGCCGGCTGGGCGACGCGGTTGGTGAACAGCGCGGGACCGAGCAGCTGGTCCGCGAGGCCCGCGTCGGCCAGCCAGCCGTCCAGCAACGCGCTCGCCTGCGGGTCGCTGCGCGCCATGTCGAACATGGCGGGCGACTGGGCGCCCTGCCCCGGACACAGCAAGATGAGCCGCGCGGCCATGCTAGGCCTCGCCCCCGCTGGCGGCATGCACCAGGCAGACGGCCGCCAGCAGGTCGGCCGCGCCGCCCGGCGACAGGCGCCGTGCGACGAAGTGGCGGTGGCTGTCCTGCGCCCTCGCCATCCAGTCGCGCGCCGCCGTGCCGCCGCGCGCCACGAAGGCGCGCGCATGGCGCCGGACGGTGGCCGCCCCTTCGAGGCCGCCGCGATGATAGACATTGGTGTCGCTGACCTGCGCCATCAGGGAAAACAGCGCGTCGACCCGCGCAAGGCGCATGCCGCGGCCCGCCGCCAGGGTGCGGCGCAAGGCGGGCAAACCGGTCTCGAACACGGAAGGCAGGCCGCGCGCCGCCTCCTCCCGTGCGCCGCTGGCGGCATAGCGCAGTACGGCGCGGGTACCGTGCGAGGCCACGCTGCCGTCGGCCGTATGGGCGCTCAAGGCCTGGCCCCAGCGCTCCAGCAGCATGCCACGGATCGCCGCCGGCGCCAGGGCCGCACCCTGGGCATGGCAGCGGCCAATCGCGGCGCACAGCAGGCCGACGCAGAAGATCGCGCCGCGGTGGGTGTTGACGCCGCGGGTCGCCCGCAGCATGCGCTGCTCGGCCTCGATGCCGAGGCGCTTGAGCACCTGGAAAGGCGCGTCGCGCATGCCGGCCTCGCAGATGTCGCGGAAATAGCGGCGCAGGGAGAACAGGCTACGCAGGAAAGTCTCGGCGTTCATGTCCTCGTGGCTCCCGTTGTCGACCAGCGAGACCAGGCCCGGCTTCGGGTACAGGGCCAGCTCGGCGTACAGGCTGCGCACGGCCAGGCGCGCGATGCGGCCGGCGAAGCGCGGATCGGTACTGGGGCCGGTCGGGACCTCCAGGCGGTCGATGGTCAGTTCGGGCATGCCGCTTCCTCCAGGCTGGCCAGCAGCTCGTCGAGCCGGACGAGCGCAATGCGGTCCATGGCCTTGGCCAGCACCCGCGTACCAAGCGCGCTGCTTGTGCCGTCCATGGCCGCGTGCAGTTCCTTCCATGCTACCGCGCGGCCGTCGGGAAAGACAATCTCGCCGTCCAGGGGCAGCAGGACGGCATGCCGGGCGAGCAAGGCAAGTCCGTCGCGCAAGTGCGCCTCGTTCAGGGGCCGCAGCAGGAGGTCGATGTCCGAGCTCTCCTTCAGGTAAGCCTGCCCGGTGATCGCCTGCAGCGCGACCGAGCCGTAGGCGCCCAGCACGAAGCCATGGGCGGTCGCTTCCTGCTCCAGCGCCGCCAGTCCCGCGCGCCAGCGTTCGGGCACGGTGTCCATGGCCGCCAGCAGGGGCAGCGGGGCCGCGTGGCGCTCCACATCGGCGATGGCCACGCTGCCCGCCACCCTCACCTTCAGTCCATCGGCAGGCCGTGGCGGCAGCGCGAAGCCCACCGCCAGCCGGTCAGCCGTCTGCGTCACTTCATCCCGCCGCACCACCGCCGGCCAGCCGGCGCGCGACCAGGCGTCGAGCGCCCCCACCTGGGCGTGCGGGACCGCGGCCAGGACCTGCTCCCAGCCGCGTGCGCTCAGCCAGACCAGGTCATGCCGGGCGAACATCGCCGCCCCGGCGCACCGCCTCCGCCACCGGCTGGGCCAGCAGGCGCCCTCCCCGCTCGCGGCCCAGTTCCATGCGGCGGTCCTCACCGCCGCCTTCCTTGAGGGCGGCGGCCAGCGCGCCGGCCAGGTCGCCTTCCCACAGGGCGTGCAGGCCGCCCATGCGCAGGTAGTTGTGGGCGCCGGGCGCGAACACCGGATTGTCCTTGGCGAGCTCGGTCAGGCGTTCCTCCGGCACCTTGGTGATGCGCGCCATCGCGGGCAGGCCCATCACGCGGATCAGGGCGTCCGGCAGCGCGTAGCAGGCGTTGGCGATCAGGCCGCTGGTGATGAAGCCGCCGGACAGGGCCTGGTCGTACACCAGGCCGACCACGTGGTGGCCCTTGCGCCGCGCCAGGTCGACGCACTTGCCGAGGTGGGCCATGTAGCTGTTGATGCCCAACATCTCGTCGCGGTGGCGCAGGCGCTGGCCTTGCGTGTCGATCAGGATCACGATCGCCCGGCCGGGGTGCGACTGCACCGTGCGCAGTACCGCTTTCGCCTGGGCCAGCGCGATCTCGATGCCGATCGGCGCGTGTTCGGTGGTGCCGATGACGTCGACCGTCTGCCCGTCGACCTGGGCGCAGCCCGACAGGAAGTTGTCGCGCTCGACGATATCGTGCCCGGCCGGGAACAGCTGGGCCGCCAGAGTATGCCAGTCCATTATCGTTCTCCCTTGCTCTGCGTGGCGCGGTGGCGGGCGGCCAGCTTCAGGAAGGCGTCCGCCTCCAGCACCGGCACGGCGGCCGGGTCGGGAATGCCGAGCCGCTTCCAGACCTCCATCGGCTCGCGCAGGCCTTCGGTGTCCTGGATGCGGCGCGCCAGCATGTCCTGCTCGGCCAGCAGTTCCTCGAGCGTCAGCTCGGCGCCGCCCCCGCGCACCTGGGCGATGGCTTCCAGCGCGGCCTTGCGGAAGGATTCCGTGTCGTCCGGTACCAGGGCCTGGCAATCGCCCATCAGGTAGCGGTGCTTGCCGCCGGTGGTGCGCCACACCAGGGCGCGGTCGCGGGCGTCGAATTCCTCGACCCCATTCGCGGTCTCGATCACTTCGGGGCCGGACATGGCCAGCCGCGCTTCTTCCGACATGATCACGGCGTTGGCGCAGCGCGCGGCGATGCCCATGCCGCCGAAGCAGCCGTTCGATCCGCCCACCACGCTGACGACCGGGATGCCGGCCGCGCGCACGTCGAGGATGGCGCGCATGACTTCCGACACCGCGATCAGGCCGGCGTTCGCCTCGTGCAGACGCACCCCGCCCGATTCGAGCAGCAGCACGACCGCGTGCGCCCCCTCGTCGATCGCGCGGCGCAGCATGCCCACCAGCTTGGCGCCGTGGACTTCGCCCACCGCGCCGCCCATGAAGCCGCCCTCTTGGGCCGCGCCGAACACCGTCTGCCCGCCCAGCTTGCCCTTGCCGACCACCACGCCGTCGTCGAAGGAAACCGGGGCGTTCAGCTGCGACAGGTGCGGGCTGGTGACGCGCGCCGCAGGCGGCAGGAATTCCTCGAAGCTGCCCTCGTCGAAGATCGCCGGGATGCGCTGGCGCGCGCTCAGTTCCAGGTAGCTGCTCATGGCTGGCCTCCTGTCGCCGACTCCACCGCCTGGTCCAGGCGCAGACTGACCACCGCCGGCGTGGCGCCCATGTCGTTGATGCAGATGCGCGCGTCGGCCAGGCCCCAGCGCGCATGGAAATCGGCCATCACGGCCTGCCAGGTGGCGCCGAAGCCGACGGCCGCGGTGCGTACCTCGATCTCGCAGGCGCCGCCCAGCTGGGCGGGTTCGATCAGCACTTCCAGGTTGCCGGAGCTGACCACGCCCACCAGTTGCGGGATCGTGCCCAGCGGCCGGGCGCCGTGCTCGAAGCGGTAGTTCAGTGTTTCCATGTCGTTTCCTCACCAGTTCCTGAAGCGCTTCGGTGGATCGTACAGCCCGCCGGAGGCGCGCACCAGGCCTTTCATGTTCTTGGCGGCCAGCAGGTCGCGGGTGGCCATGCGCTTGTCGATGCCCAGGTCTTCCGCGCGCCGGATCACGCCGCGGTCGCGCAGGTTCTCGACCATGCGCTTGTCGCGTCCCATGCCCACCGGCGTATAGCCCGCCACGCCGCGGATCGCCTGCTCGCGTTCTTCAATGCTGCGGCACAGCAGCAGGTTGGCGATGCCTTCCTCGGTCAGGATGTGGGTCACGTCGTCGCCGTAGATCATCACCGGCGGGATCGCCATGCCGGTCTGCTCGGCCAGTTGCCAGGCGTCCAGCTTTTCCACGAAGGCCGGGGCCATGTGCTCGCGGAAGGTCTCGACCATCTGCACCACCAGCTTCTGGCCGCGCGGGATCGTGTTCCTTCCCTCCCTCGCCTGCTGGCCGGCCTTGAGCCAGGCCGCACTCGGATGGCGCCGTCCGCGCGCGTCGGCGCCCATGTTGGGCGCGCCGCCGAAGCCGGAGATGCGGCCCAGGGTCGCGGTCGAGGAATTGCCCTGCAAGTCGATCTGCAGGGTCGAGCCGATGAACATGTCGCAGGCGTAGTGCCCGGCCGCCTGCGAAAAGGCGCGGTTGCTGCGCATCGAACCGTCCGGCCCCACGAAGAAGACGTCGGGCCGGGCGCGGATGTAGTTCTCCATACCGAGCTCCGAGCCGAAGGAGTGCACCGACTCCACGAAGCCCGCCTCGATGGCGGGAATCAATGCCGGGTGCGGGTTCAGGGCCCAGTAGCGGGCGATCTTGCCCTTCAGCCCCAGCTCGGCCGCGTAGGTCGGCAGCAGCAGCTCGATGGCGGCGGTGTCGAAGCCGATGCCGTGGTTCAGGCGGTCGACCTCGTATTCCGCATAGATGCCCTTGATGGCCATCATCGCCATCAGCACCTGGATCTCGGAGATCTGCGCCGGGTCGCGCGTGAACAGGGGTTCGATGTAGTAAGGCGTGGGCGACTGCACCACGAACTCGACCCAATCGGCCGGGATGTCGACGCGCGGCAGCTTGTCGACCACCTGGTTGACCTGGACGATCA
The DNA here is from genome assembly GCF_018119405.1 of Massilia sp. ST3. Taxonomy (GTDB): domain Bacteria; phylum Pseudomonadota; class Gammaproteobacteria; order Burkholderiales; family Burkholderiaceae_D; genus Telluria. The sequence continues at coordinate 2,270 of NZ_JAGPWC010000024.1, read as the reverse complement.
CGATGCCGCTCTTGAAGGCCGTGGCCTCGACGATGGCCGGCGTGTCCTCGGTGTTCGGCCCGGTATAGAGGTTGCCCTCGCGGTCCGCCATCTCGGCCGCCACCAGGGCCACGCGCGGGGTCAGGTCGACGAAGTAGCGGCCGAACAGCTCGAGGTAGGTGTGGATCGCCCCGATGTTCAGCTTGCCCGCCTGGGCCAGCTTGGCCAGGCGGCCGGCCTGCGGCCCGGAGAAGGAGAAGTCCAGGCGCGAGCCGATGCCCCTCTCGAACACGTCCAGGTGCTCCGGCAGCGACAGCACCGACAGCAGCATGTGCAGGTTGTTGATGCGGGCCGGGTCGACTTTCGTCAGCGCCTTGCCGAGGAAGTCGGCCTGCTTCTGGTTGTTCCCTTCCAGGCAGACCCGGTCGCCGCATTCGAGCACGGCGTGCAGCAGGTCGACGATGCGCCTGGCGCCCACGATCTTGCCCTGCAGGTCGGTGCCCAGGGCCGCCCTGGCCCGTTCCAGGCGGGCGTTGCGGTTGGTTTGCCGTGTATCCCAGCGGCGTTGTGCGTCATCCATGGCGTTTCCCGAAAATTGAAGCCTGCGTCATTACAGCACGACGAACAGCAGCCACACCACGACCGGCGCGATCACCGTCACCGCCCCGCCGTAGATCATGAGCTGGCGCAGGAAGGCGTCGCGGTCGACGCCCTGGGCGCTGGCCAGCACCAGGGCCCCGTTGGTGGAGAAGGGGCTGACGTCGACGATGGTGGAAGCCACCGCCATCGCGGCGATGAAGCCGATCGGATCGACACCGGTGCCGCTCTGCAGGAAAGGCACGGCCAGCGGAATCAGGGAGCCCAGCACCGCCGTCGACGAGGCGAAGGCGGACACGATGGCGCCCACGAAGAGCAGGAGCAGCGCCACCACCAGCGGCGAGGTCAGGCTGGCCACGCTGGTGCCGACGAAGTCGATGGTGCCCATCTTCTGCATCACGCCCACATAGGTGCTGACGCCGACGATCAGCATGATCTCGGGCCAGGACACCTGGCCGATGGCGCGCTTCTGCACCTGCGGCGCCATCAGCGACAGCACCAGGCCGATGCAGACGGCGACGAAGCCGATGTCCAGCTTGTACATCAGGGTCAGCACGCCCAGCGCCAGCAGGCCGGCCACGGTGGCCAGTTGCTGGAAGGTCGGGCCTGCATGGTCTTCGGCCTTGGCCAGGGCGGCCGCGCCGGAGCCGCCGCCGGCGCCGACAGAGGCGAGCGAGTCGGCCGAGCGCTGGCGGGTCAGCTTGTCTTCGCTGGAGGCCTCGGATTCGGCGTCGCCGTAGATCTGCGGGCCCTGCGCGGCCACCGCCACCTGGGCGCCGAAGGGCATCGCGGGCATCGCGCCGCCGCGGGCGGCGGGGCGTCCTTCACGCATCAGGCGCAGGCCGCCCATCATGCAGAACAGCAGCACGCACACGCCGAAATTGACGCCCAGGCTGACCAGCGCGGTGGTCATCTCCGAGATCGGCAGGCCGGCCTTCTGGACGATCTTGTTGGTGATGCCGCCATAGATGCTGATCGGCGAGAAGCCGCCGCCCTGGGCGCCGTGGATCACCATCAGGCCCATCATCAACGGGCTGATGTTGTGCTTGACGGCGAAGCCGAGGGCGATCGGCGCGATGATCGCCACCGCCGCCGGGCTGACCGCGCCCATGGCGGTCAGCATCGCCGTGATGGCGAACATCACCCAGGGTATCGCGGCGATCCTGCCGCCGACCGCGCGCACGGCGAGGCGCACCAGCCAGTCGATGGTGCCGTTGTTCTGGGCTTGCGCGAACAGGAAGGTGATCCCGACCAGGGTCAGGAAGAGTTCGGCCGGGAAGCCGGCCATGATGCCCTTGGCCGTCATGCCGGCGGCCAGGGTGCCGACCAGGAAGGCGCCGACGAAGGCGAGGACGCCCATGTTGATGGGCAGGACGGTGGCGACGATGAACATCAGGGCCAGCACGTAGATGGAAATCATGTGAGAGGACACGGGGGTGCTCCTTCGCAAGTGGCGCCGGATTGGCCGGGCCGGGGTGAAACGTCTCCGGATATATGCCTCTCGCAGTGGAGGGCATGCTCTTTTTTGTTGTTTTTATAAGGTAGCCGCGAAACCGGAGGAGATCAATTACGCGGGGCGTGGGATGTTTACTGTCAGCGAAATGGTTGGTGCGCTCATCGCCTCGTTGGCCGTACTCGTAGGGTGGGCGGCGCTGGCCTCCACCCGACCCGGGGTTTAGCCTCCGGCCCCCCCC
>NZ_JAGPWC010000023.1 GCF_018119405.1 Massilia sp. ST3 | reverse complement strand
GCCCCCCCCCCCCCCCCGGGGGGGGCGGGGGGGGGCGGCCCCCCCCCCCCCCCCCCCCGTCCTCCCTCAGCGGCGGCGTCGCGCCGCGGCCAGGCCCAGCAGGCCGAGGGACAGGGTGAGCAGGGAGGCCGGCTCCGGCACCGGCGCCGTGACCTCGGCCGTCAGTACCGACTTGTCGAAGATGGCGTCTTGCGGCAGGACGCAAACCCGGCCGAGGCGCAGGTTGCAGCCGGCCGTAATCGTTACCGTCAGCATGCCGTCGTCGAGCAGGGCCGCCGCGACATTAAGGCTGTAGTCGGCGCCGCCCAGCGCCACATCCTTCACGGTACCGCCGCTGGCGCCATCGAAACTGAAGTTCAGGGTTTCGGGAATGGGGAACAGCACGTCGGTCAGGTCCCACAGGGACACCACCAGGCTGGCCGATTCGATCTGCATGCCCGACAGCAGCTGGCTGCGCAGGTCATGGGTATAGGTATAGGGTGTCAGCAGCGAGACATAGGCGTCGAGGTGGGGATCGACGACGCTGATGATGGGGGCGGCATTGACATTGCCGCAGGCGGCGATCGCGAAGCTGGCTGCGGCTGCAAGGCGTTTGATGAGCTTCATCCGTGTTCCTGTCGAGGTCAGCCCGGGGATTCGGGGTGAACTTAACAATGCAACAAGCGTGCCACTGTCATTTTCTAGAGCTGGAGTAAAGAAATCGCCGCGCGAAATCTTTTCATTTGTAAATTCGACCGACAGCCTGCTCCTTGCAGTGAAAGAAGATTTCTTGCAGAAGTGTTTTTTGAAAGAATCTTCCACGTATTGCCTCGGATAACCGTGTTGGCGTCCCTGTCGAGTTACCGTTAAGCTTTTGTTACTAGAATTTAGTTTCATGGCAGATCTGCACGGGAGCATCGGCTCCACGGTTTGTTGATCTGGATCAACAGCACCTCGCGTCCGAGCCCGAATCCTCGTATGATGGACTCGTGCGCTTCACCACAAGGTAGAGACCATGCGCCCCCTCGTCATCGTTCCCGCCTGCACGCGTGATTTCGGCGAACATCCGTACCACGCTGCGCAGCACAAGTATGTCGACGCTGTCGTCCTCGGCGCCGACTGCGCCCCCATGATCCTGCCCTCGCTCGGCGCGTCGCTGGATCTGGAGACCATGTTTTCGCTGATCGACGGCATCATGCTGACCGGTTCGGCGTCCAACGTCCATCCCAGCTATTACTCGGAAGAGGTGCTCGATCCCACGCTGCCGCAAGATCCGGCGCGCGACCAGACCACCTTGCCGCTGATCCGCGAAGCGGTGAAGCGCGGCGTGCCGATCATCGCGATCTGCCGCGGCTTCCAGGAGATGAATGTGGCGCTGGGCGGCAGCCTGCACCAGGCGGTGCAGGCGGTGCCGGGCAAGTTCGATCACCGCGAAAAGCCCGAACTCGGCATGGACGAGCAGTACGGCGACGCCCACAACGTCAAGCTGTGCGAGGGCGGCATGCTGCGCGAGATCCTGGGCGTGGACGAGATCCCCGTGAACTCGCTGCACGGCCAGGGCGTGAACTCGATCGCGCCCTGCCTCACGGTGGAAGCGGTGGCCGAGGACGGCCTGGTCGAAGCCTTCACGGTGTCCGACTCGCCGGGCTTTACCCTGGCGGTGCAGTGGCACCCCGAGTGGCGGATCCAGCACAACCCCTATTCGATGAAGATGTTCGGCGCGTTCGGCGAAGCCTGCCGCAAGTACAAGGAGGAACGCGAGGCCAGGCGCCAGGAACAACTCGAGGAACAACGCCGGAGCCGCGGATGATCGTTTTTGAACACAGGGCTGCCGCCCGCAAGTGGGCAACTGCAGTCCCCTAGCTTCCCTGCCTGCCGCATCCCCGCGCGCGGCGCTCGCGCCTGCGCGTCCGTATTGGAAAAGACAGTGAGGCAAACATGGCAATCCGCGAAAATTTCAGCTACACCGACATGGAAGAATGGCTCGATGCGAAACGGGCCACCGAAATCGAATGCCTGGTCCCCGACCTGACCGGCGTTGCGCGTGGCAAGATCCTGCCGCGCGTGAAATTCACCGAAGACCGCGGCATGCGGCTGCCCGAAGTGGTGCTGGGCATGACCGTCACCGGCAACACGCCGGAGCGCGACGACGCCTATAACCGCGCCATCGCCGCCACCGACCGCGACATGATCCTGAAGGCCGACCCGACCACCATCACCATGGTGCCGTGGGCGGTGGACCCGACCGCCCAGGTCATCCACGACTGCTATTTCGCCGACGGCAGCCTGGTCGACTTCGCGCCGCGCAGCGTGCTGCGCCGCGTGCTCAAGCTGTATGCGGAACGCGGCTGGAAGCCGCTGGTGGCGCCCGAGCTCGAGTTCTACCTGACCGCCAAGAACATCGACCCCGACCTGCCGCTGGCCGCGCCGATCGGCCGCAGCGGCCGCGCCGAGACCAGCCGCCAGGTCTACAGCATCGACGCGGTCAACGAGTTCGATCCGCTGTTCGAGGACATCTACGACTATTGCGAGATGATGAACCTCGACGTCGATACCCTGATCCACGAGATCGGCGCCGGCCAGATGGAAATCAACTTCCAGCACGGCGACCCGCTGGGCCTGGGCGACAAGGTGTTCTACTTCAAGCGCACCCTGCGCGAGGCGGCGCTCAAGCACGACATGTACGCCACCTTCATGGCCAAGCCGATGGAAGGCGAGCCCGGTTCGGCGATGCACGTGCACCAGAGCGTGGTCGACGCCAGGACCGGCCGCAACATCTTCAGCAACGAGGACGGTTCCGCTTCCAGGCTGTTCCAGCACTACATCGGCGGCCTGCAGCGCTACATGCCCTCGGCGATGGCGATCGTCGCCCCTTACGTGAATTCCTACCGCCGCATCGTGCGCCACACCGCCGCGCCGATCAACCTGCAGTGGGGCATGGACAACCGCACCGTGGGCTTCCGCGTGCCGGTATCGGGCGCCCAGGACCGCCGCGTCGAGAACCGCGTGATCGGCGCCGACGCCAATCCCTACCTGGCGCTGGCCGTGACCCTGGCCTGCGGCTACCTCGGCATGACCGAGGAAGTCGAGGCCCTGCCGATGGTCGAGGGCAGCGCCTACGACATGCCGGTCGAGCTGCCGCAGGGCCTGTCCGAGGCGATTACCCTGCTGCGGCGCGAGGAGCGGCTGCGCGAGATCCTGGGCGAGCGCTTCATCGACGTCTATTCGGCGGTGAAGGAAGTCGAGCACCAGGAATTCATGCGCGTCATCAGCCCGTGGGAGCGCGAGCACCTGCTGCTGCATGTCTGATCAACGAACATTCACGATGATGGGAGTCGATCATGACAGCCAAGCTCACGGCGGAAGCCCCGGTGCGCGCTCAGGCAGCGGATACTCTTGACACGTACGACACGGCGGCGCTGCAGCAGCTCGACGCGGCGCACTACCTGCATCCCTTCACCGACCACGCCGCCCTGCGCGAGCGGGGCGCGCGTGTCATCGTGCGCGGCGACGGGGTGTATCTCTGGGATTCGGAAGGCAGGAAGATCATCGACGGCATGGCCGGCCTGTGGTGCGTGAACGCCGGCTACGGCCGCGCGAGCATCGCCGAGGCCGTGCATGCGCAGATGCTGGCCCTGCCTTTCTATAACAGCTTCTTCAACACCACCAACGTGCCGGCCGTGAAACTGGCCGCGCTGCTCGCCACCCTGGCGCCGCCCCAGTTCCAGCACGTGTTCTTCACCACCTCGGGGTCGGAAGCGAACGACACCATCGTGCGCATGGTGCGGCGCTACTGGCAGCTGCAGGGCCAGCCGGAACGCCAGGTGATCATCAGCCGCCGCAACGCCTACCACGGCAGCACCATGGCCGGGGCCTCGCTGGGCGGCATGGCGGCCATGCACGCCCAGGGCGGCCTGCCGATCCCCGGCATCACCCATATCGAGCAGCCGAACTATGCCGAGCTGGGACAGGGAATGAGCGAAGCCGGCTTCGGCCTGGTCGCGGCCAGCTGGCTCGAGGACAAGATCCTCGAGGTGGGCCCGGACAAGGTGGCGGCCTTCATCGGCGAGCCGGTGCAGGGCGCGGGCGGCGTGATCATCCCGCCGGCCACCTACTGGCCCGAGATCCAGCGCATCTGCGAGAAGTACGACATCCTGCTGGTGTCGGACGAAGTGATCTGCGGCTTCGGGCGCCTGGGCACCTGGTTCGGCTGCGAACTGATGCAGGCCAAGCCGGACCTGATCGCCTTCGCCAAGGGCGTCACCTCGGGCTACGTGCCGCTGGGCGGGGTGCTGGTCGGCAGCCGCGTGGCCCACACCCTGATCGAGAAGGGCGGGGACTTCAACCACGGCTTCACCTATTCCGGCCACCCGGTGGCCTGCGCCGCCGCGCTGGAGAACCTGCGCATCCTGATCGAGGAAAAGCTGGTGGAGCGGGTGGCGCTGGAAACCGGGCCGCACCTGAAGGCGCGCTTCGCCTCGCTGGTGTCGCATCCGCTGGTGGGGCATGCCGAAACCTGCGGGCTGGCGGCGGGCCTGAACCTGGTGCGGCGCAAGGGCGCCACGGTGCACGATTGCGAAGCCTTCCCGCCCTTGAACGCAGTGGGGATGCTGTGCCGCGGCTTCATGTTCGACAACGGGGTGATCATGCGCGCCGTGGGAGACAGGATGATCGTGGCGCCGCCCTTGTCGATCACGGTGGGGGAGATCGATGAGATGGTGGAGAAGATCAGGTATTGCCTGGATTTGACGCTGGACGCAGTCAAGGAACGAGGGTTGATCGAGTAGCGATTGGGCTGCTCAAAGAAACTTGGGTTCCCGCCTTCGCGGGAATGACGGTTTAAAAGCTGCGGGCTACGATAGTTTCCGTAGCCAGCTCACTTCGCCCGTCATTCCCGCGAAGGCGGGAACCCAAGTTCGTAACTAACCGCCGCGCTTTCAGAGCGCAGCGAAGCACTATCAGGCCGCCACCACCTTCGCCTCACCATGATTCTTCAGCACCTGCGGCGCCAGCGACCCCAAGAACATGCCCGCAAAAGCGGCCAGCAAGCCCGCCAGCTGCCCCGGGAAATGCTCGCCCCAGGTGGTCAGCTGCGGGAAGAACAGCAGCCACACGGCGATGCCCGCGCCGATCGACAGGATCGCGCCCTGGGTGGTCGCGCGTTTCCAGTACAGGCCCAACACCAGCGGCACGAAGGCGCCTACCAGGGTCACCTGGTAGGCGCTCGACACCAGTTCGTAGATCGAGGTGCCTTCCATCGCGATCGCGTAGGTCAGCACGATCGCCGCGAAGATCACCACGGTCACGCGCATCGCCAGCAGCTGCTGCTTGTCGCTCATGCCCGGACGCAGGTGCTTGAGGATGTTCTCGACGAAGCTGGTCGACGGCGCCAGCAGGGTGGCCGAGGAGGTGCTCTTGATCGCCGACAGCAGCGCGCCGAAGAACAGAATCTGCATCACCAGCGGCATCTTGGTCATGATGAAGGTCGGCAGCAGGCGCTGGTAGTCGTTGGTGGCGATCTCCATCGCCGAGTTGCCCATCACGACCACGGCCGCGGCGACGATGAACATCGGCACGAAGGCGAACAGGATGTAGCTGGCGCCGCCGATCACGGCGCCGGTGCGCGCGGTCGGGGCGTCCTTGGCCGACATCACGCGCTGGAACACGTCCTGCTGCGGGATCGAGCCGAACATCATGGTGATGGCCGCGCCGATGAAGAACATGATGTCGGTAAAGCTCGGCTCCGGCAGCACGCGCCACAGGTCGGCCTGCTGGGCCATCGCCAGCACCTTGTCCGAGCCGCCGGCCAGGTCGGCCGCGAAGACCGCGATGATGCTCATGCCGACCACCAGCACGATCATCTGGATGAAGTCGGTGATCGCCACCGCCAGGAAGCCGCCCACCACCACGTAGACCAGCACCGCCAGGGTGCCGATCAGCATGCCGGTGGCGGGCGCCATGGCGCCGTTGGTCAGCACCGAGAACACCAGGCCCAGGGCGGTGATCTGCGCCGCCACCCAGCCCAGGTAGCTCAGGATGATGGCCACCGAGCAGAACACCTCGATACCCTTGCCATAGCGCTTGCGGTAGTAGTCGCCGATGGTCAGCAGATTAAGTTTATACAGTTTGGTGGCGAAGAACAGGCCGACCAGGATCAGGCAGGTGCCGGCCCCGAACGGGTCTTCGATCACGGCGTTCAGGCCGCCCTGGACGAACTTGGCCGGCACGCCCATCACGGTCTCGGCGCCGAACCAGGTGGCGAAGGTGGTGGTGATCACCATGATCAGGGGCAAACTGCGGCCCGCCACGGCGAAGTCGCTGGTATTCTTGATCCGTGTACCCGCCCACATCCCGAGCGCAAGCGTACCCAGCAGGTAGAGCACGACAAAAATGATCAAAGTGGTGTTCATGCGGTGTGTGCTCCGAGGGACAGAATATTATCGGGCGGAAAATCCGCGATTATAAAGGCAGAACCTGGCGATTGGATCAACTTTCCCAGGATTTGTACGCGCTTGTTGCTAAGACGTGAAGGATAGGCGAAATGACAACGAAAACCTGGCATGAACGAGCCGCCGCGCTGAACGCCGACGGCCGCGCATTCATCGACGGCTGGCGCGTGGATGCGCGCTCCGGCCTGTGTTTCGATTCCCTGTCGCCAGTCGACGGCCGCATGCTGGCCGAGGTGGCCCGCTGCGACGTGCTCGACGTCGACCTGGCGGTCACGGCGGCGCGGCGCGCCTTCGAGGACCGGCGCTGGGCCGGCATGGCGCCGGCCGCGCGCAAGCGGGTCCTGATCCGCTTCGCCGACCTGATGCTGGCCCACCGCGACGAGCTGGCGCTGCTCGAGACCATGGACATGGGCAAGCCGATCCGCTACAGCCTGAGCGTGGACGTGCAGCTGGCCCAGAACTGCATCCGCTGGTACGGCGAGGCGACCGACAAGATCTACGACCAGGTCGCGCCCACCCCCGAGGACAGCCTGGCCTTGATTACCCGCGAGCCGGTGGGCGTGGTGGCCGCCATCATCCCATGGAACTACCCGATGCTGATGGCGGCCTGGAAGATCGCCCCGGCCCTGGCGGCCGGCAACAGCGTGGTGCTGAAACCGTCCGAAAAGGCGCCGCTGTCCTCGCTGCGGCTGGCCGAGCTGGCGCTGGAAGCGGGCGTGCCGCCGGGCGTGTTCAATGTGTTGCCCGGCTACGGCGACGAAGCCGGCAAGGCGCTCGCCCTGCACATGGACGTCGACTGCATCGGCTTCACCGGCTCCACCCGCGTGGGCAAGCAGATCGTGCAGATGGCGGGCCAGTCGAACCTGAAGCGCGCCTGGACCGAGTTGGGCGGCAAGTCGGCCAACATCGTGTGCGCCGACTGCCCGGACCTGGACGCCGCCGTCGAGAGCGCGATCGGCTCCATCTATTTCAACCAGGGCGAAAGCTGCAACGCGCCCTCGCGCCTGTTCGTCGAGGAATCGATCCGCGAAGCCTTCCTCGACAAGGCAATGAAGCTGATCCCGCGCCACGCGCCGGGCGACCCGCTCGACGAGGAAACGGTGATGGGCGCCATCGTCGACCAGGCCCAGATGAAGACCGTGCTCGGCTACATCGAGGACGGCAAGGCGGCCGGCGCGCGCCTGCTGGCTGGCGGCGGCTCGGCGCGCCAGGACAGCGGCGGCCTGTACATCGAGCCGACCCTGTTCGATGGGGTGGACGGATCGATGCGCATCGCGCGCGAAGAGATCTTCGGGCCGGTGCTGTCGGTGCTGTCCTTCACCGACCTCGATGATGCCGTCAATCAGGCCAACAGCACGCCCTACGGCCTGGCGGCGGCCGTGTGGACGCGCGACATCAGCAAGGCGATCCGCACCTCCCGCGCCCTGCGTGCGGGCACGGTGCACGTGAACCAGTACGACAACGACGACATCACGGTGCCTTTCGGCGGCTACAAGCAGTCGGGCAACGGGCGTGACAAGTCGCTGCATGCCTTCGACAAGTACACGGAGTTGAAGACGACCTGGATCCAGGTGTGAGCGCCTTCAGGGCAGGCGACCTACGAGCAGACTGGGCTTTGCCGCTTCTTCACGCCATGATTCCGGCGGCAATCCCAGTTGATGCCTGCCAAGCTCATTGACAAGTTTTCGCGCAACGATAAGCGTCTCTTAGACTCCGAGGAGGCGCTTATGTCCGGATTCCAACCACGCGATTCACGCGGCATGTTCATGCTTCCCCAAGCTCCGGAGGGCGGTGGCTACTACACGTACGGCACCCCCACACAGGGCCGTGCCCAGTACGCCGATTTCCGATTGATGACCCTGATTCTCGCTGTCGAGCGGGAGTGGTCGGCAATCGATAGCCGCAGGTTCGGCATAGGGAACATCAGCAAGGCTGAAGGCGTAGGCTACGGGCATGAAACACACAAAAACGGTCTCCAAGTCGATATCCGCCCGCTTCGCAAGGACGGCCGCAGGGAGCCAGTCCAGTACACATGGCCGCAGTACGATCGCGAGGGGACGCGGAAGCTGATTGCGCTATTCCGTCGCTTTTCCCCACGCCCGCTAGTAATCCTCTTCAACGACCTGCACATCCCCGGCGTGAAATATTGGGATAAGCACAACGACCACCTGCATATAGCTCTTAAGTAAAGGAAGTCTCATGCGACGCAATACGTTTCTCCTGTTATCCGCCGCCATGCTGTCTGCGGTCGCTGCCTTCCCCCACTCTCACGCCGCTGCCCCGCAAGAATGGGACGGAGACTTCCATCCCGCCAAGGTGAGCTACCTGAGCTACTCGGGCAGTCTGAGCGAAAAGGAGCCACCCAAGACAGGCAGGCAGAAGCTTTCATTGATGATGGAAGGTCAGCTTGCCCAAGAATTGTTTGCTTCGATTGGTCCGGACCAGAAGGACGCCTGTGGCGAGGGATCGGGGCTTCGGATCAGGCGGCGAGGGGACATTTCATGTACCCTCGACAAAGATTCAAAGGCGTATCCTTACACCTGCTACATCGGCGTCGACATCAAGACTGGGAAAAGTACGACAGGATCGATCTGCTAGCTGGCAGGTTCAACAAACTTCCAGCGCAGGACCCTAGATCGACATGTCCCGCAGCGCCTTCGACGCCTCGCGGTTGGCGCCCAGGCGGGTGCCGTCGCGCATCTCGATCTGCAGCTGCGACTGGTCGTCCGGCGTCATCGACTCGACGAAGTCGAGGTTGACCAGCACCGAGCGGTGGATGCGGATGAAGCGCGCCGGGTCGAGCTGGCTTTCCAGTTCCGAGATGCCGAGCCGCACCAGGAAGTTCTGGCCGCGCGCGACGATCACCGTGTACTTCGAATCCGACTTCATGTACTCGATGTCGCCCACCGCCAGCGGGAAGATGCGGCCGCGGTCGCGCACCAGGATGCGTTCGACGCGCTTCGCCTCGCGCTGCCCGGCCTGCGCCAGCACCTCGCCCAGTTCCGCCGGGGAGCGTTCGGGCGTATCGAGCAGGCGCGTCACGGCCGCCTCGAAGCGCGCGCGGGTGAAGGGCTTGAGCAGGTAGTCGACGGCGTTCAGTTCGAAGGCGGTCACGGCGTATTGGTCGTAGGCCGTGGTGAACACGATCCGCGGCAGGTAATCCAGGCGGCGCAGCACCTCCAGCCCCGTCATCTCGGGCATCTGGATGTCCATGAACACCACCTCCGGGCGCAGTTGGTGGATCTGCGCCAGCGCCGAGGCGCCGTCGGCCGCTTCGCCCACCAGGCGCAGGCCGGCGTGGGCGCGGATGGCGTCGCGCAGCACGTCGCGGGCCAGCGGTTCGTCTTCCGCGAAGAATACGGTCTTGGTGTTCATGCCAGTCTTTCTGTGGATGCGAGCGGAATGGAAAACGCGACGGCGAAGCCGGCGCCCGGAGCGGTGTCGATGCGTAGCGCCGACTCCGCGCCGTAGTCGAGCACCAGGCGCTTCTCCACCGTGCGCAGGCCGAGGCCCGCGCTGCGCTGGATCGCGTCGGCCTCCACGCCTGGTCCGTCGTCGCGCACGGCAAAGCGCAGGCGGCCCGCCGCTTCGTCGCGCACGGTCTGGATGTGCAGGGTGCCGGGGCGGCTGTGCGGGTTGAACGCATGCTTGATGCTGTTCTCGACCAGCGGCTGCAGCGACAGCGCCGGCACTTGCTCGCTGCCGGCCTCGGGGTCGAGCTGCCACTCCACGTTCAGGCGGGCGCCCAGGCGCAGCGCTTCCAGTTCCAGGTAGTCGCGCACGAAGTCGAGCTCCGCATCCAGGGTGACGCGGTCGCTGCCGCTCTTCTCCGTGTCCAGCACGTAGCGCAGCATGTCCGAGAACTGGAACAGCGCCGTTTCCGCCGCATCCGGGTCCTTGCGCGTCAGTGCGATGATCGAATGCAGGGTGTTGAACAGGAAGTGGGGATTGAGCTTGCTGCGCAAGGCGTTCAGTTCCGAGGCGAGCAAGAGCCGCTGGGTCTCCTGCATCGCCAGGGCGTGGCGGTGCGCGGTGTCGCCGGCGCGGATCAGGTGGAACACGCCGGCGCCGAGCAGGTAGGTCATGCAGTGGTAGAGCAGGGGCCAGATGTACCAGACCACCGGCTTGTTGGCGCCGAAGAACAGCCAGAACGGGCCTTGCGACACCAGCGAGAAGCTGAGCGCGGCCAGCGCATGGACCGCGACGATGGTGGACAGGGCTGCACGGCGGCGCTCCAGGTAGCCGGTCAGCGGCCAGGCCAGCGCCAGCAGCAGGGCCGAGGGCACCATGCCGAAGAAGGAGAGGGCGGCCTTGCCGAGGTCGGGCTGTCCCGCCACCACCTGGTCCAGCTGGTCGGCGGTGGCCAGGAAGGCGGCATAGACCACCCAGCCGATCGCATAGATCTTCCACATCAGGCGATGGCCGGGCTGTTTGGGCGTTGATGTTTTCATGATGAAAGTATCGCGCAGAATGCGCCGCCGGTGGCCGGCCATGACGCGAAATGCGGGATTCGGTGCCTGGATTGAGGAAAGCCGCCAGCGGCGCGCGGGGCTGGGAGGCGTGGTGCTATATTGACCCTCCCGAGGCAGCGACGGAACCACGATGGACGACAGTGCGATGCGCGAATTTCTGCGCGAACACAACATTCACGAAGTCGAGTGCGTCATCACGGACATGACGGGCATCGCGCGCGGCAAGATCCTGCCGAAAGACCTGTTCCTCGACGGCGGCGCCATGCGCCTGCCCAAGAGCGTGCTCCTGAACACCGTCAACGGCGAGCAGCCCAACAACGCGCCCTATGTCGGCACCACCGACCCCGACATGGTCTGCGTGCCCGATCCGGGCACGATGCGGGTGGTGCCCTGGGCGTCGGAGCGGGTGGCCGTGGTCATCCACGATTGCCGGAATTTCGACGGTTCGCTGGTGGAGCTGGCGCCGCGCGCGGTGCTGCGGCGCGTGCTGGCGCAGTACGAGGAGCGCGGCTGGCGTCCCGTGGTGGCGCCCGAGATGGAGTTCTACCTGGTGGCGCGCAACACCAATCCGCACGAACCCCTGACCCCGCCAATGGGCCGCACCGGCATGGCCGAGACAGGCAGGCAGTCCTATTCGATCGACGCGGTGAACGACTTCGATCCCTTCTTCCTGGAACTGTCGAGCTTCTGCAAGGCGCACGACCTGGGCGTGGAAACCCTGATCCACGAGGCCGGCGCCGGCCAGATGGAAATCAACTTCGCCCACGGCGACGCGCTCGAGCTGGCCGACCGCGTGTTCCTGTTCAAGCGCGCCGTGCGCGAGACGGCCCTGCGTCACGGCATCTTCGCCACCTTCATGGCCAAGCCCATGGAGACCGAGCCGGGCAGCGCCATGCACGTGCACCAGAGCGTGGTCGACATCGCCACCGGGCGCAACATCTTCACCGCGGAGGATGGCGGACCGAGCCCCTTGTTCTTCCAGTACATCGCGGGGCTGGAACGCTACGTGCCCGATGCGCTGCTGATGTTCGCCCCGCACGTGAACTCCTACCGCCGCCTGTCGCGCTTCCAGTCGGCGCCGACCAATGTGCGCTGGGGCTACGACAACCGCACCTGCGGCATCCGCGTGCCGAATTCCTCCCCGGAGGCGCGGCGCGTGGAGAACCGGGTGCCGGGGGTGGACGTGAATCCCTACCTGGCGATGGCGGCGACCCTGAGCTGCGGCCTGCTGGGCATGACGGAGCAGCTCACGCCCTCCGAGCCGACCGGCGACAGCGCCGAGCACGTGCACGACGATCTGCCGCGCGACCTGGAGGATGCGATCTTGCGGCTGCGGCAGTGTCCGCAGCTGGCGGGGATGCTGGGGGAGCTGTTCGTGCAGGCGTATTGCGAGGTCAAGGAGCTGGAATTTGCGACGTTCAGCAGGGTGATCAGCTCCTGGGAGAGGGAGCATTTGATGTTGCTGGTGTGAGATGCGCGATCGGCTGCGGTAGGAGAACTTGGGTTCCGGCCTTCGCCGGAACGACGGTCCTCAGGCTATAGGAGAACTCAAACAACGTCATCCCGGCGAAGGCCGGGATCCAGGTTTGCCGGCGTCACGGACAAGGCAGCGTAATCGTCAGCTTGGTCACACCGGACCCGGATTCCATGCTGACGCTCCCACCCTGCACCTCGGCCATCAGCCGGATCGAATACGTCCCCAGCCCCGTCCCCCCGATCTTCTCGCCCGACACATACTTGTCGAAGAAGCGCTCCCGCAGCTCCACCGGCACCTCGCCCGGATTGTCGATCATCACATGCAGGTTGCCATACCCCGGCGCCACGATCATGCGCACCGCCGCGCCCTGCGGCGACGCCTCGACCGCATTCTTCAGCGCGTTGTTGAACATCGAATAGCACAGGATCGGCTCGCCCAGGCACATCAGGTCCCGGGGCGGATCGAAGCGGATCACCACGTCCTTCTCGGTGAAGGCCAGCTGTACCTGCTGCGCCACCTTGGCCAGCAGGGCGCCCAGGTCGAACATCTGCAGGATCGGCTGGTAGCTGCCTTGCTCCATCTTGTAGACGTCGAGGGTGCGGTTGATCATCTCGAGCGCGTGCTCGGCCGCCTCGCCGATCATGCGCACCTGCTCTTCCTGCGCCTCGTTCAGCGCGCTCCCCAGCAGGAACTGGCTGCCGTGCAGGGCCACGGCGATCGGGCTCTTGAGGTCGTGGCGGGTCATGCGCTCGACGTCCTCGCGCAGGCGCGCGTTCTCGATCAGGAGTTCGTTCTGGCGCTTCAGGTCCTGCATGGCGGTGGCCAGCATCAGGTGGGCCGAGAGGCGCGCCTTGAGGATGGTCGGGTCGGCCGGCTTGGCCACGTAGTCCACCGCGCCCAGGCGCAGGCCGGAGACCACGTCCTCGGTACCGTCGCGGGCCGACAGGAAGATGATCGGGATGTGCGCGGTCTTTGGATTCGCCTTGAGCTGGCGGCACACCTCGAAGCCGTCCATCACCGGCATCATGATGTCGAGCAGGATCAGGTCGACGTGGAAGGCGTCCGCGATCTCCAGCGCCTTCTTGCCGCTGATCGCGACCTTGATCGCGTACTCGTCCTTCAGCACGCCCGCCAGCACCTCGATGTTGGTCGGGATGTCGTCGACGATCAGCACCGTGCACTTCCTGACCCGTTCGCCGATCGGCTGGTCGAGGCCGATCACGTTCGACGGCGGCAGGGACGGCGTTACGGCCACCGGCGCGGGAGCCGGAGCCGGAGCGGCGGGCGCCGGACGGGCAGGGCGCGCAACCTGGGCGAAGGGAGACGAGGGCGCGCTGTCGAGCGTCACGCCGAGCATGCTCATGAACTTGCTGGCGAAGCTGTGCACCGTGAAGGGCTTGATCATGTAGGCGTTCACGCCCGCCTGCAGCGCGGTGCGCACCGAGGCCGGGTTGGCTTCGGCGGTCAGCATCATGAAGGGCGTGTGGGTGTAGCGGTGGTCGCTGCGCATCCACTTGAGCAGGTCGATGCCGCTCATGACCGGCATGCCCCAGTCGCCGACCACGATGTCGATCTGCTGCTTGCGCATCAGGTCCTGCGCCGACTTGCCATTGTCGGCCTGGAAGACGTTCAGGTAGCCGAGTTCGGCCAGCACCTGGCGCACATGGGTGCGGATCAGGAGGTAATCGTCGACGATGAGGATGGCGGAGGACTTGTCCATGATATTTCTAACAACGTAAGTTAATGGAGTTTAACAACTAATCGCCAGGCCGCCTATGTGGCTTGAAGGCCACTGTTGCATCCGTGTTTCGTCCTGTTTGCCTGTTTTTGCGTGTTTATACGTTTACTTGCGTGTTATTGCCTGTTTGTGTAGAGTTGACGCTCTCATCGGGAGGACACATGCAGTTAGCGGAAGAGCGCCGCCAAGCCATCGTCGAAGCGGTGGAGCGCGAGGGCAGGGTGCTGGCGGTCGAACTGGCGCGCAGCCTCGACACCTCGGAAGACACGATCCGGCGCGACCTGCGCGACCTGGACGCCGCCGGCCTGCTGCGCCGCGTGCACGGCGGGGCGGTGCGCCTGCGCCGCGAAGCCAGCTTCAGCGAGCGGGCCGAGGCCGACATGGCGCGCAAGGGCCAGCTGGCGCAGGGCCTGCGCGAATGCATCCGCCCGGGCGACACGGTGCTCATCGACGCCGGCTCCACCCACCTGGCGCTGGCGCGCCAGCTCGAGGACGGCTGCGCCGCGGCCATCGTCACCAACAGCCCCCAGATCGCCATGGCGCTGGGCCACTTCCGCCGCACGCGCATCGTCCTGCTGGGCGGCACCTACCACCCGGACGCCGGCGCCACCGTCGGCGCCGCCACCCTGCTCGAGGTGCAGCGCCTGCGCGCCGACCTGGCCCTGGTGGGCGTGTGCGGACTCGATCCCGCGCGCGGCCTGGCGGCCGCCAACCCCGAGGAAGCGGCGCTCAAGGCCGCCATGCTGGCCGGCAGCGCGCGGCGCGTGGTGGCGGTGCTCAACGAACGGCTGGAAGACGGCGCAGCCTTCGTGTTCGGCGCGCTGGCCGACCTCGACCACCTCGTGCTCGAGGCGGATGCTTCACCGGAAGCCGTCCAGCGGCTGCGCAGCGCCAACCCGGCGCTCGACATCAAATTTTCAGGAAAGGCCAAGGCATGAACCCTATTTCGACCACCAGCGCGACCACCAGCGCGCGCAGCATCGAAGCGGGACGCTGGGCCATCTCCACCGTCTTCCTGCTGAACGGCGCCGGCATCGGCCTGTGGGCCGCCCACGTGCCGGTGGTGCAGGAGCGCATGGGCATCGACACCTCGACCCTGAGCATGGTGCTGCTGACCATCGCCGCCGGTGCGCTGATGGCCATGCCCCTGATGGGCGGGCTGACCTCGCGCTTCGGCACGCGCCGCATGACCCTGCTGTCCGGCTTCGCGTTCGCGCTCATGCTGGGGCTGATCATGAAGGTGGACGGGCTGGCGCCGCTGTTCGTCACCGCCTTCCTGTTCGGCATTTCCAACGGCGCGCTGGACGTGGCGATGAACGCCAACGCCAGCGAGGTCGAGACTGCGCGCGGGCTGCCGACCATGTCCTCCTTCCACGGTTTCTTCAGCCTGGGCGGCCTGTTCGGCGCCGCGCTGGGCGGTTTGATCATCGGCCAGGGCTGGGGCCATGGCCAGGGTGCGATGGCGATGGGCGTGCTCACGACGGCGGTGCTGGCCGTGGCCGCGCCGCGGGTGCTGGCCTTTGCGCCGACCCATGCGCACGGCAGCCATTTCAGCCTGCCGCGCGGCGCCGCGCTCGGCCTCGGGCTGCTGGCCCTGCTGTGCTTCGCGGTGGAGGGCGCGCTGGTGGACTGGAGCGGCCTGCTGATGCAGGAGCGCACCGGCGCCGCGCCGGCCACCGCGGCTCTCGGCTTCTCGGCCTTCTCGATCGCGATGGCGGCTTGCCGTTTCGCGGGCGACCGGATGATCGTGCGCTTCGGCGCCCTGCGGGTGATGGTGGTGGGCGGCATCGCGATGTTCGCGGGGCTGGCGACGGCGGTGCTGAGCACGCACTTCCTGCTGTCGGCCTGCGGCTTCGCGCTGATCGGCCTGGGCGCGGCGAACGTGGTGCCGCTGCTGTTCGGCGCGGCCTCGCGCATTCCGGGCATGAGCGCCGGGGCAGGTGTGGCGGCGGTGGCGACCCTGGGCTATGGCGGGCTGCTGCTGGCGCCGCCGGTGCTGGGGTGGATTGCCACGCAGTCGAGCATCATGATGGCGCTGGGTGTGCTATCGCTGTCGGGATTGGTGATCGCAATGAGCGCCGGGGTGGTGAAGCGCCACGGCTGAGCCTTTCCTTACACCCGGGCCGGGTCGGCAATCACTGCAACCCGATCGAGTTGCCGGGCCAGGGCAAGGACGGTGCACAAGCTGTCGCTCGACGTATCCCTGCCGGGCACCAGCTCCCACGGCGCGCTCTTGCCGGTGGAAACCGGGATCCTGATGCCAAGTACGTCACCCGTACGCCTGGTGCAGCGAGCAAGCCGGTCGACGCCGGCTTCCAGCCGAGTAGTCACGAGTATGGAACTTGGCTTTGCAACTTGGTCAAGCTGGCGGAACACTATCTCGGTGCTAGCCATGTCGCCTGCTCCCACGTCCACCATCAGGTCGCAGTCTTTCAAGTGATGGAAATTGGTCGTCGCCGCCATCAGGGCAAACCGGCGATCGGTCTGCGCCTGCACGAGTTCGCCCTTGTCGAGCGCGTCCCGGTACGCCAGGCGCGCCAGCGCCACGACCTCGTCGAGCGTTGCGCGCTCGGGATCGTACAGCGTCACCGGCACGTCGGCATCCAGCAATGCCATGGCGATGCCCATGCCCGCAGTCGTGGCGCCGATGATGCCCACCCGCCCGATCGGGCGTGAGCCGGCGCTTGCCAGCGCGGCGCGGCTTTCGTCGTTCATATTGCTCATCTGGTTTCTCCCATACCGTAAATGGATGAGTTCATCATAGGTCAAACCCATGCATGCACCTTTTATCCGGCAGGAAAGAGTAGACGATTATTTCGCCATGAAATTCAATGACTTAATGGCTTAATTCCGCATTGCGAAAAGATGTATTGTGCAGTGCAATATCCGAGCGGATTTTCGAAGGAGACTGCTTCACAATGTGAAACACGGTTTAACGCTGTGAAAGTGCTGGCCTCAGGCCGGGGGGCTGCCATAGTCGTGCAGGACGATATATCCGCCGCCATCGCCTGGCCGCGATTCCACCAGCGCATATCCTTGCGCTTCCCATGTGACGGCAGGACCGGCAGTGGGCGGGACGGCTCCGACGGCGCGCCTGGCCATGGTCACATGCGGCCGGTACTTGCGCGCTTCCGGCGCCAGGCCCAGCGTCACGAGCGCCTCGTTCAGCCGCGCGTGCAGCGCCAGCAGCTCCGGCGGCTCGCCATGCGGCTCCAGCACCGCCAGTCCGCGCGGCCACATGACGGCGCGTCCCAGCTCCAGCCGGAAGGGATCGAAGGGTACGCTAAAACCGTCGCGCAGCTCGGACAGGCGGCTGGAGGGGAGGTTGCCCAGGAAGTGCAGGGTCAGGTGCAGCTTGTCGGTATGCACCGGGGTAGCGCCGCGCGGCCAGCCCCAGGCGTCGCGCCATTCGCGCAGCTGGTGGCGAATGGCGGGGTCCGGCCAGAGGGCCAGGAACAGACGGGTCGTCTCTTGCTGGCCACTCATCGCCGTCTCCGTTAGAAGCAGTGCTCCGGACCGGGGAAGCTGCCGTCCTTCACGGCCGCCACGTAGGCGCCGACCGCCGCGTCGATGCTGGTCTGGCCTTCCATGAAGTTGCGCACGAAGCGCGCCTTGCGGCCCGGGAAGACGCCCAGCAGGTCGTGCATGACCAGCACCTGGCCCGAACAGTCGGGACCGGCGCCGATGCCGATGGTCGGGATGAACAGCAGGTCGGTGACTTCCTTGCCCAGTGCCGCCGGAATGGCTTCCAGCACCACCATCATGGCGCCCGCCGCCTGCAGCGCGAGCGCGTCGGCCTTCAGGCGCTCGGCCGCCTCGTCGGTCTTGCCTTGCACCTTGAAGCCGCCGAAGGCGTGCACGAACTGCGGGGTCAGGCCGATGTGAGCGCATACGGGAATGCCGCGCTCGACCAGGAAACGCACGGTGTCGGCCAGCCAGGCGCCGCCCTCGATCTTGACCATCTGGGCGCCGGCGCGCATCAGCTGCACGGCGCTGTCGTAGGCCTGCTGCGGATTGCCATAGGCGCCGAAGGGCATGTCGGCCAGCACCAGCGCGTTCTTGTTGCCGCGTGCGACCGAGGCGGTGTGGTAGGCCACATCGGCCACCGTCACCGGCAAGGTCGAGTCGTGGCCGGCGCAGACCATGCCCAGCGAATCGCCGATGAGCAGGACTTCGACGCCGCAGCGGTCCATCAGGGACGCGAAGCTGGAATCGTAGGCGGTCAGCATCGCGATCTTGTTGCCGGCCGCGCGCATGGCGAGCAGGGAGGGAACGGTCACGGCCTTGGCCACGGGCTTCGGCGCCTCGTTGCCGCCACCGCCGAGATAAGCGCTCATAGATATCCTTTTGAAAACGAAACTTCCAGAGCGCGTAGTGTAATGCGGCGGCCGCGATTGCGCAGGAAAGCTTCTAGAAAGGGGCTTCTAGGAACGGCATGGAGCTCCGGGGAGTTTTGCTAAGATGGGCAGGGTTTACATGGAGAACGCCGTTCTATCGACGCCCAATGGCCACGACTATCCTCATTATCTTTCTCATCGTTTATCTCGGCATGATCCTCGGGGGGCTGCCCTTCCTGCAGCTCGACCGGACCGGCGTGGCGCTGCTGGGGGCCATCGCGCTCATCGGCATCGACGCGCTGAGCCTGGAAGAGGCGGTGGCGGCGATCGACCTGCCGACAATGATCCTGCTGTTTTCCTTCATGGTGATATCGGCCCAGATGCGTCTTGGCGGATTTTATGACTGGGTCACCCACCGGCTGGCGGGCTTGCCCTTGCGTCCCGCGGGCCTGTTGGCTGTGCTGGTCATCATCACCGCCGCCCTGTCGGCCATCTTCAGCAACGACATCGTTTGCCTGGCGGTTGCACCGGTGCTGATCGAGGCCTGCAGGCGGCGCCAGCTCGCGCCGCTTCCTTTCCTCCTGGCGCTGGCTATTGCCGCCAATATCGGCTCGGCCGCGACACTGATCGGCAACCCGCAGAACATGCTGATCGGCCAAACGCTGCGTCTGCCTTTCGGCGCCTACTTCCTGAAAGCGCTCCTGCCCGTCGTGGTGGGACTCTTCATCAGCTGGGCGCTGATCGTCCGGCAGGCCGGCGGACGATGGAGGGAAACCGGCGCCAGTGCCGACGCGGCAGCCGCTCCCGGGCCGGGAACCGGGGAAGTCCCATTCGACGCGTGGCAAACGATCAAGGGACTTGTCATCGCCGGCGCGCTGTTGATGGCCTTCCTGGCGGCGCCCTGGCCGAGGGAACACATGGCGCTCATCGGCGCCGGCATCTTGTTGATGAGCCGCCGGCTGCATTCCCGCAAGATGCTGGGCCTGGTGGACTGGGAGCTGCTGGTCTTGTTCATGAGCCTTTTCGTGGTGAACCATGCCTTGCAGCACACAGGCATGCCCGCGGACGCCATGGCGTACCTCGCCACCGCCGGCGTCCGGCTGGATCAGCCGGGAGCCCTGTTTCTGGCCACCTTCCTGCTTTCCAACCTCGTCTCCAACGTACCAGCGGTGATGCTGCTCCTGCCTGCTGTCCAGCATGAAGTCGGCGGCGTGCTGCTTGCCCTGGTCAGCACGCTGGCAGGGAACCTCTTGATTGTAGGAAGTATCGCAAACATCATCGTGGTGGATGCCGCAGCCAGGTACGGTATCGCCATCGACTGGAGAAGCCATGCCCGCGTGGGTGTACCCGTCACGCTGGCGACCCTGGCTGTCTCGGGAATCTACCTGGCGCTGCTTTTCTGACCGCTGCAAAAAGGACATCATGGACAGGCTCGATGCGATGCGCGTGTTCTGCGCGGTGGTGGATGCGGGAGGATTCAGCAGGGCTGCGGAGCGGCTTGGCATGTCCACGTCCTCGGTAACCACCCATGTGGCCAGCCTCGAGTCGCATTTCCGCGTGAAGCTGCTGCACCGGACGACGCGCAGCATGTCCCTGACCGGCGAGGGCAGCCAGTGCTACCAGCATGCATTGCAATTGCTGGCAGACATGCAGGAACTGGAAGCGCGGCTCCATGATGCCGCCGACACGCCCAGCGGAACGTTACGGGTGGACATGCCGGGACTCGTCTCGCGACTGATCGTCTCTCCGGCGCTGCCGCGTTTCCTGGCGCAATACCCCGACATCACGGTCCGTGCGACCGTCAGCGACCGCTGGCTCGACATGGTCGAAGAAGGGGTGGACGTGATGATCCGCATCGGGCCTGTGGCGGACTCCGGTCTCGTCGCACGCCAGCTCATGCAGACGAGCTTCGTCTGTTGCGCCTCGCCGGACTTCGTACGCCAGCACGGCCAGCCCGCGTCGACCGAGGCATTGCGCGATTTTGCCTGCCTCGGTTTCACGCTGCCGAAAGCAAGGCGACTGCGACCGTGGGTGTTCAAGGACGCCGGCGAAGTCGTCCCCCATACGCGCGTCAGCTCCGACCATGCCGATTCCCTGCTCGAGCTGTGCAAGGCGGGCGCCGGCATTGGCCAGTTCCTGTCGCTTTCCGTTGCGGACGCCTTGCGCAGCGGCGAACTCCTGCCCTTGCTCGAGCCCTGGCAAGCCGATGGCCCGGTGGTGCACGCGCTGTTCCAGCAAAGACAGCAGCGCGCCGCGAAGGTGCGGGCCTTCGTCGACTTTGTGGCGGAATTGTTCGCTGCGCGGGCCGGCATCGGGGCACCGATTATCCCGGCTTCCTGAAAACTGCATCCGCTCTTGCTCCATTGAATCGCCCCGGCCGGCTCACTACACTGAATCATCCCTCACCCACCGGAGCACATCATGGAACAGACGATGAAAGCGGTTATCCTCAGCGCATTCGGCGCACCAATGACCGTGAACGAGCTGCGCCGTCCGCTTGCGGGCGCCGGCCAGGTCCTGGTACGCATCAAGGCCAGCGGCGTCAATCCCCTCGATCTCAAGATTGCCGCCGGCAAGGCGGATCATGCCAGGGTCAGCTTGCCTGCCATCCTCGGCATCGACATGGCCGGCGTGGTGGAAGCGGTTGGTGAAGGCGTGCAAGGCTTTGCACCGGGAGACGAAGTATGGGGCATGACCGGCGGCGTGGGCGGCGTGCAAGGGTCGCTCGCCGAATACGCCGCCGTGGACGCTCTGCTGCTTGCCCACAAGCCGGCCAGTATCGGGATGCGCGAAGCCGCGGCCCTGCCGCTGGTATTCATCACCGCATGGGAAGGGCTGGTGGACCGCGCCCGGATCGCGGCCGGCATGAAGGTGCTGGTGCATGGCGGCGCCGGCGGCGTCGGGCATGTCGCCGTGCAGATCGCCAAGGCGGCCGGCGCCGAGGTCTACGCAACCGGCAGCGCCGGGCAGCGTGACACCATCGAAGGCTTCGGCGCCGTGTTCATCGATTACCAGGCCAGCAGCGTCGAGGAATACGTCACGCAATACACGGACGGCGAAGGCTTCGATATCGTGTACGACACCGTGGGAGGCGCCACCCTCGATGCCTCTTTCGTGGCGGCGCGCCGCTACCACGGCCACGTCGTCAGCTGCCTGGGCTGGGGCACGCATGCGCTGGCGCCGCTATCCTTCCGCGCCGCCACCTACTCAGGCGTATTCACCCTCCTGCCCCTGTTGAGCGGCAAGGGCCGCGCCAACCATGGCCACATCATGACCAAGGCAGCCAGGCTGGTAGACGAAGGGAAGATCAAGGTCTTGCTGGACGGGCGGCATTTCGCGCTGTCCGAAGCCACCCAGGCACATGCGGCCATGCAGGACCGCAGCGCACGCGGCAAGATCGTGGTGGATGTCGCATGAACCGGATTGCCTGACCCGGTCAGGCAATCCGGGTGATGAACTGGTCGGCCACCTGCGGCACGAAGGCGCTGGCGGGGCCGAGGCCGGGAATCCGGGCGTCGGGCGCGATTTCCAGCAGCGGCGCCAGCACGAAGGCGCGCTCGTGCATGCGCGGGTGCGGGATGGTGAGCGTGTCGGTGGCGATGGTCTCGTCGCCGTAGAGCAGCAGGTCGACGTCGAGGGTGCGCGGGGCGTTGCGGTAGGGCCGCTCGCGGCCGTGCGCCAGTTCGATCTCCTGCAGCGCCTCCAGCAGGGCCTGCGGCCCCAGCGAGGTCTCGATGCGGGCCACGGCATTGACGTAGTCGTCGCCGCCCGAATCGATGGGCGCGGTGCGGTACAGGCTGGAGCTGCCGAGCAGGGTGGCGCCGGGCAGGGCGCCAAGGCGCGCGATCGCGTCCAGCACGTTGGCCTGGGCGTCGCCCAGGTTGGCGCCGATGCCGATGAAGGCGATCATTCCTCGCCGCCGCCCGCACCCTGGGTTGCCGGCGCGCCTTCGCCATTGCTCTTGCGCGGACCGCGGCGCGGACGGCGCTTCTTGGCCGGGCCACCGCCTTCGCGTTCGCGGGTGTTGGCCGCAGCCACCAGGCGTTCGCGCTCGCCGCCTTCGGCGTCGTAGAACTCGGTCCACCATTCGCCGATCTCGGCCGGCAGTTCACCCGAGGCGCAGCGCAGCAGCAGGAAGTCGTAGCCGGCGCGGAAGCGCGGGTGCTCCAGCAGCTTGTAGGGCGCGCGGCCGGTGCGGCGCTCGAAGCGCGGCTGCATGGCCCAGATGTCGCGCATGTCGGTAGCGATGCGGCGCTGCAGGGCCAGGTTGTCGGTTTGCGTTTCCAGCACGTCGTCGGCCGCCAGGTGCAGGGCCGGAATCGGCGATTCGCCGGCGGCGCGGTAGGCGTTCCACTTCTCCAGCACCTGGTGCCACAGCAGCGAGGCGAACAGGAAGCCCGGCGAGACGCCCTTGCCGGCCTTGACGCGGCCGTCGGTCGACTCCAGCGCCAGGGTCACGAACTTCATGCCGATCGGCTGCTCCAGCACCACGTCCAGCAGCGGCAGCAGGCCATGGTGCAGGCCGGCCGAGCGCAGCTCCTTGAGGCAGGCCAGCGCATGGCCCGACAGCAGCAGCTTGAGCATCTCGTCGAACACGCGCGCGGCGGGCACGTTGTCGATCAGGGGCGCCATGACCGGGATCGGGGCGCGCGTGGTCGGCTCGATGGTGAAGCCCAGCTTGGCCGCGAAGCGCACCACGCGCAGCATGCGCACCGGGTCCTCGCGGTAGCGCGCTTCCGGCATGCCGATGATGCGCAGGGTCTTGGCGCGGATGTCCTCGATGCCGCCGTGGTAGTCCAGCACGCTCTGGGTGGCCGGGTCGTAGTACATCGCGTTGATGGTGAAGTCGCGGCGCGCGGCGTCCTCGTGCTGCGGGCCGAAGCTGTTGTCGCGCAGGACGCGGCCATGCTCGTCCTTGGGCGCGTTGTCGCTGCCGTTGCCGCGGAAGGTGGTCACCTCGAGCAGGTCCTGGCCGAACATCACGTGCACGATCTGGAAGCGGCGGCCGATGATGAAGGCGCGCCGGAACAGGCGCTTGACCTGTTCGGGCGTGGCGTCGGTGGCGATGTCGAAGTCCTTGGGCTTCACGCCCAGCAGCAGGTCGCGCACCGCGCCGCCCACCACGAAGGCCTTGTAGCCGGCTTCCTGCAGGGTCTGGGTCACCCGGACCGCGTTCGCGGAGACGTTCTTCGGGTCGATCTTGTGCTCTTCCGGCCCCAGGATCACCGGTTCGGTCGGATCGCGATCGTTCTTGACGCCGAGGATTTTGCGGATGAATTTTTTAATCATTGAATAGACGGATGGTTGGCCAGCCCTGCGCCTGCGCATGGCTTGCGAGCGCGCTGCTCGGGTTGGTGGCGATCGGGTGGGACACGATCGACAGCAGCGGGATGTCGTTGTGCGAATCGCTGTAGAAATGGCTGCGCTCGAAGCTCTCGAACGGCCTCCCCATGCGCTCCAGCCAGGCGTGCATGTGATGGATCTTGCCGGGACCCGAGGTCGGGGTACCGGCCAGCCTGCCCGTCAGCCGGCCCTGGGCGTCGACTTCCGGCATGGCGGCGATATGGTGCTCGACGCCGAAGGCGCGCGCGATCGGGGCGGTGATGAAGTGGTTGGTGGCGGTGATGATCGCCACCAGGTCGCCTGCGTCCACGTGCTCGCGCACCAGCTTGACGGCCTGGGGCAGGATCGCAGGCTCGATCACTTCGCGCATGTACTGCGCGTGCAGGGCGTCGAGGCGCTCGCGCGGGAAGCGCGCCAGGGTGCCGAGGGCGAATTCCAGGTATTCGACCGGGTCGAGCACGCCGGCCTGGTACTGGGCGAAGAATTCGTCGTTGCGGCGGCGGAAGGCGGCTTCGTCGACCGCGCCGACGCGCACCAGGAACTCGCCCCATTCATAGTCCGAATCGATCGGCAGCAGCGTGTGGTCCAGATCGAAGATGGTAAGGTTTTTCATACTTTAGGTTCCGACTGCGTAGTG
Organism: Massilia sp. ST3; assembly: GCF_018119405.1. Taxonomy (GTDB): domain Bacteria; phylum Pseudomonadota; class Gammaproteobacteria; order Burkholderiales; family Burkholderiaceae_D; genus Telluria. The sequence continues at coordinate 46,336 of NZ_JAGPWC010000023.1, read as the reverse complement.
TCCGGTTGCTGGTTTTCCTGCAGCAACAAATCACGCAGCAGGGGCAGCGTGACCGGGCGCTGGGTCTCGAGCGAATACTGGTCGAGGGCGTCCAGCATGGTCGCCAGCGAGCGCATGTCGCGCTTGAAATGTGACAACAAATAGGGTAACACGCTGGCCGACAAGGTCAAACCGCGCGCTTCCGCGGCCTGGGTCAGGGCGGCGATCTTCTCGTCGTCGGACAGGCCGTGGATCTGGTAGACCAGGCCCCAGCCCATGCGCGTGCGCAGGTCCTCGCGCACCTGCAGCAGGGCCGGCGGCACCGGGCCGGTGCAGACCATGTAGGCACCATGCTCGCGGATCTGGTTGAACAGGGCGAAGGCGTCGATCTGGCGCTGCGGCGACAGGCGGTCGCAGTCGTCCAGCAGGTAGAGGCTGACCTCCGGCGTAAAGACGAACTGGTCTTCCGGCGCATCGGCCGGGATGTAGCGCGAGCCCGGGCTGGCCGCCAGGGCTTGCAGCAAATGGGTCTTGCCGGTGCCGGTGTCGGCCCACAGGTAGGCGAAATGCTCGCGCGATGCGCGCTGCGCGAACTGGTGCATCAGGTGCGCCATTTCCGCGTTTTCGCCCACCTGGAAGGTGTCCAGGCTCTGCGCCGGCTCGGCGCCCAGGTCAAGCACCAGCTGTTTCATGGTGTTGGTCGTTTGCAAACACAATCGAATGCGCAATCGTCTGCGCTGTAATAGTTGTCAGGCATTATAGAAGCTGCTGCGCAGGTAGTGGCTGCGCACGTGGCGGAAGCCCACCATCAGCACCGCCGAGGCCGGCAGCGCCAGCAGCACGCCGGCGAAGCCGAACAGCTCACCGAAGGCCATCAGGGCGAAGATCACGGCCAGCGGATGCAGGCCGATGCGCTCGCCCACCAGGCGCGGGGTCAGGATGAAGCTTTCCAGCAGCTGGCCGGCCGTATAGATGACGGCCACCCAGATCACGGCGCTCCAGCCGGCGAACTGCAGCAGGGCCGCCACCAGGGCCAGCAGCATCCCCAGGCCGAAGCCCAGGTAGGGAACGAAGCCCAGTACCCCGGTCAGCACGCCCACCGGCAGCGCCACGTCCAGCCCGATCAGGGCCAGCGCGGCCGAGTAGTACACGGCCAGCACGATCATCACCAGCAGCTGGCCGCGCAGGTACTGGGCCAGCAGCGCATCGGACTCGCGCGCCATGCCGGTGACCTTGGCCACGTAGCGGCGCGGGATGGCGCCCTCGATGCGGGCCAGCAGCGCGTGCCAGTCGAGCAGCAGGTAGAACAGCACCACCGGCACCAGGGTCAGGGTGGCAATCCAGCCCAGCAGGGCGCTGCCGCCCACGCGCACCTTGGCCAGCACCGTAGCCCAGACGTCGTCGCCGCTGGCCGCCACCTGGCGGGTCAGGAGCTCGCGCAGGCCCTCGCTGTCGAGTTTCACATGGACGCCGTACTGGGCCAGCCAAGGCGAGAACATGGTGTCGAGCTTGGTGAAGAAGGCGGGAATCTTGGCCTGCAACAGGGGAATCTCGGCGCGCAGCACCGGCACCACGATCAGCACCAGGGCCAGCACGGCCAGGATGAAGGCGGTCAGCACGATCGAGACCGCGACCACGCGCGGCATGCGGGATTTGCCGGTCCGGGCGCGGCTCAGGCGGTCGACGGCGCCGCCCAGCATGTAGGCCAGGATGGCGGACGCCAGGAAGGGCGAAAGGATCGGACCGAGGGTGTACAGCAACAGCGCCAATGCCAGCCAGAGCGCCAACCAGAATGTCGATTGCTTTTGCTCCGGGGTGAGGAAAAAGGGCATGCGATGTTGGTTTTATTGGGTAAACGGGTTGGAAGAGGGCCGTTTTGTTAAAATAGCGGATTGACCAGTTTTGGTCTGCCGCCTTCTATTTTACCGCCTCCGCTGCCAAATACCATGAGCCAACCATCTAATGTTTCTCTCTCCTACCGCGACGCGGGTGTCGACATCGACGCCGGCGACGCCCTGGTCGAAGCAATCAAGCCGTTCGCCAAGCGCACCATGCGCGAGGGTGTCCTGGGCGGGATCGGCGGCTTCGGCGCGCTGTTCGAGATCAGCAAGAAGTACAAGGAACCGGTCCTGGTGTCGGGCACCGACGGCGTCGGCACCAAGCTGAAGCTGGCCTTCGAGCTGAACCGCCACGACACGGTCGGCATCGACCTGGTCGCGATGAGCGTGAACGACATCCTGGTGCAGGGCGCCGAGCCGCTGTTCTTCCTCGACTACTTCGCCTGCGGCAAGCTGGACGTGCCGACCGCCACCGATGTGGTCAAGGGCATCGCCCAGGGCTGCGAGCAGGCCGGCTGCGCCCTGATCGGCGGCGAGACCGCCGAGATGCCGAGCATGTACCCGGACGGCGAATACGACCTGGCCGGCTTCGCCGTCGGCGCGGTCGAGAAGTCGCAGATCATCGACGGCACCAAGATCGCCCCGGGCGACGTGGTGCTGGGCCTGGCCTCGTCGGGCGCGCACTCGAACGGCTACTCGCTGGTGCGCAAGATCATCGAAGTCGCCAAGCCTGACCTGGAAGCCGACTTCCACGGCCGCAAGCTGGCCGACGTGCTGATGGCGCCGACCCGCATCTACGTCAAGCCGCTGCTGGCGCTGATGGCGGCGATGGAAGTGAAGGGCCTGGTGCACATCACCGGCGGCGGCCTGGTCGAGAACATCCCGCGCGTCCTGCAGGACAACCTGACCGCGGTCCTGGACGGCAAGTCGTGGACCATGCCGCCGCTGTTCCAGTGGCTGCAGCAGCATGGCGGCGTGGCCGACGCCGAGATGCACCGCGTGTTCAACTGCGGCATCGGCATGACCGTGATCGTGGCGAAAGAGAACGCGGATGCGGCGATGGCCCAGCTGCAGGCGGCGGGCGAGACCGTGTACCGTATCGGCGAGATCCGTGCGCGCGCGGAAGGGCAGGCGCAGACGGTTGTCGAATAAGCCGGTTTTTTTCGGCTGATGGAAAACGGGCGCCCTCGGGCGCCCGTTTTGTTTTGCTAGAGGCTACGCTGCGGAACTTAGGTTCCCGCCTTCGCGGGAATGACGTGCATGCGCTAGTGGCAAACTGTAAAACCGTCATTCCCGCGCAGGCGGGAACCCAAGTTTGCATGCAGCCGCCTGCTTAGCGCCCAGCCCCGTTCCCGATATGCTTATCGAGGAACTTCTCCACCCTTCCCCAGAAATCCACCTGGTTCTTCGGCAGCGACCACCCATGCCCCTCGTCCTGGTACTCAATCCACTCGACCTGCTTGTTGGCGGCCGACACCGCGTCGCGGAACTTGCTGCCGTGGTACATGGGCACGCGCTTGTCCACGCCGCCGTAGGCCAGGATCAGCGGCTGGGTGATGCGGGCCGCCTGCTCGATCGGGGAGGTGGCCTTGAGCTGGTCAGCGTCCCTGACCTGGTCGCCGACCAGCAGCGGCATGCCGTACTTCTTCCAGTCCGCTCCCAAGTCGGATTCGAAGCTCCAGTGGCCGTCGTACAGCAGGTTGATGTCGGTGACGCCCATCCAGTTGACGCCGCACTTGTACAGGTCCGGATCCCGGGCCAGGCCCATCAGAGTGGCGTAGCCGCCATAGCTGCCGCCGGCGATGCAGACGCGCTTGGGATCGGCATGGCCCTGGGCCACCGCCCAGCGTACCCCATCGGCGATATCGTCCTGCATCGCCAGTCCCCATTGGCGCCATCCAGCGCGGAAGTGGGCGGCGCCGAAGCCGGTGCTGCCGCGGAAGGCAGGTTCCAGCACAGCGTAGCCGCGCGACGCCAGGAACTGCGATTCCGGATCCCAGCCCCAGCTGCTGCCGCGCACGTAAGGGCCGCCGTGGACCAGCACCACCATCGGATGGTTCTTCCCCCCGCCCGGCGGCAGGGTCAGCAGGCCGGGAATCTCGCGGCCGTCGCGCGCCTTGTAGCGCACCGGCTGCTGGCGGCCCATGCGTTTCGGATCGATGCCCGGATAGGAGTCGCTCACCTTGCCCAGCTTGTTGGTCTGGCGGTTGTACATCATCCAGATTCCAGGCTGGCGGTCGGAATAGCTGCGCACCAGCACCCATGGCGACGCGCTGTCCGCCGCCACCGACAGCAAATTGACGGTGCCCGGGAGCGCCGCGTCGACCTTCTTCTGCAGCTCCTGCATGCCGGGGTCGAACCACACCTGGCCGCGGGCGTCGGTCAGCAGCGATACACCGAGCAGCTTGCCGCGGCGGCTGATCAGGCTGCCGTTGAAGTCATAGCCCTCGGTGACCACGACCGGCTCCGGACTGATCTTCCCGGTCGCGAAGTCGAAGGTGTGGAGGGCGGCCGTGTCCTTGCCGGCGCGCGCGGTCACGTACAGGGTGCCGTCGCCGGCGAAGCCTTCCGGCGCGAACACTCCAGGGCTCTCGTCGTAGGTCGGGAAGCTGGCAATGGTACGCCACTGTCCGCCGGCCGGATCGCGGTAATAGATCCTGCTCGTTCCTTCCTTCGCGCCCACCGCCAGGCGCGGTTCGCCGGCGTTGTCCAGCAGCCAGGCGTGGACCGGGCCTGGACGCTGCACGGTCTCGGCCTGACCGCTCACCGTATTCAGGCGCAGCAGGTCGAAGCCTTCCAGCAGGCGATTGTCGCCGAAGCGGCCGCTGAGCACGTAGGTCCAGTCGGAGTCCTGCGGGCCGCGCTGGTCCAGCATGTAGGTGTGCCAGGGCAGCAGGCGGCTCTTGATGCTGCTGCCGGTCGTGAGGGCGGTGCTTTCCCAGCGGCGAGCTGCGAGCTGGCGCAGGCTGGAGCCGTCCCGGTTCACCGCATACAGGCCGCTGGCCTCGAAGGTGCCGCCCTGGCTGGTCTGGTTGTCCCTGACATTGAACAGCAGGCGCTCGCCGTTGACCCACTGGAAAGCGAGCACGTCGACGTTCTTGTAGCCGGCCACCACCTTCATCTCGTTGGTCTGCAGGTCGACCACGACCAGGGCGTCGCGGCCGTCCGCCGTCGCGGACAGGGCGGCCAGGTGGCGCCCGCCAGGCGACAGGCTGGCGGCGCCGAGCTGCGGGTTGGCGAAAAACTTCTCGATCGGCGGCAGGGCCGGCGCCTGGGCGCTTGCGGCCGCGGGCAGCAGGACGCCGCAGCAGGCGAGAAGAAGGGCGGCGAGGCCGCGCGGGCGGACGACGTCCATGATGGTCTCCAGTTGGTTCGGCGGCCTGGCGCTTATTGCGGCGCCGCGCCCTTGCCGATGTGCTTGTCGAGGAATCGTTCGACGCGGGTCCAGAAATCGACCTGGTTCTCCGGCTTCGACCAGCCATGGCCTTCCTCGGGATACTCGATCCATTCCACTTGCTTGTTGGTGCGCATGACCGCGTCGCGGAACTGCGTACCGTGGTTGATCGGCACGCGGCGGTCGACACCGCCGTAGGCCAGCAGCAGCGGCTGGGCGATGCGCGCCGCCTGCTGGATCGGCGAGGTGGCCTTGAACTGGGCCGCGTCCTTGACCTGGTCGCCGATCATGACCGGCATGCCATAGACCTTCCATTCTTCCGGCAGGTCGGACTCGAAGCTCCAGCCGTTGTCGAACAGCAGGCCGATGTCGGTGACGCCGACGATGTCGATGCCGCACTTGTACAGGTCCGGATCGTTGACCAGTCCCATCAGGGTGGCATAGCCGCCGTAGCTGCCGCCGGCGATGCAGACCCGCTGGGGATCGACGATGCCCTTGCCCACCGCCCAGCGCACGCCGTCGGCGATATCGTCCTGCATCGCCAGGCCCCATTGCTTGAAGCCGGCCTTGAAGTGCTTGATGCCGAAACCGGTGCTGCCGCGGAATTCCGGCTCCAGCACGGCGTAGCCGCGCGAGGCCAGGAACTGCGAGGCCGGGTTCCATCCCCAGGAACTGCCGCGGACATAAGGGCCGCCATGCACCATCACCACCATCGGCAGCTTGCCGGCCTTGGCGCCGGCCGGCAGGGTCAGCAGGGCCGGGATCTCGAGGCCATCGCGCGCCTTGTAGCGCACGAATTGCTGGCCGCCCATCTGCGCCGGCTGGATCGCCGGGCGCGAGGTGCCGATCGGGTTCAGCATCCCTGTCGCCTTGTTGTACACGAAGTAGTTGGGGGGGACCTTGTCGGAATAGGCCTGCACCAATACCCAGGGTGCATCGGCCTGCGCCGGCGGGTCGATCACGTTGACGGTGGCCGGCAGCAGCTTGTCGACAGCGGCCTGGACCTGCTTCATCCCGGCGTCGAACCATTCGTTCGACACGGCGTCGGTCCGGAAGTACACGCCCAGGGTCCTGGCGCGGTCGACCACCAGGCCGCCGTCGAAGTCATAGCCCTTCGCCGACAGGACCGGTTCCGGGTTGATCTTGCCGGTGCCGAGGTTGAGGGTGTGCAGGGCGGTGGTGTCGCCGCCCGTGCGCGCCGCGACGAACAGGGTGCCGTCCGCGCCGAATCCGAGCGGAGTGAGGGCGTCGCGGCCATCGCCATAGGCCGGGTAGCTGGCCAGGGTTCGCCACTCCCCGCTTGCCGGTTCGCGGTAATGCAGGGTGATCGTGTCCTTTTCAAACGACGAGGCCACGCGCGGCTCGCCCTTGTGGTCGAGGATCCAGCCTCGCACGTTGGCCGGGCGCGGTACGGTCTGGGCAAATCCGGTGCGGGTGTTCAGGCGCAGCAGGTCGACGTGGCGCACCTTGTTGCTGGTGTCCAGCACGATACTGGTGACGTAGGCGTAGTCGGAGTCCTGCGCGCCGCGCTGGCCGAGCAGGAAGGTATGCCATGGTAGCAGCTTGCGGCCCTTGCCTTCGCCTTCGGTCCTGCCGCCCATCGAGCGCTCGGCCAGTTTCACCAGGTCGCTGCCGTCGCGGTCGACCGCATACAGGCCCGGCGCAAAGCGCATGTCGCCCGGCCCGACACCCTTCTCGCGGGTGTCGAAGATCAGGCGGTCGCTGCTGACCCATTCGAAGCCGCCGATGTCGCCGTCGCTGTAGGAGGCGACGATCTTGGCGCTATTGGTTTGCAGGTCGATGACGGCCAGGTAATCGCGCCGGCCGGGGGCGCTGGCGCGCACGGCCAGGTTGCGCGCATCCGGCGACAGCTTGACTTCGCCGAATGGCGAACTGGTGAAGAAACTGGAGACAGGCGGCGGAGCGGTCGGCGCCTGGGCGAGCGCAGCGGGAGTGCCGCACAGGACCAGCGCCGCCAGGGAAGCGGCGCGCAGGGCGCGGGTAAGGACAGGCATTGGATTTCCGTAAAAATGTTGTTGTTCTGCCGTTAAAGGGCTCGGCGAGAATAACATCTGCATGCCTGCACAAATCTCCTCAAATCTAACGGGTTGACCGCATTCGCCTCCTTATTCCGGCGTGCGGATGTAATCCACCATGCCGGCGCTGTTGCGGCTCGGCGGCGCCGTCGCCAGGCTGACCAGGACAATCGCCAGCAGCCCGGCCGGCACCCCGAACACCCCGGCCGCGGTCGGCATGATGCCGAGCCAGGCCCCGTCCACGCTGCCGCCCAGGGTCGGGCTGGCGCGGAACATGTAGTAGAGGCAGACCGCGAAGCCGGCCGCCATGCCGGCGATGGCGCCGCTGTGGTTGGCGCGCTTCCAGAACACGCCCAGCACCAGCACCGGGAACAGGGTCGAGCCGGCCAGCGAGAAGGCCGCGCCCACCAGCGACAGGATGTCGGCGGGTTTTTGCGAGGCCGCGTAGGCCGCGATGAAGGCCACCGCCAGCAGCAGCAGCTTGGAGATCGTCACCCGCTTCTGGGTCGAGGCGCCCGGGTCGACGATCTTGTAGTAGACGTCGTGCGACAGCGCGTTGGAGATCGCCAGCAGCAGGCCGTCCGCGGTCGACAGGGCCGCGGCCAGGCCGCCCGCCGCCACCAGGCCCGAGATCACGTAGGGCAGGCCGCCGATCTCCGGCGTGGCCAGCACCAGCACGTCGGCGTCGATCGCGATCTCGGCCAGCTGCACCACGCCGTCGCGGTTGATGTCGATCACGCTGATCAGGGGACTGGCCTTGTCCACGTTGGCCCAGTACGAGATCCAGGTGGGCAGCGAGGCGAAGTCGCTGCCCACCAGCGAGGTATAGATGTCGTACTTGGCCAGCACCGCCAGCGCGGGAATCGTCAGGTAGACCAGCAGGATGAAGAACAGGGTCCAGAACACGCCGTTGCGGGTGGCGCCCACCGAGGGCGTGGTGTAGGCGCGCATCAGGATGTGGGGCATGGCGGCGGTGCCGAACATCAGGCAGAACACCACCGCCAGGAAGTTGTTGCGCTGGCGGTCCGATTCCTCCCGGGTGGCGCCCGGGAAGGGCGTGGCATGCGGCACCGGCGGGCGGGCGCGCGCCAGGTTGGCGTCGCGCAGCTCGGTCCACACGGTGCGCGCCTCGTCCGGCGAACTCGGATAGGTGTTCAGCGCGCGCTCGGCTTCGCGCACCTCGTTCAGCGAGGCGTTGCGGGAGCGCGCTTCCACCAGCCGGCGCTGGGCCTCGATCTTGCCCGCTTCCCAGGACGCCGGCAGCGCCCCCAGGCGCGCGCCGTATTCCTCGGCGCGGCGGCGGAACTCGGCGCGCACCTGTTCCTCGCGCGGATCCTTTTCCAGTTCGTGCTCGCGCGCGGCCAGCTTGGGCAGCAGCTTGCCGTAGGCGAACTGCGGCACCGGATTGTCGGCATGCTTGGCCGACAGCCAGATGGTCGGGATCAGGAAGGCCACCAGCAGGATGATGTATTGCGCCACCTGGGTCCAGGTGATGGCGCGCATCCCGCCCAGGAAGGAGCACACCAGGATGCTGGCCAGGCCAAGGAAGATCCCGACCGAGAAGTCGACGCCGGTGAAGCGCGAGGCGATCAGGCCCACCGCGTAGATCTGCGCCACCACGTAGGTGAACGAGACGATGATGGTCGCGCCCACCGCCACGGCGCGCACCGCGGCGCCGCGTCCGTCCGCGCCGCCGCCGTAGCGCGCGGCCAGGAAGTCGGGGATGGTGTACTGGGCGAAGCGCCGCAGGTAGGGCGCGATCAGGAGCGCCACCAGGCAGTAGCCGCCGGTCCAGCCCATGATGTAGGCCAGGCCGTCGAAGCCCTGCAGGTACAGGCCGCCGGCCAGGCTGATGAAGCTGGCCGCCGAGATCCAGTCGGCGGCAGTCGCCATGCCGTTGAACATGGCCGGCACGCGCCGCCCCGCCACGTAGTACTCGGTGACGTTCGAGGTGCGGCAGATCACGCCGATGATGGCGTACAGCAGGATGGTGGCGAACATGAACAGGTGCCCGATCCACAGGCGCGGCATGCCTTCCTGTTCCAGCAGCGCCACCGCCACCAGGAACAGGCCGAAGCAGCCGGTGTACCACAGGTAGTAGCGGCTCAGCTTCCTGAAGTAGGACGGGGCCGCGCTCACACGCCCTCCAGTTCGGCGGCGTAGCGGCGCTCCAGGCGCCGCATGCGCCAGGCGTACACGCCGATGGTCGCCAGCGACAGCAGCGAAGCGCCTTGCGCGGCCATGTAGAAGGACAGGGGCCAGCCGAACAGGGACACCTCGGCCAGTTCGCGCGCGAAGAACACGGTGCCGAAGCCGGCCACTAGCCACAGGGCCAGCAGGATCGCCGTCAGGCGCCGCGTGCGGCGCCAGTGCGCGTCGCGCGCGTCCAGGATGCGGCGGCGCCTGGCCATGCCGGCGTCGTGGGTGGAATGCTGGTCAGGGGGCGTCGATGGCGTCATGGGCGGGAGGCGGGAAGGTCAGCCGGAACAGGCTGCCCGGGTATTTTTTGGATTGGCTGCGCGGATTGTTGAAGATGTCGATCTCGGCGCCGTGCTGCTGCGCGATCTCGCGCACGATGGCCAGTCCCAGGCCGCTGCCCTGGGTATTGCTGCCCAGGATGCGGTAGAAGCGCTCGAACACGCGCTCGCGCTCGGCCGGCGCGATGCCGGGGCCGGTGTCCTCGACCTCGAGCAGGGCGCGCTCGTGCTCGAGGCGCACGCGTACCGTGACGCTGCCGCCCGTGGGCGTGTAGCGCAGCGCGTTGTCGATCAGGTTCGACAGCAGCTCGCGCAGCATCATCGGGTTGCCGGCGATGTGGACGGCCTCCTCGGGCGGCTCGAAGCCGAGGTCGATCTGGTGCGCGAACGAGGCCTGCACCCAGTCCTGCACGGTCTCGCGCGCCACGCGCGGCAGGTCGACCTCGCCGAAGGCCAGGCCGGCCTGGGGCTGGTTCTCGGCGCGCGCCAGGGCCAGCAGCTGGTTGACCAGGCGGGTGGCCGATTCCGAGCTCTTGGCCACCTGTTCGAGCGAACGGCGGATCTCGTCCGGGTCGATCTGGCGCAGCGCCAGCTCGGACTGCATGCGCATGCCGGCCAGCGGCGTCTTCATCTGGTGCGCGGCGTCGGCGATGAAGCGCTTCTGCATCTCGATGGTCTGGGCCAGGCGCTCGAGCATATCGTTGAAGGAGCCGACCAGCGGCGAAATCTCTTCCGGCACCTGGCGCGGATCGATCGGCGACAGGTCGTCCTGGGGGCGGGCGCGGATGCGCTCCTGCAGGTCGGCCAGCGGGGTCAGGCCGCGCGACAGCGCGAACCACACCAGGGCCAGGATCACCGGCAGGATGATGAACTGGGGCAGGATCACGCCCTTGATGATCTCGTTGGCCAGGTGGGCGCGCTTGTCGAGCGTCTCGGCCACCTGCACCAGCGCCAGCTCGGGCGCGGCGGCATCGGAGCGCTCGCGCAGCGGATCGAGGTTGAGGTAGGAATAGGCCACCCGCACCGGGATGCCGTGGAAGCTGTCGTTGCGGAAGGCCACCGCGCCGCCGCGCGCCGCGTCGTCGGCGCTGCCGGGTTTGGGGCGCGGCAGGTCGCGGTCGCCGTCGAGGTGTTCGCCGGCCGGGCCGGTGATCAAAAAGTAGACGCTGTCGACGTCGTCGGCGCGCAGGATGTCGGCCGCGCGCGCCGGCAGCTGGGCCGTGACGCGCCCGTCCACGCTGCGCACCTGCTGGCTCAGCACCGTCACACGGTCTTCCAGCGCATCGTCGAAGGGCTGGTTGGCGATCGACTTGGCCACCAGGTAGGTGATCGCGATGCTCATCGGCCATAGCAGCAGCAGCGGGGCCAGCATCCAGTCGAGGATCTCGCCGAACAGCGAGTGGCGAATGTTCTCGTCCGGTTCGGGATTGGGCGGGACGTAGAGCGGCTCGGCCGGCTCGTCGTCGAGGCCGGGACCGGGCCCGGATGTGAGCTCGCGCTCGCGGTCGTTCACTTGTTCTCTGCGCTGGGCGGCGCCGTGCGCGGCGCCTCGCTGAATTTCTCGAGGCAGTAGCCGAGGCCGCGTACGGTGGCGATGCGCACGCCGCCGACCTCGATCTTCTTGCGCAGGCGGTGCACGTAGACCTCGATCGCGTTGTTCGAGACTTCCTCGCCCCACTCGCACAGGTGGTCGACCAGCTGCTCCTTCGACACCAGGCGGCCGGAGCGCGCCAGCAGTACTTCCAGCAGGCCCAGTTCGCGCGCCGACAGGTCGAGCATCTGGTCGTTGATATAGGCGCTGCGGCCGACCTGGTCGTAGACCAGCGGGCCATGGCGCACCACGGCCGGGCCGCCGCCGGCGCCGCGCCGGGTGAGGGCGCGCACCCGCGCTTCCAGCTCGGACAGGGCGAAGGGCTTGGCCATGTAGTCGTCGGCGCCCAGGTCCAGGCCCTCGACCCGCTGCTCGACCGAGTCGGCGGCGGTGAGGATCAGCACCGGCAGGTGCGAGGCGCGCGCGCGCAGGCGCCGCAGTACCTCGAGCCCCGACATCTTGGGCAGGCCCAGGTCGAGGATGAGCAGGTCGAACTCCTGCGTGGACAGTGCGGTGTCGGCATCCTGGCCGTTCTTGACGCAATCGATGGCATAGCCGGATTGGCGCAGGGAACGCGTCAGCCCATCGGCAAGTACGCTATCATCTTCGGCGAGCAAAATTCGCATGTGGCACCTCGGGAACCGTTAGACCTTCAACAAGACCGTATTGTGTTTGATTTGTCGCAACAATGCGAGTCTTGACCGCACAACAGCTACTCGTCATTTCACATTTTGTGCTTGCCAAAACCACTGGATTTTTATACAGTAGTGACTCTTGATTTGGGCACTTCAGCCCCTACCTTGCCTACTCCACGATTGAAAGTACACCATGGACGACAAAAAACTCGCAGTAAACGCCGCTGAAAAGGGCAAAGCGCTGGCAGCCGCCCTGGCGCAAATCGAAAAGCAGTTCGGCAAGGGCTCGGTCATGCGCATGGACACCAATGCGCCGGTCGAGGAAGTGCAGACTGTTTCCACCGGCTCGCTGGGCCTGGACATCGCGCTTGGCGTCGGTGGCCTGCCGCGCGGCCGTATCGTTGAAATCTACGGTCCGGAATCGTCGGGCAAGACGACCCTGACCCTGCAGACCATCGCCCAGATGCAAAAGCTGGGTGGCACCTGCGCCTTCATCGACGCCGAGCACGCGCTCGACGTGGGTTACGCACAAAAGCTGGGCATCAACCTGGGCGAGCTGCTGATCTCGCAGCCGGACACCGGCGAACAGGCCCTGGAAATCACCGACGCCCTGGTGCGTTCGGGTTCGGTCGACCTGGTGGTCATCGACTCGGTGGCGGCGCTGACCCCGCGCGCCGAGATCGAAGGCGACATGGGCGATTCGCTGCCGGGCCTGCAGGCACGACTGATGTCGCAGGCGCTGCGCAAGCTGACCGCCTCGATCAACCGCACCAACACCCTGGTCATCTTCATCAACCAGATCCGTATGAAGATCGGCGTGATGTTCGGCAGCCCGGAAACCACGACCGGCGGTAACGCGCTGAAGTTCTACGCCTCCGTGCGCATGGACATCCGCCGTACCGGTTCGATCAAGTCGGGCGACGAGGTGATCGGTAACGAAACCAAGGTCAAGGTCGTCAAGAACAAGATCGCTCCTCCGTTCAAGGAAGCCCACTTCGACATCCTGTACGGAGAAGGCACCTCGCGCGAAGGCGAAATCCTGGATCTGGGCGCCGACAACAAGATCGTCGAGAAATCGGGCTCCTGGTACAGCTACAACGGCGAGCGCATTGGTCAAGGCAAGGACAATGCCCGCCTGTTCCTGAAGGAGCGTCCGGCCCTGGCACGCGAGATCGAGAACAAGGTCCGCGCCGCCCTGGGTGTGCGCGAACTGCCGCCGGTCGCGAACGACGACGACAACCGTCCGAAGCTCCAGGCTGTTGGTGAGTAATCGATAGGCAGGACGGGCCGGCGGCATCATCGCCGGTCCGTCCTGCCGCTACGCCATGCCAGCACCCCAACTGAGCCTGAAGGGACGCGCGCTACGCTATCTGTCCCTGCGCGAACACAGCCGGCTTGAACTGGGACGCAAGCTGGCCCGCTATGCCGAGGAGGGCGACGACGTCGAAGCCCTTCTTGATTTCCTTGAAAAGAACAACTGGCTGTCGCAAGAGCGTTTCGCCGAATCCCTGATCAACAGGAAGGCGAGCCGCTTCGGCAACAGCCGCGTCATGGCCGAGCTGCAAAGCCATGGCGTCACCGGCGAAGCGCTGGCCGACATCAAGGCCGGGCTGTCCGAAAGCGAGACGGCGCGGGCCCGCGAGGTCTGGCAGCGCAAGTTCGGCCGGGTCGCCCAGGACGCGGCGGAGCGTGCCAAGCAGATGCGTTTCCTGCTGCAGCGCGGCTTCTCCCAGCGCGCGGCCCGCGCCGCCATGCAAGGCAGTCCGGACGAGGACGAGCTGTAGCAGCATCCAGACGCGAGCAGTCTCCGGACCAGAAGTCTCTCAACAAGAAGTCTCCAGGCGCCAGCGTGGAGCGTCATTCCCGATATGTTTCGGCATATTCCTCAACGGGCAATGGCGCTGCACGCTGGCGCTTTTTCATCGACTGATTTCCCCGCTAGGGTCTGTCTGACTGAACGCGGAGGCGACAAGATCATGATTGGCGCGATCGCTAGGGTGGACGGGATGATGCGGGCCAGTGGCCCGAATTACAAACGTCCACGCGGTGATAGGTAGAGGCTCCGCTCTCATGCAGGATGATCTCGATGCAAACTATCGCCGCGTGGACGGCAAAGCCGTCCACCCTACGAAAAACCAACTGCGGCGCAGACTCAGGCAGATGGGCCCTAGCCGTAAAACCGTCGCACCGGCGCAGGCCAGTGCCCAAGTTCCTGGCGCGCCCGAGACGCACGCAAGGCTACAGACGCAGGACAGCAGGCAGGCAAGCCTAGAAATACTTCGACAAATAAAACACTCCCGAGTCCGGGAAGATGGTCGCGACGCGCATCCCCTCCAGCCGTGGCAGCAGCCTGGCGATCCCCGCCGTGACGCTGCCGCTCGATCCCCCGGCCAGGATCCCTTCCTCCTGCGCAAGCCGGCGCACCCAGGCCAGTCCTTCCTCGTCGGCCACCTGGATCACCTCGTCCACCACGGTCGGATCGAAGCTGAGCGAGGGATGGCGCTTGCCGATTCCTTCGATGACGGATGCGAATTCCGACCCGGACTCCCTGTTCTCGAGCAAATCGCGGTAGGAGGAGTTCACAGGTTCGACCCCGATGACACGAATCGCCGGATTGCGTTCCTTCAGATAGCGGCCGACGCCGGAAATGGTGCCGCCCGAGCCGATCCCGCAGACGAACACGTCGATCTCACCGTCCAGCTGCTTCCATAGCTCCGGACCGGTATCCACGTAGTGCGCTTCCCTGTTGAGCTCGGAACAATACTGGTCGAGCAGGAAGGCGCCCTTGCGCGCGGCGATTTCCTTCGCCATCGACAGGTAGTCGGAGGGGGTGCCGCCCTCGCGGTCGTCGGCGCAGACATGCACTTTCGCGCCATAGGTGGCGATGCGCTTGATCTTCTCGCCGCTGGTGGTCGCCGGGACCGTGATCTCGCAGCCCAGCTGGCGCACCGCGCTGGCCATGGCCAGCGCCGCGCCCGTGTTGCCGGACGAGCTCTCGACGACGCACCTGGTTCCCGCGGGAAGGTGCTTGAGCATGTGGCGCACCATGCGGTCCTTGATGCTGCCGCCCGGGTTCATGTATTCCAGCTTGGCCACGACATTCGCCGCCGGGAAGAGCCGGCCGAGCTGGACCAAGGGAGTATTGCCTACCGCTTCCATTACCGACTGCCTTACTTCACGCGCCATGTTCGCCTTCCACGAATTTGCCCGCCGTCCAGTGTATCTTCATGATATGTCATTACGATAAATTCCTCGCAGGCCGCGTGTTCAGTATGCAACGGCTGCGCGCGGGTAACCAGGCTTCTCCATGGCGCGCATGGCGCGTACTGCCCTTCGGGGTGGCGTCCAGCCAGCACAAGCGCCGGGCCACGGCTCCACGGCCCTGCAAGGCCCTGGATACTCAAGAGCCATGCCGGACCGGCGCATCCAGCCGTGCCCTGAATCCGCTAAACGCGGCGGCGTTCAAGGGCGCCGAAATGAAAAATCCCTGGAGCTCGTCACAGGTTTGGGCAAGCAGGTAATCACGCTGGCGGACGGTCTCGACGCCTTCGGCCACGATGCGCAGGCCGAGCGAGTGGGCCAGGCCGATCATCGCGACCACGACCTTGGCCGAAATGGCGTCGTCCGGCAGGCCGACAACGAAGGTGCGGTCGAGCTTGAGTACATCGACCGGCAGCGATGTCAGATATTCCAGCGACGCGCAACCGGTGCCGAAGTCGTCCAGCGAGATCGAAATTCCCAGCGCGCGCAGGGCCATGATCACTTCGAGCCCGGTTCCCTTGCTATCCAGCACATCGTGCTCGGTCAATTCGACCGACAGGTACTTCGATGCAAGTTCGTACTCGCGCAGCGCCGTTTCGATCACAGCGACGATATCCATTGTCGACAGTTCGCGTGCGCACAGGTTGATCGCCACCTGTACCGCCGCATCTCCCTGCGCCAGCCACGCCTCGACATCACGGCATGCCTGCGCCACGATCCATCGGCTCATCTCGAACATCGAACCGCTGTTGCGCAACAGTTCCAGTACCTCCAGGATCGGCAGGTCTTTCAACAGGTCGTGGTCACAGCGCAGCAGGGCCTCGGCGCGTCCGATGCTGCTGTCGCGCGCCGACATGATCGGCTGGTACTCCAGGTGGAACTGCTCCAGGCGAACCGCTTCGCGCACCGCCGCGACATGCTCGCCATGGCGCTTGGCCTTTTCGTCGAGCGCTTCGGTGAAGTAGCGATAGTTGTCGCGGCCATCGCTCTTGACGCGATACAGCGCCAGGTCGGCCTTGCGCAGTAATTCGGCAGGAATCCTGCTGTCGTCCGGATAGGTGGCGATGCCGATACTGGCCGAAAGTTTCACTTCGTGATTGTGAAGGTAGACTGGCTGGCCGCACAGCGTCACAAGCTTCCGGGCGAGATAACCGCCTTCGAGCAGCGAGCTCGTACCTGTTTGCAGGACAGCGAACTCGTCGCCGCCGAGGCGGCCGACATAATCGGTCTCCCGGGTAACGCTTTTGAGCCGGAGGGCGATTTCACGCAACACCGCATCGCCGGACGCGTGGCCCAGCGTATCGTTCACCTCCTTGAACAGGTCAAGGTCGATCAAATGCAGGATCACGCACTTGGGAGCACGGGCATTGAGCGCCACGTACTGGTCGATCTTCTCGTAGAACGCGCGCCGGTTCAGCAAGCCCGTGAGCTGGTCGATGCCGGCATGACGGCGCATGGTTTCGTCGCTCAGGTAGCGCTCGTTGACATCCTGGGCAATGCGCAAGTATCCAATGTGCGCGCCGGCGGCATCGAAGAGCGGCGACAACTCGGCTTCGAACCAGCGCTCGATCCCGGACTCCGCGTGGCGGTAAAGCCGGGTTTCCACCGCGCCGCCATGGACCAGCGCGTCCTGCATCTCGCTATCCGACAGGCCAAGATGCCGTTGCCGGTCAGTGAACATGCAGGTCAATTCGGCGCCGACCAGGCCGGAATGCAAGCCGAACAGCGTCCGGGCCGCACTGTTGGCGCTCACCAGGCGTCCGCCAGGGTCTGTGATCACCAAGGCGAAACGCGTCTTTCCAGACAGCAGGGCACTGCACAACGCTTGGGTATCCATGTTTCCTGCCTGCGTAATGGAGGTCGTAAATACCACGACCATGGGGCAGTGTACTCCTCCTGTAAATACGTATCGTTTTCTCGCGAAAAGCAACATTGCTCCCTCGGCAATATGAGACCGCCGAGGGAGCCGCCCTCTTGCAAAAGCCTTCTGTTGCAGTGCAACGGCACGCATGCTGTGATAAACTTTTAGGGTTTAAGCAGCGCCGCATGAGCGGTTGTTGCCGTGGAAGCCGCGGCAACGTGCATGAAGCACACCGGCTGCACCACTAACCGCCGCTCTGACGGCATTGGTTTTTATGCCCCTGTCTCCTCCCGTATCGCGCTCGCTCCGGCATACGCGCGCCATCACAGTCGATGCCTATGCGCGCGACGATGGCTTGTGGGATCTCGACGCCACGATCAGCGACGTCAAAACGCGTGACATCGCGCTCGCCTCAGGCGACCGCCCGGGCGGCGTTCCGGTGCATGACCTGAAGCTGCGCGTGACCATAGACCGCGACCTGACCATCGTCGATGCCGAAGCCGCGTCCGATTCCGTCCCGTACCCCGGTTTCTGCGATACGATCGCTCCCGCCTACAAGAAGCTGATCGGCCTGTCGCTGATGAAACACTTCCGGCTGCACCTGAAAGACCGCCTCTCCGGCGTGCTCGGTTGCACCCATCTGACCGAATTGGCCCAGGTGCTGCCTACCGCGGCGCTGCAGGCCTATGCCGACGACGTCTTCGACGAGCGCGGCGGCGCCGACGCAAACCAGAAGGAACGCGCGGCCGAACGGCCCTTCGAGCTCGACCGTTGCCACGCCTTGCGCAGCGACGGCCCCGCCGTGGCCAAGTACTATCCGCGCTGGTCGATCAAAGCCGTGTCGGGCTAGCATACGTTGTCAAATTTGTAGTTCAACCGTATTTCTACACACATCAGTAATAGAGAAGAAGGGAAGCCAGCATGAAAATCCATGAGTATCAGGGCAAAGAAATCCTCCGAAAGTTCGGGGTGACGGTTCCGCGCGGCATTCCGTGCATGAACGTGGAAGAGGCCGTCAAGGCCGCTGAAGAGCTGGGCGGCCCGGTGTGGGTCGTCAAGGCCCAGATCCACGCTGGCGGCCGCGGCAAGGGCGGTGGCGTCAAGGTTGCCAAGTCGCTGGAACAGGTCAAGGAATACTCGGAACAGATCATGGGCATGCAGCTGGTCACCCACCAGACCAGCCCGGAAGGCCAGAAAGTGCGCCGCCTGCTGATCGAAGAAGGCGCGGACATCAAGAAGGAACTGTACGTCTCGCTGGTTACCGACCGCGTCACCCAGAAGGTCGTCCTGATGGCCTCGTCGGAAGGCGGCATGGACATCGAAGAAGTCGCGCACAGCAACCCGGAAAAAATCCACAACGTCGTGATCGAGCCGTCGATCGGCCTGACCGACGAGCAAGCTGACGACATCGCCCGCAAGATCGGCGTGCCGGAAGCGTCGGTCGTCGACGCGCGCACCAACCTGCAAGGCCTGTACAAGGCTTACTGGGAAACCGATGCCTCGCTGGCCGAAATCAACCCGCTGATCCTGACCGGCTCGGGCAAGGTCATCGCCTTGGACGCCAAGTTCAACTTCGACTCGAACGCCCTGTTCCGTCATCCGGAAATCGTCGCCTACCGCGACCTGGACGAAGAAGATCCGGCTGAAGTCGAAGCATCGAAGTTCGACCTGGCTTACATCTCGCTCGACGGCAACATCGGCTGCCTGGTGAACGGCGCCGGCCTGGCCATGGCCACCATGGACACCATCAAGCTGTTCGGCGGCGAGCCGGCCAACTTCCTGGACGTGGGCGGCGGTGCGACCGCAGAGAAGGTCACCGAAGCATTCAAGATCATGCTGAAGAACCCGGGCCTGAAGGCCATCCTGGTCAACATCTTCGGCGGCATCATGCGCTGCGACGTGATCGCCGAAGGCGTGATCACCGCATCGAAGGCCGTGTCGCTGCAAGTGCCGCTGGTCGTCCGCATGAAGGGCACCAACGAAGACCTGGGCAAGAAGATGCTGGCTGATTCGGGCCTGCCGATCATTTCCGCAGACACCATGGAAGATGCAGCGAAGCAGGTCGTTGCCGCTGCCGCCGGTCAAGCCTAATTCGCGAAGGAAAACAAAATGTCGATTCTGATTAACAAAGACACCAAAGTCATCACCCAAGGTATCACCGGCAAGACCGGCCAGTTCCACACCCGCATGTGCCGCGACTACGCGAACGGCCGTGAAGCCTTCGTGGCCGGCGTGAACCCGAAGAAAGCCGGCGAAGATTTCGAAGGCATTCCGATCTACGCATCGGTCAAGGAAGCCAAGTCGGAAACCGGCGCCAGCGTGTCGGTCATCTACGTTCCGCCGGCAGGCGCTGCCGCCGCGATCTGGGAAGCCGTCGAAGCCGAGCTGGACCTGGCAATCTGCATCACCGAAGGCATCCCTGTCCGTGACATGATGGAAGTCAAGGACCGCATGGCCAAGGCCGGTTCGAAGACCCTGCTGCTGGGCCCGAACTGCCCAGGCCTGATCACCCCGGACGAGATCAAGATCGGCATCATGCCGGGTCACATCCACAAGAAGGGCCGTATCGGCGTCGTGTCGCGTTCGGGCACCCTGACCTATGAAGCAGTCGGCCAGCTGACCGCCCTGGGCCTGGGCCAGTCGTCGGCAGTCGGTATCGGCGGCGACCCGATCAACGGTCTGAAGCACATCGACGTGATGCGCATGTTCAACGACGATCCTGACACCGACGCGGTGATCATGATCGGCGAAATCGGCGGTCCGGACGAGGCGAACGCTGCCCAGTGGATCAAGGACAACATGAAGAAGCCGGTCGTCGGCTTCATCGCTGGCGTCACCGCGCCTCCGGGCAAGCGCATGGGCCACGCCGGCGCGCTGATCTCGGGCGGCGCCGATACCGCGCAAGCCAAGCTGGAAATCATGGAAGCCTGCGGCATCAAGGTCACCAAGAACCCGTCGGAAATGGCGCGCCTGCTGAAGGCGATGCTGTAATCGTCGATTCTTAGTAATCGCCAATCAGAACGGGGAGCGCAAGCTCCCCGTTTTTTTTCGTCCATGGCCTAACGCTCGCCATATGTTCGCCTACGGTCGAAACGCTGACCGTAGGGTGGACGGGTTTCCCGTCCACGCGGTGATACATGGCAGCGAGATCATCCGGCACGATATCGAAGGGATAACGATCCCGCGTGGACGGGAGACCCGTCCACCCTACGTGATGGCCGCCCAGCACCAAAAACTGTCCACCTGACAAAAATTGCCGCAAAGAACTGACAATTTTTGTCACTCAACATGACAATTCTTGTTCTGGCACAGGGTTTTATTAACTCAGTGTTAATAAAATCGACTATTTCCAGCCTGGCATACCGATTGCATATAGATGAGTGCGGCAACAACGCAAGACAAGATTCCCCGACTACACACCCTGGAGAGATGAAAATGAACATCAAGCAAATGCAAACCAAAAAAGCTGAAGGCGGCTTCACCCTGATCGAACTGATGATCGTCGTCGCGATCATCGGCATCCTGGCTGCCGTGGCGATCCCGGCGTACAGCGACTACACCGCCAAGGCAAAAGCTGCTAACGCGCTGTCGGCTGCCGATCCGTTCAAGACCGCCGTGGCAATGTGCGCACAAGAGCAAGGCGCGACCACCGGCTGCAACAGCGACATGGACCCGAACCCGTTCCCTGAATTCACCGCCACCAAAGAAGTGAAGTCCATCACCGTTGGCGGCGACGGCGTCATCACCATGACCCTGGACAACATCGGCACCGATACCGCTGACGCGGAAGTGACCTTCACCCCGACCCTGACCGCCACCAACGTGACCTGGGTTGTCGCAGCTGACACCGACAACACCGCTGTCAAGCAAGCGCTCGAAAAGAACAACATGGCTGCTGCTGAGTAATAGCTGAGTCATCAGGTTCTGAGTAAAAAGCCCGCTCCTAGGAGCGGGCTTTTTATTTGTGCCTGTCCCGTCGATCAAGGCTTGAGATACTGGTCCAGCCACCCGATCACGGTATGGTGCCACTGCACCGAGTTCGCCGGCTTGAGCACCCAGTGGTTCTCGTCCGGGAACACCAGCAGCTTGCTCTCGATGCCCTTGCGCTGCAGCGCCGTGAAGGTGCCCAGCGCCTGCGCGGTGGGGATGCGGAAGTCCAGGTCGCCCTGGATCACCAGCATCGGCGTCTTCCACTTGTTCACGTGGTGCACCGGGTTGAAGCGCTCGTGGTTGTCCGGCACCTGGAAATAGGGGCCACCGCTTTCCCAGTCCGTGAACCATTGCTCCTCGGTCGAATAGGCCATGCCGCGGGTGTCGAACACGCCGTCGTGGTTGACGATGCAGCGGAAGCCGTCCGACCAGTTCCCCGCGATCCAGTTCATCATGTAGCCGCCGTAGGACGCGCCCAGCGCGCAGCTGCGCTCGCGGTCCAGCCAGGCGAACTTCTTCACCGCCGCGTCCAGGCCCTTCTGCAGGTCCTCGAGCGGCTTGCCGCCCCAGTCGTTGCTGATCGAATCCGTGAACTTCTGGCCGTAACCGGTCGAGCCGTGGAAGTCGATGAACACGGTCGCATAGCCGGCGCCCGCGTACACTTGCGGATTCCAGCGGTAGCTCCAGCCGTTGCCGAAGCTGCCCTGCGGGCCGCCGTGCACCAGGAAGGCGACCGGGTACTTCTTGCCCGGCTCCGCATTCCACGGCTTCATCACGTGGCCATAGACCGTGTCGCCGTTGGCGCCGGTGAACGAGAACTGCTCGTACTCGCCCCAGCGCACGTCTTTCAGGCGCTCGCTGTTCAGGTCGGTCAGCTGCTTCGCTTCCGCGCCAGGTTTCATCGTGTACAGCTGCGCGCCCGAGCCCAGGTTCGCCAGGGTGTAGGCCACGGTGTCGCCGCGCGCGTCAAACGCGCCGATCGCGCCCTTGCCGGTCAGCGCCGTCACCTTGCCGCTGGCGACGTCGATCGAGAACAGGCGGTGCTGGCCGACGTCTTCGGCGTCGACGATCAGCGCCTGGCCGTCGGCGCGCCACACCAGGTTGCCCGCCGAGCGGTCCCAGTCGGCCGCCAGCTTGCGCTTTTGGCCGCTGGCCACGTCCATCAGCATGATCTGGAAGCGGTCGGCCTCGAAGCCGGGACGCGCCATCGCCAGGTAGGCCAGGGTGCGGCCGTCCGGGGAGAACACGCCCTTGGTGTCCCAGGCTGGATTGTCCGCCGTCAGGTTCCGTGGCGCGGCGCCGCCCGCGGCAGGCACGGTGTACAGGTCGAAGTTGGTCGACCAGGCTTCGGTCTTGCCGGCAATGCGCACCGAGAACACCATCGTCTTGCCGTCCGGGCTGAAGCGGAATTCCTCGCGGTCGCCGAAAGGCTTGGACGGCACGTCGCCATCGAGCGAACCCGACAGGCTGACGGGCGCGCCGGCCAGCTTGCCGCTTTTATCCAGCGGCGCCGAGAACAGCACGGCGTTGCGGTGGTCCGACCAGGTATCCCAGTGGCGCACGAACAGGCGGTCGTAGACCTTGCCGGTGGCCTTGTCCTTTTCCTTCGCCTCCAGGCGCGCCTTGGTGCAGGCCAGGTCGGCGCAGTCGCGGAACACGGCCATGCTGAAGGCCAGGCGCTCGCCGGTTGGCGACACGCGGAAGCTGTCCACGTCCAGCGGCAGGTTCGTCACCTGGACCGGCTTGCCGCCGGCCACCGGCTGGCGCCACACCTGCGAGGAGCCCGAGCGGCTCGACAGGAAATACACGGCGTCGCCCGAGGCCGACCATTCCGGGTCGGTGCTGCTGGCGCTGTGGCTGGCCAGGCGCTTCGGCGCCGGCTTGGCGGCGCGCAGGTCGACCAGCCAGAGTTCGGTGTGGCCGCGGTTCTTCTTCATGTCCGTGCTGCGCACGGTGTACACGACGCGCGTGGCGTCCGGCGACACGGCCGGGCTGCCGACCCGCTCCATGTTCACCAGGTCCTCGACGGTAAAGCCGCGCGGCGCGGCCATTGCGGTGCCGGCGGCCAGGGTCGCGGCCGCCATCGTCAGCAAATGCAGTCTCATTCCATCCTCTTGATCATGTTCGTGCCCGGCAGGGCGCCGCGCACGCAGGCCAGCAATTTACCATGCGACATCAAACCGGCTCATCAAGCAGAATGTGGGGGCAAAAAAAACCGCCGCCACCGTGGGGCGCGGCGGGCGGCGGACGAGGAGAAACAGGGGAGGATGCTCAGGGCATGATGACCGCGTCGATCACATGGATCACGCCGTTGTCGGCCAGGATGTCGGTCTTGGTGACCTGGGCCTCGTCGACCATGACCTTGCCGTCGCGCGTGCTGACTTTGACGGTGCTGCCTTCGACGGTCTTGACCTCGCCCGGCTTGACGTCGGCCGCCTTCACCGATCCGGGCACCACGTGGTAGGTCAGCACCTTGGCCAGCGCCGCCTTGTCCTTCAGCAGGGCGTCGAGCTTGGCCTTCGGGATCTTGGCGAAGGCGGCGTCGGTGGGCGCGAACACGGTGAAGGGGCCCGGGCCTTTCAGCGTGTCGACCAGGCCGGCGGCCTTGACGGCGGTGACCAGGGTGTTGAACGAGCCGGCGGACGTCGCGGTATCGACGATGTCGGCGGCTTGTGCGGAAGCGAATGCGAAGACAAGGGGAAGGGCGGTCAGCGTGGTTTTCATTGCATGCTCCTGATGGGTAAGTAGGCATCCGAAATGGCTGCTTCGATGTCAATGTAGGACAAGTGAACCGGATTGTCTAAAGTTTGACGCTATAATTAGCGATAATGGCGGTTCAATCGAGGGGCATAACTATGGATTCGTTCATCAAGTCGGGACAAGAGAGGATCATGTACCGCACCGGCGCGGCGGCCCGCCTCGCCGGCCTGCCGGTCGAGACCCTGCGGGTGTGGGAGCGCCGCTACAGCCTGTCGGACGCCCAGCGCTCCGAGCGCGGGCAGCGCCTGTATTCCGCCGAACAGGTGGCGCGCCTGGGCCTGCTCAAGCAGCTGGTGGACCAGGGGCATTCGATCGGCGTGCTGGCCAGCCTGAGCCGCGAACAGCTGCAGTCCATGCTCGGCCTGAACCTGCCGGCGCAGGCATCGGCCGCGGCGCCGGTGCGCGTGCTCCTGGTCAGCAACATGCTGGCGCGCCGGCTGGCGGCCATGGGCCGCGACGCAGCCGGCCTCGACGTGCGCGGCCACTGCACGAGCCTCGACCGGCTGGACGAGCTGCCCACCGACGCCGACGCCGACGTGCTGGTCGTCGAAATGTCCGAACTGGACGACAGCGTGCTGCCGCTGGTGGCCGAAGCGCGCCAGCGTGCCGGCGCGGCGGCGACCGTGGTGTTGTACCGTTTTTGTCCCAGCGCCACCATCCGCGCCCTGCGCGCCCAGGGCTGCCTGGTGGCGCGCGTGCCGGCCGACCTGAGCGAGCTGTCCCTGCTGTGCCGCTCCGCGCTGACCGGCCAGCGCCTGCCGCTGGCCGAGGCGGAACCGGCGATCACGCCGCGCCGCTTCGACGAGGACGCGCTGGTCACGCTCACCGCCGCCAGCGACCGCCTGAGCTGCGAATGTCCGCGCCACCTGTCAGATCTGCTGATGATGATCGGCAGCTTCGAGCGCTACAGCGTCCAGTGCGCCTCGCGCAATCCGGAGGATGCCGACCTGCATGCGCTGCTGGCCAGGGCGTCGGGGCAGGCGCGCGTTATCCTGGAAGACGCGATGGAGCGCCTGGCGATCGCGGAAGGCTTGCCGCTGCCGGGACGCCTGTCCTAGCCGGGACGCAAGGACGATCCGCCGCGGCGCCGGCTAGACCAGGAGGGCATCCTGGACGCATGCGTGCCTGAGCTCCGTCAGTCCCTCGATCGCCCGTGCGCCTTCCTCCTTCGTGACACGCCCGCAGGCGTCGATCACCAGATGCTCCAGCTTGGGAAATTTTTCCTTGAAGGCGCCAAGGCTGTGGAGCTTCCTGCAGCGGTGGATTTCCAGGCGGCGCAGCTCCGGCAAGGAGGGGAGATCCGCCAGGCTTTCGGTGCTGGCCCAGTGCAGCTGCAGTTCGGTGAGGGACGGTGCAAGCGGGAGCGAGGCGCATTCCTTTCCCTTGTAGCGCCAGAGCGACAGGAAATTCAGGGAAGCAAGGCGATCCAGTCCACTGTCCTGGGGACGCAGCTCGACGACCGCGCTCTCCAGGGCGGGAAAGCGGTCGAACTGGATCGGCGGCCGTTTCGGGTGCATGCCAAAGCGGCGCAACTTCGTCAACGCGTACAGGCCGTCGATATTGTCCAGCGCCACGTTCCAGAACCAGACGCCCTCCAGCGTGGGAAGCTGGGCCAGGAAGTCGAGATGCGTTTCCGTGAAACCGTGCTCGGGCGCGCCGAACACCTGCTTGACGCCGCTCCGCTGTACTTCGACGCTGCATTCCGCCAGCCTGGCGGATTCGATGCCCATGGCCGGGAAGCCGGGCGCATCCGGCCAGCGCAGGAAATCCTTGTCGCGTGTGATCGGCAAGCTGCTTTCCTTATACCTGGGCGGTCCAGTCGCCGCTCTTGCCGCCGTGCTTCTCCAGCACGCGGATATTCGTCATGACCATGCCGCGGTCGACCGCCTTGCACATGTCGTAGATGGTCAGCAGGCCGACCTGCACCGCGGTGAGGGCTTCCATCTCCACCCCGGTCTTGCCGATGGTCTCGACCTGCGCGCGGCAATGCACGCTGCTGGCCGCCTCGTCGATCTCGAAGTCCACCGCCACCTTGGTGATCGGCAGCGGATGGCACAGCGGCACCAGGTCGCTGGTGCGCTTCGAGGCCATGATGGCGGCGATGCGGGCGATGCCGATCACGTCGCCCTTCTTGGCCGTGCCCGAGGTCACCAGCGCCAGGGTCTCCGGCTTCATGCGGATGGTGCCGGCCGCCACCGCGATGCGGTGGGTGTCCTGCTTGGCGCCGACGTCGACCATGTGGGCCTGGCCGGTGGCGTCGAAGTGGGTCAGATGGTCTGCGGTCGGGGTCTGGGTGCTCATTGCAAAGTCGATAATCTGGGGTAACAAAGTGTATCGCAGGGCAGCAAGCTGCGCGCGGATAGGGTTATCATAGCATCGTGAAACTACGCTCCCGACCAGCCAAAGCGCGCCGCTGGCGCCCCGCATTGACTGTCCTGGCCATCTGCACGTCGGCCGCGTTCGCCATTGCGGCGCCGGCCGAACCGCTCCAGAAATCCGACAGCACCCGCCTGCCCACGCTCGGCGACACCGCGCGCGGCGACCTCTCGCCCGTGGTCGAGCGCAAGCTGGGCGAGGAAATCATGCGCGACATCCGGCGCGACCGCGATTACCTCGACGACGAAGTCATCTCCGAATACCTGAACAACTTCGGCAACGCCCTCGTCACCGTCGTGCCCGGCGCGCGCGGCGAGACGAATGCCGACTTCCAGTTCTTCGCCGTGCGCGACGCCGCCCTCAACGCCTTCGCGCTGCCCGGCGGCTTCATCGGCGCCCACTCGGGCCTGATCATCGCGGCCCAGACCGAATCCGAACTGGCCGGGGTGATGTCGCACGAGATCGGCCACGTGTCGCAGCGCCACATCGCGCGCATGCTGGGCCAGCAGAAGCAGGACGTGCTGCTGCCGCTGGCGGCGATGATCCTGGCGGCGCTGGCCGCCAAGGCCAGTTCCGACGCGGCCATGGGCGTGCTGATGGGCGGCCAGGGCCTGGCCATCCAGCGCCAGCTGAACTTCAGCCGCGACGCCGAGCGCGAGGCCGATCGCGTCGGTTTCCAGATCATGGAGAAGGGCGGCTACGACACCACCGGCATCGTGGCCTTCTTCCGCCGCCTGCAAAGCGCCAGCAAGCTGTATGGCGAACTGCCGGCGGGCTTGAGCAACCTGAGCAGCCACCCGCTTACCCAGGAGCGCATCACCGACATGCAGGCGCGCATCCGCGAGATGCCCAAGAAACAGCGCGTCGACAGCCTCGACTTCCACCTGGTGCGGGCCCGCACCCGGGTGCTGCAGGACCCGAGCGAACAGGGACGACGCGAAGCGAAAACGGCCTTCGAAACCCAGCTCAAGGAACCGCACCGCCAGCAGCAGGCCGGCGCCCAGTACGGCCTGGCCTATCTGGCGCTGCGCCAGGGCGACCTAGCCGGCGCGCAGGGCTGGCTCGACAAGGCGCGCGCCACCATGAAACCGCGCGAAGGCGTGTTCAGCACCGCCTCGAACGTGGGCGACGGGGCCAGCATCTTCGCCGGGCTGTCGCTCGAAATCAAGATGGCCCAGGGCCAGCCGCCCGAGGTGCTGCAGCAGGCGGTGCACGAAGCGGAGCAGGCGCGCCAGCGCTTCCCGCTTTCGCGCGCCATCGCCCACCAGTACGCCGAGGTCCTGGTCGCCGCCGGCAAGCTCGACGAAGCCGCGCGCTTCCTGCGCGACCAGGCGCAGCAGTACCGCGAAGAGCCGAAGCTGCACGATCTGCTGGCCAAGACCTATGCGAAGCAGGGCCGGATCGCGCTGCAGCACATGGCGCTGGCCGAATCCTATGTGCTGGCCGGGGCGCTGCCGGCCGCCGTCGACCAGCTGAACCTGGCGCGCAAGGCGGGCGACGTGTCCTTCTACGACCAGGCCGTGATCGATGCGCGCGAGCGTGAATTGCAGGCGCGGCAGAAGGCGGAAAAGGAAGAAGAGAAGGAGCGGTGAGCCGGGGCCGCGTCGTATCGTAGGGTCGGCAAGTTTCTTGCCGACGCGTTCAAGCGGCGGATGATTTCACGCTTCAGTGGCTGTTCGCGGGCTGGTTGAACGCGTCGGCGGCGTAGCCGCCAACCCTACGCGATCGGCGTCTTGTTGTAAGCGAAGCGCTGCGGCGCTTCCTCCGCCCCAAGCCTCTCGATGACAACGCGCCGGCCATTCCACGGCAGCACCAGCTCACCCGCGCCATGTTCCAGCCACGCCATCACCGCCTCATCCGAGGCCGGCTTGCCATCCAGCTCCAGCAGCGCCAGCACCTGCGCCACGTCGCGGTCGTCCAGCTGCGCCACCACCTCGCCGCCCTGGAAAACCAGCGCGCCCGAATCCAGCAGGAACACCTTGTCCACCGTAGCGAGCGCTTGCCCAGTCTGCAACATCAAGCCCTGCTGCGGATCGGTGCGCGCAATGAAGGGCGTCGCTTCGAGATTGATGTAGACGCGCTGCGGCCCGTTCTGGAAATACCAGTTGCCGCGCTCGTCGCGCAGGTAGTTCCGGTTGATGAAGCCCACGAGGGCCGGATTGGTCAGCCGGTCGCCCGGCGCGTGGGCGTGCTGGGCCGCCTCGTCGCGCATGCGCCAGCCGCCGCGCGCATCCAGCGCCAGCCAGCCGTAGCAGTGCGGCACGTTCGGCCACTTGGCCATTGCCTGTTTAACGATATCGTCCATGGGTCGTGTCCAATGAGTCAGCCAGCATCGCACAGTTGCACCGCGTCCGGCGCGCGGCTTGCGGCCAGCCCGTCGAAGAAGTGCAGGATCTTTTGCGGCAGCCAGTCGATCCGTCCCGGGAAGGGACCGGCGGCGAAGCCGACGTGGCCGCCGTGCTCCGGATACTCCAGGGTCACGGCCTTCGATGCGCTGCGCGGCAGGTGCGCGCCCGGCAGGAAGGGGTCGTTGCGGGCGTTCAGCACCAGGGTCGGCACCGTGATCGCGTCCAGCACGTGGCGGGCGCTGGCGCGGTGCCAGTAGTCGTCGGTGTCGCGGTAGCCGTGCAGCGGCGCCGTCACCACGTTATCGAAGGCATATAAATCGCGCGCCCGCAGCAGGGCCTCGCGGTCGAACAGGCCGGGGAACTGCTCCAGCTTGGCCAGGCACTTGGGCTTGAGCGTCTGCAGGAACATGCGGGTGTAGACCATGTTGAAGCCCGAGGACAGCGCTTCGCCGCCGCGCGCCAGGTCGAGCGGGGCGGAGACGGCGCAGGCGCCGTCGACGATCTCGGCGCCGTGGCCGGATTCGCCCAGCCAGCGCAGCAAGGCGTTGCCGCCCAGCGAGACGCCGGCCGCGTACAGGATGCCTTGATGGCGCGCGCGCAGCTTGCGCACGATCCAGTCGACTTCGTGGGCGTCGCCCGAGTGGTAGAAGCGGGGCGCCAGGTTCGGCTCGCCCGAGCAGCCGCGGAAATGCGGCACCGCGCCCGACCAGCCGCGCGCCCGCAGCGCGGCCATCAGGCTGCGCGCGTAGTGACTGTGCGAGGAGCCTTCCAGGCCGTGGAACAGTACGACCAGCGGTTGACCCGGCTGGCCGTCCACGAAATCGACGTCGATGAAGTCGCCGTCATGGCTGTGCCAGCGCTCGCGCCGGTAGGGAACCTCCGGCTTGGCGAGGCAGGTGGCCGGGTAGATGGTCTGCAGGTGGCCGCCCGGGAGCCACGACGGGGCACGGTAATCCATGGGAAAGCGGCGCAAGGCGCCGCAGGTGGGATTAGTGGTGCTTCAGCACGGTGCCCGGAGCCAGGCGGTACTGGGTGCCGCAATACGGGCACTTGGCTTCGCCATGGTGGTCGAAGTCGAGGAAGACGCGCGGGTGCGAGGACCACAGCGGCATTGCCGGATTCGGGCAGTATGCCGGCAGGTCTTTGGCCTCGAGTTCCACCACGGGCATCGTCTTTTGGTTCATCTGTTTCTCTCCGGTCGGAAAATTTGGCAAAAACACGATTCTAACGGATTGCCCCCATTGCCGAAATGGTCGCTAAAATAACGAACCCCTTAACAAACTGATCAAATCGAGCTGGGCGCGCTGCGCCATGCCCCCGTGCCACTCTCCAGATGCGTTTCATGCCCGATCGTTTCAAGCCTGCCGCCGCGTTCGTCCTGCCGGGACGTTGCAGGATTACCACATGAATGCGGGCGACCCATCGGGCCCGGCCATCGCCTCCTATGACGCCCCCGACCGCGACGCCTGGCGCGAAGGCGTCAAGGCCGGGATGCCGACCCTGTTCGGCATCGGCGCCTGGGGCATCGTGGTCGGCATCGCGATGGTCAAGAGCGGGCTGAGCGTCTGGCAGGCCAGCGGCATGACCCTACTGGTGTTCGCCGGCTCCGCCCAGCTGGCCTCGCTTCCCCTGATTGCCGCCCAGGCCCCGATCTGGGTCATCTTCGCCACCGCCCTGGTGGTCAACCTGCGCTTCGTGATTTTCTCGGCCCTGCTGGGCCCGCATTTTGCCCATCTGCCCTGGAAACAGCGCTTTTGCCTGGGCTATATCTCAGGTGACTTGACGGTGGCGATGTTCCTGCAGCGCTACCCGACCGCCGAGCCGGCGCCCGGCAAGCTGTCCTATCTGAAGGGATTGATGTATCCGAACTGGTTCGCCTGGCAGATCGGTTCGCTGGCCGGCATCTTCCTGGGCAGCGCGGTTCCGACCGAGTGGGGGCTGGGTTTCGCCGGCACCCTGGCCATCCTGTGCATCATGGTGCCGCTGATTATCAATCACGCCGCGCTGTGCGGCGTCGTCGTGGCCGGGGTGGTATCGGTGCTGGCCTACGGGCTGCCCTACAAGCTGGGCCTGCTGCTGGCGGTGGTGGTGGGCATGGTGACCGCCATGTTTATCGAGGAAAGCTTCACCAAGCGGAAGGTACGCCATGAGTGACTGGGAAATGTGGGCCGTCATCGGCGTGCTGTGCGTGGCCACCGCCGCCACCCGCAGTTCGTTCTGGATGATCGGGCACCGCGTCAGCATCCCGCCGCGGGTGCAGGAAATGCTGCGCTATGCGCCGGCCTGCGCGCTGGTGGCGATCGTGGCGCCGGACATCCTGGTCGATGGCCAGGGAGAGGTCCAGCTGGCGCTGGCCAACCCGAAGCTGCTGGCCGGGGCGGCGGCGCTCGGTTTTTATCTCTGGCGCCGCAGCATGCTCCTGACGATTGTTTTCGGGATGGCCGTCTTTACGTTGTTACGCGTCCTGCACGTTTTTGGCCCCGCTGCCTAATGTACAATGTCGTTTTTTCCACTATCTCACTGCTGACCAATGGACGCCGTTCTCCGCTTCACCCGTCTGCAAGACCTGATCGACCGCGATGCGCTGCAAAACAAGCGCGTTTTCATCCGTGCTGACCTGAACGTGCCGCAGGACGATGCCGGGAAGATCACCGAAGATACGCGCATCCGCGCTTCGGTGCCGGCGATCCAGGCCGCGCTGAAGGCCGGCGCGGCGGTGATGGTGACCTCGCACCTGGGCCGTCCGCTTGAGGGCGAGTTCAAGCCGGAAGACAGCCTGGCGCCGGTCGCCGCGCGCCTGTCCGAGCTGCTGGGCCAGCCGGTCGAACTGAAGCAGGACTGGGTCGACGGCGTGGACGTCGCGCCGGGCCAGGTGGTGCTGCTGGAAAACTGCCGCGTCAACAAGGGCGAAAAGAAGAACAGCGACGAACTGGCCCAGAAGATGGCCAAGCTGTGCGACGTCTACGTGAACGACGCCTTCGGCACCGCGCACCGCGCGGAAGCCACCACCCACGGCATCGCCAAGTTCGCGCCCGTGGTCGCCGCCGGCCCGCTGCTGGCGGCCGAGCTGGATGCGCTGGGCAAGGCCCTGGGCCAGCCGAAGCGTCCGCTGCTGGCCATCGTGGCCGGTTCCAAGGTCTCGACCAAGCTGTCGATCCTGCAGAGCCTGGCGGGCAAGGTGGACAACCTGATCGTCGGCGGCGGCATCGCCAACACCTTCATGAAGGCCGTCGGCCTGAACATCGGCAAGTCGCTGCACGAAGCCGACCTGCTGGGCGAAGCCAAGTCCATCATCGACATGATGGCCGCGCGCGGCGCGCAAGTGCCGATTCCGGTGGACGTGGTGTGCGCCAAGGAATTCAGCCCGAACGCCGCCGCCACCGTCAAGAATGTGGCGGATGTGGCGGACGACGACATGATCCTGGACATCGGCCCGAAGACCGCCGCCACCCTGGCGCAGCAAGTGGCCCAGGCCGGCACCATCGTCTGGAACGGCCCGGTGGGCGTGTTCGAGTTCGACCAGTTCGCCGAAGGCACCAAGACCCTGGCCATGGCCATCGCCAAGTCGGAAGGCTTCTCGATCGCCGGCGGCGGCGACACCCTGGCCGCGATCGCCAAGTACGGCATCGGCGACCAGATCGGCTACATCTCCACCGGCGGCGGCGCCTTCCTCGAGTTCCTCGAAGGTAAGACCCTGCCGGCAGTCGAGATCCTGCTCCAGCGTAACGCCCAGTGATATCCAGCGCAGCCCCGGGGCTGCGCTTCTCTTTTCAGAATCAAGGATTCCAACACATGCAACCCGTGCGCCCCCTGTACAACGCCACCAAGATCGTTGCCACCATCGGCCCTGCATCGACCGACTTCGACATTCTCGTGAAAATGATCCGGGCCGGCGTCGACGTCGTGCGCCTGAACTTCTCGCACGGTAAGGCCCAGGACCACATCGACCGCGCCGCGCTGGTGCGCCGCGCCGCCGCCGAATGCGGCACCGAAGTGGCGATCATGGCCGACATGCAGGGTCCGAAGATCCGCGTCGGCAAGTTTGAAGAAGGCAAGATCTTCCTGAACAATGGCGACAAGTTCATCCTGGACGCGCGCTGGGGCGAGAACGGCGAGCTGGGCAACCAGGACCGCGTGGGCCTCGACTACAAGGCGCTGCCGCGCGACGTCAAGCCGGGCGACAAGCTGCTGCTCAACGACGGTCTGATCGTGCTGGTCGTCGACAAGGTCGTGGGCCACGAGATCTGCACCACGGTCAAGGTCGGCGGCGAACTGTCGAACAACAAGGGCATCAACCGCCAGGGCGGCGGCCTGACCGCGCCGGCCCTGACCGCCAAGGACATGGAAGACATCAAGACCGCGATGAGCTTCCAGGCCGACTACCTGGCCATTTCCTTCCCGAAGAACGCCACCGACATGGAAATGGCGCGCCAGCTGGCCAACATCGCCGGCGAACCCTACGGCCACAAGCCGATGATGATCGCGAAGATCGAGCGCGCCGAAGCCATCCCGGTATTGCAGGAAATCCTCGACGCCTCCGACGGCATCATGGTCGCCCGCGGCGACCTGGCCGTCGAAGTCGGCAACGCCGCCGTGCCGGCGCTGCAGAAGCGCATGATCCAGATGGCGCGCGCCTCGAACAAGCTGGCCATCACCGCGACCCAGATGATGGAGTCGATGATCGTCAACGCCGTGCCGACCCGCGCCGAAGTCTCGGACGTGGCCAACGCCGTGCTGGACGGCACCGACGCCGTCATGACCTCGGCCGAAACCGCATCGGGCAAGTACCCGGTCGAGACGGTCGAGATGATGGCCGCCATCTGCCTCGAGGCCGAGCAGTCCGAGTACAACAAGCGCGACGCCGATTTCCTCAACGTCCAATTCACCCGCATCGACCAGTCGATCGCCTACGGCACCCTGTTCACCGCGCACCACCTGCGCGTGAAAGCCATCGTGGCCCTCACCGAATCGGGCTCGACCGCCCTGTGGATGAGCCGTCACTCGATCGACACCCCGATCTTCGCCCTGACCCCGCTGCAGGCGACGCAGCGCAAGGCGTCCCTGTACCGCAACGTGCGAGCATTCCACCTGCTGCAGGAAGGCGGCAGCCACGCCGTGCTGCGCCGCGCCGAGGAAGTCCTGATCCGCGAAGGCATGGTCCGCAAGGGCGACCTGATCGTGGTCACCTGGGGCTCGCCGATGGGGCAGGCCGGCGGCACCAACGCGCTCAAGATCGTGCGCGTCGGCGAGCTGGACGAACTAGTTTCTTAATTGTTTGGGAGTAAACCCATGGCACTCGTATCAATGCGTCAACTGCTGGACCACGCCGCCGAACACGGTTATGGCCTGCCGGCATTCAACGTCAACAACCTGGAACAGGTGCAGGCCATCATGGCCGCCGCCGACGCGGTCAACGCGCCGGTGATCATGCAGGCCTCGGCCGGCGCCCGCAAGTACGCAGGCGAAGCCTTCCTGCGCCACCTGATCGACGCCGCCGTCGAAGCCTACCCGCACATCCCGGTCGTCATGCACCAGGACCACGGCCAGTCGCCGGCGGTCTGCATGGCCGCGATCCGTTCGGGCTTCACCTCGGTGATGATGGACGGTTCGCTCGAAGCCGACGGCAAGTCGGTCGCTTCGTACGAATACAACGTCGAAGTCTCGAAGGAAGTCGTCAAGTTCGCGCACTCGATCGGCGTGACCGTCGAAGCCGAGCTGGGCGTGCTGGGCTCGCTGGAAACCATGAAAGGCGACAAGGAAGACGGCCACGGCGCGGACGGCACCATGACCCGCGAACAGCTGCTGACCGACGTGGCCCAGGCCGCCGACTTCGTCGCGAAAACCCAGTGCGACGCGCTGGCGATTGCGATCGGCACCTCGCACGGCGCCTATAAGTTCACCCGCAAGCCGACCGGCGACATCCTGGCGATCGACCGCATCAAGGAAATCCACGCCCGCATCCCGAACACCCACCTGGTGATGCACGGCTCGTCGTCCGTGCCGCAGGAACTGCTGGCCATCATCCGCGAATTCGGCGGCGACATGAAGGAAACCTATGGCGTCCCGGTCGAAGAGATCCAGGAAGGCATCAAGCACGGCGTGCGCAAGATCAACATCGACACCGACATCCGCCTGGCGATGACGGCCGCGATCCGCAAGTACATGTTCCAGAACCCGTCGAAGTTCGACCCGCGCGACTACCTGAAGCCGGCGCGCGAAGCGGCAATGGAAGTGTGCAAGGCCCGCTACCTGTCCTTCGGCTGCGAAGGCCAGGCGGGCAAGATCAAGCCGATCCCGCTGGACAAGATGGCCGAGCGCTACAAGGCGGGCGAGCTGGCGCAGATCGTTCAGTAAGGCTGTCCACGCGTGCCTGCTTTGCTTGCAGACACGTGCAGCGAGATACGTCCCGCGCCCCCGGATCCGTCATTCCCGCGCAGGCGGGAACCCAAGTTCGCACCGCAGCAGCAAGCGCTCATCGCATCGCAACGCAGGCAAACTTGGGCCCCCGCCTTCGCGGGGGTGACGGTGGTAGGGGGCATGCCCTGGCCTTCGGTCGGCGGCAGCGGGATGCGAATTGACGTAAAATTACGCATTGAGCAGGCTCCCCAGGCCTGAACACCCCCAATCCGGCGCCCCATTCGCCGGCACTGTTTCCCTGATATCCCTTCTATGAACAGCCTCTACGAATCCACTATCCAGTCCCTGCCACTGCTCGGCCGCGGCAAAGTGCGCGACAACTACGCCGTCGGCGACGACAAGATCCTGATCGTCACCACCGACCGCCTGTCGGCCTTCGACGTGGTCATGAACGAGCCGATCCCGGGCAAGGGCATGGTGCTGAACCAGATGAGCGACTTCTGGTTCGAGAAGCTCGGCCACATCGTGCCGAACCACCTGACCGGCGTGGCGCCGGAATCCGTCGTGGCGCCGAACGAAGTGGAGCAGGTGCGCGGCCGCGCCGTCGTGGCCAAGCGCCTCAAGCCGATCCTGGTCGAAGCCGTCGTGCGCGGCTACATCATCGGCTCGGGCTGGAAGGACTATCAGGCAAACGGCGCCATCTGCGGTATCCAGCTGCCCGCCGGCCTGCGCCAGGCCGACAAGCTGCCGCAGCCGCTGTTCACCCCGGCCGCCAAGGCCGACATCGGCGAACACGACGAGAACATCTCCTTCGAAGAGATGGAAAACCGCATCGGCAAGGAACTCGCCGCCAAGATGCGCGACGTCAGCATCCAGCTGTACACCGCCGCCGCCGAATACGCCGCCACCCGCGGCATTATCATCGCCGACACCAAGTTCGAGTTCGGCCTGGACGACAACGGCGTGCTGCACCTGATGGACGAAGTGCTGACCGCCGACTCCTCGCGCTTCTGGCCGGCCGACTCCTATGCGCCGGACATGTCGCCGCCTTCCTTCGACAAGCAGTTCGTGCGCGACTACCTGGAAACCCTGACCGGCTGGGGCAAGACCGCCCCGGCCCCGGCGCTGCCGCAGGACGTGATCGAGAAAACCCAGGCCAAGTACTTCGAAGCCATCGAACGCCTCACCGGCGAGAAGCTGAAGGCCTGAGCGATGACGGAACAAGCCAAGCCGCTGGTCGGCGTGATCATGGGTTCCTCGTCGGACTGGGACGTGATGAAGAACGCCGTCGATGTCCTCAAGCAGTTCGGCGTGCCCTTCGAGGCGCAGGTGATCTCGGCGCACCGCATGCCGGACGAGATGTTCACCTATGCCGAGACCGCGCGCGAGCGCGGCCTGCGCGCCATCATCGCCGGGGCAGGGGGCGCCGCCCACCTGCCGGGCATGGTGGCCGCCAAGACCATCGTGCCGGTGCTCGGCGTGCCGGTGCCGTCGAAGTACCTGCGCGGCGAGGATTCGCTGCTGTCGATCGTGCAGATGCCGAAAGGCGTGCCGGTGTCGACCTTCGCCATCGGCGAAGCCGGCGCCGCCAACGCGGCCCTGACCGCCGTGGCGATCCTGGCCGCGACCGACGATGCGCTGGCCCAGCGCCTGCTGGCCTTCCGCGCCGAGCAGACCGCGGCGGCCCAGGCCATGACTCTTCCCGTGTTGACGCATGAGTGATCCGCTTCTCCCATCCGCCAATCCGCCGGCCTGGCTCGGCGTGATGGGCGGCGGCCAGCTTGGCCGCATGTTCGCCCACGCCGCCCAGACGATGGGCTACAAGGTCGCCGTGCTCGAGCCGGCCCAGGATTGCCCGGCCGGACAGGTCGCCGAACGCCTGATCACCGCAGGCTACAGCGACGCCGCAGGTTTGGCCGAACTGGCGGGGCAATGCCGCGCCGTCACCACCGAATTCGAGAACGTGCCGGCCGACAGCATGGCCTGGCTGGGCGAGCGCAGCTTCGTCGCGCCAAGCGCCTCCTGCGTGTCGATCGCCCAGGACCGCATCGCGGAAAAACGCTTCTTCGTCGAGTGCGCGCCGAGCTCCGGCGTGATGCCGGCCCCGCACAAGACCATCGCCTCGCACGCCGACATCGACGCCATCGGCGACGAGCTGCTGCCGGGTATCCTCAAGACCGTGCGCATGGGCTACGACGGCAAGGGCCAGGTCCGCGTGCGTTCGCGCGAGGACGTGCGCGCGGCTTTCGACCAGATGGGCGGTGTTACCTGCCTGCTGGAGAAGATGCTGCCGCTGGCCTATGAGGTGTCGGTCCTGACCGCGCGCGGCGCGGACGGCGCTTCGGTGGTCTACCCGATCGCCGAGAACGTGCACCGCGAGGGCATCCTGTTCACCACCACCGTGCCGGGACCGAACGTGTCCGCCGCCTGCGCGCAGCAGGCCCAGGATGCGGCGCGCGCCATCGTGGCCGAACTGGGTTATGTGGGCGTGCTGTGCATCGAGTTCTTCGTGCTGCAGGACGGCAGCCTGGTGGTCAACGAGATGGCCCCGCGTCCGCACAACAGCGGCCACTACACCATCGACGCCTGCGTCACCAGCCAGTTCGCGCAGCAGGTGCGGGCGATGGCGCGCCTGCCGCTGGGCGACGTGCGCCAGCATTCGCCCGCCGTGATGCTCAACATCCTGGGCGACGTCTGGTTCGACGGCGACAGCGACAGCGTGCGCGAACCGGCCTGGGACCAGGTGCTGGCGCTGCCCGGCGCCAACCTGCACCTGTACGGCAAGGACGACCCGCGCCGCGGCCGCAAGATGGGCCACGTCACCTTCGTGGCGCCGGCCCTGGCGCAGGCGCAGGACAGCCTGCGCCAGGCTTGCCTCATCCTGGGTATTCCGGAGTGACGATGGACCAGCAGCCCGATCAAAGCGCGATCGATGCGGCCGCGCGCGCCCTCGAGCAGGGCGCGCTGGTCGCCTTCCCGACCGAAACCGTGTACGGCCTCGGCGCGGATGCCGAGAACCCGGCCGCGGTGGCCGCCATCTACGCCGCCAAGGGCCGTCCCCAGGATCACCCGGTGATCGTGCACCTGGCGCCCGGCGCGCCACTCGACTACTGGGCTACCGACATTCCGCAGGAAGCCCAGGCGCTGGCCGATGCCTTCTGGCCCGGCCCGCTGACCATGATCCTGAAGCGCGCCGCCAACATTCCGGACGCCGTCAGCGGCGGCCAGGACACGGTAGGCCTGCGCTGCCCCTCGCACCCGGTGGCGATCGCGCTGCTGCGCGCCTTCAAGGGCGGCCGCGGCGGCGTGGCGGCGCCCTCGGCCAACAAGTTCGGCCACGTCAGCCCGACCCTGGCCCAGCACGTGCGCGACGAATTCGGCGCCGACGGCGGGGTAGCCCTGGTGCTGGACGGCGGCGCCTCGGAGGTGGGCATCGAATCGACCATCGTCGACCTGTCGCGCCTGGCCACGCACGGCCCGGTGCTGCTGCGTCCCGGCCATATCAGTGCGGAAGCGATAGCCGCCGTGATCGACCGCATGCCGGCCGCGCCCGACGCCGCCGCGCCGCGCGCCTCGGGCACGCTCGAATCGCATTACGCACCGCACACGCCGGTGGCGATGCAGGACAGCGCGGTGCTGCGCGCCACCCTGGCCGAGCTGGACCAGGTAGGCCGCAAGGTGGCCCTGATCCACTACACCGACATGCCGCAGACCCATGCGGCGCTGCGCCTGCCGGCCACGCCGGACGGCTTCGCCCACGCGCTGTATGCGGCGCTGCGCGCCATGGACGGGCAGCGCGCCGACCTGATCCTGGTCGAGGCTCCGCCCAGGGACGGCCCCTGGCTGGGCGTCAACGACCGGCTGCGCCGCGCGGCCCACGGTTCGACCGGCATCGTGCACGGTTTGCTCAACCGCCAGCCCGCAGTTTGAGCTAGATCAAACATCCTCATGACACGGCGCAAAGCGCCTGTCATGACGGCACACGCGTGCGAAATAGTGCTTCTTTCACTACGCGTGAGAACGCTATAATCGCCTCCCTTTTTCACGCTCGCGCCCTTGTTGCACAGAGGTGTAAAAAGTTACGAAATTGCAAGGATTCGCTATACAAGCGAACTGAACACTGGCATATTAGTTGTGATACGAATAGCACGGGCGTTCGTTTCATAATAACCATCGTTAGGAGACACAATGCGTCAAACCAAACTCGCGCTTGCCCTGTTGACGGCAGCGTTGCTGACGGCGTGCGGCGGCAGCAGCCCAGCCGGCGGCGACCAAACGCAAAAGACCACCTTCAGCCAGCAAGTGTCCTTCGGCGACAGCCTGTCGGACGTCGGCACCTACTCGGTGGGCGCGGTCAAGGCGGCAGGCGGCGGCAAGTTCACCATCAACGGCGACAGCACCGCCAAGCACCCCGACCTGACCGGCAAGATCTGGCTCGATTTCATGGCCGCCCAGCTCGGCCTGCCGGCGCCCTGCGCCGCCCAGACCGGCCTGGAAGGCGACGCGAGCCTGGGTCTCAACGTACCGATCACCAACCACGCGAACTGCTTCAACTACGCCCAGGGCGGCTCGCGCGTGACCAACCCGGTCGGCCCGGGCAACAAGGCCACCGGCTCGCCGATCGGCGAGATGACCCTGCCGCTGACCGGCCAGATCGCCAACCACCTGGCCAAGACCGGCGGCAAGTTCAGCGGCACCGAACTGGTGACCATCCTGTCCGGCGGTAACGACGTGCTGATGCAGATGGCCGCGATCCAGACCGCCGGCACCACCGCGGGCGCACAAGCCTTCGCCACCTCGTTGACCATGCAGCTGGCAGCCGGCGCGACCAACCCGCAGACCGCAGCCCAGGCCATCGGCCTGGCGATCGCCACCGAGAACGCACGCCCGGGCAAGACCGACGCCAGCGTTGTGCAGGCCGCCGTCACGGCCGCCGCTACCCAGCCGGGCAACCAGGCTGTCGCTTCGCCGGCTGTGTACGGCCCGATGGTCGCCAAGGCCCAGGCCGACGGCACCACCGCCGGCACCAAGGCGGCCGGCGAATACGCCACCGCCAACGCCGCCCGCATGGTCACCGAACTCGGCACCGCCGGCGCCCAGATGGCGGCGATGGTGCGCAACGAGCTGGTCGGCAAGGGCGCCAAGTTCGTGGTCGTGGCCAACCTGCCTGACGTCGCCAGCACCCCGGCCGCCAAGTCGCGTCCGGCCGAGATCCAGCAACTGGTGACCGCGATGATCAACGCCTTCAACACCCAGCTGAAGAATGGCCTGGGCGCCGACGATCCGCGCATCCTGTACGTCGACCTGTACTGGGTCTCGAACGACCAGGTGAAGAACCCGGCCCCGTACGGCCTGACCAACACCAGCGCGCCGGCTTGCGGCACGAATCCGCTGGGCGGGACCTCGCTGGTCTGCACCGCCAACAACACGGTTGCAGGTGATGTGAGCCACTACATGTTCGCCGACACGGTCCACCCGACCCCGTTCGAGAACAACCTGATCGCGCGCTACGTCCTGAAGGACATGGCAGTGAAGGGCTGGCTGTAAGGCTGCGGCAGGCCCGCTCCACGCATCGATGCGGGCGGGCCATCACACAAGAAACCAGGAGAAAAAATGAAAGTACGTTTCAAGAGCGTCGTGACGATGCTGGGTGTGGCTGCAGCGCTGGCATGCGCCTCGACCGCGTCGGCCCAGTCGAAGGGCCAGCTGACCGCCAAGTTCGGCATCAACCAGCTGACCCCGAAGGTGGAGAGCGGTGACATCAGCGCGCCGGCCCTGCCGGGCACCAAGGCCGACGTCGGCCGCGACACCCAGCCGGTGCTGATCTTCGCCTACGGCCTGACCGACAACATCTCGACCGAGCTGGCGCTGGGCACCCCCTACAAGCACCGCATCTACGGCGCGGGCGCGATCGCCGGCACCGGCGAGCTGGGCACGGTCCAGGCGCTGCCGCCGACCCTGTTCCTGCAGTACCGCTTCTTCCAGCCGAGCGCGCCGTTCCGTCCCTTCGTGGGCGTGGGTGCGACCTATGCCTACTTCATGAAGGAGCGCGGCTCGTTCAAGATGACCGCGGTGACCAACCCGGGCAGCAACGTGCCGACGACCTTCAGCATCGACAACAAGTTCACCTACACGCTGCAGGCCGGCGTGGCGATGAACTTCAACGAGCGCTGGTTCGGCGACGTCACGGTCAACAAGGCGCGCCTGCGCACCAATGTCAGCTTCTCGACGGGCCAGACCCAGGCCATGAAGCTGGATCCGGTGTCGGTGGTGCTGGCGGTGGGGTACAAGTTCTGATTGCTGTTTTCCGCATGTGAGAAAGCCCGCTTTGGCGGGCTTTTTTATTGTTGCGGCTGCTCTGCGGACTTGGATTCCCGCCTGCGCAGGAATGACGGTTTTTGGGGCACGTAAATAAGCACGTCATTCCCGCGAAGGCGGGAACCCAAGTTTGCGAGCGCACCGCTCAATCCAAACTCAGTGCAAACTCCTCGCATACTGCGTAAAGCTCTCCGCACTCATCGCCCGCTGGTACAGGAAGCCCTGGTAGATGTAGCAGCCCGCATCCGACAGGAACTGCCGCTGCCCCGGCGTCTCCACCCCTTCGGCGATCACCTGCAGCCCCAGGCTGTCGCCCAGCGCGATGATCGAGCGCACGATCGAGGCGTCGTTCTGGTCGGTCAGCACGTCGCGCATGAAGCTGTGGTCGATCTTGAGCTGGTCCAGCGGCAGCTTGCGCAGGTAGGCCAGCGACGAGTAGCCCGTGCCGAAATCGTCCAGCGAGAACGACAGCCCGCGCCGCTTGAGCGTGGCCATGGTGTGCGCGGTCTGGGTGAAGTCGCTCACCACCAGGCTTTCGGTCAGCTCGAGCTTGAGGCCCGACGGCTGCACCCCCGTATGCTCGAAGATGCGCTGCAGCATGGGCACGAAATCGGGCTCGGTGAACTGGCGCGCGCTGACGTTGACCGACATCGTCAGGCCCGCCGTTTCCGGCGAACTCTGCCAGCGCGCCAGTTCGGCACAGGCGGTGCGCAGGGTCCAGCGGCCGATGTCGACGATCAGGCCGCTTTCCTCGGCGGCCCGGATGAACTCGGCTGGATACAGGATCTTGCCGTTCGGCTGGCGCCAGCGCAGCAGGGCCTCGGCGCCGATCACGTGGCCGGCGCGGTCCAGCTGGGGCTGGTAGTGCAGCAGGAATTCGTTGTTGCGCAGCGCCCGCCGCAAGCCGTTCTCGAGCTGGGCCCGGGCCGACCAGGCCGCCTGCACGGCGGGGTCGTGGAAGCGGAAGGTGTTGCGCCCCGAAGCCTTGGCCTGGTACATCGCGGCGTCGGCCTGGCGCAGGGTCGATTCCACCGTGTCGCTGGTGCCGCACAAGGTCGCCACGCCGACGCTGACGGATAAGGTGTAGTTCAGCTCGCCCAGCTGGAAGGGCGCGGCCATGGCCGCCACCACCTTCGCGGCCACGGTCTCGGCCTGGGCCGCCGCGCCTTCGCGCGTGTCCTCCAGCGGCTGGATCAGGATCACGAATTCGTCGCCGCCCAGGCGCGCCACCATGTCGGCCTCACGCACGCAGTGCTCCAGGCGCCGCGCCACCGCCTGCAGCAACATGTCGCCGGCCGCATGGCCCTGGGTGTCGTTGAGGAACTTGAAGTTGTCGAGGTCGCAGAACATCAGCGCCCCGCACTTGCGTGTGCGCGCGCTGCCGAGCAGGGCGCGGCGCAGGTGGTCGAGCAGGTTGGCGCGGTTGGGCAGGTCGGTCAGCGGGTCGAAGAAGGCAAGCCGGAAGATCTTGGCTTCGTTGTGCTTGCGTTCGCTGATGTCGGCGCCGATCACCAGGATCTTCTGGCCGGCCCCAAGCGCGTCGTCCGGCGCCAGCAGGGTCCAGCGGGCATCGATATCGACTGCCGAGCCGTCGCTGCGCACGTGGGTCAGCTCGCCAGACCATTCGCCGTCGGCCAGGGTGCATTCGTAGGCGCCCTGGTAGGCGGCCAGGTCGTCGCACAGCAGCTCGCAGAACTTCTTGCCGCGCGCATCCTGGGCGCTCCAGCCGTACAGGCGCTCGGCGCCGTGGTTCCAGTAGGTGATGCGCGAATGCATGTCCATGGCAATGATGGCGTCGCGCGCCCGCTGCAGGAAGGACGCCTGTTCCATCACCATCATGTCGGCCTGCTTGATGCGCGTGAAGTCGGACATGAAGCCTTCCAGGATGCCGTCGCCGTGGGGGCTGAGCGCGCCCTGTTCGCATATCCATTTCTCGGTGCCGCAGGCGCAGCGAATCCGGTAGGTGAGCTGGAAATGGCGGTCGTTCGCGAGCGCGGCGGCGATGGTGCGCTGCACGCCGGCGCGGTCGTCCGGATGGATGATGCTGGCGAAGGACAGGCCC
This sequence comes from Massilia sp. ST3, assembly GCF_018119405.1. Taxonomy (GTDB): domain Bacteria; phylum Pseudomonadota; class Gammaproteobacteria; order Burkholderiales; family Burkholderiaceae_D; genus Telluria. The sequence goes on along the minus strand of NZ_JAGPWC010000023.1, from coordinate 3,113 downwards.
GGGCGCGAGGTGAAGGCGGCGGCCGAATAGCCGGTGAGCTTCTCGACCCCGTCGCTGACGAACTCCATGGTCCAATCGCCATCGTTGCGGCAACGGTAGGCCGCGCCGGGCAAATTGCTCAACAGCATTTCAAGTGATAGTGAGTGCACACTATCTGAGGCGGTCTGATCCAAGGCTGGTGGTGCGTTCATCGAGTCTCGCGGACAATGAAAAATTGAAACAGCCGGGTGATGGAGCACGAATACCGATGGTAGCTCAAAAGACAGCCTGCGCAACCACGCCCGATTGAAATTTGTAAAGAATGTCGGGTGGCTGCAGCGTCTCAAGAGGTGTTTGCGTCTTACAAATCTCCGGTTAGCAATGCTCAGTTAGCGATTCGAGAAATGTTTCATTTACTACAACACCCGTGTTACACTTGCCGCCCTGTTGGCTGTTGGCAAGCTTCTCTCTTTGTCCTGATGCGATCCGCCCAGAGCATGCGCGTACTTCGATCCGCTTTCGTCCTTTTGTTGTGCCTGTGGCTGCCGGCAGCCGCAAGCGACCACGGCCTGCGCGCCCTGCGCATCGCCCAGGCCGATACGCCGCGCATTGACGGGACGCTGGACGATCCGGCCTGGCAAGGCGCGCCCGTCTACGACAACTTCCACAAGCACCAGCCGCGTGACGGGAATCCGCCGGCTTCCACCCTGCGCACCACGGTCCAGCTGTTGATCGACGAGCATGCCCTGGTGTTCGCCATCCGCGCCTGGGACACGGCGCCGGCCGCCTTGCGCGGCTCGCTGGCGCGGCGCGACAAGGTCGGCCTGGAACAGGACTTCATCGGTGTGTGGATCGACCCGGTCGGCCATGGCCGCGCCGCCCAGTTCGTCCGCATCAACACGGCGGGCGTGGTGAGCGACGGCGTATACCGCGCCGACGACGACGAATCCGACCTCGGGCCCGATTTTCCGATCGAAACCGCCGTCAAGCCGCTGCCCGACGGCTACAGCATGGAAGTGCGCTGGCCATTGTCGAGCCTGCGTTTTCCGTATGCCGGTGGGCGCGCCTGGCAGCTGCTGGTGGAGCGCAGCGTACCGCATGCCGGCGGCACCTTGCTGCTGACGGCCCCCTTGAAGACCGACGCCCTGAACCAGCTGGCCTTCCTGCGCGAGATCGAGGGCATGGGCGCCACCGTCGAGACCGTACGCGACCGCCGCTTCGTCGAGCTGCGCCCGGAGCTGACCCTGCGCGCCGCGCGCGACGGCGTGGACGGGCGGCGCGAACGCGGCCTGCGCCTGGAAGCCGGGCTGGAAGTCAACCTGCGCCCGCGCGCCGACTGGGTGTTCAACGGCATCCTCAATCCCGACTATTCGCAGATCGAAGTCGACCAGCCGGTCTCCGCCGGCGCCAGCAATATCGCCCTCAGCCTGCCGGAAAAGCGCGGCTTTTTCCTCGAGAGTTCCGACGTGCTGGGACTGCCGCTGCCGGCCTTCTATTCGCGCACCGTGTTCGATCCGCAGTGGGGCGCGCGCGCCACCTGGCGCGCGTCCCACCTGGACGCCACCGCGATGAGCCTGCGCGACGAGCCCGGCGGACTGGTGCTGCGCGGCCGTCCCTACGCAACCCTGGAATACGTGCAGCCGCGCCGCTCGACCGCCAGCCTGTGGCGCACGCGCTGGCACGGCGACGGGCTGCTGCTGGGCGCCTTCGTGTCGCAACGCGACTACCATGCCTTCGGCAGGAACGACGTGCTCGGCCTCGACGGCCAATGGCGCGGCGAGGATGCCGAAGGCGCGCAGCGCCAGGCCGCCTTCGTCGCCATGCATTCGCGCACGACCGCCGGCTTCGACGCATCGGAGGCGCTGGCGCGCACGCCGCGCCGCGAGGGCGGCTACCTGTGGACCAAGTTCGTGCACAGCTCCAGCGACTGGTGGAACGAGGCCGTGGTCGAGGCGATCGGCCCCGGTTTCGTCAACGACAACGGCTTCCTGCCTCAGGCCGGCATCGCCAGGCTGCAGCTTGATCTCAACCGCATCCTGGGGCGCCAGGAGGCGCTGGGGCTGCATGAATTCGAGGCCCATCTCGGCCTGCACGAGATCCGCACCCTGGGCGACCGCAGCGGCGGGCAGCCCGGCAATGAAGTGGTGACGCGCGAGATCCGCCCGGGGTTCTGGCTGGCGGCGCCGGGCCAGACGCGCTTCTGGACCCAGCTCGGCTTCGACCGCCAGCGCGCACGGCAGGGCGGACGCCTGCACCGCACGCCGGCCCTGCATGCCGGCGTCGAGACGGTGCCGCTGCCCTGGGTGTCGAAGATCGCCGCCGAAGTCGCGCTGGGACGCCAGCTCGACGCGGACGCCGACCGGGTCGGCCCCGGCGGCAACGTCATCCTCGACGTGGGCCTGCGCTTTCCCTTGCCCAGGGGCTGGGCGCTGGAACTCGACCACCACGTGAACCGCGCCTGGGTGCGCGGCACGCTGGGGCAGGATGCGTTTTCCGACACGGCCTGGCGCTGGCTGGCGATGCTTCACTTCAGCCCGCGCGACTCGCTGCGCGTGCTGGCCCAGAATACCTGGGCGGCGCGGCGCGATGACGGCATTACGCAACTGGAGGCCTGGAGTGACAGGCAGATTCACCGGTCGGTGCTGTACCGTTACCGCTGGCGGCACGGGAGAACGGTGTCGGCCGGCTATGTCGACGACCGCATGCCACTTGCGCGCAGCAGTACTCGGGCGCTGACGGTGCAGTGGCAGTGGGAGATTTAATGCGCCTTGCCAACTCTCTGGATTCGCTCCGGTAGATGAGACGAGAGGTGATCGAAAAAGGCTTGTTGCATCACTGCTCGCGGCTTGTCGCGATGCTTAGCCTGCAAGATCATGGAGTCCGTTTGCGACCCGAAGCGGACGTTACTCGTTGACCAGAATGAGTTCAGGCACAAGCGAACCAAGGTAGGCTGCCTCATCATTTGTTAGTGCGGCATTGCTCAACACCAAAGAACCCAAGTTAGGGATCTGCGCCAATTTGGTGACCGTGTCGAAGCCCAAGCGCGACGAGTTGATTGCGATTTGTTGGACTCCGACTAGAGCACATAAGGACTTCGCGAATCCATCATCTGGCACTACATCCATTAAAGTGAT
>NZ_JAGPWC010000022.1 GCF_018119405.1 Massilia sp. ST3 | reverse complement strand
GAACGAACGCTCGAAGTGGGCCGCGTCTTCGTCCGAACGGGTATGCACGCCCATCACGATGCCGCCGCTCTTGATGCCTTCTTCATAGTGCTTGGCGCGTTCTTCCGGAATGCCGGCGCCGATCAGCGCGCCGATCAGGCCGCCGGTGATGCCGCCCGCGCCCGCGCCGGCCAGGGCCGCCGCCAGCGGACCGGCCACGACCACGCCCAGGCCGGGCAGGACCAGGGTGGTGCCGACGGCGGCAATACCTGCCAGCACGGCGCCGATGGTGCCGCCGATGCCTGCGCCGATGCCGGCGCCTTCGGCGGCTTTGCTGCCCAGTTCGGTATCGGTATCGCTGAAGTGGGTCTTGCGGGTGGTGTCCGACATCAGGAGGTTGACGTCGTCGCGGCCATAGCCGCGGTCGGAGATCGAGCCATAGGCGCGCTCGGCGCTGGCACGGTCCGGGAACAGGCCGGTCACCATGCGCGAATTCGAGTTCTGTTTGGTCGTATCGTAGCTGCTCATGGAAAATCCCTTTCTAGGTGGTGGTGCTGAAGCGTTGCAAAGATGTATTCCAGATTCGTGTTGCTAGTCCTGAAACCTTATGCCTCGACCTTTGCCTCTTCTGTTCGCTGACGCACCCAGCTTCCGAGTTTTTAAGCGGGGCCGAACAGCCGCGCAATTTCGGTATCTAACGTTCGTTGCCGCACCGACCTGATGGGGAGGGGTCACTAGACTTTTTTCCATGGCCACGGCAAAAAATTTGGCCTGGGGTATGTTTTTCCACTACGAGGAGGAATCAACATGTTATTCATTATCTGGATCGTTGTCGGTGGTATCTTGGGCTGGCTCGCCAGCATGGTCATGAAGACCGACGCTGAACAAGGCATGATTCTCAATGTCGTGGTCGGCATCGTCGGCGCCTTCCTGGGCGGCTGGCTGCTTTCCCCGCTGTTTGGTTCCGGCACCATCAATTCAGATGACTTCAGTGTCTCGTCGCTCCTGGTTTCGTTCCTGGGCGCCGTGATCCTGCTGGCCATCGTGAATCTGCTGCGCCGCGGCCGTGTACGCTAATAACAGTGAGTAGCCCCTTATAAACCAACGCCCCGTGCGTTGGTTTTTTTGTCCCTGCGGTTCGACAGATGAGCTCAAAAATGTTCTGGACAGCACTTATTACGTGCGTCGTGACGCTGATCGTCGGTTTCCTCGCGCTGAACTTCATGCCGAGCGAAAAGCAGATCGAGCGCCAGCTGACGCGCCAGTACGATACGCACGACCCGCAGTTCCGCCGCTCGCTCGGCGTGCTGCTGGGTCCTCCTATCCTCGAAGGCAACAAGGTCGAGGTCCTGGTCAATGGCGACCAGATTTTCCCGGCCATGCTGGAGGCGATCCGCTCGGCCAAGGAAACCATCACCTTCGAAACCTATATCTACTGGTCGGAAGAGATCGGACGCGAATTCTCCGACGCCCTGGCCGAGCGAGCGCGCGCCGGCGTCAAGGTCCACCTGATGCTCGACTTCATGGGCAGCATCAAGATGGAAGATTCGCTGCTGCAGGAAATGAAGGACGCCGGCGTCAACGTCCAGCGCTACCACAAGCCCGTGTGGTGGAAGCTGGCGCGCCTGAACAACCGCACCCACCGCAAATTGCTCGTGATCGACGGCAAGATCGGCTTCACGGGCGGTGTCGGCATCGCCGACCAGTGGCGCGGCAATGCCGAAGACAAGGAACACTGGCGCGACAACCATTACCGCGTCGAAGGCCCGGCGGTCGGCCAGATCCAGGCGGTGTTCATCGATAACTGGGTCAAGGCCACCGGCATGGTGCTGGACGGCCCCGAATACTTCCCCGCGCTGGAGCCGAAAGGCGGCATGCCGGCCCAGATGTTCTCCAGCTCGCCCACCGGCGGCAGCGAATCGATGCACCTGATGTACCTGATGGCGATCACGGCCGCGCGCAAGACCATCGACCTGTCGGCCGCCTACTTCGTGCCGGACGACCTCACCATCCGCACCCTGATCGCGGCCGCCAAGCGCGGCGTGCGCGTGCGCTTGATTACGCCGGGCAAGATCATCGACTCCGACCTGGTGAAGGCCGCCTCGCGCGAGCGCTGGCCCGAACTGCTGGCGGCGGGGGTGCAGATTTCGGAATACGACCCGACCATGTTCCATGTGAAGTCGCTGGTCGTGGATTCGCTCCTGGTCTCGGTCGGCTCGACCAACTTCGACAACCGCTCCTTCAGCATCAACGACGAAGCCAACCTGAACGTGATGGACGAGGAGTTCGCGCGCCGCCACATCGAGATCTTCGAAGCCGACTGGGTGCGCGCCACCCCGGTGTCGCAGCACAAGTTCGCCAAGCGGCCCTGGTACCAGCGGGTGGCCACCTGGGCAGTGTCGCTGATCGGCAAGCAGCTGTAAAGATTGGAGGGCTTCCGCTAGAAAACATCGGATTAACGCGTCGAAATACTGGTTGACGTTCTGTTCTGACATACAGATACTCTTGGGTGCTCCACGGAGACCATGTTTCTTACCCACACTAGATCGACGCGAATGAAAAAAACCCTCCTCTCGCTCGCCATCCTGAGCAGCTTCGCCGCGCACGCGGACGAAGGCATGTGGATGCCGCAGCAGCTGCCACAAGTAGCCAAGCAATTGAAAGCCGCCGGCCTCAAGCTGGACCCGTCCACCCTGACCAAGCTGACCGAATTCCCGATGGGCGCCATCGTGAGCCTGGGCGGCTGCTCGGCTTCGTTCGTGTCGCCGCAAGGCCTGGTCGTGACCAACCACCACTGCGTGTACAACAGCGTGGCGGTCAACTCGACCCCGGAACGCGACCTGCTGGCGAACGGCTTCCTGGCCAAGACCCTGGGTGAGGAACTGCCGGCCGCGCCGGGCAGCCGCGTCTACGTGACCGAGGAAGTGGCCAACGTCAGCGACCGGGTCATCACCCCGGAAGTCGCCAAGCTGAACGGCAAGGCGCGCCTCGACGCCATCGAGAAGAACCAGAAGCAGCTGCAGGCCGAGTGCGAAAAAGACGCCGGCTACCGCTGCACCGTCGCCAGCTACTACGGCGGCCTGGAGTTCTACCGCCTGAAGCAGCTCGAGATCCGCGACGTGCGCCTGGTGCACGCGCCGCCTTCGGGCGTGGGCAAGTTCGGCGGCGACACCGACAACTGGATGTGGCCGCGCCACACTGGCGACTACGGCTTCTACCGCGCCTACGTGAGCAAGGACGGCAAGGCCGCCGAGTTCTCCAAGGACAACGTGCCCTACCAGCCGAAGCACCACCTGAAGATCGCCAAGGAAGGCTCGAAGGAAGGCGACTTCGTCATGGTCCTCGGCTACCCGGGCCGCACCAACCGTCACCGCCTGCCGTCGGAAGTGGCCTTCACCTTCGACTGGAACTACCCGGCCTTCGTCCAGGCCTCGGGCGAGACCCTGGCGATCATCGAGCGCGAGACCAAGAACGATCCGGCCGCCAAGCTCAAGTACGCCGGCCAGGTCGCCAGCGTCAACAACTACTACAAGAACCGCAAGGGGATGCTGACTTCCTACCAGAACAGCGACTTCCTGCAGCGCAAGACCGCCGAGCACAACGCCCTGAAAGCCTGGGTCAACGCGAACCCGGCCCGCAAGGCGCAATACGCCGCGGACATCGACGCGGCCGAGAAGCTGATCGCCGAACGCGACGCCGGAACCCGGAAAAGCTTCTTCCTGACCTACGCCCAGCCGAAGTTCCTGAGCTCGGCGCGCGCCCTGTACCGCCTGGCCAACGAGCGCACCAAGCCGGACGCCGAGCGCAAGGCCGGCTACCAGGAACGCGACATGCCGCGCCTGACCTCGGTCATCACCGGCCAGGACCGCACCTACGACGAAAAGGTCGACAAGGCCCTGGTGCTGAACTTCCTCACCAAGTACAACGCGCAGCCGGCGGCCGAGCATGACGCCGCCTTCGACGCCGCCCTCGGCATCAAGCCGGGCATGGGCGAGGCCGAGCTGAAGGCCGCCCTGGACCGCATCTACGCGGGCTCCAAGCTGGCCGACAAGGAAGAGCGCCTGGCCTGGCTGAAGAAATCGCCGCAGGAATTCCAGGCTTCGAACGACAGCTTCATCAAGGCCGCCGTCGCGATGTACGACGCCGGCATGAAGGATGAGGCCAAGGACGAGGAACTGGCCGGCAAGATCCAGCAAGCCTACGGCAACTACATGAAGGCCAAGATCGCCTACATGTCTAGCCGCGGCCAGGCCGTCTACCCGGACGCCAACGGCACCCTGCGCGCCACCTTCGGCAAGATCGCCGGCCGCGCGGTCGGCGCCGACGGCACCACCGGCTGGACCGCCTTCACCAACGTCAACGGCGTGGTCGCCAAGCACACCGGCGAAGGCGAGTTCAACGCCCCGGCGGCCCAGCTGGAAGCGATCCGCAAGAAGGACTTCGGCAAGTACGTCGATCCGAAGCTGAAGACCGTGCCGGTCAACTACCTGGCCACCCTGGACATCACCGGCGGCAACTCGGGTTCGGCCGCGCTGAACTCCAAGGCCGAGCTGATCGGCCTGGCCTTCGACGGCACCCTGGATTCGATCATCTCGGACTGGGACTTCAACAAGGCCATGACCCGCGACATCCAGGTCGACATCCGCTACATCCTGTGGAACATGCAGCACGTCGACAAGGCCGACAACCTGCTGAAGGAAATGAACGCGCTATAATCGCAGTTCGCTTCTCCGAAAGCCACGCCGCCGCCAAGGCCGCGTGGCTTTTTTCATGGCGCGGCCGTCCGGCCAGGCATTTGCGATAAGTCAGGCCGGGACAGCAAGGGCGATCCGGTCGATGGCCAGCAGCAGGAAGACCGCCGCGATGGAAACGGCGAGGCGCAAGTAAAACGCGCGCGAGTACAGTCCATCCTGGTCCTTCCCACCGGATGCTGGGATCAGGTGATTCGCTACGGTCGACACACATGCCGCGCCAAACAGCAAGATCGGCGACACCGTGATGCGCTTGTCCAGCATGAGCGGCGACACCACGAGTGCAAGGGCAATCAGGATGAAAAACCAGTAAGAACCGGCTCTGCGGCTCGGGGCCGGGCAATGGGATGCCATGGAAAAGCTCTCTCGTGAAAGTCTCTCGTTTCGTGGGTGAAAGTCTAGCAGAGATGCCTGCAGTCGGAAATGCCGATCGCATCGAATAACGGCATCTAACGAATGACGGCAAACAAGCCGCCGCAATGAATTCGAACCGATATTGAACAGTGGTGACGAATAGAAGTCTCTTTATGCCATTTCAATAAAAATTCAAATAGGCGGCTTGCTCTCAAGCTTGGATAAAAATGACATCAATATATCCGTGCCTAGCCGAAATTTTATTGCTCGCGGGGAGTATTCGTGCGAGCTGGACCGAGGATATCTCCGGTAAGCACCACGCCTGCAAGAGGCGTGGCAACAACAAAATCCGCTTATGCCGAGATCTTGTAGATCAGGAAGGCGGCGCCAGCGCCAAGAATGATGCCGCCTGCCATGCCGACAGGACCGGCGGCCACGCCAAGACGCATACCTAGCGCACCGCCGCGTGCGAATGCATGCCAGCCTGCCGTACCGCCGGCAATACCACCGGCCACGGTCGCATCGTCGCGGTCGCCGCCGGACACCATCGAAATTTCCTCAAACGTCAATACTTGCATTTAATTATCAAAAAATGAATAGCCACTAATTAATGGCATTGGATTCTCACCTGACAATATTAGTAAATCAATGCGCGTCGAATAAAAAGAAAAATTAAATGAGAAAAGGATGGGTCAATGCAAATAATGCCATTAAAAACGCGGCGCCGCATGTTTCGGAACTAGCGGGCAGGCGATATTAATAATGCATCAGGGTGAGCGGAAAGCATGAAACGCTTGTCAGCCTCAGCGAAGCGCAGCATCCTGTGTGTATTTGGAGGAGATGAACCGATGAGGAGCAAAAAGATGTGGTTGCCGGCGGCCTGGCTGCTGCTGAGTGTCGCGGTATCAGCCCAAGAAGGCGGCGCGAAAACCTACGCCAGGGCGCGCCTGGCGGTCGAGGACCTGCAGCGCATCGTCGCGCCCACCGGCGTGCAGGACTCGTACAAGGCGAACATCGGCGGCGTCGAGCAGTGGATCAGCGTGCGCGGCCAGGACCGCGCCAATCCCATCATCCTGTTCGTGCACGGCGGCCCGGCCTCGCCGATCACGCCGACCATGTGGCAGTTCCAGCGTCCGATCGAGGAATACTTCACGGTCGCCAACTACGACCAGCGCGGCGCCGGCAAGAGCTATGGCGAGACCGATCCGAAGATCGTGGGCGACACCATCCGCATCGAGCGCTACACCGACGACCTGATCGAGGTGGCGGAACACCTGCGCCAGCGCTACGGCAAGCGCAAGCTGGTCCTGATGGCGCACAGCTGGGGCACGATCCCGTCGATGGCGGCCTCGCTCAAGCGGCCCGACCTGTTCCACGCCTATGTCGGCATCGGCCAGGTGATCAGGACCCGCGAGAACGAGCGCATCAGCTTCGAGTACGCGCTGGAACAGGCGAAGCTGCACAAGAATGCCGAGGCCCTGCGCGAGCTGGAGTCGATCGCGCCCTATCCGGGCGAGCAGCCGATCACGCGCGAGCGCATCGTGCTGGCCCGCAAATGGCCCCAGCACTACGGCGGCCTGAGCGCCTTCCGCAGCCAGTCCGACTACTTCTTCAAGGGGCCCCTGCTGTCGCCCGACTACAATGCCGAACAGGTCAAGGCGATCGACCAGGGCAGCATCCTGACCCTGGGCCGGCTGCTGCCGGAATTCGTCCAGGTCGATTATTCCAAGGTGACGAGTTTTCCGATCCCGGTGGTGATGTTCCTGGGACGCCACGACTACACTACGCCGACCGCGCCCACCGAGGCCTGGCTGAAGCAGGTCAAGGCGCCGTCCAAGCAGGCCGTGTGGTTCGAGCGCTCGGCCCACATGATGCCGTGGGAAGAGCCGGGCAAGACCTTGGTCAGCCTGCTGGAATACGTGCGGCCGCTGGTAAAGTAAATATCAGCGCGCCTGCAGCTTCGCGAGCGCGTCGGCGGACGCGCCCGAACTCGGTTCCAGCTGCAGCGCGCGCCGGTAGGCCGCGATGGCGCGTTCGCGCTCGCCCTTGGCCAGCCAGGCGGCGCCCTGCCCTTCATGGCCCCAGCCGGCGTTCGGATGGCCCGTGGTCCACAGTTCGAATACCGCCAGCGCGGCATCCGGCTTGCCCTGCCTGAGCAGCGCGTGGCCCGCCTCGTAGAAGGCCATCTGCGCATCCGCATGGCGGTTGAGGGCCTGTGCGCGCCAGTCCGCGTAGGCTTGACGCACCGCGCCCGGGCTGTCCGCCCGCGCCAGGATGCCGGCCAGCGGCGGCGCCGGGCGGTAGGAGCGGATCGCGGCCAGCGCCGGATCGACGCCCTTGCGGTAGTCGTCGAAGCTGAGCCCCGCCGACAGGGCCGGCGCCGACCATTCGCGCCGGTCGCGCTCATCCTCCTGCCACCAGATGGTGGAAACCCGCACTGTAATGCCGCTGTGCGGCAGCGTGATCTTGCGCGAGTCGCCATAGGAGTTAGCCTTGCCGCCGGTCGGCTCGCCCACCAGCACCGCGTCGGTATAGCGTTCCAGGTCGTTGGTGAGGAATTGCGCGGCCGAGAAGGTCGAGCGGCCGACGATGGCGAACAGGCGATCCTTCGCCTCCGGCGGCGTGGCGCGGATCAGGCTCGCGACCAGGGGCGGCACCAGGCCGCCGTTACCGCCGCGGTTCAGGCGCAGGTCGAGCACGATCCTGGCCGTCTTGCGCCGCGCCGCCTCCGCTTCGATGCGGCGCGCGAACCGGGCCAGCGTCTCGTTCTTCTCGTCGCCGACCTGGTTGAGCTGCACGTACAGGATCTTGCCGCCGTCGAGCGGCGCCAGGCGGAACTTGCTGCGAGCGTCCTGCAGCCATGGCGGCGTGGCGCTGCGCGCATCGACCCAGCCGGGACGCGGCATGAAACTCAGGTCGGTATCGGGCGGCATCATGTCGGCCGGCGGGGCCTCGTCCAGCTCCACGGTGCGGCGCTTGCCGTCCTGTTCCAGCACGAAGCGCGCCCGCTGCGGGCCGTCGCCCATGCCCAGCGCGTCCAGCACTTCCGGCATCACCAGCAAATGGGGCGCGAAGAACAGCGCGTTCTGCTCGTTGTCGCGGCCGACGATCTCGCGCACCGCCGCGTAGGCCTGCGCGGTCGACAGCGGGCCGATGCCGACCACCCTGGCGCCGACCAGGTCGCGGTGCTGCTGCGCCGCCGCGCGCACGTACAGGCCGTCCTCGAAGAAGTAGAGCGCCAGCGGGAAGGCGTGGAAGCCAATGTTCGGATCGCGCGTCGGCGCCAGGTTGGTATGGCCGTCGCCGACCATGGCGGCGATACGCGCCATCTCGACGATGATCTTGTGGCGCGGCAGGCTGTCGATGCGCGCATCCAGGCCGGCGACGGCGGCGGCGAACTGCTCGCGCGTCATCGTGTGGTAGAGATTGCGGTGGCGCGCCGGCATGCTCTCGGCCAGCACGCGCAGGTCTTCATGCCATTGCTGCGCGCTCAGCTCGCGCGGCTGCGCCTGCGCGCCGGCAGCAGCAGCCAGGACGGCTACCGCGAATATGCATTTCCACATAGGCCCTCCGTATCGACGATCGGGCCATCCTAGCAAGGGGATTCAGGCAGGCAGCCCGGATTGCGACAGGCTGCAGGATTCAAGGGTCAAGCGGTGGCGTCCGGGCTCCGCATGAAGCCCTCGATTTCCGCCGCGATGGCCTGGGCCAGCTGGTGGATGTGGAAGCCGTCGACGAAGCCGTGGTGGGCCTGGACGGCGAAGGGCAGCTGCACGCGGCCGTTCGGGGCGTCGCGAAAGCGCCCCCAGGCCAGCGCGGGAATGTCGGGCGAGCCGAGATCGGCGGTCGGGTGCTGGATCGAGGTGAAGTCGAGCCAGGGAATGCAGGTGATGAAGACCTGCTCCTTGGCTTCGCGCGGCGTCATGGTGCGGTACTTCTCGTTCAGTTCCGTCATGGCGCTGGCTTGCGCACGCGCCGCGACGCCGCGCGCCACCCATTCGCGCAGGTCGTCGGTCCATTCGAACTGGGCGAAATTCAGGTCGTTGTTCTGGTTGATGACCGTGAACGAGGGCCTCAGGCGCTCGACGCGGAACACCTCGCCATCGAGGACGCGGTAGCGGAAGTTGTCGACCTTCAGGATCGACCGCAGCACCGCGCACAGCAGCACGTGGAAGGGCGCCAGGCCCTGCTCCTTGCACCAGGGGCGCAAGTCGGGCAGCTCCAGGGTGAAGCAGATGTTGACCGCCGGGCTGTCCATGCGGTCGAACAGGGCGAAGCGGTCGCGCCGCGATTCGAACTTCTGCATCGGTGCTGCTCTTTCCTGCTTAATGTCCCTTGTTCAGGCGGCTGTGGCGCACGCTGTACAGGAAGTAGGTGGCGACCGCCACCGCCATCCAGATCGCGAACACGCGGAAGGTGGTGGCGGACAAGTCCTTCATGATGTACAGGCAGGCGAAGATCGACAGGCCCGGAATCAGGTAAGGACCGAAAGGCACGCGGAAGCCCTTGCGCGAACCGTCGGTCGGCTGGGCGTCGCCCTGCTTGGCGCGGATGACGGGCACCGCAATCGACACCACGATGAAGGCGGTCAGGGTCCCCATGCTCACCATGTCCCACAGGAAGGTGGAATCGACCAGGCCGGCCACCAGGCCGACCGCGATCGAGACGATCACGGTATTGCTGACGGGCGCCTGGGTGCGCGGGCTCACCTTCTGGAAGGTCTTCGGGATCAGGCCGTCGCGGCTGATGGCGTACAGGATGCGGGTCTGGCCGTAGATCGTCACCAGGGTCACCGAGAACACCGACACCACCGCGCCGGCCGACAGCACCAGCGCCGGCCAGGACTGGCCGGTGACGTTCTGCAGGATCACCGACAGGCCGGCCTGCTGGCCCTCGAACATGTGGGCCGGCTGGGCGCCCATGGCGGCGAAGGCCACCATCAGGTAGAAGGCGGTGACGATCAGGAGCGCGGCCAGGATGCCAATCGGGACGTTGCGGCGCGGGTCGCGCACTTCCTCGCCGGCGGTGGCGATGGTGTCCAGGCCGATGAAGGAGAAGAACACGGTGCCGGCGGCGGCGGTCACGCCGGCCATGCCGGCAAAGCCCTTGCTGTTGTCGGTATTGAAGAAAGGCTGGAAGTTCTCGGCGTTGAAGCCGCTGAAGGCGATCACCGAGAAGAACACCAGGATCGCCAGCTTCACCAGCACCATGATGGCGTTGGTGGTGGCCGATTCCTTGGTGCCGCGCACCAGCAGGATGCAGCACATGATCACCAGCAGCACCGGCGGCAGGTTGATGTGGCCCGGGTTGAAGTGGATGTTGTTATGGTCCGACACGAACATCGGCGAGCGCAGTTCCGGCGGAATCTGCCAGCCGATCGCGTTCTGCAGGAAGTTGTTCAGGTAATCAGACCAGCCGATCGCCGTGGCGCTGGCCGCCAGGCCGTATTCGAGCAGCAGGCAGGCCGCGACCACGAAGGCGGCGAATTCGCCCACCGTGGCGTAGGCGAAGGAATAGGAGGAGCCGGCGGCCGGCACCCGGCCCGCCAGTTCGGCGTAGCACAGCGCGGTCAGGCCGGCCGTGATGGCCGCGATCAGGAAGGACAGCACCACCGCCGGACCGGCCTTGGGCACCGCTTCCACCATGGTGAAGAAGATGCCGGTGCCGATGGTGGCGCCGACGCCGATCATCGTCAGGGGGAACAGCCCCAAGGAGCGCTGCAGGCCCACGTCGGCGGCGCTGTGGCCCTCCTCGTGATGGCGTCCTGCCGGTTTGGTACGGATCAGCTTTTGGCCCAGGGTCAGATTCACGGCTTGTCCTTCGGTGCTCGGTTGAGGCGGTGAGAGCGGCTCGGCAGCCGCGGGGGTAAAAGCAGCGATTATAGGGGTAACTGCAACGCCACAATAAAATTGTTTTCCCAAATGATGCACTAGAAGTGCATCTTTGTTAGAATTGTCCCGTCTGATTGTTGCCGCCCGTATTCAAGGCGCATTTTTTTGAAACATAAATATGCATTGTTAATGCATCAATAAGGAAAAATCATGATCTCCGCTGCTTCCCGTCCCTACATCGACGCGTCCGTTCCCGTCCTGCGCGAGCATGGCCTGACCATCACCCGCACCTTCTACGCCAGCATGTTTGCGGCGCACCCGGAACTGACCAACCTGTTCAACATGGGCAACCAGGCAAGCGGCGTGCAGCAGCAATCCCTGGCCTCGGCGGTGTTCGCCTACGCGGCCAACATCGACAACGCCGGCGCCCTGGGCCCGGTGGTCAGCCGCATCGTGCACAAGCACGCGGCCGTGGGCATCCGCGCCGACCATTACCCGATCGTCGGTTTCCACCTGCTGGGCGCGATCAAGACCGTGCTGGGCGACGCCGCCACCGAACCCCTGCTGAAGGCCTGGGAAGAAGCCTACGGCTCGCTGGCGCGCCTGCTGATCGATGCCGAAGCCAAGATGTATGCGGACGCCGGCGTCCAGCCGGGCGAGCTGCGCGCCATGCGCGTGATCGAACTGGTGCGTGAAAGCGACAACGTGACCGCCCTGCGCCTGGCGCCGGCAGACGGCGGCGCCCTGCCCCCGTTCAAGGCCGGCCAGTACGTGAGCGTGGAAGTGGTGTTCGCCGACGGCCACCGCCAGCTGCGCCAGTACAGTCTGTCCGATGCGAACGGCAAGGACAGCCTGCGCATCTCGGTCAAGCGCGAAGACGCCCAGGCGGACGTGCCGGCCGGCGCGGTGTCGACCTGGCTGCACCAGAACGTGAAAGTGGGCGACGTACTGAACGTGAGCCATCCGTTCGGCGACTTCCAGCCGGATACCGAATCGAACGAGCCGGTGGTGCTGCTGTCGGCGGGCGTGGGCATCACCCCGATGATCGCGACCCTGAACCGCATCGCCCAGGTCAATCCGGAGCGCCGCGTGATCTTCGCGCACGCAGCCCGCAACGCCGCGCACCATGCGCACCAGGCCGACATCGCCGCCGCCAAGGCGCGCATGCCCTACCTGCACGTGGTGACCTTCTACGAAGATGGCGCCATCGGCGACGCGCTGCCGGGCAAGATGGAACTGGCCCGCCTGCCGTCCTGGCCGAAGGGCGAGACCGACGTCTACCTGTGCGGCCCGCTGCCCTTCATGCAGGCGCAGTGGAATGCGCTGCTGGCGGCCGGCGCCCCGGCTGCGCGCCTGCACCGCGAAGTGTTTGGTCCGGATCTGCTGGACAACCTGCTGTAAACATCCCGCCATTCACACGCTGCTTGAACGCGTGGACGGGGGACCCGTCCACGCTACGACTTTTGTAGCATCGTAGGGTGGACGGCTTTGCCGTCCACGCGGTGATAGTTCGCCGTAAGATCATCCGGCGCGAACCGGCTTCAATCGAGCAGGTGAATCCTGTCCCCACTGAGGCTGCGCTGGGCCGGCTGGCCATACACGCGGATCCCGCCCGAGCCGCTGGTGCGGGCGATCAGCGACTGCTTCACCGTGGCGCGGATGCCGCCCGAACCGCTGGTTCCCAGGTCGGCGTCCTGCGTGCTCAGGCCCGCCAGGTCGACGCTGGCCGAACCGCTTACGCGCGCATTCAGCGAGCGCACCGCACCACTTGCCTCCAGCCGTCCCGAACCGCTCACGTTCACGCGCGCATAGTCGCCGTGCACGTCGCCCACCGTCATGCGGCCCGAACCCGACAGGTCGAGGTCGGCGCTGGCGCTGTGCAGCTGCGCGGCGTCGATGACGCCGGAACCGCTGGCGCGCGCGTTCAGGCTTTCCACCCTCCCCGCCAGGCGCACCTCGCCCGACCCGCTCTTGCGCACGTCCAGCGGCGCGCCATTCAGCTCGCTCACGTCGACCCGGCTCGAGCCCGAGGCGCGCACTTCGCTCAGGCGCGGCGTGGTGTAGACGATGCGGATCGGGGTCTTGCTGCGCACGTCTTCCTCGGTCCAGATGCGCAGGGTATGGCCGTTCGGCTCGGTGCGGATCAGGGGCAGCAGGTTGCTGTCCGCTTCCACCACCAGCGAGGCGGACGGGCCGACCCGCACCTCGACCGGGAGCGAGCCGCCCACGTCCAGGCCAGGGAGCGCCGGGACGGCGCGCTGGTCGCGCGCGGCGATGCCGTTGCCGTTCTCGACGCCCTTGCTCCACATGGTCTGGACATGCGCCCCCTCGTTCGGGGTGACGATGATGGCGCAGCCACCGAGGGTGGCAAGTGCGGCAAGGGCAAGAAGCTTACGCATGGCTATCCTTTGAGGGTATGGTTGTCGTTCGACGGGCGCAAAGCGCCAACCATGCCACTCTAGCAACCCACCTGCCTCGCCGCAGCCTGCGTGCGACAGGCTGCAAGAAATGGGGCATGAACTGCGGTCCGCCCATGTCCGCGGAGCGTGGGCGGCTAGCGCTGGCCCAGGCGCGTGTCGCCGAACAGCGCCTTGTGCTCGCGCGGCTGCGAACGCCAGTACTGCGGCGGCGCGAACACCTGGTCGCCCAGCCTGGCCGCCGCATGCCAGGGCCAGCGCGGGTCGTACAGCATGGCGCGCGCCAGGCCGATGACGTCGGCCTCCCCGTCCTGCAGGATCTGCTCGGCGTGCTCGGGCTCCGTAATCAGGCCGACGCCGATGGTGGGCATGCCGGTCTCGCGCTTGATGCGTTCCGCATAGGCGACCTGGTAGCCCGGGCCCAGCGCGATCTGCTGCGCCGGCGACAGGCCGCCGGTGGAGACGTGGATGAAGTCGCAGCCGCGGCTATTCAGCTCCTGGGCGAAGCGCACGCTCTGCTCGATCTCCCAGCCGCCCTCCACCCAGTCGGTGGCCGAAATGCGCATGCCCACCGCCATCTCGCGCGGCACGGCGGCGCGCACGGCGTCGAAGACCTCGAGCGGGAAGCGCATCCGGTTCTCCAGTGCGCCGCCATAGGCGTCCTCGCGCAGGTTCGACAGCGGCGACAGAAATTGGTGCAGCAGGTAGCCGTGGGCGCCGTGCAGTTCGATGGCGTCCAGGCCCAGGGCATGGGCACGGCGGGCGGCGGCCACGAAGCCGTCGCGGATGCGGGCCAGGCCTTGCTGGTCCAGTGCGAGCGGCGCGGGCTCGCCCTGCGCATGGGGGACGCTGGACGGGGCCACGGTCTGCCAGCCGCGCGGCTGGTCGGGCGGGATGTTGGCGCCGCCTTCCCAGGGCGCCTGGCTCGAGGCCTTGCGCCCGGCATGGGCCAGCTGGATCGCCAGCTTGATCGGGGAATGGCGGCGGATGGCGCGCACGATCGGATCGAGGGCCTCGGCGTGGGCGTCGGACCACAGGCCCAGGTCGTCGGGCGAGATGCGCCCTTCGGGCACGACGGCGGTGGCTTCGAGGATGAGCAGCGCGGCGCCGGACAAGGCGAGGTTGCCGAGATGGATCATGTGCCAGTCGGTGGCGATGCCCTCGATGGCGGAGTACTGGCACATCGGCGCGATGGCGATGCGGTTGGAGAGCTGCAGGGGGCCGAGTGCGGTGGGGGAGAACAGCTTGCTCATGGTGGCTCCGGGGCAAAGGCCCTAGTTTAGCCCGCATCCCAAAACAACGTCATCCCGGCGAAGGCCGGGATCCAAGTTTGCGTGAACAACCACTTCGCTTTGAACTAGTGGCTATGCGTCGGACTTGGATCCCGGCCTGCGCCGGGATGACGTTGTTTTATGCTTGAGGATGAATGCGCGCTGCTGCTTCGGTCAGTCCACCTTCACCACCATCAACCCGGCGCGCAATCCCACGCGCACGTCCGGATTGGGAAACACGACCAGCTCCTCGTCATGCTTCACCGTGTAGAAGGTATCGCCATCCTGCGCGATCACCTCGCCCTTCTTGAGCGCGGTGAAATTCCAGGTTTCGCGCCCGACCTTCATGCTGAACTGGTCGGACAGCTTGAGCACTTCCTGCACCTGCTTGAACACCAGCGGTGCGCGCCCTGCCCCGGCGGCAGGCTGCCCGCGCAGCAGGCGTGCCAGCGCCGCCGAAGAGTCGGCGAATTGCGACAGGTCGTTCCTCCCCAGCGTGCCCACCCGCCCCAGCTCGACCGTGGTGCCGGCCGCGCCGTGGTGCTCGGCGCTGTAGTAGCTGTAGGTCCCGGCCGACTTCGGGTTCATGATGACGGCCTCGATCCCGGCCTCGCCCAGCCACTTGACCAGCGTGTTGCGCGGACCCTCGGCGATGAGCTCGGGCACGATCGCGAACATCGGATAGTGCGAGGGACGGATCGCGGTGTGCAGGTCCAGGTGCCAGCGCCGCGGCCCGGCGCCTTCGAAGAAGGCGTCGGTGGCGGCGATCAGGACATCGGCCCGCGCCGCTTCCGCGGTTCCGGCCAGCGAGCCGCGCTCGGCGCGGAACATGCGGTTCAGGTCCGCGTCGATGAAGCGCTTGCCGGCCGCGATCGCGTCGATGTTCCCGACGCACAGCATCAGGTCCACCGCCAGCTCGCGCGGCGCGCGCGACAGCGCTTCGATGACGTAGGCCGTCATCTCGATCGGCCCGGTTTCGTCGCCATGCACGCCGACCGACACCAGCACGCAGGGGCGGGCCGCATCAGGCGCGGCCCCCTTGACCGTGAGGATGCCGGGCGCCGGCAAGCCAACCTGGAAACCCGCTTCCGAGAAACGCTGCGCAACCGGGCCGAAGTCCGCTTCGGCCAGGGCGCGCACCGCTTCCGGCAGCGCAGGAATGCCTGCTGCGCTCATCGCGTCAGGCCGCCAGGCGCTCGGGGTTCGAGCCTTCCGACAGCGCCCATACGTCCAGCATCGCCTGTTCCAGGTCGACCGCCTGGGCGTAGCCCGTCAGGCCGTGCTGGCGGGTGACCTCGCCGACGGCGGCCAGGGCGTCGCCCCCCTTGCCCGCATGCTCGATCACCTGCAGCAGCAGGCGCTGCTGGGCGCGGCGCAGCGACTGCAGCGCGTAGTTGCGCAGCTGTTCCTGCGACTTGGTCTGCGCCGGCAGCTTGAGGCCGCGTTCCAGCGTGTCGATGCCGGCCTGCTGGCGCAGCGCCATGCCGACCTGCAGGAACTGCGCCAGGCTCATGCCGCCCGGACGCTGCACCGAGACCGCCGCAAACAGGAAGGTCGCCAGCGACTCGATGGTCTCGACCGCCTTCCAGGCCGCCGTGAACGGCGCCGGCAGGCCGGTGTGGCCGTCGGCTTCCGAACGGGTCGGGCTCAGGCTGCGCAGCTGGTCGGCCTGGCCAAACAGGGTCGACAGTTCCGACATGCCGTCGGTGCCGCTTGGGAGCGACAGCACGCCTTCGATCACGGCGCGCATCAGGCCGCGGGTGCGGCTGTCGACCGAGATCGAGACGTCGCGCGGCACGTTCAGCGCATCGGCGTCGAGAGCGTCGAACACCGGCGCGAGGTGCAGTCCCGACCAGGCGCGGGCCCAGGCCTTGACGACCTCGGTTTCGTCGACGCGGTGCTCCGCGGCCAGGTCGCGCAGCATCAGCGGACCGCAGCGGTTGACCGCTTCGTTGGCCAGCACGGTCGCCAGGATGGCGTTGGCCAGCGGGTGATCGAGCGGATCGCGGGTGGCAACCAGCTGCGCCGGGAAGTAAGGACGCAGCAGCGAATCGGCCCAGGCTTCCGAGGTCAGGTCCAGCGCCGACAGGGTGCGCTTGAAGCGGTTCTTGACGTTCGCGACCACGACCGCCAGTTCCGGCGCGGTGAGGCCGTGGCCCAGGGCCTTGCGGCGTTGCAGCTCGGCGTCGCTCGGCAGCTGCTCGAGGTCGCGGTTGACGGCGCCTTCCGATTCCAGGTTCGAGATCAGGGCGGCGTAGCCGTCCACCACCGAAGCGCTGGACTGCGCCTGCGCCTCGCGGGTCAGCAGGTGGGTCTGCAGCGTGTTGTCGCGCAGGACCAGGTCTTCCACGGCGCCGGTCATCTCGTTCAGGACGCGGTTACGGTCGGCTTCGGGCAGCTTGCCGGCGTTGACTTCGGTGTCCAGCCAGATCTTGATGTTCACTTCGTGGTCCGAGCAGTCCACGCCCGCCGAGTTGTCGATCGCATCGGTGAAGATGCGGCCGCCGCCCAGCGCGAACTCGATACGGCCGGCCTGGGTGGCGCCCAGGTTGCCGCCTTCGGCCACCACCTTGCAGCGCAGTTCGTTGCCGTTGACGCGGATGCGGTCGTTGGCGCGGTCCTTCACTTGCGCATGGGTTTCGCTCGACGACTTGATGTAGGTGCCGATGCCGCCGTTGTAGAACAGGTCGACCGGGGCCAGCAGGATGCGGTGCATCAGCTCTTCCGGCGCCAGCGCGGTCTCTTCGATGTTCAGCGCGGCACGGATCTCAGGCGAAAGTTCGATCGAACGGGCCGAGCGCGGGTACACGCCGCCGCCTTGCGAGATCAGGCTCTTGTCGTAGTCTTCCCACGACGAGCGCGGCAGCGCGAACATGCGCTCGCGTTCCTTGAACGAGACTTCGACGTCCGGGGTCGGATCCAGGAAGATGTGGCGGTGGTCAAAGGCCGCCAGCAGCTTGAGCTGGCGCGACAGCAGCACGCCGTTGCCGAACACGTCGCCCGACATGTCGCCCACGCCGACCACGGTGACCGGGGTGGTGTTCATGTCGTGGCCCAGTTCGTAGAAGTGGCGCTTGACCGCTTCGAACGCGCCCTTGGCGGTGATGCCCATCTTCTTGTGGTCGTAGCCGTTCGAGCCGCCCGACGCGAAGGCGTCGCCCAGCCAGAAGCCGCGCTGCACGGCGATGCTGTTGGCGATGTCGGAGAAGGTCGCGGTGCCCTTGTCGGCCGCCACCACCAGGTACGGGTCGTCCTGGTCGAAGCGCACGGTGTTCTCTGGCGGGACGATGGCGCCACGCACGCGGTTGTCGGTCACTTCCAGCAGGCTGGCGATGAACAGGCGGTAGACTGCTTCGCCTTCGGCCGCCACGACTTCACGCGGGGCGCCCTGCGGCATCTGCTTGCACACGAAGCCGCCCTTCGAGCCGGCCGGCACGATGACCGCGTTCTTGACCATCTGCGCCTTCACCAGGCCCAGCACTTCGGTGCGGTAGTCTTCCATGCGGTCCGACCAGCGCAGGCCGCCGCGGGCGACCGGGCCGCCGCGCAGGTGCACGCCTTCGAAGCGGCGCGAGAACACGTAGATCTCGCGGTAAGGACGCGGTTCCGGGGCCAGCGCCAGGTTGCTGGTGTCGACCTTGAAGATGATCTTTTCACCGTCGTTCTGGAAGTAATTGGTGCGCACGGTCGCCATGCACAGGTCGACCAGGGCGGCCATGATTTCCTCGGTGTCGGCGTGGTTCACGCTCGACAGGCCGGCCTTGAGCGCGGCCAGCTTGGCAGTGCCCGCGGCGCGCTCGGTTTCGCCCAGCTTCGGATCGAAGCGCAGCAGGAAACCGGTGACGAATTCCTTCACCAGGGCCGGCTGGGTGCGCAGGGTCTCGGCCATGTAGCGCACCGAGAACTTGGAGCCCAGCTGGCGCCAGTAGCTGATGTAGGCGCGCACCAGCTGCACTTCGCGCAGCGACAGGCCGCCTTCGACGGTCAGGCCGTTCATGCGGCCGTCTTCGGCTTCGTTGTTGAACAGCGCGGTGAACAGTTCCTCGGCCACTTCCATGATGCCCGGCTTGACCAGCTTGGCGCCGCTCTCGTCGTCCACGGCCAGCGCGGTGACGTTGTGGCGCACGCCGTCGGCGGTCTTGAACGACCAGGTCTGCTCGCGGTCGACGGCGATGCCGGCGTTCTGCAGCGCCGGCAGCAGGCGCGACAGCGAAGGCACGTTCTCGCCCGAGTAGATGCGGATCGAGGCGTCGGCGGCGGCCTTGCCTTCGCCGCTGCCTGGTTCGATGCGCACGGTGACGCGGTCCTGCTTGCCGTTGTTCAGCACGGCCTGCAGGTCGCGGAAGGCGATCTCGGGTGCGGTGGAGGTAACGAAGCTGACCGGCAGGTTGGCGCCCATCTTGCGCAGGGTGCTGCGCTGGACGCCGTCCTCGATGCCGTTGGTCAGGGCGGCGAAGCGGTCATGCCAGCCGTCCAGGACGGCCAGCAGCGGCTGCTGGATGTCGGTTTCCAGGTCGAGCGGATAGCGCGCGGCGTGGGCGATCAGGTAGACGCGGGCCAGCGGGCCGTCGGCCACCAGCGGCTGCACGCGCACCTCGCGGGCGCCCGAGCTGTCCTGCAGGGCCTGGGCCAGGCTGGAGCCGACGGCGGCGCTGTAGCGCTCGCGCGGCAGGTAGACCAGCACGTTCAGGTGGCGGCGGTAGACGTCGCGGCGCGCGAAGACTTTCGGGCGCGGCTGCTTGTACAGCGAGACCACCGAGCTGCACACCTGGGCCAGCCATTCCGGCTCGGCTTCCAGGGCTTCGGTACGCGGCAAGGATTCCAGGATCTCGACGAATTTCTCGGCGCGGAAGCCTTCCTGGCGCACGCCCGCGATCGACAGCACCTTGGCCACGCGGCCACGTGCGAACGGCAGGCGCGCCAGCGGGGTCAGGGTGGCGGCGCGGGTGAACAGGCCGATGAAGCAGTGCTCGCCGAGGATCTTGCCCTGGGCATCGGTGTCGCGCACGCCGATGAAGTCCAGCGGCTGGTCGCGGTGCAGGGTGCCTTCCACGTCGGCCTTGACGATCGACAGGGTGTCGGCGCGGCGCGACAGGGTCTCGAAGTCGCCCGGGATGTTGGCCAGGCAGGTGCCGTAGACCGGATGCGCGGTGTCCTGCAGCACGCCGATGCGGCTCGGGATGTCGCGCTCGAGTTCGCGCGCGTCCGGCTTGACGGTGTAGTAGGCGTAGCCGAAGGGCTCGAAGCCTTCGTTCTTGGCCCACTCGAGGAAGGCCGCCACTTCCTGGCCTTCCGGGGTGCTCGCGCCGGCAGCGGCGGCGGCTACGGCGGTCAGGCGGTCGCCCATGGCCAGCGCGTCGCGGTGCACCACGGCGGCGTCGTTGGCGACCATGCGGATGCGCGCGGTCAGCGCGTCCAGTTCGCCGAATTCGAGTTCGTCGCTCATCAGGATCAGCACGATCGACTCCAGCGGCGCGCCGGCTTCGCCGACCGCGACCGCCTGGCCATTCGCGTCGCGTCGCACCGGCAGCACGGCGTTCATTACGCCGGCGGCGGTCTGGCGCTCCTTGCGCAGGGCGATCACGAAGGAGTCGACCAGATAAGGCATGTCGTCGTTCAGGATCAGCAGGGCGGTCGCCTTGCCGCCACGGCCGTCGGAGTAAGCCATCGATGCGATCTGGCAGCCGGGGCCGGTGCGCTGGGCCAGCTGCGAGAAGCCTTCCCACAGCACGGGGGCCAGGCTCGCGGGCGCGGTGCCGGCCAGGTCTTCGTCATCGAGCGATCCGAGCCACGCGCCGATCAGCGCGCCCACCTGTCCGGTGGCAGCGGCGCTCGCGTGGTTCGCGTTGACCAGCGAGAGCGTCTGGTTACGCAGGTCTTGCGACATGTCATTCATCTTACTTCTCCAAAGTTGTTTGCCTGGCGCGCTCCGGCTTGTGGCGTTGGCGCCGCCCTGCTGTATGGGACGGGGGTGTCCCGTCCGAATTCCCTTGGCGATCCGTCTTACCGCGAACGCGCCAATCCGTTATTAGAACATGCCCCGCGGGCCGGGTCACCCGTTCCGCATGGGCTCCGTGACGTGTCTTTACAGCTCGTACAGGCCCGGCAGGCCGAGGATGCGGGTCAGCTCCTCGAGCGCCGCGGCGCATTCGATCGCCAGCTGCGGGTCGGCCAGGTCCTTCGGCTCGATCCGGTCGCGGTAGTGCTTCTCGACCCAGGCCACCAGCTGGGCATACAGGGTCTCGGTCATGATCACGCCCTGGTGCATGGCGGCCGCTTCGTCGTCGGTCAGCGCCACGCGCAGGCGCAGGCAGGCGGGCCCGCCGCCGTTGCGCATGCTCTGGCGCAGGTCGAACTCGACCAGCTCCTCGATCGGGCCGCCGCGGCCCACCATGCCGCCCAGGTAGGACGCCACGGCCGCGTTCTCGCGGCATTCGTGCGGCACCACCAGGGCCATCTTGCCGTCGGCGCGGGTCAGGAGCTGGCTGTTGAACAGGTAGCTGGCGACGGCGTCGGCCACCGGCACCTGGCTGGACGCCACGCGCACCGGCACCAGGTCGGTATCGACGCCGCCCAGGGCGCGGCGCAGCGCGTCCACGGTGGCCGCCTCGTCGGCGAAGGCTTGCTCGTGGTAGAACAGCACGTTGCCGTTGCCGACCGCGATCACGTCGTTGTGGAACACGCCCTGGTCGATCACGTCCGGGTTCTGCGAGGCGAACACGGTTCGGGCCGGGTCGAGGCCGTGCAGGCGCGCCACGGCCTGCGAGGCTTCGAGGGTCTGGCGCGCCGGGTATTTCTTCGGGCTTGGCGCCGAGGGGTCGAACTCCACGCGGCCATAGACGAAGAACTCGACGCCGGCGGCGCCATGGCTGGCGGCGAAGCGCGTGTGGTTGGCCGCGCCCTCGTCGCCGAAGGCCGGCACCGGCGGCAGCGGATCGTGCACCATGAAGCGGCTGCTGTCATGGAAGATCGCGCGCAGGGTGCGGGTGGCCTGCACGTGCTCTTCGGAGCGGTGCAGCTTGTTGTTCAGGTTGGCGGCGGTGAAGTGCACGCGGCCGTCCTGCGAGTCGGCCGAGGGGCTGACGGTGGCCGCGTTGGCGGTCCACATCGGCGCGGCCGAGTAGGCGCAGGCCAGGATTACCGGCGCTTCGCGGTAGGCGCGCGCCAGCACGTCGGCGTCGGTACCGGAGAAGCCGAGGCGGCGCAGCAGGCGGAAGTTGGGGCGGCCCTGGGGCGGCATCACCGCCTGCGCATAGCCGCGTGCGGCCAGCTCGCGCATCTTGGCCAGGCCCTGCAGGGCGGCCTGGCGCGGGTTGGAGGCGCTGCGGACGTTGTTGAACGAGGCGACGTTGCCGAACGAGAGGCCGGCGTAGTTGTGCGACGGGCCAACCAGGCCGTCGAAGTTGAATTCACGTGCGATGCGCATGATTTAGAACACCAGTCCTGGCGAGAGTTTCGCCGGCATTTCGAGTTCGGCCGTCTCGATCGAGGCCACCGGGTAGGCGCAGTAGTCCGCCGCGTAGTAGGCGCTCGGGCGGTGGTTGCCCGACTTGCCCACGCCGCCGAAGGGCGCCGAGCTGGCCGCGCCGGTGGTCGGACGGTTCCAGTTGACGATGCCGGCGCGGGCGCGCACCGCGAAGCGCTTCCACAGCTCTTCGGACGGCGACAGCAGCGCGGCGGCCAGGCCGAATTCGGTGGCGTTGGCCACGCGCAGGGCCTCGTCGAAATCCTTCACGCGGATCACCTGCAGCAGCGGGCCGAACCACTCCTCGTCCGGGATGCCGTTGGCGTCGGTGGTGTCGACGATGCCGGCGGTGACAAAGCCGGCGTTCGGGTCGAGTTGCTTCATCTGCAGCAGCACCTTGCCGCCCTTGGCCGCCATCTCGGCCTGGGCCTGCACCAGGCGCGCGGCCACGGCGCTTGATACGACCGGGCCCATGAAGGGCTGCGGATCCGCGTTCGACGGACCGACCTGCAGCTTGGCGGCCACTTCCACCAGCCGGTCGAGGAAGGCCTGGCCTTGCGCGTTGTCCTGGATGACCAGGCGGCGCGCGCAGGTGCAGCGCTGGCCGGCCGAGATGAAGGCCGACATCACGGTGTGGTGCACGGCGGCGTCAATGTCTTTGATGTCCCAGACCACCAGCGGGTTGTTCCCGCCCATTTCCAGCGCCAGCATCTTGCCCGGCTGGCCGCCGAACTGCTTGTGCAGGGCGGCGCCGGTCTGGCTGCTGCCGGTGAACAGGATGCCGTCGATCAGTGCGTTCTGGCCCAGGGCCACGCCGGTATCGCGGCCGCCGTTGACCAGGTTCAGCACGCCGGCCGGCAGGCCCGCCTGCTCCCACAGCTGCACGGTCTTGACCGCGGTGCGCGGCGCATATTCGCTCGGCTTGAAGATCACGGTGTTACCGGCGATCAGGGCCGGCACGATGTGGCCGTTCGGCAGGTGGCCGGGGAAGTTGTAGGGGCCGTAGACGGCGAACACGCCGTGCGGACGGTGGCGCAGCACGGCATTGCCGTCGGCGACCTTGGCAGCGGCTTCGCCGGTGCGCGCGCCGTAGGACTGGACCGAGATGTCGATCTTGTTGGCCATGGTGGCGACTTCGGTGCGCGCTTCCCACAGCGGCTTGCCCACTTCCTCGGCGATGATCGCGGCCAGTTCCTCGGCATGTTCCTTCAACAGGTCGCGGAAACGGGTGCAGACGGCGATGCGCTCTTCCAGCGGGGTCAAGGCCCAGGCTTCGAACTTGTCGCGTGCGGCTTGTGCCGCGCGGGCGACATCTTCCGCGGTCGACTGATTGCTGGTCCAGGTCTGGCGGCCGGTCGAAGGATCGATGGTTTCCAGTTCCGCGCCGCTGCCGGCGAGCCACTCGCCGTTGATGTAATTCGAGACGTTAGCCATTGACGTTCTTCCTTGGAGTGAGGGTCAGGGTACGCACCGTGTCGCCGGCGCGCAGGTGCAGCTGGGCCAGTTCCTGGGCGCTCAGCAGCACGCGACCCGAGCCGGGCACGGCGCGGGTCAGGATCATGCGGAAATTGTCGAGCTGCGTGTTCGACACCAGCATGTGTTCGGTATCGCCATCGGGCGCGCCTTCGTCGGCGACCGCCAGCAGGCTTTCGCGCACGGCGCGCAGCTCGGACACGCGGCCCTGCAGCACCGGGCCGGCGTCGAAGATGTCGACGTAGCCTTCGTAGTGCATGCCTTCCTGCTCCAGCAGGCGGCGTGCCGGCTGGGTCGAGGTGTGCACCTTGCCGATCACCTCGCGCGCCGATTGCGGCAGGTAGTCGACGTACAGCGGCTGGCGCGGCATCAGTTCGGCGATGAAGGACTTCTTGCCGATCGCGGTCAGGCCGTCGACGTGGTCGAAGTCCATCTTGAAGAAGTGGCGGCCCAGGCCTTCGTAGAAGGGCGAATCGCCGTTCTCGTCCTGGTAGCCGCGCATCTCGGCGATGATCTTCTCGGTGAACAGCTGCTGGAACTGGGCGATGAATAGGAAGCGGCTCTTGGACAGCCACTTGCCGTTGAAGCCCGCGCGGTACTGCGGCAGCAGGAACAGCGAGCACAGTTCGCTGGAACCGGTCAGGTCGTTCGACAGGTACAGGGTTTCCATCCGGGTGAACACGTTCAGCTCGCGGCTGCAGTGCACCAGGGTGCCGATGCGGTAGTTGTAGAAGGGTTCGGTCAGGCCGACCGCGCCCTTGATCGCGCACACGCCGGCGATGCTGTTGTCCTCGGTGTGCTCGAGCACGAACATGTAGTCGCGCTCTTCGGGCGGGATGGTCTGGGCGAACGAGGCCTCGGCGGTGCGCAGGCGCTTGCCCAGCATGTCCGGGTCCGGCTTGAGCGTGGTCATGCCGCTGCCGGCCAGGCGCGCCATGACGATCAGGGCGTCCAGGTCCGACATTTTTGCGGAACGGATTACGAGCATGGGTAGGTCTCCTAGATACGCACGCAGATGACGTTATCGCCCTGCGTCACGCCGAGCGCCTGCTGGGCTTCGCGCGGCAGGCACACGACCTGGCTGGTCTCGACCGGCGGGCAGGCCACGGTGACGGCGCGGAAGTGCTGTTCGGTGCTGGCCACCGCGTAGTTCACCAGCGCGTCCGGCGCGGCGGCCTGTCCGGCGGTTTCCACGCGGCGCACCTGCGAGCCGCTGAAGGAGCGCAGCGAACCCTTGTGCGCCTGCAGGATCGGACCGCCATCGAAGATGTCGATGTATTCGTCGGCCTCGAAGCCTTCCTGGGTGAGCAGGTTGAAGGCCAGCTGGCCGCTCGGGTGGATCTGGCCCATCGCGGCCTGGGCGTCGCCCGGCAGCAGCGGCACGTAGACCGGGTAGTGCGGCATCAGTTCGACGATCAGGGTGCGGTTGCGCGCGCCGCCGATGACGCGCTCGGCGTCCAGGAAGTCCATCTTGAAGAACATGCGGCCCAGGGCGTTCCAGAAGGCCGACTGGCCGTCCGGATCGGTACGGCCGGCCAGCGGCACGAAGAAGCGGTCGCCGAAGCGGTGCGGCGCCAGCACCGCGAACAGCAGGCGGGCGCGCGACAGCAGGGCCGCTTCCAGCCCGGCCGTGTCGCGGTTGCGCAGGTAGAAGCCGGACAGCTGGGAATAGGCGGTCAGCTCCGAGCACAGGGTCAGCGCGTGCACGCTGTGGCTGATGTTCAGGTCGCGCGAGACCTGCTGGATGACGTCGTTGCGGAACGCGAAATAGGTGCCGTTCGAGCCGGCCGACGCGTGGATGGCGGCGGTGCCGACGACCTCGCGGGTGCGCAGGTCCTCGAGCACGAACAGGTAGGACTCCTCGCTCGGAATGTCGACGTGGGCGGCGAACGAGGCGATGGAACGCTCGACGAAGGCATGGATGCCTTCGCGCGTGCGCGGCAGCGTGTGCACGCCGGGCATCGACGCCGCGGCCATCGCCTCGAGGGCGCCGATATCCGCGACTTCTACCGGACGGACAACATACATGGGAACTCCCTAACGAGATGCAGTGGAGATGCGGGATCGATGCGCGCCGGCCGGCGCGCCTTCAGCAGGCGGGCCGGCCGGAACCGACATGCTTAGCCTGCGATGAAGGCGTCGGCGGCTTCGCGCATGATGCGGTCGGCTTCCGCGATCTGGGCGTCCGAGACGACCAGGGCCGGCGCCAGGCGCACCACGTCCGGACCTGCGATCAGCAGCATCAGGCCGAGCTTCTCGGCGGTCTTGGTGTAGTCCTTGGCGCGGCCCTTGTAGCCTTCGGCCACCGGCAGGCCGATCAGGAGACCCATGCCGCGCGGCTTGCCGAACAGCTGCGGGTAGTCCTGCGACAGCTTGTCCAGGTTGGCCATGATCTTGGCGCTGGCTTCCTTGACGCGTTCCAGGAAGGCCGGCTGGCCGATGGTCTCGACGACCTTCAGGCCGACGGTGGCCGCCAGCGGGTTGCCGCCGTAGGTGGTGCCGTGCGAGCCGACGCCGAAGTGCTGGGCGATCTCGTGGGTGGTCAGCATGGCGCCGATCGGGTAGCCGTTGCCCAGCGCCTTGGCCGAGGTCAGGATGTCCGGGGTCACGCCCATCTGGGTGTAGGCGTACAGCGAGCCGGTGCGGCCCACGCCCGACTGGACTTCGTCGAACACCAGCAGCGCGCCGGTCTGGTCGCAGAACTCGCGCAGCGCCTTCAGGTAGTCCGGGTTGCCCGGGATGACGCCGCCCTCGCCCTGGATCGGCTCGACGATCACGGCGGCCACGTCGTCGGTGATGGCGGCGCGCGCGGCTTCGATGTCGTTGTACGGGATGTGATTGATGTCCTGCGGCAGCGGCTCGAAACCCTCGGTGTACTTCGGCTGGCCGCCGACCGAGACGGTGAACAGGGTGCGGCCGTGGAAGGACGACAGGCAGGACACGATGCGCGACTTGTGCGGGCCGAACTTGGTGTGCGCATACTTGCGCGCCAGTTTCAGGGCTGCTTCATTGGCTTCGGCGCCCGAGTTGCAGAAGAAGGCGCGGTCGGCGAAGGTGGCTTCGGTCAAGGCGGTGGCAAGGCGCAGCACCGGCTCGTTGGTGTAGCCGTTGCCCAGGTGCCAGAGGGTGTTGATCTGCTTGGTCAGCGCGTCGACCAGGACCGGGTTGGCGTGGCCCAGGCTAGAGACGGCGATGCCGGAGGTGAAGTCCAGATACTGCTTGCCTTCCTGGTCCCACACGTCCAGGCCCGAGGCGCGCACCGGCACCATCGCGGCCGGGGCGTAGGTCGGGACGAGGACTTCGTCGAAGGTCTGCCGAGTGACAGGCCGCGTGGTGACACCCGAATCAAGCTTTGCGTTCATGGCTTCTTCCTCATCCAATCATTAAGGGGTTGTCGCGGGCAGGGTCCCGCAGGTTCGAGCCATTATAGAAACGCAGTCTGACAAGTTCTTGCAGAAGTGCGACGGGGATTTTCATTTTTGCTCGGGGAGCAATATTGTGCGGTGCGGGAAGAACGCGGCGTATTGTTGACGTCTCTACAATCACAGGCCTCAGCACGTCGTTCCGGCGGAGGCCGGACGCCGCAGTGAGCAAGCACTCACTGCCCCAACTTCCTCTGCCGCTCCTCCCGCGGCGTATTCCCGAACAAGGCCCCAAACGCCGTCGAGAAGTGCGAGCCCGAAGAAAACCCGCACATCAGCCCCACCTGCACGATCGAGTGATTGGTATCCAGCAGCAACTGCCTTGCCCGCTTCAGCCGCAGCTCCAGGTAGTAGCGCGACGGCAAGCTCCCCAGGTATTGCTTGAACAGCCGCTCCAGCTGGCGCCGCGACACCCCCGCCAGCTGGGCGATCTCGTCGGTCGAGAGCGGCTCTTCGATGTTCGCCTCCATCAGCGCCACCGCCTCGGTCAGCTTGGGCTGCAGGGCGCCGAAGCGCGCTTGCAGGGCGACGCGCTGGCGCTCGTCCGGGCCGCGCACGCGGTCCACGCACAGGCTTTCCTTGACCTCGGCCTGGACCGCCGCGCCGCACAGCAGCTCGACCAGGGTCAACGCGAAGTCCAGGCTGGCCGCGCCGCCGCAGCAGGTCAGGCGGTTGGCGTCGAATTCGTACAGGTGGGGGGTGAACAGGGCCTGCTCGGCCAAGGCATTCGCATCCGGATACAGGGCCCAGGGCAAGGCCGTGCGCACGCCGTGCAGGGCGCCGGCGTCGGCCAGCCACAGCACCCCCGCGCCCACCCCGCCCCAGAAAGGCGCGGCGCGGCAGCGTTCCACCAGGGCGCGGCAGTTGGCGGGCTTCAGGGCCGCCTCGGACTCGTCCGCCACCAGCAGCACCAGGTGCCAGTGGCGCTGGGCGTCGCCGACGAACTTGTCGGGGCTGCGCACGTCGACGTGCAGGCGTTCCGGTCCCATCGCCTTGGCGGCCAGGCGCAGCGGCTGGACCAGCGCCGACCAGGTCAGCGCGTCCGGTTCGCCGGCATTGACCAGGAGCACGCGCAGCGGCCTTTCCTGTGCCAGGCGGGACAGGTCAACAGGCTGCATCTGGGTGGATCGGCGGTGTCATCAGTGGAAACCGGGCATGGGCGCCCGCGAAAAACTGCGTAGTCCACTATCATACCGGAGAACAAATGAGCGGTCCCGGCATGGCCATGCCGGAAGAGCAAAGCCTTGGCGGGCGGCTATAATCCTCTCCCATGGGGGAACGTTACTTAAAGAGCGTCCGGCTGCTGGCCGAGTGCATGCAGGGCTTCGAACGCTTTTCGGGCGAATCGGTACGCCGTCACGGCCTGACGCACGCCCAGTTCGACATCCTCGCCACGCTGGGCAATACCACGGGCATGAGTTACAAGGAACTCGGTGAACGCACCCTGATCACCAAGGGTACCTTGACCGGTGTCATCGAACGCCTGGAGCAGAAAGGGCTGGTCATGCGCGAACGCAGCAACGACGACAAACGCTCGTTCTTCGTGCGCCTCACGGCGGCCGGCGATCGGGTATTCTGCGACGTATTCCCGCAAGTGGTCGCCCATGGAAAACAATTATTTTCGGCATATAACGAAGCCGACTTCGACGCCCTCGACGCGGCATTGGCTACCCTGCGCGCCAGCATCGCGCAGGCCAGCCAGGCCGAGGGCATGCCTCCCCACTCCCCTCAACTGAAGGACTTCCCTTGAAAACTTCCCTGATCGAAGGCAAGAAGCCTGCCCATTTCGACAAGCACATCATCGGCAATCTGCTGCTCGACGTCGCCCCGCTCGACGAGGTGAAGCAGGAAAAGATGCTGATCGGCGTGCGCAACGAAGCCGGCGAGATCTACCGCCTGATCGGCGCCACCAAGCTGAACAGCTTCATGAACGCGGTCGAAGAGCTGTTCGACCTGGGCCTGAGCGACGAACTGCAGGATACCGAAGAGCCGAAGGATGGCTGCGACGCCATCTTCAGCGAACCCTGAACGTCCCCGCCCGGCCAGGAAGATAAAAAAGATGCCGTAGGGCAAAATTTTCGTCAGCGCGCCATCGGGATAGGGGTATAATTTTTCGATGGACAGACTCACCGCACTCAAGAGCATCGCCGCCGAGGCCGGGCGCGGCGAGCTGAGCTTTCCCACGAACGTCAACGCGACGCTCAAGCTGCAGCGTGCGCTGGGCGAGCCCGACTGCCACATCGAGGAAGCGGCGCGCCTGGCGCAGGCCGAGCCGCTGCTGGCGGCGCGCACCGTCGCCATCGCCAATTCCGTCGCCTACAACCGCTCCGGCAACGACGTCACCAACGTGCGCGCGGCCGTGCAGCGCGTCGGTTTCCGCACCCTGGGCGCACTGGCGGCTTCGGTCATCGTGCGCCAGCTGGCCAGCGAGATTACCGATCCTGCCCTGCGCCTCAAGGCCGACCAGCTGTGGGCCCACTCGGCCCACGTGGCGGCGCTGGCCCAGGTGATCGCGCGCCGGGTCTCCTTCGTCGATCCGGAAACCGCCATGTTCGCCGGCATCGTTCATGAGGTGGGCGGCTTCTACCTGCTGTCGCGCGCCAGCAGCTATCCGGGCCTGCTGGACGGCGGCGCCGATGAATGGATCGAGCATGGCGAAGTAGCCATCGGCCGCGGCGTGCTGCTCAAGCTGGGCGTGCCGGTGGCCGTGATGGGCGCGATCGAAGCGCTGTGGAACGGCATGCGGGCCTTGCCGCCGGAAACCCTGGGCGACACCCTGCTGCTCGCCAATGACCTCGCGCCCGTCTCCTCGCCCCTGCTCGAGCGCCCCGGCGCCACCACGCCCGAGAGCGCCGCCACCATCGATTTCACCACCGGCGCCGGCACCCTGGCCCAGGTCCTCGCAGAGTCAGCCGAGGAAGTGAAAAGTCTCACCTCCGCGCTCATGTAATTTCGGCGCCCGCGGCGCCGCATTGTCCTCTGCTCATCCGTTCATCGCCACCTTGTTGCCGCTCTGCAACAAATATGCATATGGGCTGCACTTTTTGTTTCCGCGTGGATATACTATTTCCACACATCAACATTAATGCGGATCAGCCGCCGGAGCTTCCATGAGCACGCAAAGCACCCTCGAATCCACCGTCAACTCGCTTTACCTCGCCTTCTACGGCCGTCCGGCCGATCCGGCGGGCATCAAGTTCTGGGCGGAACAACTGAGCAAGGCGGACGGCAACATCGACGCCATCAAGGCCTCCTTCGCCAATTCCGAAGAAGCGCGTGTACGCTTCGGCAACGATACCGCGGCCGACCGCATTACCGAGATTTACCAGCAGCTGTTCAACCGCGACCCGGACGCCAAAGGCCTGGAGTTCTGGGTTGACGCCGTCAGCAAAGGCCACGCGTCGGTGGCCGATGTGGCCATCTCCGTGCTCAAGGGTGCGCAAGGCAGCGACCAGGCCCTGACTTCGCTGCGCCAGAAAGCCGCCGACAGCTTCACCGCCGAAGTCGCGGCTACGGGCAGCGGCTACGGCGGTATCGCGGCGGTCGAGGCGGCGCGTGTGCTGGTGCGGGCCGTCACCGCGGATGCCACCGCGAGCGATATCGATGCGCTGGTGGAAGCGAGTGCCGAGCTGGCCGACGTCGTCACCGACAATCCGGAAGTCATGGACGCCCTGGGCAGCGGCGACGAACTGCTGGAGCTGTTCGAAGGCGAAGAAGGCAGCGATCCGGTGGCCCTGGTCGAAACCCTGGCGGAAACCGCCCGCGGCGCCTCCGCCGATGCACATGCGCTCGCTTCGCTGATGAAAGGCGGCGGCATGTCCAACCTGCTCAAGGTGCTGCCGGAAGGCATGACGCTGAAGGACGTGAAAGCGGCCATGGGCAAGGGCGGCCTGCCGGCCGCGCTCAAGAAGATGTTCCCGGATGGCGTTCCGGCCAACCCGGGCAAGCCCGGCAAGCCCGGCAAGCCGACCGATCCGGACAGCGAGGACGGGATGAGCCTCGGCTTCCACCTGGCCGACACGCCGAGCAAGCTGACCCTCACCGCCGAATCCGCCGTGACCGGCCTGGACAACGCCGACGGCCTGGCCCTGAAGGACTACGGCAGCGGCGCCGCACAAGCGACCGCGGTCGACTATACCGGCGCCGGCCTGGCGCTGGAAGGCACGACCCTGAGCTTCGACGGCGCGCTGGCTGCCGGCCTGTACCAGATGAGCTGGCAGGCGGACACCTTCAGCACCGCGGACAGCCACCTGGCGGCCGGTTCGGTGCTGTTCGCCGGCGGACAAGATGGCCTGTTCGTCCAGGAAGGCTTCAGCGTCGCCAAGACCACGGCCGTCAGCGGCGACCTGGCGCGCGCCGCCACGGAACAGGTCAACGAAGCCTTTATCGGCGGCGCCACGGCGGCCAGCATCGCGACCGGCGGCGGGCACGACGTGGTGGCCGACCACGGCGGCGCCCTGAGCATCGTCGTCGACCGCTTCGACAGCACCGCGGCCGACCTGATCCTGGGCTTCGACAGTGGCGACGACAGCATCGAACTGACCGGCGCGGCGGCCACCGCCATCGACGCCAACGCGGATGGCCAGATCCAGTGGGGCGCCGCGGGCGAAGTCGGCGCAATGACCGAAGGCGTTTCCGTCACGGTCGACGCGCAGCTCGTCATGGGGGGCACGGCAGTATCGGCGGCGACGCTGGCAGCCCTGAACGGCAAGCTCGATGTCAGCGCGCTGGCGCTGAATGCCGACTTGCTGATCCTGGCCAAGGCCGATACCGGCGCCGCCCTGTTCCAGTACGTGAACAAGGACGACGACGACCAGATCGATGCCGACGAACTCACGCAGGTCGCCATGTTCGCCGATGGCGCGCCGGGGCAGGACGATATCGTCCTGGTCGCCCAGGCCGCACCGGCGCCCTGATCAGCCGAAACGCGGGCCTCGGCCCGCGCCGGACCGGAACATCCTGGCTTGAGCCCCTGCCCTGCAGCGGGCTCTTTTTTTATCAAAAAAAATGCCCGCTCATGGGAGCGGGCAAAGTCCAAAACTAGGGATGTCCTGAAAGAGACAGGATCACTTTAGCGGCAAGACGACATGCGTTCCGTGCGATGCTTCACACTGCGAACGATTCTTCCACTGTTTGGCGAAAGCAAGGCAAAAAAAACCCGCTCCCAAAGGGAACGGGTGAAGTCCAAAACTAGGGATGTCCTGAAAGAGACAGCTTCAGTATAGGATCCCCTTCTTTATTTCTCCGTGCGGTGTTTCACACTGCGGGATTATTTTCATCTTTTTCAATGTTCCTGCTTGCCCACATTGCGACAGCGCATGCGCAAAAAAAATGCCCACTCTGGTGGAGCGGGCAAAGTCCAAAACTAGGGATGTCCTGAAAGAGACGGGTCCACTATAAGATTGCGCTAACAATGTCTCTGTGCGGTATCGCACCTAATTAACAAAATAAAAATGCCGCCGCGGTCGACCCGAGGCGGCATTTCATGTGGAAATCCGATTACACGACGGCGCCGTCGGTCTCGTCCTTTTCCTTGACCGGCTTGATCAGGTCTTCGCGCTTGACGCCCAGCCACATGGCGATCGCCGCCGCCACGAACACCGACGAATAGATGCCGAAGCAGATGCCGATGGTCAGCGCGATGGCGAAGTAGTGCAGCGCGTGGCCGCCGAAGAACAGCATCGACAGCACCATCATCTGGGTCGAACCGTGGGTGATGATGGTACGCGAGATGGTGCTGGTGATCGCATGGTCGATCACCTGGGTCACCGACATCTTGCGCTGCTTGCGGAACATTTCGCGGATACGGTCGAAGATGACGACCGATTCGTTGACCGAGTAGCCCAGCACCGCCAGGATCGCCGCCAGCACCGTGAGCGAGAACTCCCACTGGAAGAAGGCGAAGAAGCCCAGGATGATGACCACGTCGTGCAGGTTCGCCAGGATGGCCGCGACCGCGAATTTCCATTCGAAGCGGATGGCGAGGTAGAGCACCACGCCGATCACCACCATCAGCAGCGCGTTCAGGCCGTTCTGGGCCAGTTCGTCGCCCACCTGCGGGCCGACGAATTCCACCCGCTGCAGGCTGACCAGTTCCTTGCCGGCCGCATCGACGCAGCTGGTGCGGCTGACCTGCTCGCCCTTGGCGCCGGTGGTCTGGAACTGCCTGGTCGTGCCCTGTTCGGACGCGCAGACGGCGTTGAAGACCTTGGCCGAGGTGCCGGCCGCCGGCGTGCCCTGCACGATCGGCAGGCGCAGCATGATGTCCTGCGCGGTGCCGAAGCTCTGCACTTCAGGCGCTTCGTAGCCGATGCCGCGCAGCGTGCCGCGGATCTTCTCCTGGTCGGCCGCGTGCGGATAACGCAGCTCCATCACGGTGCCGCCGGTGAACTCCACCGAGTAATGCAAGCCCTTGGTCACTAGGAAGAACACCGCCGCCAGGAAGGTCAGCGCCGAGATCACGTTGAGGATCAGGGCGTGGCGCATGAACGGGATATCCCGTTTGATCTTGAAAAATTCCATCGTTATTCCTGATTAGCTTGTTGCTTGTTGGGCGAGGTCAGGCCTTCCGCCCACACCGTGCCGATCGACATCTTGGTCAGCTTCTTCTTGCGGCCGTACCAGCCGTTGACGAAACCGCGCGCCACGAACACCGCCGAGAACATCGAGGTCAGGATGCCCAGGCAGTGCACCACGGCGAAGCCGCGCACCGCGCCCGAACCGAACACCAGCAGCGCCAGGCCGACGATCAGGGTGGTGACGTTGGAGTCGAAGATCGTGTCCCAGGCGTGCTTGAAGCCGGCCGAAATCGCCGCTTGCGGCGGCTGGCCCGCGCGCAGCTCCTCGCGGATACGCTCGTTGATCAGCACGTTGGCGTCGATCGCCATGCCCAGCGCCAGCGCAATCGCCGCGATGCCGGGAAGCGTGAGGGTGATCTGCATCATCGACAGGATCGCCAGCAGGAACAGCACGTTGGCCGCCAGCGCCAGCGCGCTGAAGAAGCCCACCAGGTGGTAGTAGAGGATCATGAAGATCGCGATCGCCACGAAGCCCCACACGGTCGAGTGCAGGCCGCGCTCGATGTTCTCGGCGCCCAGCTGCGGGCCGATCACGCGCTCTTCGATGAATTCCATCGGGGCCGACAGGGCGCCGGAGCGCAGCAGCAGCGCCAGTTCGTTGGCGTCTTCCGAGGTACCCATGTTGGTGATCTGGAAGGTCGAACCCAGTTCGCTCTGGATGGTCGGGGCCGACAGCACGCTGTACTTGCCCTTTTCCTTCAGCAGGATGGCCATGCGCTTGCCGACGTTGTCGCGGGTTGCCTGGCGGATGATGCGGCCGCCGTCGCCGTTCAGGTCGAGCGACACGGCAGGCTGCTGGTTCTGGTCGAAGCTGGCGACGGCGCTGGAGATGTAGTCGCCGGTCAGGATCACGTCCTTCGACACCACGATCGGGGCGCCGCGGCCTTCGGTGAACAGTTCCGAGTTCAGCGGAATGGCGGCCGACAGCTCGGTGCCCGGGGTCACGCTGCTGTCCACCATGCGCAGTTCGAGGGTGGCGGTGCGGCCGATGATGTCCTTGGCGCGCGCCACGTCCTGCACGCCCGGCAGCTGGACCACGATGCGGTCGGCGCCCTGCTGCTGGATGATCGGTTCGGTGGTGCCCAGTTCGTTGATACGCTTGGACAGGGTGACGATGTTCTGCTTCACGCCCTCTTCCACGGTGCGCTTGAGCGCTTCCGGCTTGAGGGTGACCACGAGCTTGAGGTCGGCGCCGTCGGCGGCGTCGGCCAGCGCCAGGTCGGTCTGGGGCGCCAGGACATCGCGCGCGGCGACGCGGGTTTCGGCGTCACGGAAGCGCACTTCGATGTTGTTGCCGACGCGCTCGATACCGGCGTGGCGCACGTTCTTGTCGCGCAGCTGGTTGCGCACGGCGGCCTGGATGCCCTTGACCTTGGCGTCGAGCACGGCGCGGGTATCGACCTGCAGCAGGAAGTGGACGCCGCCGCGCAGGTCCAGGCCCAGGTTCATGGGCAGCGCGTTGATCTTCTGCATCCAGACCGGGGTGTTCTTCACCAGGTTGACGGTGACGATGTAATCGGGGTTGGCCGGGTCGCGGTTCAGGTCGCGCTCGAGGGCGAGCTTGGCCTTGAACTGCTCGTCGGTGCCGGCGAAGCGAGCGCGCACCGAAGTGCTGTGGCCGCTGCCTTCGAGGCTGGTGGCGGTGGTGGGAATGCCGGCGCGCTTGAGCGCATCCTCGACCAGGGTAGTGGTGGCGCTGGTGACGTTGATGGTCGACCGGCCCGACGTCACCTGCAACGCCGGCGATTCGCCGAAGTAGTTAGGCGCCGTGTACAGCGCGCCCAGCAGCAGCGCGATGGCGATCAATAAGTATTTCCAGACGGGATAGCGGTTCATAGTGTTCCGGCATTCATGTTGAGCAGTGCGGCGCGCTGCCGCACGGCTGGCTTACAGGGCTTTCAGGGTGCCTTTCGGCAGCAGGGTGGTCACCGCATTCTTCTGGACCACGATTTCGGTGCCGGCTGCCACTTCGATCGTCACGTAGGCATCGGTCACCTTGTTCACGCGGCCCACGATGCCGCCCGCGGTCACGACTTCGTCGCCCTTGGTCAGCGCGTCCATCATCGCCTTGAGTTCGCGCTGGCGCTTCTGCTGAGGACGGATCATGAGGAAATACATGACCACGAACATCAGGATTAGCGGCAGGAAGGTAGTCAGGCTGCCCATGATGCCAGGGTCGGCGGCAGTGGCAGTTTGCGCGTACGCGTTGGAAATGAACACAAGAACTCCGATTGTGAAGTTAAAAAAATAAGCGGTGTATTCTAGCACCGGCTTACTGGCGCGGGCCAATCTGGAGGTATGTAGGACTTGCAATTAAGAATTACAAGTATTGACGGAAGAATAATGATGAGGTGGTGAAAAGACGCAGGCGCCCCTTACCGCTGGCCTGAAAACCGTCATCCCGGCGAAGGCCGGGATGACGGTTTTAGGGCTGGGGAATGAAGGAGACGCTGGCGATCGGCAGCTTATACACCCCTTGCCCGATCCGCCGCGAACTTCAGCCGGAACGCATGGAAGCTGTCCCCGTCGATCGCATCCCGCATCTCCTGCATGATCTTCAAATAGAAATGCAGGTTGTGGATGGTATTCAGCCTTGCCCCCAGGATCTCGTTCGAGCGGTGCAGGTGGTGCAGGTAGGCGCGCGAGAAGTTCTTGCAGCAGTAGCAGTCGCAGCTCTCGTCCAGCGGCGCCTGGTCGTCCTTGTAGCGCGCGTTCTTGATCTTGACGTCGCCGAAGCGCGTGAACAGCCAGCCGTTGCGCGCGTTCCGGGTCGGCATCACGCAGTCGAACATGTCGACGCCGTTGGCCACGCCCTCCACCAGGTCTTCCGGCGTACCCACGCCCATCAGGTAGTGCGGCTTGTTCTCGGGCAGGCGCGGGCCGACGTGGGCCAGGATGCGCTTCATGTCTTCCTTCGGCTCGCCCACCGACAGGCCGCCGATCGCCAGGCCCGGGAAATTAATATCTTCCAGCCCCGCCAAGGACTCGTCGCGCAGGTGCTCGTACATGCCGCCCTGGACGATGCCGAACAGCGCGTTCGGGTTCTCGCCGCCCTTGAACTCGTTCATCGAGCGCTGGGCCCAGCGCACCGACATGCGCATCGACTTGGCCGCTTCTTCCGCGGTGGCCGGACGGCCGTCGATTTCATACGGGGTGCATTCGTCGAACTGCATCACGATGTCCGAGTTCAGCGCGCGCTGGATCTGCATCGAGATTTCCGGCGACAGGAACTGGCGCGAGCCGTCGATCGGCGAGGCGAACTTCACGCCCTCTTCCGTGATCTTGCGCATCGCGCCCAGCGAGAACACCTGGAAGCCGCCCGAGTCGGTCAGGATCGGCTTGTCCCAGTTCATGAACTTGTGCAGGCCGCCGAACTTGTTCATCACGTCCACGCCCGGGCGCAGCCACAGGTGGAAGGTGTTGCCCAGGATGATCTGCGAGCCCACTTCCTTCAGCTCGATCGGCGACATCGCCTTGACCGAGCCGTAGGTCCCGACCGGCATGAAGATCGGGGTTTCGATGGTGCCGTGGTTGAGTTTCAGGCGGCCGCGGCGCGCGTGCGACAGGCCGCTGGTGTCTTTCTTCAGGAGCGTAAATTCGAGCATCGGGTTTCTTTAGCGTGATTGCGTCGTCAGCAGCATGGCGTCGCCATAGCTGAAGAAGCGGTATTCGTTGGCGATCGCGTGGGCGTAGGCCTTGCGGATCTCGGCGTAGCCGGCGAACGCCGACACCAGCATCAGGAGGGTCGACTTCGGCAGGTGGAAGTTGGTGATCAGGCGGGTCACGGTCTTGAAGGTGTAGCCCGGCGTGATGAAGAGCGAGGTGTCGCCGCTGCCGGCTTCCAGCTGGCCCGACTGCGAGGCCGATTCCAGGGCGCGCAGCGAGGTCGTGCCCACCGCCACCACGTCGCGGCCCGCCGCCCTGGCGGCGCGCACCGCATCCACGGTCTCCTGGGGAATCGTGTACCACTCGGTGTGCATCTTGTGTTCGGACAGATCCTCGACCCGTACCGGCTGGAAGGTGCCGGCGCCCACGTGCAGGGTGACGTAGGCGATGTTCACGCCCTTGGCGGCCAGGCGGTCCAGCAGCGGCTGGTCGAAATGCAGACCGGCGGTAGGCGCGGCGACGGCGCCCGGCTCTTTCGAGTACACGGTCTGGTAGCGCTGCTCGTCGAATTCGTCGGCGGTGTGCTCGATGTAGGGCGGCAGCGGCAGGCGGCCGTGGGCCTCGATCAGGTCGAACACGTCGCCCTCGAAATGGAGGGTGAAGAATTCGCCGGCGCGCTCGCCGGTCGTCACGTCGAAGGCGTCGGCCAGGCGGATGCGGTTGCCGGGCTTGGGCGACTTGGAGGCGCGCACCTGGGCCAGCACGGTGCGGTTGTCGAGCACGCGCTCGACCAGCACCTCGACCTGGCCGCCGGTTTCCTTGACGCCAAAGAAGCGCGCCTTGAGCACGCGCGTGTTGTTCATCACCAGCAGGTCGCCCGGCTGGAGCTCCCCAAGGATGTCGGCGAAATGGCGGTCAAGGATCTGGTCGCCGTCCAGCTGCAGCAGGCGCGAGGCGCTGCGGTCCGGCAGGGGCAACTGGGCGATGCGCTCGGGCGGCAGGTCGAAGTCGAAGTCGGAAAGCGAGTACATTGTGTGCAATTCTGGGAAAATGGGCGCTGCCAGCTTTACAATATGGGCTCCAGCGCGTGCGGCGAACCCTCTATTTTACGCCAGCAAACGCCACATTGCCGCAATATGCCCGCTTCCAAAACCACATCCGCGCCGAAAACCATCGAAAGCAAGCTAGCCCGGCTGGGGCTGCGCACCGACATGGACCTGGTGCTGCACCTGCCGATGCGCTATGAGGACGAGACGAAGATCGTCACGATCCGCGAAGCCTGCATGCGCGGCCTGCAGACCTGGCAGGTCGAAGGCCTTGTGGTCAAAAATGAAATCAGCTACAAGCCGCGCCGCCAGCTGCTGGTGACCATCCAGGACGATTCGGGCGACCTGCTGCTGCGTTTCATGAATTTCTACGGCAGCCAGGTCAAGCAAT
The DNA here is from genome assembly GCF_018119405.1 of Massilia sp. ST3. Taxonomy (GTDB): domain Bacteria; phylum Pseudomonadota; class Gammaproteobacteria; order Burkholderiales; family Burkholderiaceae_D; genus Telluria. The sequence continues at coordinate 33,342 of NZ_JAGPWC010000022.1, read as the reverse complement.
TGTCCGAGGGCGTGCGGGTACGCGCGCGCGGCGAGCTCAAACACGGCTTCTTCGGGGCCGAGATGGTCCATCCCACCTATAAGGTGGTGAACGAGGGCGCGCCGCTGCCCACCTCGCTGACGCCGGTGTACCCGTCGGGCGAAGGCCTGTCCCAGACCATCCTGCGGCGCGCCATCGCCGATGCCATGCGCCGCATCGACTGGCTGGACACCGTGCCCGAGGCGATCCGCGCGCGTCTGCGCCTGATGGACTTCGCGCCGGCGGTCAAGCTGCTGCATTATCCGCCCAAGGACGCCGACGAACACGCCCTGATCGAACGCTCGCACCCGGCCTGGGAGCGCATGAAGTTCGACGAGCTGCTGGCCCAGCAGCTGTCCCTGAAGCGCGCGCAGCAGGCGCGGCGCGAGAAAGGCGCCCCCCATTTGCGCGCGGTCGGCGCCTTGTCGGAAGCCTTCCTGCAGGCCCTGCCCTTCAAGCTCACCAACGCCCAGCAGCGCGTGGTACAGGAAATCCGCGCCGACCTGCGCGAAGGCTATCCCATGCAGCGCCTGCTGCAGGGCGACGTCGGCAGCGGCAAGACGGTGGTGTCGGCGCTGGCAGCCGCGCAGGCCATCGACAGCGGCTACCAGGCCGCCCTGATGGCGCCGACCGAGATCCTGGCCGAACAGCACTTCCGCAAGATCGCCTCGTGGATGGAGCCGCTCGGCGTCAAGGTCGCCTGGCTGACCGGGAGCCTCAAGAAAAAGGAAAAGACCGCCGCCAACGAATTGATCGAGTCGGGCGAGGCGCACCTGGTGATCGGAACCCATGCCCTGATCCAGGACACGGTGCAGTTCGCGAAGCTGGGCCTGGTGATCGTCGACGAGCAGCACCGCTTCGGCGTCGGCCAGCGCCTCACCCTGCGCAACAAGGGCAGCGACGGCTTGGTGCCGCACCAGCTCATGATGTCGGCCACCCCAATCCCGCGCACCCTGGCGATGACCTATTACGCCGACCTCGAAGTGTCGGTGATCGACGAGCTGCCGCCGGGCCGCAGCCCCATCGTCACGCGCGCCATCGACCAGAACCGGCGCGACGAGGTGATCGAGCGCGTGCACGCGGCGGCCCTGGAAGGCCGGCAGGTGTACTGGGTCTGCCCGCTGATCGAGGAATCCGAGGCGCTGCAGCTGCAGACCGCGACCGAGACCTACGAGACCCTGGCCGAGGCGCTGCCGGATCTGCAGGTGGGCCTGGTGCACGGGCGCATGAAGCCGCTGGAGAAGCAAACCGTGATGGACGCCTTCTCGGCCGGCGAGGTGCACGTGCTGGTGGCGACCACCGTGATCGAGGTGGGCGTGGACGTGCCGAACGCCTCGCTGATGGTCATTGAACATGCGGAGCGCTTCGGCCTGTCGCAGCTGCACCAGCTGCGCGGGCGCGTGGGCCGGGGTTCGGCCGCCTCGGTCTGCCTGCTGCTGTACCAAAGCCCGCTGGGCCAGGTGGCCAAGCAGCGCCTGATGACCATGCGCGAGACCACCGACGGCTTCGAGATCGCGCGGCGCGACCTGGAGATCCGCGGCCCGGGTGAATTCCTGGGCGCGCGCCAGTCGGGACAGGCGATGCTGCGCTTTGCCGACCTGGAGACCGACCAGTGGCTGGTGGAGCGGGCGCGGGACGTGGCCCAGCACCTGCTGCAGCACGAGACGCCGGAGCACATGGCGATCGTGGATGCCCACCTGACGCGCTGGCTGGGCGGACGCGAGGAATTCCTCAAGGCCTGACGTAGCGTGGGAGGATCGTATGGGCCCCACGCGTTCAACCTGCGGTAATCGGCCGGAGCGCGAGCCTCCCTATGCCAACTATCACCGCGTGGGCGGGAGACCCGCCCACCCTACGGATGCGTCCCGGCACCTGCAAGCCGTTCAAGTGCTGATTGCAGTCGTGAAGGTCAGCCGGTTCCCGAATGGATCCTTGACCGACATGTCGCGCGAACCCCAGGGCATGTCCTCGATCTGCGGCCGCGCATAGCCGTAGCGTTTGCCCGCCAGCTCGGCATGCAGGGCGTCGATGTCGCTGGTGTCGATGCGCATGGCCGCGCCCGGGCAGCAGTCGCCATGGTGCTCGCTCAGGTGCAGCACGAAACCGCCGCGCGACACCTGCAGGTAGAGCGGCAGGTCCGGCTCGAAGCGATGCTCCCAGTCGACCTGGAAGCCGAGGAAATCGACATAGAACTCGCGCGCCTTGCGTTCGTCGAAGATGCGCAGGATCGGGGTGGCCTTCGTCAGCTGCATGCCTGCTCTCCTTTAGCGTGGGTGGTCGGCCTTGTAGCTCAGCCCGATCTGGCGCCGGATCTCGTCCATCACGCCCATCAGCGCCAGCGTTTCCTCCATCGTCATGGACGGACTTTCGATCAGCCCTTCGCGCCAGCAGCGCTGGGCCTCGATCACCTCGTGCACGTAGCCGTTGCCCAGGTAAGGCGTGTCGATGGTGCGCGAACTGCCGTCGTCAAGGGTGACCGTGACCGACTTCGCGCGGTGGAACATGGTGTTCATGCGCACGCTGCCCTTCTCGCCCGACACGGTCAGCTCGCAGGGTGTGCGCGCCAGGAAGGAGCAACTACACACCGACATCGCGCCGCCCGCATGCTTGAGCGTGAAGCCGGTCTGCACGTCCACGCCGGTCGGCCCTTTCACAGCCTGGGCCTTGATCTCTTCCACGGGCCCCAGCAGCGCCGCCGCGACCGACAGCGGGTAGATGCCCAGGTCGAGCAGCGCGCCGCCGCCCAGCTCGGGGTTGAACACGCGGTGCTCCGGCCCGAAGTGCGCGGTGAAGCCGAAGTCGGCTACCACCTGGCTCACCTTGCCGATCTCGCCCGATGCGACGATGCGCCTGGTCTCCAGGAAAGCCGGCAGGTAGCGCGTCCACATGGCTTCCATCATGAACAAGCGCTTCGAGCGCGCCAGGGTGATCACCTGCTCGGCTTCGCGCAAGTTCATCGTGAAGGGCTTCTCGCACAGCACGCCCTTGCCGGCGCGCAGGGTCATCAGGGCGTTGTCCGCATGTTGCGGGTGGGGGGTGCCGATATACACCAGGTTGATGCCCTCCACCGCCACCAGTTCCTCGTAGGAGCCGAATGCGGCAGCGGCGCCGAACTCCTGCGCGAAGGCCTGGGCCTTGTCCAGGCTGCGCGACGCAACGGCGGCCAGCGCGGCGTCCGGCACGTCCTTCAATGCATTGGCGAAGGCCTTGGCAATCTTGCCCGTTCCAAGAATTCCCCAGCGTACTGCGTCAGCCATTGCCTGCTCCTTGTCGATCCGGCCGCTTGGCACGGAATACGGTCGTATCCAGATAAAAATCGGCGTCCTGGCCCTGCCACCAGCCCGGCACACCCAGCGCCTGCAAGGGCGTGAAGGCGGCGGTGCTCAAGCCTTCGCGGGCCAGCTGGGACGCCACACGCTCGTCCAGCCAGGCGCGGCGGGCATCATGGCCGAGCAAGAAGAAGGCGTCATCGGCGAACACCACGCGCACATGCGCCGTGATGGCCTTGCGCGGCGCCACCAGCTTTTCCATCAGCGCGTGGCCGAACAGCCAGACCTGCGCGTGGCTACCGAACAGCGCGCGCTTGATGAACAGCGCCTCCAGCCAGCGGTGGCCGCGCAGGTCCTCGACCAGCGCGCGCCCTTCTTCATTGTCGCGCACCACCAGCAGAGCAGCGTTCTCGTCGAAGATGGTGGCGGCGTCGCGTGCGGGACCGCGCGACTTGCCGACGCCGGCCTGCGCGATCTGGGCCGCCTGCAAGGCGTTCAGTTCGCGCTTGATGAGCGGGAAGGTCTGCCAGACCAGCCCGTTGAAAAAGTCGTGCAGGTTGTCGCGCGTGGGCACCTGGCCGGTCGCCCCGATGAAGTCCTCGTAGGCGCGGCCTTCGGGGAGCGCGGCCTGCGGCACGAAGCGCAGCGGCAGGCCGGCGTGGTTGCGCAGGTCCAGCGCCTGCGCATTGCGGTTGAAGGCGTCGATGAACGCGTCGCCTTCCAGCGCCAGGCGTTCGAATGCCGGGCGCACCGCGTCGTACCACGGCCGCGCCCAGTCGATCTGCGCCAGCATGAAGGAGTTACACCATCTTCCAGTTGATGGTTTCGCCGGCGTTCAGCGGCACCAGCTGGTATTCGCCCATCGGCACGGTTTCCGGCAGGGTCCAGGCTTCGCGCTTGAGCGTGATGGTGCCTTCGTTGCGCGGCAGGCCATAGAAGGCCGGGCCGTTCAGGCTGGCGAAGGCTTCGAGCTTGTCGAGCGCGCCGGCCTGGGCGAAGGCTTCGGTGTACATCTCCATCGCGTGCAGCGCGGTGTAGCAGCCGGCGCAGCCGCAGGCGGCGTACTTGGTGTGCACCGCATGCGGAGCCGAGTCGGTGCCGAGGAAGAAGCGTTCGTCGCCGCTGGTGGCGGCCGTCACCAGCGCCAGGCGATGCTCCTCGCGCTTGAGCACCGGCAGGCAGTAGTAGTGCGGGCGGATGCCGCCACGGAAGATCTCGTTGCGGTTGTACAGCAGGTGGTGGGCGGTGATGGTCGCCGCGATCGGGCCTTCGGCCTCGGCTACGTACTGGGCCGCGTCCTTGGTGGTGATGTGCTCGAACACGACGCTCAGGGTCGGCATGTCGCGGCGCAGCGGGCGCATCACGCGCTCGATGAACACGGCTTCGCGGTCGAAAATGTCGATCTCGGGATCGGTGACCTCGCCGTGCACCAGCAGCGGCATGCCCACTTCCTGCATGACTTCCAGGGTCTTGTAGCATTTCCTGAGATCGGTCACGCCCGCCGCCGAGTTGGTGGTGGCGCCGGCCGGGTAGAGCTTGACCGCGTGGATGAAGCCGGTGTCCTGGGCGCGGCGGATCTCATCCGGATCGGTGTTGTCGGTCAGGTACAAGGTCATCAGCGGCTCGAACTGCACGCCTTCGGGAATCGCGGCCAGGATGCGTTCGCGGTAGGCCAGCGCCTCGGCGGTCGTGACGACCGGCGGTTTCAGGTTCGGCATGATGATCGCGCGGCCGAACTGGCGCGCGCTGTGGGGCAGCACGCTGGCCATCGCCGCGCCGTCACGGATGTGCAGGTGCCAGTCGTCGGGACGGGTGATGGTGATGGAATCTGGGGTTTCGATGGTGGACATGGCGGCTCTCGGATTGCGGATGCCGACATTTTACCCGCAGCGGCTGCGGCGCACCGCTGCGCTTTTGCGCACCCCGGCTTGTCTAATGAATAATACGGGCCAGGAAGTCGCGCGCCCGTTCCGAACGCGGGGCATCGAAGAACGCGTCCTTGGGACTGTCCTCGACAATATGGCCGCCATCCATGAAGACGATGCGGTCGGCCACCTTGCGCGCGAAGCCCATCTCGTGGGTCACGACCATCATCGTCATGCCTTCCTGCGCCAGCCCCACCATCACCTCGAGCACCTCGCCCACCATTTCCGGGTCGAGGGCGGAGGTCGGTTCGTCGAACAGCATCGCCTTGGGGTCCATGCACAAGGCGCGCGCGATCGCCACCCGCTGCTGCTGGCCGCCCGAGAGCTGGTTCGGGTACTTGTCCTGGTGCGCCAGCAGGCCCACGCGGTCGAGATAGGCCAGCCCGCGCTGGTTGGCTTCGTCCTTGCCGCGGCCCAGCACCTTGACCTGGGCCAGCGTCAGGTTCTCGCGTACCGACAGGTGGGGAAAGAGCTCGAAGTTCTGGAACACCATGCCGATGTGGGCGCGCAGCTTGCGCAGGTCGGTCTTCGGATCGCCCACGGAAATGCCGTCGACCCGCACGCTACCCTGCTGGAAGGGTTCCAGGCCATTGACGGTCTTGATCAGGGTCGACTTGCCCGATCCGGATGGCCCGCACACCACCACCACGTCGCCGCGCGCGACCTGCGTGCTGCAGTCGCTGAGCACCTGGAAGGCGCCATACCACTTACTGACATGCTCGATTTCGATCATTTGTCGTCCATTCGTCCCGCTCCGTCGTGCGCCTGTTGTGTGCTTGTTGCACAAGCAGTAAGCATGCTTGACAGCACTATCAGCCCCTAGGATACTGCCAAACTTGCCATAACCATCAGAACGCACTGGCCGTTTCGTCCCTCGGAAGCCAGGTATTTTGCCCGATTCACCCGCCAGCGACAGCGCCATCCGTTGCCGCTGGCTGTGCACAGGTCTACAAGACAGGAAGTTTTATGAACAATCGAAATCGCCTGACCACCTACATCCTGATCGCCCTCGTGCTCGGGATCGTCGTCGGTTACCTGGTCAATGCCAACGTCAGCACGGAGCAGGCGAAATCGTTCTCCGACGCGATGTCGCTGATTACCACCCTGTTCCTCCGCCTGATCAAGATGATCATCGCGCCGCTGGTGTTCTCGACCCTGGTGGTCGGCATCGCCAAGATGGGCGACGCCAAGGAAGTGGGCCGCATCGGCGTCAAGGCGCTGGGCTGGTTCATCATCGCTTCCATCATCTCGCTGTCGCTGGGCCTGGTCCTGGTAAACCTGTTCCGTCCGGGCGACGCCATGGCCGTGTCGGGCGCGCTGCCGGCGGTCGGCACCTCGTCGGGCATCGTCACCAGCAGCCTGACCCTGAAGGAATTCATCACCCACCTGGTGCCATCCTCGATCGTGGACGGCATGGCCAAGAACGAGATCCTGCAGATCGTCGTGTTCTCGCTGTTCTTCGGCACCGCGGCCGCCGCCGTCGGCGCCCGCGCCACCCCGCTGATCGACGCGGTGGACGGCGTCGCCCACATCATGCTGAAGGTCACCGGTTATGTGATGAACTTCGCGCCGGTCGCCGTGCTGGCGGCGGTGGCGGGCATCATCGCCAAGAGCGGCCTGGGCGTGCTGTCGACCTACGGCATCTTCATGGCCGAGTTCTACTTCGGCATCGTGCTGCTGTGGGTCGTGCTGATCCTGATCGGCATGGCCTTCCTCGGCCCGCGCGTGCTGCGCCTGATCGCCGAGCTGCGCGGCCCGACCCTGCTGGCCTTCTCGACCGCCTCGTCGGAAGCGGCCTTCCCGAAAACCCTGGAAGGCCTGGAACGCTTCGGCGTCAAGAACCGCCTAGCCGCCTTCGTGCTGCCGATCGGCTACTCGTTCAATCTCGACGGCTCGATGATGTACTGCACCTTCGCGGCCGTGTTCATCGCCCAGGCCTACGGCATCGAGCTGTCGCTGTCGACCCAGCTGACCATGATGCTGGTGCTGATGCTGACCTCGAAGGGCATGGCCGGCGTGCCGCGCGCCTCGCTGGTCGTGATCGCCGCCACCCTGTCGCAGTTCAACATCCCGGAAGCGGGCCTGCTGCTCCTGCTGGGCATCGACCACTTCCTGGACATGGCGCGTTCGGCCACCAACGTGATCGGCAACGGCATCGCCACCGCCGTGGTCGCGAAGTGGGAAGGCGACCTGGGCGAACCGACCAAGGACCCGGCCATCGCGCCGCTGCGCTGAGGCAGCCCGTATCGATTGCATCACCGAAGGCCTTCCAGCGATGGGAGGCCTTTTTCATAACGAGAAGAGGAGCGAGACAATGAAACAGCTGTATGCGGCCGCAGGGCTGCTGCTTGTTGCGACCGGCGCCAGCGCCGCCACCCAGACCGTCAACTGCGGCCGCCTGCTCGACGTGAAGAGCGGAACCTGGCGCGAGAACGTGGGCATCGTGGTCGAGAACGGCAGCGTCAAGTCGGTCGGCCCGATGAGCCAGGCCGCGGACGCCATCGACCTGTCGCGCCACGCCTGCCTGCCGGGCTTGATCGACATGCACGTGCACCTGACCAGCGAAACCGCGCCGGTGGTCGACGCCTACCGCGACCGCCTCACCGCCGATCCGTCCGACATGGCCTTCCGCTCGGTGAAGTTCGCGCAGCGCACCCTGATGGCCGGCTTCACCACCGTGCGCGACCTGGGCGCGGCGGACGGCCTGAACGTCTCGCTCAAGCGCGCCATTAATGCCGGCGAGATCCCGGGCCCGCGCATGTTCACCGCCGGGAAGTCGATCGCCACCACCGGCGGCCACGCCGACCCGACCAACAACCTGTCGCACTTCCTGAGCGAGAAGATCGGCACGCCCGGGCCCGAACAAGGTGTGGTCGACAGCCCGGAGGAAGCCCGCCAGGCCGTGCGCGCGCGCTACAAGGAAGGCGCGGACCTGATCAAGATCACCGCCACCGGCGGGGTGCTGAGCCAGGCCGCCAACGGCCAGAACTCGCAGTACACCGAGGACGAGCTGCGCGCCGTGGTCAGCACCGCCAAGGACTACGGCTTCCGCGTCGCGGCCCACGCGCATGGCGCCGAGGGCATGAAGCGCGCGCTGCGCGCCGGCGTCGACTCGATCGAGCACGGCACCCTGATGGACGACGAGGTCATCGGCCTGTTCAAGAAGACCGGCGGCTGGTACGTGCCGACCATCTCGGCCGGCCGCTATGTCGCCGACAAGGCCAAGGACCCGAACTATTATTCGGCCCTGGTGCGCCCCAAGGCGGCCGCCATCGGCCCGCAGCTGCAGGCCACCTTCGCGCGCGCCCATAAGGCCGGCGTGAAGATCGCCTTCGGCACCGACGCCGGCGTGTTCCCGCACGGCGAGAACGCCAAGGAATTCGGCTACATGGTGGAAGCGGGCATGACGCCGATCGAGGCGATCCGCGCCGCCACGCTGCACGCGGCCACCCTGCTCGACCAGGGCAAGCGCCTGGGCGCGATCGAACCGGGCTTCGCCGCCGACATCATCGCGGTCGAAGGCGATCCGCTGCGCGACGTGAAGCAGCTCGAGCAGGTCAAGTTTGTCATGAAGGAAGGCGTCGTCTTCAAGAAGCTGTAAGACGGTTGCCGCAACGCCGTCCCCGTTACCGCGGGGACGGCTTTTTTGTTTAGGAGAAGTCCATGCTGTTCCATAAATCCGTCCGCGCCACGAGCGCGCTGTTCGGTTTCCTGTTCCTGCTGATGACCGTGGTGCAGGCGCAAACCGCCAAGCTGCCGAACGTCACCATCCTCGCCACCGGCGGCACCATCGCCGGCACCGGCGCCACCAGCACCACCACGGTGGGCTATACGGCCGCCACGGTCGGCGTGCAGGCCCTGATCCAGGCCGTGCCCGAGATCACCAAGGTCGCCAACATCACCGGCGAGCAGGTGTTCCAGATCGCCAGCGAAAACATGGGCAACGAACACTGGCTGCAGCTGGCCAAGCGCGTCAACGTGCTGCTGGCCCAGCCGAACGTGGACGGCATCGTGGTCACCCACGGCACCGACACCTTGGAGGAAACGGCCTATTTCCTGAACCTGGTCGTCAAGAGCAAGAAGCCGGTGGTGATGGTGGGCTCGATGCGCCCCTCGACCGCGCTGTCGGCCGATGGCCCGATCAACCTGTACAACGCGGTCAGCCTGGCCGGCAGCCAGGCGGCAATCGGCAAGGGCGTGCTGGTCGCGATGAACGACCAGATCCACGCCGCGCGCGACGTGACCAAGTCCAATACCACCACTGCCGACACCTTCCGCGCGGCCGAGCTGGGCATGATCGGCTACATCCAGGGCGGCAAGCCCTTCTTCTACCGCGAGGTGACGCGCAAGCACACGGTGGACACCGAATTCGATATCGCGAAGCTGGATGCGCTGCCGCAGGTGGATGTGGCTTACGCTTATGCGAACGTGGGTGCCGTCGCGGTCAATGCACTGGTGGCTGCCGGCGCCAAGGGGCTGGTGCATGCGGGTGTGGGCAACGGCAGCCTGCCGGCCAAGACCAAGCCTGCGCTGGTGGCCGCGCGTGAAAAAGGCGTGGTGATCGTGCGCTCGAGCCGGGTGGGACAGGGGATCGTGGCGCGCAACGGCGAGGCAAATGACGACCAGCTGGACTTCGTGGTGGCGGATACGCTCAGCCCGCAGAAGGCGCGCATCCTGCTGATGCTGGCCTTGACCAGGACGAGCAACACCAAGGATATTCAGCGGATGTTCTATACCTACTAAACGTAGGACACGTACGTGTAAACGTCATCCCCGCGAAGGCGGGGACCCAATTCCGTAGTTTAGTGAGAACGCATACAGCACCGAACTGCACGCAAACTTGGGTCCCCGCCTTCGCGGGGATGACGGTTTTGGGGCTAGTGGTGCCGTCTTACTCCTGCTGCAACTCCAACGGCGGCGACGCCAGTTCCTCATCCGGCCTGGCCAGCTGCCTTTCCCACATCTGCGCATACAAGCCGCGCGCCGCCAGCAGCGCGCCGTGCGTGCCACGCTCCACGATCCTGCCGTGATCCAGCACGATGATCTGCTGAGCATCCGCGATCGTCGACAGGCGGTGCGCGATCACCAGGGTGGTGCGGTTCTTCGCGATCTCCTTCAATTGCGCCTGGATCGCCTGCTCGGATTTGGAATCCAGCGCCGACGTCGCCTCGTCGAAAATCAGGATCGCCGGGTTCTTGAGGAGGGTGCGCGCGATCGCCACGCGCTGCTTCTCGCCGCCCGACAGCTTCAGCCCGCGCTCGCCCACCATGGTCTGGTAGCCGTCCGGCAGGCTCTCGATGAAATCGTGGATCGATGCCGCCCGCGCCGCCGCGACGATGTCCTCGTGCGATGCCCCTGGCCGTCCATAGGCGATGTTGTATTCGATGCTGTCGTTGAACAGCACCGTATCCTGGGGCACGATGCCGATCGCCGCGCGCAGCGACTGCTGGGTGACCTCGCGCAGGTCCTGGCCGTCGATGCGGATCGCGCCGCCGTTGACGTCGTAGAAGCGGAACAGTAAACGCGACAGGGTCGACTTGCCGGAGCCGCTGTGCCCCACCACCGCGGTCGTGGTGCCGGCCGGAATGCTGAAGTCGACGTCGAACAGGATCTGGCGCTTGGTTTCATAACTGAATTCGACGTGCGAGAACTCGACCTGGGCGCCGCGCGTCACCAGCGGCTGGGCGCCCGGCGAGTCGGCCACCTCGCGGTTCTGGTCGAGCAGCGAGAACAGGCGCTCCATGTCGGCCAGGCTTTGCTTGATCTCGCGGTAGATCACGCCCAGGAAGTTGAGCGGGATGTACAGCTGGATCATGAAGGAGTTCACCAGCACCAGGTCGCCCAGGGTCATGGTGCCCGCGATCACGCCCTCGGTGGCGCGCCACAGGATCAGGGTGACGGCGGTGGCGATGATCAGGGACTGGCCGGTGTTCAGCACCGACAGCGAGGTCTGCGAGCGCACCGCGGCGTTCTCGTAGTTCTGCAGGCCCTGGTCGTAGCGCTTCGCCTCGTAGTCCTCGTTGCCGAAGTACTTCACGGTCTCGTAGTTGAGCAGCGAATCGATGGCCTTGGTGTTGGCCTTCGAATCCAGGTCGTTCATCGTGCGCCGGAAGTGGGTGCGCCATTCGGTGACGATGACGGTGAAGGCGATGTAGGTGGCCAGCGCCACGGCCGTGATGATGCTGAACCAGATGTCGTAGTTGATCACCAGGTAGCCCAGCACCAGCGTGATCTCGACCAGGGTCGGCAGCACGTTGAACAGCGAGTAGGAGATCAGCGAATTCACGCCGCGCGTGCCGCGTTCGATGTCGCGCGTCATGCCGCCGGTCTGGCGGTTCAGGTGGAAGCGCAGCGACAGCGCATGCAGGTGGCGGAACACCTTGAGGGCGATGGTGCGCACCGCGCGCTGGGTCACACGCGCGAACAGGAATTCGCGCAGCTCGGTAAACACCGTAGTCGACAGGCGCAACAGGCCGTAGGCGACCAGGGCGCCGAGCGGCAGCACCAGCAAGGCCTGCGGATGGGCGGGGTCGATGGCCAGCTGGTCGATCAGCTGCTTGAGCACCAGCGGCACGCCGACGTTGGCCATCTTTGCGCCGATCAGGGCGCCGAGGGCGGCCAGCACGCGCCATTTGTACACCCACAGATAGGGGAAGAGCGTGCGCAGGGTGGCCCAGTCGTTGCGGGGCATGCCCGAAGCGGAAGGCGGCGGTGGGAGGGAACTCGCGGATGAGCGTCGCATGGCAGGGCTTCGTGATTTATGGTTCAATTCGGGACGATTGTAGCTTTTACCGAGATTTCAAGATGACCACGCCAGAAAACACCACCCCATCCATCACCCGACTGCCGGCAGGAAAGATGCCGGAGTTGCGCGTCATGCCGGCACCGAGCGACGCCAACGTCTACGGTGACGTGTTCGGCGGCTGGATCATGGCCCAGGTCGACATCGCCGGCTCGCTGCCGGCCACCCGCCGCGCCAACGGCCGCGTGGCGACCATCGCCGTCAACTCCTTCCTGTTCAAGAACCCGGTGTTCGTGGGCGACCTGTTGTCGTTCTACGCCGATATCACCAAGGTTGGCAATACCTCGATCACCGTGTGCGTCGAAGTCTATGCCGAGCGCAACCGCCTGCAGGCCGAAGTGGTCAAGGTGACCGAAGCGACCCTGACCTATGTGGCCACCGGCCCGGACCGCAAGCCGCGCCAGCTGCCGCCGCTCGATTCGCTGATCGCGCATCGATAGGGAATGACGGACCGCCGGCTGTTCCTGCTGCAAGGAGCGCGCTGGTCGGCCGCGCTCACCGCGGCCTCGCTCGCCAGATCCGCCAGCGCCACCGGCGCCAATCCCTTCAGTCTCGGCGTTGCATCGGGCTCTCCCCTGCCCGACTCGGTGATCCTGTGGACCCGCATCCTCGCCAATCCGCTCGACGCGAACCCGCGACCGCCGCTTGCCCTGGCCGTGCGCTGGGAAGTGGCGGAGGACGAAGCCTTCCGCCGCATCGCGGCCAAGGGCAGCGCCACCGCCGTGCCGGAGCTCGCGCATAGCGTCCACGTCGACGTGAAGGGCCTGCTGCCGGAACGCTGGTACTGGTACCGCTTCATGCTGGGCGACGCCGTCAGCCCAGTGGGACGCACCCGCACCGCGCCGGCTCCCGGCGCCCTCCCGGCGATGCTCAAGCTGGCCGTGGCCTCCTGCCAGCACTGGGAGTTCGGCAGCTACGCCGCGCACCGCCACATCGCCGGCAGCGCGCCGGACCTGGTGGCCTTCCTGGGCGACTACATCTATGAATGGGGGCCCTACCAGCTGCAGCATCCGCAGCGCGTCGTCCGTACCAACGAATCCTTCACCCTGGCCGACTACCGCCGCCGCTACGCCCAGTACAAGAGCGATCCGGACCTGCAGGCAGCGCACCGCGCCGCGCCCTGGATCGTGACCTGGGACGACCACGAGGTCGCCAACGACTATGCCAGCGGGCGCGACGAGCTGCTCACCCGGGACTTCGCGGCGCGCCGTGCGGCAGCCTACCAGGCCTTCTACGAACACATGCCGCTGCGCCTGCCGCCGGTGAAAAGCTTCGCGCAACTGCGCATGCACCAGCGCCTCGACTGGGGTCGCCTGGCGCGCATCCACGTGCTCGACAACCGCCAGCACCGCTCGGCGCAAGCCTGCCCGCGCAAGGGACGGGGCGGCTCGAACGCGATGTTCGCGCGCGAGTGCGCGGCCCTGCAGGATCCTCGGCGCGGCATGCTGGGCAGCGAGCAGGAAGCCTGGCTAGGCTCGGGCCTGGCCTCCTCGCGCGCGCAGTGGAACATCCTGGCGCAGCAGACCCTGATGGCGCAGTCGAGCAGCTTCCCCGTGTTCGCGCCGGGCGAGAACCGGGTCTGGACCGACGGCTGGGACGGCTATCCGCTGGCGCGCCGCCGGCTGCTGGAATCGGTGTTGAAATCAGGGGCGAGGAATCCCGTGGTGCTGGGCGGGGACGTGCACACCTTCTACGCCTGCGAGCTGCGGCTTGACTTCGCGCGGCCGGTGTCGAAGGCCAATCCGCTGGTGGCGACGGAGTTCTGCGGGACCTCGGTGACCTCGAGCTCGCGCGCGCAGGCCAGGACCCTGGCGCATGTGTCGAACAATCCGCACATGATGTATGGGCGCAGCGACAGGCGCGGGTACATGCTGATGGAAGTGACGCCCAAGGGGGTGGTCACGCATTTCATGGGGCTGGAGAATGTGCGCGACGCGGGGTCGGGGGTGGAGAGGCTGGCGGCGTTTCGGGTGGAGGATGGGAAGGTGGGGGTGGAGAGGATAAGCTAGGGGCTGATCGGGGGAACTTGGGTCCCCGCCTTCGCGGGGACCCAAGTTCTGCATGCACAGCGTTAGCTCACGCCGCCTGCGTCGCCTTCTCATCCCTCAGCTCGCGCCGCAGGATCTTGCCCACGTTGGTCTTCGGCAGGGTTTCGCGGAACTCGACGAACTTCGGACGCTTGTAGCCGGTCAGCTGCTCCTTGCAGAAGCTCATGACGTCCTCGGCGCTCAACGCCGGGTCCTTGCGCACGATGTAGAGCTTGACCGCTTCGCCCGAGTGCTTGTCCGGCACGCCCACGCAGGCCACTTCCAGCACGCCCGGCAGGCCCGCCACCACGCCTTCGACTTCGTTCGGGTACACGTTGAAGCCCGAGACCAGGATCATGTCCTTCTTGCGGTCGACGATGCGGGTGTAGCCGGTGGCTTCCATGATGCCGACGTCGCCGGTCTTGAAGAAGCCGTCTGCGGTCATGACCTTGGCGGTCTCGTCGTCGCGCTGCCAATAGCCGGCCATCACCTGCGGGCCGCGCACGGCGATCTCGCCGGCGGTGCCGTAGGGCGCTTCCTTGTCCTGCTCGTCCAGGATGCGCAGCTCGGTCGAAGGCAGCGGCAGGCCGATGGTGCCGGTGAACTCGGTGATGTCGCAGCGGTTGGCCGCCACCACCGGCGAGGTCTCGGACAGGCCGTAGCCTTCGACGATCGGCGCGCCGGTGACTTTCAGCCACTTGTCGGCGACCGGCTTCTGCACCGCCATGCCGCCGCCCGGGCAGACCATCAGGCTGGAATGGTCCAGCTTGGAGAATTCCGGATTGTTCAGCAGGCCGTTGTACAGGGTGTTCACGGCCGGGAACACGTTGATGCGGTACTTGGACAGCTCCTTGACGAAGCCCGGGATGTCGCGCGGGTTCGGGATCAGGAGGTTCATGCCGCCGGTGCGCATGCCCATCAGGGCGCACACGGTCAGCGCATAGATGTGGTACAGCGGCAGCGCGCAGGCATATTGCGCCTGCTCGCCCGGCTTCAGGCGCGCCAGGGTCGGCGCGAACCAGGCTTCGTTCTGCAGCACGTTGGCGATCACGTTGCGGTGCAGGAGCACGGCGCCCTTCGACACGCCGGTGGTGCCGCCGGTGTACTGCAGGAAGGCGATATCGTCATGGCCGATGGTGACCGGCTTCATGGTCAGGCGCGCGCCTTCGGCCAGCACGCGGTTGAAGGCGACGGCGCCCGGCACCGAGTAGCCCGGCACCATCTTCTTGACCTTGCGCACCACCAGGTTGACCAGCAGGCCCTTCAGGCCCAGCATGTCGCCCATGGAGGCGATCACGACGTGCTTGACGCTCGTCTTGCCAACCACCTGCTCCAGCGTGTGTGCGAAATTCTCCAGCACCACGATGGCTTCGGCGCCCGAGTCGGTCAGCTGGTGCTGCAGCTCGCGCGGGGTGTAGAGCGGATTGACGTTGACGACCACGTAGCCGGCGCGCAGGACGGCCGCCAGCGCCACCGGGTATTGCAGGATGTTCGGCATCATGAGCGCGACGCGCGCGCCGGGCTTCAGGCCGCGGTTCTGCAGCCAGGCCGCCACGCGCTGCGACATCGCATCGAGTTCGGCATAGGTGATGGACTTGCCCATGCAGGCGTAGGCCTTGCGGTCCGCGTACTTGCGGAAGGCTTCCTCCAGCAAATGGGTCAGGGAGCGGTACTGCGTCGGGTCGATTTCCGGCACGACGCCTTTCTCGTACGATCCAAGCCAAAATTTGTCCATCTGTGCCTTACCTTCCATATTGGTTCCATTAAAAAGCGCAAGCCGCCCTGCCGGGCGGCCCGCGCCAGCCGAATTCCGCTACGCTAGCTACGCCGCTTGCTTCTCGTCCCTCAGCGCCCGCCTCAGGATCTTGCCGACGTTGGTCTTGGGCAGCTCGTCGCGGAATTCGATGTACTTCGGTTTCTTGTAGCCGGTGAGCTGCTGCTTGCAGTAGTCCATCAGCTGCTCGGTCGTCAGGTTCGGGTCCTTGCGCACCACGAACACCTTCACCGCTTCGCCCGAATGCGGGTCGGGAACGCCGACCACGGCGCATTCCAGCACGCCCGGATGGGCGGCGATCACGCCTTCCAGTTCGTTCGGATAGACGTTGAAGCCCGACACCAGGATCATGTCCTTCTTGCGGTCGACGATCTTCACGTAGCCGCCCTCATCCATCACGCCCACGTCGCCGGTCTTGAAGAAACCTTCCGCCGTCATGACCTTGGCCGTCTCGTCCGGCCGGTTCCAGTAGCCCGCCATCACCTGCGGGCCGCGGATCGCGATCTCGCCGACCTGGCCGTGGGGCAGCTCGCGGCCCTCGTCGTCCAGGATCGCGACCTCGGTCGACGATACCGGCAGGCCGATGGTGCCGGTGAAGTCCGTCACGTCGCCGCGGTTGGCGGTCGCCAGCGGCGAGGTCTCCGACAGCCCGTAGGCCTCGGTGATGCCGGTGCCGGTGATCTGGCGCCACTTGTCGTTGACCGTCTTCTGCACCGCCATCCCGCCGCCCACCGAGAACTGCAGCGACGAGAAATCGAGCTTGGCGAATTCCGGGTTGTTCACCAGCGCGTTGTACAGCGTGTTCACCGCCGGCAGCATGTGGAAGCGGTACTTGGCCAGCTCCTTCACGAAGCCCGGGATGTCGCGCGGATTCGGAATCAACACGTTCAGGCCGCCGCTGCGCATGCCCCACATCGCGCAGGCCGTCAGCGCGAAGATGTGGTACAGCGGCAGCGCGCAGATCGTCACCGTCTGCTCGCCCGGCGCGATCCCCGTCAGGCCGGGCGCGGCCCAGGCTTCGGTCTGCAGCAGGTTGGCGATCACGTTGCGGTGCGTGAGCGTGGCGCCCTTCGACACCCCGGTGGTGCCGCCCGTGTACTGCAGGAAAGCCACGTCGTCCGCCTTCAGCTCGGCCGCCTTGAACGGCATGCGGCTGCCTTGCGCCAGCGCGTCCTTGAAGCGCACCATGTTCGGCAGGGCGAAGTCCGGCACCATCTTCTTCACGCTGCGCACCACGAAGTTGACCAGCATGCCCTTCACGCCGCCCAGCATCTCGCCCATGCTCGCCACCACCACATGGCGCAGCGGGGTCTTGCCCAGCACCTGCTGCACCGTGTGGGCGAAGTTCTCCAGCACGATGATCGCTTCGCTCCCCGAGTCCTTGATCTGGTGCTCGAGCTCGCGCGCGGTGTACAGCGGGTTGACGTTGACCACGGTGAAGCCGGCGCGCAGGATGGCCGCGATGGCGATCGGGTATTGCAACACGTTCGGCATCATGATCGCCACCCGTGCGCCCGGCGCCATGCCGCGGCTTTGCAGCCAGGCCGCCAGCTTCTTCGAGTACGCATCCAGCTCGCGATAGGTCATGAACTTGTCCATGCACACATACGCGTTGCGGTCAGCGTACTTGCTGAACGACTCATCCAGCAAATGCACCAATGAACGGTATTGATTTGGATCAATCTCCGTAGGGACGCCCGGGGGATACGACTTCAGCCAAATTTTGTCCATTGGTTGCCTCTGTCTCGAAAATAGTTATCGTTGTGGTCGAGCGCCTGGCTGGTGCTGCGCGCGCGCGCGCGTAGCTTGTGCCTTTGTTATCGCTGATGATGATGCTATCGGGCAGTGCTGCTACGCGCAAGCGCTTTCGGCGCGATTGGAACGCGTCCTCTACCTTGCGCCAACCATGCTGCGCTGCACCACGAGCGGCGCCGGCGTGGTCGTGGCGCCCAGCTTCTTGAGCACCCGGTGCCGGTCCGCCTTGTCGAGCTTGGCGAGCTGGTTGACCGCCTTGTAGAAGCCGTTCCAGCTCCTTTCGCGCTGCAGCAAGGCGCGGAAAGCGGGCACGAAGTCGTTGTAGGTGGCGATCGAGGCCAGGTGGGCGTTCGAGAGCGGCTCCTCGAAGAACTTGTCGTAGCCGGCATAGCCGCCCCAGTTCGCCTTGAGCACCTGGTAGTCGTCCTTCAGGGCCAGGAACAGGCGCGCCTTGGCGATGCGCTTGTCGCTGTCGGGGGCGAAGCTCTTGTAAGTACGATCCAGCTCGCCGCGGTACTTGAGCAGCAGCCCCAGGAAATCCTTCTTGCGCGCCGCATAGCGGTCGTAGGCGTCGCGCATGGCCGGGTTGCCGAAGCGCTCCAGCCAGCCTTCCACGCCGGCCTCTTCCACCGCGCTGGCGAAGGATTCGTTGAACTGCGAGTCGCCCGCCACATAGGCCACCTGGTGCGCCAGCTCGTGGAACAGCATGCGCGCCAGCTGGGCGTCCGGATAGTTGATGAAGGTCGAGATCAGGGGATCGCTGAACCAGCCCAGGGTCGAGTAGGCCGGCACGCCGCCCACCTCGACGTCGTGGCCCTTGGCGCGCAGCTCCTTGGCGAAGGCCTGGGCCTCGGCCTTGCTGTAGTAGCCGCGGTAGTTCACGCAGCCGGCCACCGGAAAGCACCATTGCATGGGCTTGAGCGAGAGCTCGGGCGTGGCTACCACGTTCCACAGCACATAGGGACGCTTGAGGTGGGTGTAGTTGGTATAGCTGCCGTTATCGGGCAGCTTCATTTCCTGGATCGCGTAGCGGCGGATCTGGCGCGCCGTCTCGAGACGGTGGCGCAGTTTCACGTTGGTGCCGGGATCGGCGATCCAGTCGTCGATGGGGCGCGAATCGGTCAGCAATTCAAGCTGGCCTTGCGCGGCTTGACTGTAGTAGGAGAGGGATGAGCAGCTTGACAACATCAGGGCCGCCGCTGCGGCGGCCATCATGGGCCGGAAGGCCTGGGAAAATCTAGAGGGTTTCATCTCGTGTTGTCGGTGCGGCCTTTTCGACCTGCACCAGGGTGTCGTAGAAAGTGGGCGCCCTGCCCATGTCGGTCAGACGCTGGCTGGTGACTTCATTGGCGTTCTTGCCATCGGAGGACAACTTCTTCCACCAGATGGACAAGCCCACCACCAGCCCCGGACGCGCCTTGTCGGTCACGCGTGCGCGGGCGACGAAGGAGCCGCGGTCGTTAAAAATGCGCGCCATATCCCCATGCGCGATGCCGCGTACGGCGGCGTCGTTCGGGTGGATATCGAGGTGCGGCTCGCCCTCGGTGGCGCGCAGGCTCTGCACGTTGACAAACGTTGAGTTGAGGAAGTTCCTCGCCGGTGGAGAGATCATCGCCAGCGGATACCTTGCGGCCAGTTCCGGGTTGGAGGCGGCCGATTCATATGGTGCGATATAGGCCGGGACCGGGTCGAGTCCGTCGCGCGCCATGGTGCTCGAATAAAACTCGCACTTGCCCGACGGGGTCGGGAAGCCGCCTTCGGCAAACGGGGCGGCCGGCATGTTCAGCTTCTGCCAGCCCTTGCGCTTGAGCGATTCCCAGTCGAAGTGGACCGCGCGCGCATCCTGTTTGTTGAAGGCCTGGGCCGCGAGCTGGTCGTCGGTCTCGCTGAAGCAGGGGTCGTCGAAGCCCATGCGCGCCGCCAGCAGGCGGAAGAATTCGGTGTTCGGCTTGGCCTCGCCGACCGGCGCCACGGCCGCGTTGTTGGCCATCATGTACAGGTGGCCATAGGCCAGGTGGGCGTCGACGTGCTCGAGCTGGGTGGTGGCCGGCAGCAGGATGTCTGCGTAATCGGCGCTGTCGGTGCGGAAGTGCTCCAGCACCACGGTGAACAGGTCCTCGCGCTCGAAGCCGCGCTGCACCTTGCTGGAGTCCGGCGCGATCGCCAGCGGGTTGGCGTTGTAGACGATGACGGCCTCGATCTTGGGGCCGAACTCGGGCGAGGCGTCCTTGAGCAGGTCGTCGCCGATGGTGGTCATGTTGATCGTGCGCGGGGCGCGGCCCTTGAGCAGGTCGGGGCGCTGCAGGGCCGCGCGGTCGGTCGGGAAGGTGCCCGAGGTCGACAGCTGGACGCCGCCGGCCGGGTGGCGCCAGGCGCCGACCAGGGCCGGCAGGCAGGCGATGTTACGCACCGACATGCCGCCGCCGCGCACGCGCTGCAGGCCGTAGTTCATGCGGATCGCGGCAGCCTCGCCGCGCTTCGCGGTCTGGCCGTAGAGGCGCGCCAGCTCCACCACTTCTTCCACCGTGATGCCGCAGGTGGCGGCGGTGCGCTCCGGCGTCCATTCGCGCGCGCGCGCCTTCAGTTCCTCGAAGCCGAGCGTGTACTTGCCGATGTAGTCGTGGTCGAGCAGGTCTTCCTGGATCAGCACGTGCATCATGCCCAGCGCCAGCGCGGCGTCGGTGCCCGGCAGCAGCGCGATGTGCTGATGGCACTTCTCGGCCGTCAGCGAGCGGTAGGGATCGATCGCGACCAGGGTGGCGCCGCGGCGCTTGGCTTCCTGGGCCCGCATCCAGAAGTGCAGGTTGGAGGCGATCGGGTTGCCGCCCCAGATCAGGATCAGTTTCGCGTTCTGGAATTCCTCGATGTCGGTGCCTACCGAGCCGCCGATGGTGTACTTGTAGCCGGTGGCGCCGGCCGTGGCGCAGATGGTGCGGTCGAGCAGCGAGGCGCCCAGGTGGTTGAAGAAGCGCAGCGACATCGAGTCGCCCTGCACCAGGCCCATGGTGCCGGCGTAGCTGTAGGGCAGGATGGCTTGCGGATCGCGCGCGGCGATGTCCTTCAGGCGCGTGGCGATGGTATCCAGCGCCTCGTCCCAGCTGATGCGTTCGAACTTGCCCTCGCCCTTGCGGCCCACGCGGCGCATCGGGTACAGCAGGCGGTCGGCGTGGTAGGTGCGCTCGACGTAGCGCGACACCTTGGTGCACAGCACCCCGGCCGTGGTCGGATGCTCCGGATCGCCCTTCACCTCGGTCGCCACGCCGTCTTCGACGGTGACGAGCAAGGCGCAGGTATCGGGGCAATCGTGGGGGCAGGTCGCACGGACTTGGGTGGTGGTCATGTTCTTTTGGTATGGTGAGGCCGCAGGAAAAAACTGCGTGAAACCAATACTTTATACGATTCCCACGGGCTCTGCGCCCTCCTCTGTCAAGACTGTTTGAGGCAGGCTACAATAGTTCAAATCATGCAATGCAAACACAACAAGCTGCATGACAAAATTAGGAGACCCTGATGAAGCTAGTGGAACCCATACTCGCTTTCCAGACCGAGTTGCAGGCTATCCGCCGCGACCTGCACGCCCACCCGGAGCTGTGCTACGAAGAAGTGCGCACCGCCGACATGGTGGCCGAGCGCTTGACGGCCTGGGGCATTCCCATCGTGCGCGGCCTGGGGCTGACCGGCGTGGTCGGCATCATCAAGGGCGGCACGTCCAGCCGCGCGATCGGCCTGCGCGCCGACATGGATGCGCTGCCGATGCAGGAGCTGAACCGCTTCCCGCACGCCTCGACCAACCCGGGCAAGATGCACGCCTGCGGCCATGACGGCCATACCGCCATGCTGCTGGGCGCGGCCCACTACCTGGCGCAGCACCGCAACTTCGACGGCACCGTCTACGTGATCTTCCAGCCCGCCGAGGAAGGCGGCGGCGGCGCCAGGCGCATGATGGACGACGGCCTGTTCGAACAGTTCCCGATGGATGCCGTGTACGGCATGCACAACTGGCCGGGCATTCCCGAAGGCAGCTTCGGCGTAGTGGCCGGGCCGATGATGGCCTCGAGTAACGAATTCCGCGTGGTGGTGCGCGGCAAGGGCGCGCACGCGGCCCAGCCGCACCGGGGCGTCGACCCGGTGATGGTGGCGGTGCAGATTGCCCAGAGCTGGCAGACCATCATCTCGCGCGAAAAGAACCCGCTGGACACGGCGGTGCTGTCGATCACGCAAATCCATGCGGGCAGCGCCACCAACGTGATCCCGGACGAAGCCGAGCTGGTCGGTACGGTGCGCACCTTCACGACGGGTGTGCTGGACCTGATCGAACGCCGCATGAACGAGATCGCCGCGGGCGTGGCGGCCGGCTTCAATGCCAAGGTCGAATTCAATTTCAAGCGCAACTATCCGCCACTGGTGAACCATGCCGAGCAGACCGCCTTCGCCATCGAGGCGATGCGCGCGGTGGTGGGACAGGAGCGGGTCGACACGGATGTCGAGCCGACCATGGGGGCGGAGGATTTCGCCTTCATGCTGCAGGAAAAGCCGGGGTGCTATGTGTTCATCGGCAATGGCGAAGGCGAGCACCGCACGGGCGGGCACGGGCTGGGGCCGTGCCAGCTGCACAATGGAAGTTATGACTTCAACGACAACCTGCTGCCGATCGGGGCCAGCTACTGGGTGAAGCTGGTCGAAATGAGCCTGCCGGCGGCCTGAGCCGTAGGGTCGGCGGCGTAGCCGCCAACCCTACGTCCGGGGCATCGCCCAGCCGCTGCCCGGGATTCATGCGCTCCAGCGCAATCAGCGCCGCCGCGTGATCGGCCTGCGGGAAGTCCCCCGCGATCGCCTCGTACTGCCGCGTCACCAGTTCGGTCACCGGCAGCGCCAGCCCGGCCGCGCCGGCGGCGGCCAGCACATTGTGCAAGTCCTTCAGCTGGCTCTTCACCTGTCCGCCGGCCACGAAATTCCGGTCCAGCATGCGCTGGCCGTGCACCTCCAGGATGCGGCTGCCCGCGAAGCCGCCACGGATCGCTTCGCGCACCTGGGCCGGATCGGCGCCCGCGGCCTGCGCCAGCAGCAGCGCCTCGGCCACTACATTGAGGGTCGCGCCCACGATCAGCTGGTTGCACAGCTTGGCCACCTGCCCGCTGCCCGCGGGACCGACCAGGCGCGGCGTGCCCATCGCCGCCAGCACCGGCGCGGCTTCGTCGAAATCGGCCGGCGCGCCGCCCGCCATGATGGCCAGCTGGCCGCTCTCCGCGCCGCCCACGCCGCCGGACACCGGCGCGTCGAGGAAGCGGCAGCCGTTGGCAAGCAGCAGGGTGTGGAAAGCCAGCGCCTCGTCCTGCCGGGTCGAGCTCATGTCGATCCACAGGGCGCCGGGCGCCAGCGCGGGCAACGCGGTGCGCATCACCTCGTCCACCACGGGACCGGCTTCCAGCATCGAGATGACGATGTGCGCGCCGGCGACGGCGTCCTCCAGCCGCGTGCGGGCATCGACACCTTGCCCGCGCAGGGCCTCGGCCTTGGCGTGGGTGCGGTTCCAGGCGCGCACCGGGTGCCCGGCCTGCGCCAGCCGCGCCGCCATCGGCCCGCCCATCAGGCCGATGCCCAGAAAGGCAACGACGGGCCGGTCCATCAGAACAGTCCCAGGAACTTCTTCTTGACCGTGTTCACGCGGTCCGGGACCACCACGTCGGTGACGTTCTTGTCGTTGAACCTGTCGAGCAGCTCGGGGAAGCCGCGGCGGCGCACCAGGTCCAGTTCCTCCTTGTAGAGCGGCACCACGCAGTGGAAATACACGTCCTTGCCGTCCACGCTTACCGAATGGAAGGGTTCGGGCGCCGACACCGGCGGCAGCAGGATGGCGCCCTCGAACTTGACGCCGCTCGCGTAGGGCTTGGCCGGGCTGCCGTTCGGCACCGTGTGGCCCAGCCCGATCCAGGTCGCCTGCTGGTGCGGATAGTGGGCCAGGTGGCGCAGCAGGGCCACCGGCCAGTACCAGCGCTCGTCCTTGACCGCTTCCTCGTCCAGCTTCCAGTCGGGCGGCAGCGACATCATCAGCTCGCCGTAGGGCGGCGCGCCCTCCGGTGTCGTCATCGCGTTCTGGCTCATGCCCGAGGTCACCAGGCGCAGGAAGGGATACTGCGGTCCCGCGGGAATCACGTGGATGTCGACCTGGACCGGGTCGGCCACGGTGTCGTGGAACACCATGGAGGGCGCGCCCAGGTGGGCGGCGATGTGCTCGGCGACGGGGTCGTGCGGCAGCACGGCGGCTTCCACCTGGCGCTCCATGGGGGCGGCAAGGGGATACAGGGGAGTGATGGTTGGTTCGGCCATGTTCGATCCGGTTCAATATGCGGCGGGCGCCTATGATACCTGCGCCGCATGGCTTGGGGGCCGTCAGCGCGACTTTGTTCACACAAGTACAATACCGCATTCGCCAATAGTGCCAGACTCATTGACGAGCTCCACTTCCATTTCCAAGGCTAAACATGAAGATGATGAAAAAAATCGGCGCCGCGCTGGGCTTCGTCAGCGCCGCCCTGTTCGCCCAGGCCGGCCATGCGGCCGATGGCTGGATCGATTCCGCCTCCGTCGAATTCGGCACCAATCCGCAGCAGAAAATGGCCCGCGTGGCCGTCCAGTCGGACTGGGACCAGCGCTGGTTCTCGTCCGGCGGCCGCCACCTGTCGGGCTACTGGGACGCCAACCTGGCCGCCTGGCGCCTCGAGGCCTACCGCAACGTGCCGGGCCAGAAGAAGACCATCGCCGTGGCCGGCCTGACCCCGGTATTCCGCTACCAGGCCGACGACAAGCTGGGCTGGTATGCCGAGGCCGGCATCGGCATCAGCATGTTCTCGAAGCTGTACAAGAACGAGGACAAGGAACTGTCGACCGCCTTCCAGTTCGCCGACCACGTGGGCGTCGGCTATACCACGCCGAAGTGGGACCTGGGCCTGCGCTTCCAGCACTACTCGAACGGCAGCATCAAGAGCCCGAACGCCGGCGCCAACTGGCTGGTGGCGCGCGCAGCCTGGCGCTTCTAAGCCGCTGTCGCGCTGCTCCTCGGCGCAGGTCCGCACGTGGCGCGGGCCTGCGCCGATTTGTGACACAATCGGCCAACACCGCCCGCTGCGGCGCGTGACCCTGCCGAGGCCCGATTGACCCCATCCAGTACCGCATCCGCAAGCTTCAAGCGCTACCTGCCGTGGCTGGTCGCCACTGCCCTGTTCATGGAGCAGCTCGACGCCACCATCGTCAATACGGCCATCCCCAGCATCGCATCCAGCCTCGGCGTCACCCCGCTCAGCCTCAAGTCGGTCGTCACCAGCTACATCCTCGGCCTGGCGGTGGGCATTCCGGTCAGCGGCTGGATGGCCGACCGCTTCGGCACGCGGCGCGTGTTCTTCATCGCGATCGCGGTCTTCACCCTGGCGTCGGTGCTGTGCGGGCTGTCGCTCAATGCGGGCATGATGACCGCCGCGCGCCTGCTGCAGGGCCTGGGCGGGGCCATGATGATGCCGGTCGGGCGCCTGGCCATCGTGCGCACCTTTCCCAAGAACGAGCTGCTGGGCGCGATGAACTTCGTGATCATCCCGGCCCTGATCGGTCCCCTGCTCGGCCCCACGGTGGGCGGCCTGATCGTGCACTGGACCTCGTGGCGGGTGATCTTCTTCGTCAACGTGCCGGTCGGCCTGCTGGCGCTCTACTTCGTGTGGCGCCACATGCCGGACTACCAGGCCGAGGAGCGGCGGCCGCTCGACGTGCCCGGGCTGATCCTGTTCAGCAGCGGCACCGCCATCCTGTCCTGGCTGCTGGAAGTCTTCGGCGAGCACACGCTGGCGCCGTTCACGGCGGGCCTGCTGTTCGCGCTGTCGGCGGCCCTGCTGGGCGCCTACGCCTGGCACGCCTGCCGCATCAAGCATCCGCTGCTGCGCCTGGCGCTGCTGAAGGTGCGCACCTTCCGCATCGCGGTGCTGGGCGGCTTCGTCACCCGGCTCGGCGTCGGCGGCCTGCCCTTCCTGCTGCCCCTGCTCTACCAGCTCGGCCTGGGACTGCCGGCCTGGCAATCGGGCCTCCTGATGATGCCTGCGGCTGCAGCCGCCATGGGCATGAAGCTGTTCGCCTCCAGGCTGCTGGGACGCTTCGGCTACCGCCAGGTGCTGGTGGTGAACACGGTCTGCATCGGCCTCACCATCGCCCTGTTCACCCTGGTGGGAACGGGCACGCCGCTCTACGCGATCGTGGCCATCAGCCTGCTGCAGGGTTTCTTCAACTCGCTGCAGTTCTCCAGCATGAATACCCTGGCCTATGCAGACATCGAACCGCAGGACTCGAGCATGGCGAGCACCATCTCGAGCTCATTCCAGCAGCTGTCGATGAGCTTCGGCCTGGCGGCGGGGTCGATCGTGACGGCCTGGTTCCTGGGCGGCGTGCCGCAGACCGATCACGCGCAGGTGACGCGCGCCCTGCACCATGGCTTCGCCACGCTGGCGGTGCTCACCGTGATCTCGGCCTTCGTGTTCCGGCGCCTGCGCCGCAACGATGGCGACAGCATCAGCCGCGGGCAGAAGATGGCCAAGGAAGCGGCGCCGGTCACGGCCACCACCGAGTGAGCGCGGCGCCTACAAGCCCGCTTTGCCCAAGGCCTGCGGAATCACCTTGACCGAGCCGCGCTTCCAGACCTTCGGCTGCTTGATCGGCGAGAAATACACCAGCTTCTGGTCACGCGCCATGTAGACGCGGTGACGGTGCAGGAAATCGGCGCCCAGCACCATGATCTCGCCCGAGTGCGGCAAGTCCATCACGCGCAGGTCGATGTTCTTCACCTCGAGGGCGCCGATGGCCATCTGCGCCACCGGCACCTTCCAGACCGGCTGGTCCGCGTCCTGGCCCGGCAGCGGTTCTTCGCGCACGGCGCCGGGCGACTCCGGCGTCAGGCCCAGGCGGGTGGCGACCGCCTTGGGCAGGTAGGAATACGGAGTCGCCGTCGAGAGCAAGGCCCAGACGTCCTTGCCGCCGATGCGCACGCTGAACACGAAGCGCGGATCGCGCTGCCACGGATCGGCCCGCGCGGTGACCGGCACCGCGTCGGGATCCCAGTACGCCAGATGCTCCTTGAAGCAGCCGGCGGGCTTGAAGAACTTGAGGTGCCCCTCGTCCAGGGCGATTTCCAGGTCCGCCTGCAGGAGGCTGCGCGCGCCCAGGCGCACGCCGAAGCTGTCGTCCATGAAGTCCTCGACCATGTACTCGACGTCCTGGCTCTTGGCGCGCCCGAACGAGAATTCCTTGAGCATGGCGTGCTGGACGTTGTCGCGGATGATGTCCTGGCCGGTCGGGTTGCGCGCATCCTGGGCCGCCATGAATCCGCTCGAAGTGCGCACGGCAATGCCGAGACGCTCCAGGACTTTCTTGTTGAGCACGACCGACTCCGGGGCGCCCGTGCTCAGCATGACGGGAACGCTCTCGCCGTTGATGCTGGCCTTCCCGATGGGACGCAGGTCTTCGGTGAAGGTGAGCGGCATGCGCCCTTGTTCGCCCCGGTCGCATCCTGCCGGTAGCGGATTCGAATGGGCCGCCGAGGCGCATGCCAGCGCAAGGGAGGCGGCCAGCCCCAGCAAGGATGTGTGGAGGGCAGGACGGAGCGGAATCATCGTAGCGCTTGTGTGATGTCAGGAGAACACAGTATAGATACGGCTAGGTCTTGGGGGAATGAGCTTGTCGAAATTACCTATATGTCATAACGATGTCAGCCGCCCCGCGTTCATGGGTTCCGTCAGCTTGTCGCGCAGTGCCGGCTGCTCCATCGTCGTCTCCTGTCGTGGGGTCTTCGCATGGTGCCGCAAGCCGCGGAACCCGCGCTGATGCGGGGCAGGCCTCAGCCTGGCACGCCGTCCAGTATGGCGTCCGCCTGCCGTTTGCCGGACCGCTGCCCTAGCAGCACCAGCGCGAACACGATGGCGCAGGCGATCCACATCGACCACAGGGTATGCGTCAGGAAGTGGGCGCCGCGCAGCTGCTGCATCCAGCCGACGGCGAAGCCGCCCGCCAGCGCGAGCGCGGCGGCCAGCAGCGCCCTGCGCGGCGCGCCGGGCAGCCAGCACACCACGAGCGACACCAGCCACAGGGCGCTGGACGCATGGCCGGCCGGCAGGCAGTGTCCGGCCACCGTCCCCAGCGGCAGCGCCTCGAAGATGCGCACATAGGGTTCGGCGCCGCCATAGCGGGCCAGGTCCCAGGGGCAGTGCGCGATGCTGTGGGCCTTGAGCAGGCTGGTCGCGAGCGGCACCAGCGCGGCCGAGAGCGCGACGATACGCAGGCGCAGGCGGTGCACGGCGGCGAGGTGCGCGCGCGGCCAGATCGCATCCGCAAGGGCGGCAGTGACGCCTGACGCCGCGGCCACGGTCAGGATCGCCTTGAGGATCCTGTGGTTGAAGGTGTCCGCCAGCCACGCGTCGCGCCAGGGGAAGAGGCCAAGCCTGGCATCGAACATGGCGTCGGCCAGGCGCAGGTCGACGTCGGTGCAGGCGCCCAGCCAGTAGATGAGCCAGGCGCAGGCGGCCAGGCCGGCGGCGATGCGCCGGATGGCTGCCTTGCTCAACAACTGGTGCGGTGCTGATCGTGCGCGCGCCGCTTCAGGAACCGCGGACGCAGGCATGGAACAGGTCGAGCTTGGGATTCAGCACGGCTGTGTTCACGTCGAGCATGCCGAGTACCGAATGGAAGACGTTGTCGTGCGAGAGCGGCTGCTGGCGCCGCGCCGCCAGGCAGGTGCGGTCGATATTGAAACGCTCGCTGAAGCGCTCCGACATCCACAGCATCATCGGCACGTGGGTCTGCTCGGCGGGTGCGAACAGGTAAGGCGCGCCATGCAGGTACATGTTGCCTTCGCCGAGCGACTCGCCGTGGTCGGAGAAATAGAGCATGGCCGTGTCCACGCCTTCCGTCCCGCGCAGCAGGGCGATGGTCCGGGCCAGGAATGTGTCGGTGTACAGGATGGTGTTGTCGTAGGCGTTGACGATGGACTCGCGCGCGCACTTCTCGAATTCGCTGGTGTCGCACACCGGGCCAAAGCGGCCGAAACCCTCTGGATAGCGTTTGGCATAAGCCGGTCCATGGCTGCCCTTCTGGTGCAGCACGACCACTAGGTCGCGGCTGTCGTCCTTGATCAGCTGCGGGAGTTCTTCGAGCAGGCGTTCGTCGTAGCATTCGTCGCTCGCGCAATGGGCGGCGCCGGGCGTGGGCGAGGACAGGTCGCGAAACTCGACGCGGTCGCAGGCTCCCTTGCAGCCGGAGTTGTTATCCAGCCAGACCACGCGGAAGCCCGCATGCGCCAGCACGTCCAGCAGCCCCTCCTGATGGTAGGCCTTGTCGCCGTCATAGCGTTCGCGCCCCAGCGACGAGAACACGCAGGGCACCGAAACCGCCGTCGCGGTGCCGCAGGACTGCACGTTCGAGAAGTTGACCAGGCCGGACTCGCGCGCCAGCCTCGGGTTGGTGTCGCGGGCGTAGCCGTTGAGCGAAAAATTCTGGGCCCGCGCCGTTTCGCCGACCACGATCACGGTCACGGTCTTGCGCGCCTGGCCGGCCCAGGCCCGGCCCTTCACGGCGTCGCGCCCCAGCGGCGCGATCGCCACCGGCGCGCGCCACTTGTTGCGCAGGTAGCCGTGCAGGGCCTGGATGTAATTGGTCGGCGTGAGCAGGTAGCGCAGCTCGCGGTGCTCGCGCAGGGCCGGCGCCAGGCTCTTGAAGAACAGGACCAGCAGCAGCGCGGCCAGGGCCAGCGAGCCGGCGGCGATGCCGGAGCGGCGCAGCACCCCGCGCACGCCCTGCGGGAACTGGATGCGGGCGCGCGCCACGAACAGCGAAGGCAGGACACCGGACAGGCCGACCGACAGCGCGAGCTTCCAGTTGAGCAGTTCGCCCGCTTCGCGCACGTCGGTCTCGAACACGTTCTGGATCATGGCCTTGTCGATCACGATGCCGTATTCGTGGATGAAGTAGCTGGCGCAGGACGCCGTCAGCAGCACCGCGATCAAAACCGGCTTGGCGACGAAGCGGAAGCTGGCCAGGGTCAGCAGCGCGTTGAAGAACAGGACGACGATGGCGAAGGCGCCGGCCAGCAGGGGCAGGTGCGGCAAGCTCAGTCCGCCTGCGGCGTGGACGAAGGTGGACCAGAAGCTGAGGTTGCCGGCGGTCGCGAGCAGCAGCGACATCGCCAGGATGAGCATGGGTGCGCTGATGCGCGGTGAAACGATCTTGTCCAAGTAATACCACCGTGAAGCATGGGTGGCCAGGTGCGGCCGCCTTACCCGCACAAGATAGCGGGCTGCTCGTCAATGGCGCGTCAACGCGGCGTTAAGATGGCGTTAAGCCTGGACCGGCCGGCGGGAAAAAGCTGATCGTGAAGCGGCTGCCGCCCCCGGGCCGGTCTTCGTAGTCGAAGCGGGCGCCCAGGTAGTCGCAGATGCGGCGCGCAAGCGCGAGACCAAGTCCCGTGCCCGAGGATCCGGTGGACGGCGTGGCGCCGCCCTGGCCCAGGGTGGCGCGCACGGCCGCCGGCAAGCCCGGGCCGGTGTCCTCGACCACGACCTGGCCCTTCCTCACCAGCACCGAAACCTCGCCGCGCTCGGTGTACTGGCAAGCATTGCGCACCAAGTTGCCTATCGCCGCGGCGCACAGCTCGCGCGGGGCATGCACACTGAAGGCCTCGCCGTCGAGGTAGCGCAGCTTGACCGGCTTGTGCGCGACCAGGGACCGGTAGCGTTCGACCTCGTCGCCGGCGATGTCGTCGACGTCGACCGGCGGCTGGGCCTTGAGCTCGGGCGCACGCGCAAGCATCAGCAGCACGGTCACGCATTCTGCCGCCTCGCGCGCGGCGCGGTAGATGCGTTCGGCCGGCGCGCGCACGGCGGCGGGGTGGGTCCCGTCCATCAGGATCTCGGCGGCGCCCATGATGACGGTGAGGGGACTGCGCAGCTCGTGGCTGACGTCGCCCGTGAAATAGCGTTCGCGGTCGAGGACTTCGCGCAGTTCGCGGGTATGGGTCTCGAGCGCGCGGGCCAGCACGCCCAGCTCGTCCTGGCGTGTGGTGAGCTGGGTGGGCTGGCGCTCGGCGCCGACGGAATCGGCCAGCTGGCGGATCGGCGTCACCACGCGCGCGCCCAGAAAGCGTCCCAGCATGGCGGCGAACAGCAGGAAGCCGCAGAAGCATACGGCGTACATGGAATACACGACCAGTTCGATCTTGTCGTAGTCGCTCTCGTGGTCGACCAGGACCCAGCGCCCGGCCGCGTCGTGGCCTGCGAGCACGTGCAGGCGCGTATCCCCGACGTCGATCTTGTGCACGCCGTCGGCGAGGCCGCGCAGCGGCGCGGGAATGGTGTCCTTGCGGTGGAAGCGCAGGCCGGAGGGCATGTCCACGCCCAGGCCGGCCGCCTGGCGCGGCGCCGCCCACGCGGCGGCGGCGGCGAGCCGATTGTCGACCAGCTGGACCTCGATGCCCTCGACAGCCACGGCGGCGATCACGCCGAACAGCACCGTGGAAACGAGGCCGAACAGGAGGAAGGCGACGACGATGCGCCGCCGTAGCGATTCAGCGCGGGCCATCGTGCTGGACCAGCTTGTAGCCGACGCCGGCGACCGTCTGCAGCATCGGCGTGGCGAAGGGCTTGTCGATGGCCTGGCGCAGCGCGTGGATGTGGGTGCGCAGTGCATCGCTGTCGGGCCGGTCCTCGCCCCACACGGCCTGCTCCAGCGCTTCGCGGGTAACGATGCGCGGCGCGGCGGCGATCAGGGTGCGCAGCAGGACGTAGCCGGTCTTGGTGAGCGTGACCGGCACGCCGGCGCGCGCGGCTTCCTGGGTATCCGGGTCGTAGCTGAGTTCACCGAAGCGCAGGGTGCTGCTGACGCCGTGGGCGCCGGCGGAGCGCCGCACCAGGGCTTTCAGGCGCACCTCGAGCTCCACCAGCGAGAAGGGCTTGACGAGATAGTCGTCGGCGCCGCTGTCGAAGCCGGCCACCTTGTCGGGCAGGCTGTCGCGCGCCGTCAGCATGAGAACGGGCGTGGTCTTGCCCAGTTCCGTGCGCAGCTTCTGGCACAGCTCCAGGCCGTTCAGGCCGGGCAGCATGACGTCGAGGATGATGACGTCGTAGTCGTTTTCCGAGGCCAGGGCCAGGCCGCCATAGCCGTTGCGGGCGGAATCCAGCACATGGCCCTTCGGCTCGAAGAAGCCGTACAGGTTCGCCAGGATGTCGGGATGGTCTTCGACGATGAGGATGCGCATCGGCCTATTGTAGCGCTGGAGGCGGTTCGGGCGTAACGCCATGCGGGGAGACCGGCGTCTGGACCTCGTGGTGCAGTTTGACGACGATGCCGTCGTGGTCGTCGCTGATGTAGACGTCACCGTCCGGGCCAAGGCCGATGCCGACCGGGGCGCCCATGCCTTTGACCTGCCTGCGCGACCCGGTGACGAGCGTGACGCTGGCCCCGGCGGGACCGGCGCCGCCCTTGTCGAGCAGGGCGACGACGCGGTGTCCATGCTTGCGATAGCCATGGTAGGTGATCAGGAGGCTGTTCTGGAAGGCGGCCGGAAACCGGTTCCCCGTATAGAACACCATGCCCAGTGGTGCGGCGTGCGCGGGCAGCAACCTGGCTGGCGGCAAATAGGCCTTGCAGCTTGCTGCCGGATATTCCGGGCTGGCCACGCCCTGGTCGTAGCAGTACGGCCATCCGTAATCGCCGCCGCGCCGGATCGCATTCAGCTCGTCGTGCGGCAGTTCGTTGTCGTTCTTTAGCGCGGGCATGGCGGCATGGATGCCGTCGCGGGCGTTCTCGCCTTGCCACAAGGTCCGCGTGCGGTGGTCGATCGCCATCGCCATGGAATTGCGCAGTCCGCGCGCATGGATCTCCCAGCGGGCCACCTTCCCTTCCGGCCAACGCAGCGCATAGTGCCGGATGACGCCGAGTGCGTCCGGGCCGACGCGTTCGGCGCAGGTGGAGCCGGGTGGCATCGTGCCGTCCGGACCCTCACAGTGGTCGCTGGCAGAGCCGACGCTGACGAACAGGTTTCCCTGTGCATCGAAGACGATGGCGGGCAGCAGGTGGCGACCTTTTGCCGGAAGCCCCGGTGTGCCGGACGCGCCGCCAATCACATCGGTGAGCACGGGCGCCGCCTCGCCTGGGTTGAAACGCGCGACGCGGCCGGCCATGCCGATATAGACCTTGCCATCCGGGCCGATCGCTGCGCTATTGGGGCGGTCCAGGCGCGTGAACATCAGCGTTTTCTGGTAGCCGGCGCCTTCACGCTTGAGCCGCCAGACGCTTCCTCGCCCCGGTTCCCAGCTGCCCATGTCGGTGACGATGATGTCGCCGTCGGGGAGCACGACGAGACCGCGGGGGGCTTTCAGCTTGTCTGCAGCCAGGCCGAGGCAGAAGCCGGGGGCAGTCTTGACGGCGAGGCGGGGCAAGCCGTCGCAATCGGCCGGCGGTTTTGCTTCCGCTGCGTTGGCGCTGATGGAAAGGCAAAAAGCGATCGGGTAGAGCGGGTGGCGCGCCGGCATGGTGGTTCGTTGGATTTGGACCAGGATGGCGGAGCTTACCATTCGGCTTCGATTGTGGATTGTGGTCGGCGGAGTAAATTTGGGTTCCGGCCTTCGCAGGCGCCAGTGGCGCGTACGACGTGCTAGGGATGCTGGAGCTATCCCTAGCAGTATTTCAGCCTTCAGCTTAAAGACCGTCATCCCGGCGAAGGCCGGGATCCAAGTTTGCCTGCGTATCGCTG